>JAFVHU010000114.1 GCA_017474385.1 Afipia sp. | reverse complement strand
GGCCCGAGTTCGCCAGCAAGGCGCTGCAACTCACGGACACGGTTCTCGGTCGACGGATGGGTCGAGAACAGATTGTCCATGCCCTGACCCGACAACGGATTGATGATGAACATGTGCGCGGTCGCGGGACTGCGCTCAGCATCCATGTTCGGGATCTGATGGGCGGCGTTATCGATCTTGAGCAGTGCCGAGGCCAGCGACATCGGCTGCCCGCAAATCCGCGCACCCATATTGTAGGCTGAGTATTCGCGCGTCCGGCTGATCGCCATCTGCACGATGGTCGCTGACAGCGGCGCCAGGATCATCATCGCCAGCGAGCCGATGATGCCCGGACCGTTGTCGCGGTTGCCGCCGAAGAACATCCCGAACTGCGCGATCATCGAAATCGCACCCGCGATGGTCGCGGTGATCGTCATGATCAGCGTGTCATGGTTCTTGATATGCGCCAGCTCGTGCGCGATCACGCCGGCGAGTTCTTCACGGTTCAGCATTTGCAGCAAGCCGGTCGTCACAGCCACCGCGGCATGATGCGGATCGCGCCCGGTCGCAAACGCGTTGGGCTGCGGATTGTCCATCAGATAGACCTTGGGCATCGGCAATTGCGCGCGACCCGCAAGCTCGGCCACCAGCCGCACCAGTTCCGGCGCGCTGCGCTCATCCGCCTCCTGGGCGCCGTGCATCGACAGCACCATGCGGTCGGAGTTCCAGTAGGCAAACATGTTGGTGGCTGCGGCGATAACCAGCGCCACCACGGCGCCGCCCGCTCCGCCGATCAGATAGCCGACCCCCATGAACAGGGCCGTCAATCCGGCAAGCAGAACCGCAGTTTTGAAGTAACTCATTTTCTCCTCCCGACCTGCGTTTTGCCGGGGATATTTTCTCCACCGTCATAAATGGTGAGGACAAGGGCGCTCCTTCAAGATGGGGGCCCGCGGCGACGCGTCGCGTCCTCCACTCCGAAACTCGCGCCGCCATGTTCCTGCCGCAACCGTCACCCGGCGAAAGCGGGGAGCTCAGGGCGACATTCCCGTTTGATATATGATGTACATCATATAAAAAGCCCGAAAGGGGATCTTCAGATGACCATTGTGAATGTCGGCAGCGACGAGTTGATCTCAACGCGCAAAACTCCATCGATGCTCGCGCGCATCAGCGTACTCGCAGCCCTGGCTGCGGTCGGATCGTTCGCGACCAACATTCTGCTGCCATCCCTGCCCTCGATGGCGAAAGCACTGAACGTCTCGACCGCTGCAGTCTCATCGACCATCAGCGTCTATCTCGCAGTCTTCGCCATCGGACAGTTGATCGTCGGTCCGTTGTCCGATCGTTACGGTCGGTGGAAGCCCGTTGTGTTCGGACTTGGCATCTTCGTATTCGGAAGCCTCTGGTGCGAATTCTCCACGACCCTGCCGATGATGCTGGTCGGCCGCACCATTCAGGCATTGGGCGCATGTGCAGCCTCCGTCCTGTCGCGCGCCATCGCCCGCGATCTCCTGAGCGGCGAAGACCTGACAAAGGCATTGGCCTTCATCATGGTCGCAATGTCCGCCGCCCCCGGCTTCTCGCCGCTGATCGGCGGACTGCTCGATGCCACCACCGGATGGCGTTCAGAATTTCTCGTGGTCGGCCTGTTCGGCGCCACCGTCGCATTCGCCTATTTCAGATGCGTGGGTGAAACCCATCGGCCCGACAGCAATGTCTCGATCAAGCTGACCGCGATCCTGCGCGGATACTGGGGCCTGCTCACCGATCTGCGTTTCATCGCTCCGGCCGGAACGATTGCGCTGTACATGGGCGCACTCTTCGCGATGTTTTCGGTCTCACCGCGCATCCTGATCGACGGACTGGGATTCTCGCCGATTCAGGTCGGAATGTTTTTCGCGACAACGGTGCTCGGGGTTTTTGCATCGGGAATGGCAGCGCCCCGTGTGGCACTCAAGCTTGGGCACGCGCGCGCAACCATCATCGGTCTTTGCATCGCGGCGCTTGGCGGCCTGGTACTGCTGCTGGCCCACTGGGTCGACCATTCGATCTGGACTTATTTCGTCCCTGTCATGATCTTCCTGACCGGATTTGGGATGGTAAGCCCGCTTGTGACGGCGACGGCGCTGCAGCCGTTCGGCGACAGGGCTGGCCTTGCCTCGGCGCTGCTCGGATTTCTGCAAATGGCCGGGGCCGCGATCGGCGTGGTGCTGACCGCATCGATTGCGAGCCCGACGCTTGCCATCGGCATCGTACAGGCGGCGCTAACCATGCTTGGATTGATTTTGTATGTGGCTGGGCTGCGCGCGGTTCCCGCGCGCCAGGAAGCAGCTTAGCAGGACGCGCCCCAGCCCTTGGGGAACGGGATCATCGGCCAGGCGCCTGAATCAGCACCAGATCCGGAACAATCGGACGCCTTGTCACCAGGCTCGAGCACGCCGCCGCAATACGGGCAATTGTTGTCGTTCGCTGCCGACGGCACGCCATCAGTCGCGTCGATCACCTCGTGGGCGAAAAAGTTAACCACTCGGAGGCGCGGAATCACTCGGTATGCAGGCATGCTCATCCCTCTTCATCAGAGGCTGCATCATGCCAGCGAGATCATGCCGGTCCGTTCAGGCGAACACTCAAATTTTAGCGGTTTGTCGCATTAGCTGCAGGGTGTGGACACCCCGCAAAGCCGCTCATCGCGAGACGATCAGACCGCGGCTGGTGACGACAACCCAGCGGCCGTCCTGACGGCGGATCGCATCGACCCGCCCGATTCCCGGCAACGGGTCGCCCGGGATGACGTCGAAGATTCCCTGGCGGCCGCTCACCGTCGCAATGCCGGCGGACACTTCACGCAGCGTCCAGCCTTCGACAACGGGAAGCCGGCCGGGCTGCGCGGCGGCGGGCTTGATCGAGCCGGTGGTTTCCGGAGCGGCGTTTGCGGCTTGTACAGGCGCCGGCGCCTTCAACTTTTCAACGGCCTCGCTCAGCTTCGCCAGTTTAGCGGCAGGCTCGGCCTGCGCCTTCTCGACCCGGTCGATGCGCTCACCGATCTTCGCGGATTGTGCGGCGCTGCTGGCCTTGAGGGCGGCAATGTCAGCGTTGATTTTAGCAATCGCGCTTTCGACCGAGCGCGCTTGCTCTGCGGCGCTTGCGGCCGCAATGGAAGCGGTCTGATCGCTTTTCAGGTAGTGCCCGGCGCCCACTGTGGCGAGCGAGCCTCCGATGGCGCCGACTGCGGCGGCGATGGCCACGATGGCGGCCATCGAGAGACGGCGGCCTGTGGCAGGCGCGGCATTAAACTGCTGCTCGCGCGCGGCGCTTTCATTGACAATATCTTCCCAGGAGCTGTGCGACGTCAGGCGCTGCAAGGTGATTTCCTTGGAAGGTTGTTTGGCAACCTGTGCCGGTGCGCTTTCCTGTGGCGCGTCTGGTGCCTTTGCCTCATGCTGAACCATATCGCCGGTATCCGGCACCAGCGATGCTGCGCTGTGAGTGCCGGACTCCTTGATCTCGCCGTCGGCTGTGTGATCGGTCATGAGCGCTAACTCCGAATGGGTTTACTATTTGGTAACCACGAATTGGTTGAGAATTCGTTACCCAGGGCATGATCCCGAAAAGTGGGAACCGGTTTTCGGAACAGATCATGCCCAGACAGAGACAGCGCATCACATAGCGAGATGAAAACTCACGTCCGGGGCACACGCTCCGTCCGTGAGTTTTGTATCAATTACAAAATGAACCCAGTATTTATGAAGTTCGACTTGTGATCGCGCACGATGTCGTCGAGCAGCCGTTTGGAATCGTCGGTCTGCTTGGCTGCGATCATCGAGCGGATCGAGAACGAGCGCAGCGCGTCGGTGACCGAGAGCGTGCCTTCCGCCGAATCCTTGCGGCCGGTGAACGGGAACACATCCGGCCCGCGCTGACACTGGCAATTGATGTTCACCCGGCAGACCTGATTGACCAACGGGTCGACCAGCCGCCCGATGGTTTCCGCATCTTCGCTAAAAATCGAGACCTGCTGGCCGTGCTCTGAGGTGATGACGTAGTCGAGCGCTGTATCGATGTCGTCGAACGCCATCACCGGAACGATCGGTCCGAACTGCTCCTCGCGGTACAGCAGCATGCCTTCCTTCACGGGATAGACCACCGCGGGATAGAACAGCGTGCCGCTGCTCGCGCCGCCGCCTTCGTTGATGACCTTGGCGCCCTTCTCCGTGGCATCGGCAACCAGCCGCGTCATATGCTCGACCTTGCCAAGCTCCGGCAACGGCGTGAGCGTGACACCCTTGTCCCACGGCATGCCGGCCTTCAGCCTGGCGAGTTCCTCGGTAAAGCGTGCGAGAAACTTATCGACGATCGAGCGATGGACGATCAGCATCTTGAGCGCCGTGCAGCGCTGACCGTTGAAGGAGAGCGATCCGAGCAGGCACTCCTTCACCGCGAGTTCGACATTCGCATCCGGCAGCACGATGGCCGCGTTCTTGGCATCGAGGCCGAGAATGGCGCGCAGCCGGTTGACCTTGGGATGCATCTTCTTGAGGTGGTCGGCCACACGGCTCGAGCCGATCAGCGTCAGCACATTGACCTTGCCGGACTCAAGCAGCATCGGCACGACCTCCGAGCCCTTGCCGTACACCGTGTTGATGACACCCTTCGGGAACGCACTGCGGAACGCTTCGAGCAACGGCTGAAACAGCAGCACGCCGAACTTCGGCGGCTTGAACACCATGGTGTTGCCCATGATGAGTGCCGGGATCAGCGTCGCGAACGTTTCGTTGAGCGGATAGTTGTACGGCCCCATGCAGAGCACGACGCCAAGCGGCGTGCGGCGGATCTGGCCGATGGTACCTTCGACAATGGTGAAACGCGAGTTGTCGTTATCGAGATGCTTCAGCGCCTCGATCGTCGCCTTCATGTATTCAACCGTGCGATCAAACTCCTTCTGGGAATCCGGCAGCGTCTTGCCGATCTCCCACATGATGAGGTTCACGATCTGCTCGCGGCGCGCCATCATCTGCTTGGTGAAATCCTGCATGCAGGCGATGCGCTGCGCGACCGTCATCGTCGGCCATTCGCCGCGCCCGCTGTCATAAGCGGCGACCGCCGCATCCAGCGCAACCTTTGCCTCCGGAATGCCCCCGACGGGATAGCTGCCGAGTTCAACCTGCTCCAGCGAACCGTCGGGCTTGCGCACGCAGATGGCCGAACGCACGATCTCCACCGGCCCGGTCCACGGCCTCAGTTCTCCGTTCACAAGGGTCTCGCGCTGATGAACCGGCGGCGGCACACCGCAATCCTTCAAAGCACTTTCCTCTGGGAATAATTCCTTCAACTGCTGCGACGTGAGCATCATGTCCTCATCGATTGCGAGTTTTCCGCGGGGCCGCTCCCGGCAGTAACAGCGGGCGCAGACAGCGCGCGGGGGCCGGCGGCGATCTGCCAGCCAGGATGGTCAGTCTAGTGTGCCTGACGAATGAGTCGAAATGATTATGTAGCTGGCTTTTTTATGGGCAGCTGCCCGGCTACGACGTCATTGCGAGGAGCATCGCGACGAAGCAATCCAGCTTCCGATCTGGATTGCTTCGCCCGGCTCGCAATGACGGTTTTCCGCGCGCGACAATTTGATCGCCGCGCGCGGGAACCATCAGCCGTCCATCAGGTCCGATAAATCCGCTTGAACTGGCGCTCCGCCGACGCCATCGCGCCCTTGATGTCTTCACGGCCGGAGCAATAGTTCGCAAACATATCGACCACGACGAAATCGGCGATCGCCGCCGCAGCACTTTCATTCAAGGTACCACGACCGGCCGGTGTCGATGCCAGCTTGGCGACATCGCGATATGGCGTGTTCTTGGGATCGACCGTCCAGATCGGATTCGCATCATAGGCGAGCAGGAAGTGCGACAGATATCCCTGCGCCGCCTCGATCCATGGATTGAACTGGGGGCCCTCCATCAAAAAGGCCGTGAAGGCCTTGCAGGCCTGCGGATACTTGGTGAAGTTGAAGATCAGGATCGGGAAGCCGAGATGCTGCTCCCGCACCTGGCCGCTGATCCCGACCGGCAGATGCGCGTGATCCATGTCCGCTGCGATCGCAGGGTTCTCTTTCTTCGCCGCGACATAGATCGAAATGCCGTTGGTGGTGAGATGAAGCTGGCCGGCCAGAAACGCCTTGTTGTTGGAGCTGTCGTTCCAGGAGATCGTGCCGGGAATGAAGTTCTCGTAGAGCGACTTGACGTATTCCAGCGCCTTCGCCGTCTCCGGCGAGTTGATCGTCACCTTGTTGTCCTTGTCGACGGTGTAGGCATTGTGCGCCCACAACGCCCAGGCAAGCCATCCGTTGGCGTCGCCCGTCGCATGGCCAAGCGCCATGCCCGCAGGCGTCCCGTTTTGCTTGAGGCCCTTGATCAGCTCGCGGAATCCGGCGAGGTCTTTCGGGAATTCCTTGAAGCCGCACTTCTGCATGGCGGCGACGCGATAGTTCACAAGGCCGCCGCTCGCGGCCACCGGAATGCCGAGCCACTTGTTGCCGCGCTTGCCATACGCCACGCCGGATGGCGCCCAGCCGCCGTACTTCTTGCCGAGATACTCGGCGACGTCGGTGACGTCGACGCACTTTTCGGGAAACAGATGCGGCAGCGAATAGAGGCCCCACACCATGTCGAGACCCTGCCCGGTATTGGCCGCGACCGAGGCCTTGGGCTGAATGTCGTCGAACGACTCATTGGAGATGTTGATCTTGACGCCGGTCGCCTTCTGGAAGGCGTCGACGATTTTCATGAAGGCGACATCCTCGGCCTCCACGAAACGTTTCCATCGCAACATGTTGATGGTGGCGCCGGCTTCCGGCTTCCATTGGGCGGTCTGCGCCCAGGCCTTGGCGTAGCCGAGCATCTGGTCGGCTGACATGGTCGCCGCAGCAGCCAATGCCGCGGCGCTTCCTTTGAGCAGAGATCGTCGATCCGGCGTAAACTCGGTCATAGTCGTCTCCTCCCTGATGTATTGGCCGTTGATCGGCCAACATTTTCAAATCAATGACTGCGTGTCGGATTTCCTTCTCGAATGGGCATGGCAAGCCGCGCCCCAGCGCCGCCGATGTAATCATCTGCCCTGCGCGCGATCAATGATGCGCGCTCGGACAACGGCATCTCGCGCTGCAACCGGTTGGCTGTCCTCTTGCCAAGCCTTCTCGCCATCACCAATATTGACCCGCGATCACCGTTGACCCAGAGGCGCAGGCGTCTTGTTCAGGCAATTGGTGCCTGCCATTCGGTGAGAAGCGATGTCGCACAAGCTTGGGCGTCGCATAACAATCGATCTGCCAAACAATGCTTCGGCTCGGGGCCGGTGAATCCCGGCCCTTTTAGGGAGTGAAACTTACAAAATCGGAGGAGACATCGATGACTCGACGTATCTGCTTCGTATTGCCCTGCGCGCTATTGTCCTCATTCGCCCTGTCCGGCTCGGCGGCGGCCCAAAGCCCAAGCGGAACTCCCGGACTCGCCAGCACCGCCGTGATGACCGGACGTGACCTGACGTGGGACATGGCCTTTCTCCCCGACGGTACGATGTTCTTCACCGAGAAGTGCCGTGGACTATCGGTCCGGTCACCGTCCGGCACTATCAACGCCCTGCTCGGCATGAAGGATTCCAAGGGCTATCCTGACACCGCATCCGACCTCTTCTGCAGCGGTCAGGCCGGTATGAGCGGCGTGGCAATCGACCCCGACTTCGCTACCAACCGCTACATCTACGTGTTCTCGGCGTCGAGCATCACCGCGCCAGGAACCAATCGGGTGCTGCGGCTGGCGGTCAGTCCCGATCTGACCAAGGTCTCGAACCGGCAGGACATCGTCACCGACATCGCCTACAAGCCGGCGCCCAGCAACCATCCCTTCGGCGATCCTGGCGCTCATAACGGCGGGCGCCTCCGCTTCGGTCCCGCGGACGGCTTCCTGTACGTGACGACGGGCGACACCCATAACGGCGAGGTGCCGCAAAGCCCGACCCGTATGGGCGGCAAGGTGCTGCGCATCGACCGGGACGGCAAGGCCGCGGCCGGCAACAATCCGCCACAGGGCTTCGATGCGCGCGTCTTCACCTACGGACATCGCAACCCGCAGGGCATCTGTTTCCGCCCCGGCACGAACCAGCCCTACACGGCGGAGAATGGCCCCTGGCATAGCGACGAGGTGACGGCGCTCACGGCCGGCGGTAACGGCGGGTGGGATCCGCGCCCGAATATCGCCGGGCGAGGCGACTGCCCCGACGCGTATTGCGGATACTCGCCGAACCAGATGGGTGCGGTGGATCCGAAGGAGCGGTCGGCATTCATGCCGATGACCGACACCAAGACCTATCCCAACGCCATGAAGCCGGCCTGGAACAACGACACGCTTTCGCAAGGCATGTCTTCGTGCACGTTCCTGAACGGCCCGCAGTGGAAGGACTGGAACGGCCGGATGGTCGTGACCTTTATGGGTATCGGCATCCACGGAACACCGGTCGGTAACCGCCTCGACGTGCTGAACATCACGGCCGACGGCTCGTCCGCCACTCGCACCACGGTGTCCCTGCCGATGCCGGCCGGACGCTTCCGCTCCGTCGTGCAGGCGCCGGACGGCAGCATGTACGTCGCCACCGATCAGGGCGACATCTACCAGCTCAAGCCCATTTGAGCTCGATCAGCAGCCGCGCCTGCCGCTGCGGCGGTGCGGCTGACCTCTGCGGGCGCGGCTCGACCGCGTCCGTCGGCATTGCGCGATCAGCATTCGCAGCTGCTTTCGTTGCGTGCTTGGCCATTTAACCGGAGAGCCGATGATGATCGTGCGGTGTTGTTCGCTTTGTTTCGACCACTGTTCTGCGATACCGTCCGACGCGGATCGCGCATGACGGGAATCCAGCTCCATGGTTGACTTTCGCCAACTCGCCGCAGCCTCTTTCGCCGCGCTTCTGACATCGTCGGCCGCTTTCGCAAGCGCCGAGTTGGCCAAGAGCAAGAACTGCGTAGCCTGCCATTCTGTCGAACGGAAGATGATCGGTCCGCCCTACAAGGCCGTGGCCGAGCGCTATGGCAAGGATGAATCCGCGATCAAGGTCTTGAGCGAAAAGATCGTGAAGGGCGGCGGCGGCAGTTGGGGTCAGCTACCGATGCCTCCTCAACCGGGCGTTTCGCCAGAGGAGGCCGAAGCTCTGGTGAAGTGGATTCTGTCCCAACAATAAGGGCATGGCAGTGCACGCACCAAGTGTCACATTGATGAACTCGGCGCTTACCTCTGCCTGAGCCTGAAGGCGCTGCAGCGTTTGAGTGCCGAAGTAACCCGACATTGGGAAGCCCCCGAGTGAGCTGCTGCCGGTTTGATGGACACCGAGATTAGGTGTTTGATGAAGCCGGAGCGCGGTCGTGCTGATGAGATACGGTACGGCCTCGATGCCAAGGATGGCGGGCACCGCCGGCCGCGCGCCGGTCGCGATGATGATCTTGCCGGCGGGAATGCCAACGAGTCAAGGCGAGCTTTGTGGCCAGCGATCGGACGCCGCGCACGACGAGCGGCTATCGCAGCTACGACACGGCGCATGAGCGGCGCCTTCGCTTCGTTTGGCGTGCGCGGGAACTCGGCTTCTCCCTTGATGAAATCCGCTAACTGTTGCGCCTCGTCGACGAACGCGACCAGCCTTGCGCCGAGGCGCATGCGGTCGCTGCCGCGCATCTCGATGACGTGCGAGCAAAGATCGCCGATCTCAGGCGCATGGAGCGGGTGCTCCAGGAGGTGGTTGCGCGATGCGCTGACGGCACGTTGCCGGAATGTCCGCTGATCGAGACGCTGTTCCGGGAGGGTGCGGTCAACTGATCCCATCCGGTCCTAACAGGCAGTGGAACGCGCCTACGCGCCAGCGCAGTATCCTGTTGTTGCAGACCGGACACGTCGCACTCAACGTTCCAAGAAGCGCCGATATCTCGCTCAACGATATCGATGCGACGTATTATTGGCGCTCAAATGCATTTGGTGCTGATAAGATCAGATGCACGATGATCGACGATGCCATAGTTCCTTCATCTCTCCGTGAAACCGGCCGACCGCACGAACCGGCGGCCTTGCCATCGGTAAAGTCCCGCCGACGGACCGCCCATCACCTCGAACCCGACGGTATTGCCGTCGTTGAACATCCTCAGGTCGCGCGCTCGCGTGCTAAAGACCAGACGCTGACGACCGTGCGAATTTAGGTACAGTCGGTGCAGACACAGACCGTCGTCACACACGGCCGCCCGATTCATGCATGCGAAGTCTTCGAAATGCAGCGAAACGAAACGGGTTCCTCCAGCCTGGATCGAGACTGAAAAATAGTGGGCTGCCGCGGGCTTGTTGCCGCATGCACGTGCTCGCCCGATGACCTCGCGGCGGATGTCGGGCGGAAGTCCTTCGATATGCTCGGCTGCCCACGGACGCTCCGTGGCAAAACCGCTGCGCGCCCCTGCCTCTCCGAACGGAAGTGCAGACGCCAATAGCAATAGTATACCCGCCATCAGAATTTGGAACGACAATCTCATCGAATGCCTCCAGGAATAGGCCCGTGACGCGATCATGCGGGCGAACGTTCGCACTTCCTCCGAAAGCCCATCGGCTGTTGGTGATATTGGTTGAACCCCATGCCGGTCTCCTTTGATCGATGCAGATGTCGACTAGGTGGGCGAACTGAGATCTCCGTCAGGTTCTGGGCACTGCGAGCAAGCGAAGCGCATTATCGTCACCAGGACGGTTGAGTCGGTGTCGGCGAGAATGGCAGGGCGCAAGTTGGTCGACGAGGAGGACGGCTTTCAGGCCAAGCACAATGGCGATGTTCTGCCGGATGTTGGCCATCGTCCGCTTCGACAGGCCGACCATGGCCGCGACACGGCCACCCGTCCGTGAGGCACGGCGGCATCGGCGGTCTCGATCGCTATGT
Source organism: Afipia sp. (assembly GCA_017474385.1). GTDB lineage: Bacteria > Pseudomonadota > Alphaproteobacteria > Rhizobiales > Xanthobacteraceae > Afipia. Next base: position 134,371 of record JAFVHU010000114.1, on the reverse strand, counting down.
CGGTACCGAATGCGGGCCTGTGTCGCAATCGGAACGCTGGCACACTGTTCGATGTCCATTCAACGTCCAACCGTCCTGTACATTAGTCCCTCACTTCCCGAACTTGGCCTGGCCGGATTTGCCCTCGGCCGTCTTGATTGTCAGTGTGATCGTCGCGCCCGCGCCGATTGCGTTTTTTGAATTTCCTTTCAAAGCGTTCTCACCGGAGGGCTCAAGGGTGACGGTCTCGCGAGCACCGGCACCCGCCACAAGAACGGCACCGCTAAAGCCTTTCGTGGAAACCGGCTTGTGATTGCCGGGATCGAACACATTGATCGTGATGGTGTTGCCGGAGGTCACCAGTTCAGCGTCGATGCCAGCGACGTCCTCCATTGGACCGCCGTTCGGCCCCTTTTCGCTGCCGTGGGCATGCTGCGCGAACGAAGGCGCCGACCAGATAAGCGAAAGAACAAGAATGACTATGTACTTCATGTCGTGACTCCGTTGGATGTGGATTGAGGCTGTTCGTCCCTCTCACCGTTCTCGCGCCGGAACAGGACATAAAGTGCCGGCAGGACGAGAAGCGTGAGCAATGTCGATGAAATAATTCCGCCGATAACCACGGTCGCGAGCGGCCTTTGAACTTCTGCGCCGGCGCCGGTGGCAATCGCCATCGGCACGAAGCCCAGCGAGGCAACGAGTGCCGTCATCAGCACGGGCCGCAATCTTGTAAGCGCCCCCTCACGAACTGCGTCGATGATAGACTGCCCTTCCCTGCGCAGCTTTTCGATGAAGGTAATGATCACCAGGCCATTCAGCACAGCGACACCGGACAGGGCGATAAACCCGATGCCCGCGCTAATCGACAGCGGGATCCCGCGCAACAGCAGCGCCAGAATTCCACCGGTCAGCGCGAGCGGAACCCCGCTGAACACCAGCAGTGCATCCGCCGCCGAGCCCAGACTGATGAACAGCAGGAGGAAGATCAACAGCAGCGCGATCGGCACGACGATGGTCAGCCGTTTTGTCGCGGAAACGAGCTGCTCGAATTGACCACCCCACCCTATCCAGTAGCCTGCCGGCAGCTTCACTTTCTCCGCGATTTGCCGCTGCGCATCACCGACGAACGAACCCAGATCTCGTCCACGCACGTTCGCGGAGACCACGATGCGCCGTTTGCCATCTTCACGGCTGATCTGATTTGGACCCGGCGCGACGTCGACTTGAGCAAGCTCGGAAAGTGGAGCGTATCGGATTTGCGCAAGCGGAGAGTTGCCCCACAACGCGGGCATGGTTTTGGCTTGATTCTCGATGGGCGGCAGCGGTATCGGCAGCGATCTGATGGCCTCGACGTTGGAGCGAAGGTGCTCGGGAAGCCGGACGACGATCTCGAAGCGTCGGTCGCCCTCGAACACAAGCCCGGCGCCCTTACCGCCCACCGCGATTTCGACCAGGTTCTGAACATCGCCGACGCTGATGCCGTAGCGCGACAGCGCCTGCCGGTTGAGCTTGACTGTGAGAACCGGTAATCCCGACACTTGCTCGGTTTTGACATCCGCCGCGCCCTCGATCGTTTGCAGAACGGTTTGCACCTGGCCCGCGACCTGCGCCAGAACGTCAAGATCATCGCCGAAGATCTTTACGCCGACGTCGCTGCGGACGCCCGAGATCAGTTCGTTGAAGCGCAGTTGGATTGGCTGGGAGAGTTCGTAGCTGCTGCCCGCGATTTCCTCTGAGGCCTTCTCGATGTCCTTGACGATGCTCGACTTGGTTTTTTTCGGATCTGGCCACTGATCGCGCGGCTTCAGCATCACATAACCGTCCGAAATCGACGGCGGCATCGGATCCGTGGCCACCTCAGCCGTACCGGTGCGCGCGAATACCTCCTTGACTTCAGGAATTTTTAGCAAGCGCTTCTCAAGCATCTGCTGCATCGCAAGCGATTGCGTCAGGCTCGTTCCCGGAATGCGCAACGCCTGTAGCGCGACGTCTCCCTCGTCGAGACTTGGAATGAATTCACCGCCCATGCGGGACGCTGCGAAGCCGCTGATTACGATAAGAAGCGCCGCTACGAATGCGACCGTGCGGCGAGCCTGGATCGACCTCGAAAGCAGGGGAACGTAGATGCGACGCGCACCGCGCATGAACCAGTTTTCATGTTCTGAAACACGGCCCGTCACAAGTATGGCGACGGCGGCCGGAACGAACGTCATCGAAAGAATGCTGGCGCCAAGGAGCGCCATCAGCACAGTCAGCGCCATCGGCGTGAACATCTTGCCCTCGACACCTGTGAGCGTCAGGATTGGCAGATAGACAACGGCGATGATCAACGTGCCGAAGAGACTGGGACCGATCACTTCTTTGGATCCAGCCAGGATAGTCTCGAATCGCTCTTCACGGCTTAGAATGCGGCCCAAACGATGCTGCTCGGCCGCAAGCAAGCGCAAGCAGTTCTCGACGATGATGACTGCGCCGTCGATGATGATGCCGAAATCGATCGCGCCCAGGCTCATGAGGTTGGCGCTGACCTTGTTTTCGAACATTCCAGTGATAGTGAAAAGCATCGAGAGCGGGATGACAAAGGCCGTCGCGATAGCCGCTTTGAAGTTTCCCAGGATTAAAAACAGGATGATGATAACGAGAAGCGCACCTTCGATGAGGTTCTTTTCGACTGTCGCAATGGTCGCTTCGACCAGGTGGGTTCTGTCGTAGATGGCCCGTGCGATAACGCCGTCTGGCAGGGACCGTCCAATTTCGTTGAGCTTTGTTGCAACGCGTTGTGCCACCGCGCGGCTGTTCTCGCCAATCAGCAGCATGGCCGTCCCGAGCACGACCTCCTTTCCGTTATGGGTAGCAGCACCGGTCCGCAGGTCTTGCCCTTCCCGGACGTCGGCCACGTCGGCGATGCGAACCGGAACGCCGTTGCGCGAGCCGATGACGACGTCCTTGATTTCGTCGATATTGGCGACCTGGCCGGGCGTTCGCACAAGATACTGCTCGCCGTTGCGTTCGATATAGCCCGCACCGACGTTGGCGTTGTTAGCAGCAAGTGCCGTCATCACCTCGCGGAAGCTCAGCTTGTAGGCCATCAATTGCGTCGGGTCCGGCAGCACGTGAAACTGCTTTTCAAATCCTCCGATGGTGTTGACCTCAATGACGCCGGGAACGTTCCTCAGTTGCGGCTTGATGATCCAGTCCTGGATCGTGCGTAGATCGGTCGGACTATATTGCTCGCCACCGGCCTTGCGCGCCTCTGGCTTTGCCTCAACCGTGAAAAGGTAGATCTCGCCCAATCCCGTTGAGACCGGACCCATCGCCGTTTCGATGCCGGCCGGAAGCCGGTCCTTGACCTGCTGAATGCGCTCGTTGACCAACTGCCGGGCGAAATAGATGTCGGTGCCGTCCTTGAAGACAACGGTCACCTGGCTCAAACCGTAACGCGACAGCGATCGGGTGTTTTGAAGGTTCGGCAGCCCGCCCATGCTGGTTTCGATCGGGAAGGTTATGCGCTGCTCGACCTCAAGCGGTGAATAGCCAGGAGCGCGGGTATTGATCTGAACCTGCACATTGGTGATGTCGGGAACGGCGTCGATCGGCAGCCGTGTAAAATTCCAGGCGCCAAACGCGGCCACAACGAGAACGCCGATCATCACCAGCCAGCGCTGGCGGATGGAGAACGCAAGGATGCCGTTAATCATCGTGCTTCTCCGAAACGCGTCCGATTTCCCTGATGCGCGCGAAGGAGTAGACCGGCGTCGTGAACACCACACCGTCGCCTTTTCGGCCGGTCCACGCCGCCGCCGCGATGCGATCGCAAATGGGGCCGACGAGTTCGGTCCGGCAGACCAATCGCAGTTCGAGGAACCGGTGATAGGTCAAGTCGGTTTCGCTGGAGACGTAGTGTCCGCCCTGTCCGCGGCCGCGTCCCTGCCCTCGTACGTCAGTGAGCGTAAAACCCGGAAAGTCGGGCAACTCGTGAAGCGCCCGCACCACGTGCCCCTCCATGTGCGGTCTGATGAGAGCGGTCACCAGAATCATGTCGCCATCAATGCTCATGTTCGGCCGATCCTTTCGCCATCTCCGCCTTGACGATGAAACTGTTTTGCGCGGCGTACAAATCGCCTTCCAGAAGACCAAAAACAATTTCGACAAGCTCCGGATCGCGATCGCCTACCTCGACGTCGCGGGCCTCGAACTTCTCACCGTTACGCACAAAGACGACCGTCCGATTCTCGATGGACTGGAGTGCCGACGACTTCACCACAACGCCGACCTTCTTCGCGGACAACGCCAGCCGGCCGGTAATGAAGAGGCCAGGCCGCAAACGCTGCTCGGCGTTCGGCACGATCGCTCGCGCCAATGCGCTTTGGGTGTCGCTACTGCCGACCGGCGAGAGGTATGAGATCTTTGCCTCGATCGGCGGTCCGCCGTCGGCAGGATCGATGAGAATCTGGTCGCCGATGCTCACGCGTTTCAAATCGCGGCGGTACACGGAAAAGTCCACCCAGACCGTGGAAAGGTCCGCGATCACGAATGCCGACTTCTGTTCGGATACGAACTCTCCCAAAGTCGTCTGACGGTCGATCACCGTTCCGGCAAGCGACGCCTTCAATTCGTAGGGCGTCAGGCTCTGGTTGCTTTCGACGATCGCAAGAACCTCTCCCTTTTGGACTCGGTCGCCGATCCGCTTGCGGACTTCGCGCACAATTCCCGGAAAGCGGGGCGTTACCTGTACCAGAGATTCCTGGTTGGGCTGGACGATGCCGTTCAACAGCAGGCTGTCCCGTAGCACTCCGGGTGCGGCCTTTGCGATCTCGATGCCCACTGCCGCAACTTTGGCGTCACTCATTTCGACACCACCTTCCGCGTGCTCTTCCTTCTCGACTTTTTCGGTCGGCGTCTTCTTCGAATTCGCTGGCGTATTCATTATTTGGTAGCCGCCGTAGACGAGCCCGGCCGCGACCAACACGAAAACCAGGTATTTGACAGATCGCTTGATCATCTTGAGGTCTCGCGAGTGAGCGTAAATGGATTACCGACGAGACCTTCGATCGTCGCGATGGCAATATGGAAATTCTGCAGGGCTTCCTGTTCGCGAAGCAGCGCTTGCAAGACCGAACCTTTAACATCGAGCAATTCGAGCAAGGTGAACCGGCCCTGCAAATAGCCGCTCTGAATCGTCTCGGAAGCACTGCGCGCGTTCGGGATGATCGATGACCGCAGCAGCTTGATTTCGGCCAAGGCCCCGGTGATCGTGTCGTAAGCCCGGCCCACAATGCTGATCAGGACGAGCTTGTTGATAGCCCGTTCCGCGTCGGTCTTCGCGAGTGTCTCCTGGGCGGCGATGATGTTGCCGGTGTTCTGATCGAAAACCGGAATGGGAATCGAAACGCCGAGCCGTACAGCATTGTCATTGGTGTCCTGGAAGTGGCGCCAGCCGGCAGAAATTCGCGGATCGGGAATCGCCTTCAGGCGGGCGATGAGGAGTTCGGCATTGCGCTGTGCGGTTACAGCGGTCCAGCGCAGCAGCTGCGGATTGGCTTCGATGGCCTGGACAATGCTTTGGAAGGATGGCGGCTGGCCAATATTGGTGAGCCGACCGACTGCATTACCGAATCGGGCGCTGCTGTCGCCCATGAGTATTGCGAGATCACGGCGCGCGAGGGCCAATTGAGTCCTGGCCCGTTCGCGCTCGACGCGGAAAAGGTCGGCGGCAACCTGCGCTCTCAGCGTCTCAGCCGGCGATGAAGCACCCTCCTGGACGCGCCGTTGCAACAATGGAATGAGCTGGTCGAAGCTTGCGATCTGCTCGTCGAAAATCTCGATACGGCGTTGCGCGCTGATAATCGTGATAAATGCGATCGCGGTCTCAGACAGAACTTCCAGCCGCGTTGCGCGGCGTTGCCAGACGGCGGCGCCGATGCCGGCCTCGCCGGCAGCGATGCGCGCCTCCCGCTTGCCTCCCAATTCCACGAGTTGGCTGAGTTGCAAGTTGGTCTCGGCCGAGCGGGAACCCTTGTAGGGTCCCGAGCCCAATACATTGTCGAGTTCGAAGGAAACTTCCGGATTGGGCAGCACTCCGGCCTGGATTCGCAAGCCACCGGCAATGCCGATGTCTCGCTCGGCGGCGGTCAGGCGCGGATTTGCCGCAAGCGCACGCTGCAGCGCCTGCGGCAACGAGATCGCACGCGTTGCGTTTTCGGCAGCCTCAACTGGGATTGTTATGACAAGCAATGCGCATATCAGGCGCAGAGCCATTCCGACCAAATACATTATACCAACCTGAAAGCAGGAAAAACGACGCGCGGACTATCGGCGCGTGACTAGGGTACTCAGGTCAGATGCCTGGGGGGCGGCGGATCAAGCCCAAAAACGTCCTCAGCGTGGCACGCAGGTGTCACGAGGAGCAGATCGACCGGCTCGGCTGGGGGGATGCCAACGAACGCCGAAACCGGCATCACGCCCGGTGCATAGACCTGGCAGTACTCATCGCCCCCGGATGATTTTTTGGAGTCGGCGTCGTCAGACCCATCCGTCGCCGCCCCACTCGCTTCGAGTGAGACTGTTGCCGGTATTGCTTCATTTACCTGCATGATCGCTTCATTCACATGCGCGGTGGCGTGGGCCAGACCAATGAATACATAAACAAGCATAAAGAGCATCATGAACACCCCGCGAAGGCGCGGCGCTTGCGGTCTCAGCAATCTTTGACAAACCTGACGTCTCATTGGGCCAGAGTTAGCAAACCTTGTTTGGAAATACTATTACATTGTCCGCTGAACTGCGGAAGCCTAGTTCAAAATGACGTTGAATAATTAGAGAATCAATTTAGCTGTCACCGGTCGGACACATGCCGCAACCTTCAAGCAATGCGAGGCGAGGTTCCATAGGCGCAGGCCATTCACACGGAGACATCATCCCGTCGGCGGCGGGTCGCCACCGCATGGCGCTCTATTCGGCGCTGGCGCTGACCTTAACCTTACATGGGCCGAAATCGTAGGTGGTATCGTGACCGGCAGCCTCGCTTTGATCGCCGATGCGGCGCATATGGCGACGGACGCCGGCGGCTTGGCGCTCGCCCTGCTTGCCATCCATTTCGCGCAAAAGGGCCCCAACGCCGCAAAGAAACTTACGGTTATCTGCGTACCGAGATCCTCGCTGCATTGATGAACGCAGTGGTGCTTTTGCTGCTCACGATCTACATCCTTTAAGCCCTACAAACGACTTCTGTCGCCGCCGTCGGCCTGATCGTCAACCTGATCAGCATGAAGCTGCTTGCGGCGGGCTCGTCAGAAAGCCTCAACAACGTCCAGGGGCCTATTTCCAGGTACTCAGCGACATGCTCGGTTCGCTGTGATCGCGGCGGCCCTGCATCATGTACGCAGGCTGGACGCCGACCTATCAGATCATCGGGGCCGGCACTGGACTCTTCATCGTCCCGCGCACCTGGAAGCTCTTGAGTCAGGCCGTCCATATCCTGATGGAAGGCGCGCCGACCGAAATCGATTTGCCTGAGTTGCAGAAGGCGTTGCTGTAAATCCCGGCCGTTACCGGCGTGCACGATCTGCACGTCTGGACGATCTCATCCGGCGTGGATTCACTAAGCGAACATCTGGTCGTGACGGACATGAAGGACGCAGCCCCAGTGCTGAAACGAGCCTAAGCCATGCTGAAGGAGCGATTCAAGATCGATCACGTAACCATTCAGATCGAGGACGAAATTCGTGGAAGTGAGTCAGCTCTGCGCAGCGCTGCTGGCGCTGTGCCGATCGCGGTCAATGCTTGCTCGGTCGGGTAAGGGCCCACACGCTGGTTTGCGATCGACCTGATGCGCGTCTCATTTCATAGGCTCGCAGTCCTGGCCAACACACCATTGCCGAACTGGGCGGTGTACTGGATGTTATTGACGCCGGTGTTGGTGTTGTTGCGACCGAGCAAGTTCGCATTGATGTGAAGCGCGCTCGCATGGAACGCATGAATGATGGACGGCGAGTTATCGGCATGTCACACCGCTCGTGTGTGACCGGCTCGTCGTTATGGTTCGCGCGCGCGGAGCTTTGCTTGGGCAAGGATAGTCCCTCCCCTATATCCGTCCCTTAACTGTGCGTTGGTCGAACCCGCAGCCGTGGTCGCAGCACCGTGCATGACATCGCCGTTGAACTGCAACTGACAGACGTCATTTCTTTCTTCGGCGAGTTTGACGTTCGTTGTCCTGTTTCTCTAAAGCGGAGGTATCGCCGCCTACGTGGCCGACCATGTCCCAGATCACGCACCGCACGCGATCGTCAAGCGTCCCATAGAAAACCTGCTTGCCTCGCCGCTTGGCCTGCACGAACCGGGCAGCCTTCAGAAGTCGCAAGTGATGACTTACCAATGCCGCGGAGAGCCCGACGCACTCGGCAATGTCCGTCACGCATAGCGGCTCCCCGAGACAGATGACCGCGATCCGCAAGCGGTTCGGATCCCCGAGCACGCGAAATATCTCTGCGAGTTCAGTCGCCTGGTCTTCGTCAAGACTGGATCTTGCCATATATACGTTCCAATGAATGTTTGAATCAACCAGAACCGGGCTGATGTCAAGTTAACGGCCTATGCATCCGTTGCGTGCAACAAAAGCGAGCCCATACAAGAGCATCGCGCCGGTTGAGGGCACCGTTTCAAGTAATCGTTCATGACTTCAGCTTTCGTGGCCCGATGTGCCGGTGGTCGGGACAACTCGGTCCGAAGGTTCGCGAAGGCGATCGTCAAGCTCCGGAAGGCTTCTATGACGCGACTGCCGCTGCGATGAACCCGAGATCAAGTTTCTTTCTGTCTTTCAATATTGGATACCCCAACGCTTTCGCCTGAAGGAAGGCTCCGATATTTTCGAAGTTACCGGACAGGAGCCGACGTGGACGGTCTCGGGTGGCCGATATGCGTTTGGTACCGATCTGACGTTCGTGGCGGATATTTCCGCAAGGCTTCGCGGGACGAAGGGGATGTCGCTGCCCTGATTGCGAAGGGGACTCCCGCCATTCGTCTCGTTTATCAGGATGGCGGCGGCCACCCCTAGCTGAAGAAACTAGCCTTGGCAGCTAGTACTGGCCCGTCGCCGGACGTGGACGAAAAAACGCGACGATCCCTGGGTTACATCAACCGGCCTGACGCATTGGCGGCGGAGCCCCGCGAGATTCTTATTGAATCTTCTGCCTCGCACCCCATTGCAAGTCCACGGTCACCAGCAACTCAGCCTCAGAAGCAGGTCCGAGGTGATCTCGACCGATCGGCCACCAACCAGCCGTCATCGTCCGATGTCGTAGTGCCTGCGACGCCGGCTACAGTTGAGCAGCAGTCCGTGCACACACCTACCGGCGCCACAGCCAGAAGTCGTCTTTCACCGATCGGCTCCGATCCTGGTTCGCGAATTGGTGCGGCTCCGGTGCGCCTTTCGTGAGGTATGCCTTAGGTCGCGTCACGATCTTGGCGAACAAAGCTGTCCAATATCAGCAACGCGGCACCACAGACCACGCCTACATCCGCCATGTTAAATGCTGGCCAATGCCAGTCCGCCAAGTGGAAATCGAGAAAATCGGTCACGGCCCCGTGATTGACTCGATCAAGCGCATTGCCAAGCGCCCCGCCGATGATCAGCGCCAAACCAGTAACAGTAAGTCGGTCGCGCGTCCGCAACAGCCAAGCAATGAGTGCCGCCGCAATGGTCGCCGAAAAGAGTGCGAGAGTCCAAGGTGGCAATTCATGACCACTCAACATTCCAAAGCTGACGCCCCTGTTCCAGCCGAGCACCAGGTTAAAGAACGGCGTGATGCGGAGCGCCTCGGGCGGGTTCATGGCGTATTCGAGGATCCACCACTTGGTTGCTTGATCTATGAGGAACCACGCCAACGTCAGGCTCAGTCCAAAAAATTTCAGCCCGTGCACCGACGGTTCAGGTGTACGCTTCGAAGCAATCGGTTCGGTACTCATCCGATGGCTCCGAGCGCCGGAAAGGTCTCGAGCATGAAGATTGCGAACATTGTGAGATGGCCGGTGATCATGGCCGCGCCCATCACAACCATGATGCTGCCCGCTACGACTTGCAACGCACGACCAGCTCGGCGGAAGGTATGTAGTCTTCCAACAAACCCGCCCATGAAGAGCGCCGCTAGAATAAAGGGCACCCCGAGTCCAAGCGAATACGCGGCGAGGAGAGCACCCCCGCTCAGACCGGCCGAGGACGTCGAGACGGCCAGCACCGCACCGAGTACGGGGCCAATGCAGGGCGTCCAGCCAAAGGCAAAAGCCATTCCGAGAAGATAGGCTGCAACCGGTCCGCTCCCGGGTGGATTTCCATGCCAACGTAATTCACGCTGAAGCCATGGCAAGCGAAGAAGACCCGCGGTAAACAATCCGAAGACAATGACCAGCAAACCGCTGGCAAGGTTGACCTCCCATCGGTAGGCGTTCAAGAGCATGTTCAACGCGTTTGCGCCCAGGCCAAGCAGCACGAATACCGTCGAGAAGCCGAGCACGAAGCACAGGCTTAGCCCGAGGGTTCGCAATCGCGCCTGACCCGCCGTGGAATTTGTAACGGACTGACCCGCAACGTACGACACGTAACCTGGGACAAGCGGCAGGACGCAGGGCGAGAGGAACGATACCGCCCCGGCGGCGAAGGCCGTGGCAAAGCCTATATTGGAAACCAACGCCAAATGAGTATTCCTCGCTAGACGTCCTTGCGCGCGCGAACATCGATCAAGCCCGTGCGCGAAACGGTTAAGAGTTTTGCTGTTGTCCGCGTGTGAGCAGTCGCAGCCCGTTCAGGACTACGAGAAGCGATGCGCCAACGTCGGCCGCGATAGCCCCCCAGAGCGATGCGAAGCCAGCGATCGTCAAGCCCGTGAACAACAGCTTCACCGCGAGTGAGAAACCGATGTTTTGCCGAATGATGGCAAGTGTCGCCTTCGAGTGGCGGATCAACCAAGGCAGTTTCGAGAGATCGTCCGACATCAAAGCGACGTCTGCGGTCTCAATCGCCGCATCGGAGCCGATCGCCCCCATCGCGATACCAAGATCGGCGCGGGCCATTGCCGGCGCATCATTGACGCCATCACCGATCATCGCGACGGCGCTACCCGCCTTGTGAAATTGTCCGACGAGCCGCTCGATGGCGGCGACCTTATCCTCGGGAAGAAGCTCAGCCCGGACCTCGTCCACACCGGTCTCACGGGCAATCACTTCCGCCGTCGCACGATTGTCGCCGGTGAGCATGACAACACGTTCGATGCCTGCTGCATGGAGTTCCGCGACGATGCGCTTGGCTTCAGGTCGGATGGCATCCGAGACCGCTATCAAGCCCCAAACGGAATTTTCGTCGCCTACCGCAACGACGGTGCGTCCAGCGCCCGCGATTCGGTCAGCCGAAAGCAGGACCTCGGTCGTTGCGCCGGTCGTTGCACGCTCCTCCAGGTACTTTCGCGATCCGAGCCAGGCCTCGCGACCGCCAATCCGGCCGATCACGCCCTTGCCGCGCACCGCCTGGACGGAATCCGCAGCGACAACGTTGACACCGTGCTTTCTCGCTTCGTCGAGAATCGCACGAGCCAGAGGATGTTCGCTTCGCGCCTCCAGCGCGGCCGCGAACTCCAGTAACTGAGCTTCGGTGTGGTTGCCTAGTGGGACGAGCTCGACGACCTTGGGCCGGCCCTCGGTCAAGGTGCCGGTCTTGTCCATGGCAATCGCCTTCAGCTTGGCCGGAGTTTCGAGGTGCACACCGCCCTTAATCAACACGCCCTGTTTAGCCGCGCCTGCAAGCGCTGCCACGATCGTCACTGGGGTTGAGATGACGAGCGCGCAAGGGTAAGCGATCACGAGCAGCACCAGCGCGCGATAGAACCACGGCTCCCAGGCCTCACCGAAAGCGAGAGGCGGCACTAAGAATACCGCCAATGCGAGCACCATGACCGCAGGCGTATAAATTCGAGCAAACCGCTCGACCCATTGTTCACTGGGGGCTCGCCGACTCTGGGCTGACCCGACCATCCGGATGATGCGAGCGAGCGTCGTGTCTTGTGCGGCCTTGGTCGTTTGAATTTCAAGGGCGCCCTCGCCGTTGATCGTTCCAGCAAATACTTCCTTGCCGGGCTCGACGGGTACAGGGACACTTTCTCCCGTGATCGGGGCTTGGTTAACCTCGCTCTCGCCGGCAATGACCCGTCCGTCGAGAGGGATTTTGTCACCGGGACGCACCACGATGTGCGCACCGACTGCAACCTCCCCCGCGGGCACTTCCGCCTCGTTGCCATCGGCCTGGCGAACACGCGCAACCGTCGGGGCCAGTTCCATAAGCGCCGCAACCGCCCGCCGCGCCCGCCCAAGGCTCCATGCCTCGAGGGCCAAAGCCAGTGCGAAGAAGAACGAAACGGTCGCTGCCTCAAACCACTCGCCGATGCCGATAGCGCCGGCCACTGCCACGACCATCAGCAAGTTCATGTCGGGCCGCAGGCGTCGAGCAGATAGCAGGGCTTTCGGAGCTACGTAGCGAACGGCAAAAGCGATCGCGAGAACATAGGCGGCGATCGCCGGCAAAGGTGTGCCGCCAGTCGTCTCGACCGCACCGACGGCAGCGGCGAGGCCTCCCCCGAAAGCCGCATGCAGCGCCACACCGGCTGCGGCAAAGAGGCCGCTGGCGCCGGTCAAAATTGTTTGCGTGCGACGACGACGTTCTTCGGCCAGTGTGGCGTCCGAAGTCACGCCTTCTTGCCATAGTTCGGCTGTCATGCCCGTTCGAAGGACGGCCTTTTCGATCTGTTCGACCGGCACCGCGTCTGCGCGACCCAAAACGGACATACGCCCATTCACCAAGTCGAATGCGAGCTTGTCCTCGCCCCCGACGACCGGGCCAACCTCACGCTTGAGGGCAGCCACCTCGTCGCCGCAGTCCATTCCGTGGACCTTGAACACCACCTGCCCCGGCAAAATGGGAACGGTCGCGGTAAGGGCCTGATCGCCGATAGAATCGCCAGAGCATGTGTTGCAAACCGCTGCCCCAGAGAAGGGAACGGTTGCCTCATCGTTAGCAGTGCGTTCTTCTGCAACCACTTCGGCCGACATTCCAGTCGTTGCCACAGCATTCAAGATTGCGAGCGCTGATGGCTGCGACTGGGCCGCGACCCACATCGTGCCGGTCTTCGTATCGAAGGTTAGCTTGTCGTCTCCGCCAACCAGCGGACCAACGGCCACCTTGAGCTGTCTGACCTCGTTCTGGCAGTCGAGACCTCGCACTCGGAATGTGAGGGGAGCTTCCTTGGCGACTTCGCTGGTCGACGTCCCGCCGCGAAGCGTCGCCCGCATGCCGGTGGCTGAGACGGCCTTCTCTATTTCATCGATCGTAGCGAGGTTCTGTGGGCTGACCCGCATCGTGCCTTGCTTGGTATCAAAGCCGAGCTTGTCATCGCCGCCAACGAGAGGGCCAACAGCAGCTTTGAGCTGCCGCACCTCGTTTTGGCAATCCAAACCGTCGATTTCGAAGAGAAGCTCGGTTTGAGGACCCATGTGCGAGACCACTCGCATTCCCGTGCGAGCCACGGCCGCGATGATTGCCTCGTCCGTCGGCCCGGTCTGGGTAAGAGTAACTTCCATCAGACCGGCTTTTGTGTCGAAGGCGAGCATTTCTTCCCCACCGGCGATGGGTCCGATAGCTGCCTTCAGCTGACGAACCTCGTTCTGGCAGTCGAGTCCTTCGATCTTAAACCGGCGGCGGCCAGTCGCGGACCCCGCTGCAGGGTCGATTAGCCCTCGTGCCAAGTCAGTATCCGCCATCGTCGTCCTCCCTGCCCGATCGACGCTTGTCGACGTGGGCCACCATGTCGTTGATCACGCAACGGACGTGGTCGTCCGCTACGCCGTAAAAGACCTGCTTGCCTTGCTTCTGCGAGCGTACGAAACGAGCGGCGCGAAGTAGCCGCAGGTGATGGCTTACGAGGGACGCCGAAAGTCCCGCATGATGGGCGATGTCGCCAACGCAAAGCGGACTGTCCAGGCAAACAACCACGATGCGAAGACGATTGGCGTCGCCAAGAAGGCGAAAAACCTCCGCCAGCTCAACCGCGCGTTCGTCCTCGAGGTGGACGGGCATTCTCTCGCATCCGAAAACAATTCAACAGATGTTTGAATTATCCTCTTCGGAGGACAATTTCAAGGGGGCTTAGCCACGGGCATGCAGTAAACGGCTGCCGGCGCGGATTCTAGCAGCGCCCACGAAACCCGCCGGTTTTCCCAGAGCGGGCTTGCCCTTCACGCAATGATGCCTGAGGTTCTAACCTGTCACTTCGGTATATGGGCTTCTCGTCCGGAGGCGCATCTCACGAAGCTCTGTTCCCGACAAAGGGTCACTGATGAACAACAAACGAGGCGCGTTGACTGAACTTGCCGCTATGCTACCGCCTCAGTCAGCATCCAACGTCACAGGCGGGCGCGTTGCACACACTCCTTGGTGCGGCGAGCTATCTATTGGCGAGTATTGGGCGTCATGGCGCGGCCGATCGGGAGACGCGACGTTTCATAAGCATCTCGCGGCTCAGATTGTTCAGCATGCGGAAGGCGTCGACGTAATAACCGCAAACAACCGGTGCATTCGGGGAACTCTCATTCTCATAGACCCTCTCGTGGTGCACCGTATACGACCAGGGACGGAGGACGTGCTCGTTACGTTTCTGGAGCCCTCTGCAGTCAGGCATCCGGCGCTTCGCGATATCCTTGAGGTTTGCAAGGGTAGCAAGGACCCCTCCCTCATCGATCATGGAACTGCCCCTTTTTGGACGCCTTGGCTGCGTGGTGAAGGAAGCACTCTGCTCAATGAGAGTTCAGACTTTTCGTCTATTCTCAAGCAAATTGACGATCGCATTCCAGACGGCGCACTGCGCCTCCGTCCATTTGCCGACCTTGTCGGATTATCCGAGTCCCGATTTCGCCATCTATTCGCCGAGAGCACCGGTTTACCCTTTCGGCGGTATGTTCTTTGGCGGCGTGCTCGTCGCGCTGCAATGGAGATGACTCAAGGTGCAGACGCCACAACAGCAGCTCACTCAGCTGGTTTCGCAGACCTCGCACATTTCGCTCGAACCCTGAAAACCATGTTTGGGATCACCTCGAGTCAGTTGGTTTCCCTTCCGCATCGGGCCCATAATTCAGGATAACCTGGGAGCTTTTTACTCACCGCGAAACGGCTCAAATAGTTGGGCACTATACTTCTTTGGATAGTCTGGTCTGTCCCCGATTCCGAAATCGCCGGGGTAAAAGTGCCGATTGTCGTGGACGAACGTACCAAGTAGCCGATCCCAGATAGTCGTAAACAACCCGAAATTGACGTTGCCAATGTGGCCGCCTCGCTGATGGTGAAACCTATGGACCGGCGCGAATGCGAACACGTACTTTAGCGGACCGATCCGCATATCGACGTTGGAATGCTGAAGCAACAGCTGGATTGCTACTGAGAAACCCAACAGAATTCCGACATCAAGGGGCATCCCGATGAGAAGCAGCGGCGTGACGCCGGCCGTTGTTTCGATGGCTTGGTGGATTGGATGCTTCATGAATCCATTAAAGCCGTAGAGTCGCTCAACGGAATGATGCACAGCATGGAAGCGCCACAGCCAATGAAGCCGGTGGCTCAGGTAGTGGGCGATAGTAATTCCGGCGTCGGCGACAAGAATGGCCGCAATTACTTGCAGCCAAAGGGGCCAAGCGTGAGGCCAGTGTCCTCCAAATGGGCTTAGGGAGCTCAAGATTGGGATGAGCGTTAACGCTATAGCGGAGCTTGCTTCATTAACGACAAAATGCGTTGCGTCACGGCCAGCATCATCCTTACTTGTGTTCGCATCGGGCTGATAAGGGGCAGTTCTTTCCGCTAAGAACGAGAAGAGCACTGCGGCGGAGAGCAGTGGCGCCAAAAACCAGTGCGAATATCCCATCGTTAGAAGCCAGATTGCTCCGCCTACGAAGCCAAACAGCATAAGAGGCGCATAGGTCACTCTGGTGAGAATGACACAGATACTTTTCAAACCAATTAGCATCGATACCTCCCGTTTGCCCGACGATATCGGTCTCCCTGAGGCCATGCTTGAACGTTAAGGCTAAGACGTTCCACATTATATGCGTGCCACTCGCGCGAGTTCACGGTGGCGCTCTGATACTTGTTTTTTGCGGGTGTTCTTCGGCCCGTGCAAATCGGCCAAACTCCGGCGGAGACACCTATTTATCAATTCCAATCCTACGTCTCGGCTGCCATGCGAATGCCTTTCAAGACTGCAGCCCAATCGTGGAGCTTACTGGAAAGTGTAAGTCCCAGGAGCCCGAGAACGCCGACAATAATTCGCCACCACGCGAACAACGGAAAACCATGCCTAGTGACGTAATCGAGCAGCGTCCGGACGACAAACGAACCGCATACGAACGATACGGCAAAACCCACCCCAACAATCAGGGTATTGCTACCGTTCATCTGTGACCAGTTCTTATACAGGTCGTAGCTGAACGCGCCGGCCATGGTCGGGATAGCAAGGTAGAATGAGAACTCGGCCGCGGAGCGTTTGTCCGCGCCGAACAGCATCGCCGAGACAATCGTCGCGCCGGAGCGCGATACACCAGGGATCATGGCGAAGCACTGGACCACGCCTATGGCAAGGTACATCAGCAGCGAGAACTGCGTGGCATCATGATAGCGCGGCTTGAGGTCCATCCCGTCAACCCAAAGCAGAATCAGGCCGCCAACGATCAGCATGCTGCACACGATCCAGACATTGAACAGGACTTCCTTGATGAATCCGTGAGCGATCGACCCAACGAGCGCCGCGGGCAGAAAGGCCACTAACACGCCAAGCACGAAGCGTCGCGCAGCCGGATCCTGTGGTAGCGCGAGCGCGATATTCCACAGGCGCACGAAATAAATCGAGAGGATCGCAAGCACGGCGCCGAGCTGAATCAATACCACGAATGTTTTTCCGAACGCGGCATCGCTGAAGCCGAAGAAGTGCTCTAGCAACAATAGATGACCCGTCGAGGACACCGGGATGAACTCGGTCAATCCTTCCACCATGCCGAGGAGTATTGCCTTGAGGAAGTCGAGGTGCATGAAGCGTCCAGATCACGGTTGATTAAAGTTGAGCAGACCGAGCAGCGCCGGCCGCCATGAGACGTCGGTGGCGGGCCGTACTCTATTCAAGCCGAGGCATCTCAAACGGAGGCAACTCAATTCGAATGTCGTCTACGCTAGCCGGTGGAGGGGTCTTGGTGACGATACCGGGCGCAATGATCAGAATTGCGACCACCAAAAGTTGCAGCAGCAGAAATGGGACGGCGCCCCAGTAGATCTGTGGCGTCGCAATCGATCGTGGAGCGACGCTGCGGAGATTGTACAGCGCAATTCCGAACGGCGGGTGCATGAAGGATGTTTGCAGATTGACAGCGAGCAACACGGTCAACCACACCATGTCGATGCCGGCCTTGTGGGCGATCGGCGCGATCAGCGGAAGAACAATGAAGGCAATCTCGAAAAAATCGAGAAAGAACGCGAGTAGGAAAATCATCACGTTAACGAACAGCAGGAAGCCGAGCTGGCCTGCCGGGATATGCTGGAACAGCGCTTCGATCCATAAATGCCCGTTAAGCCCCCTGAAAACCAGGGTAAAGAAGGAGGCGCCGAGAAGCAGGAAGATCACGCATGAGCACAGAATGCCCGCAATCTCCATTGCTTGTTTCAAATTACGGCCCGTCAACCTTCGCTTTGCCAAGCCGAGCAGCAACGCCCCTGTAACTCCGATTGCGCCTCCCTCACTTGGCGTCGCGACACCAAAGTAAATTGACGCGAGCACGGCCAACACCAGACCCAGCGGGAGACCGGCGGCGATTGCAGCGTCCAGCCATAGCTTTGGATCAGTCCAGCTATGATCTCCCTTCAGGGCGGCTGGTGGCGCCAAATGCGGTTTGCGCCAGGTCACGAAGAAGATGTAGCCAAGATAAAGGCAGATCAGCAGAGCGCTGGGTAGCAAGGCGCCGTGATAGATCTCAATGAGAGGAACCTCCATCTGCTCGGCAAGGACGATGAGCACGAGACTGGGAGGCAGTATCTGGGCAAGCGTACCCGCAGCGGCAATAGCGCCGGTCGCCAGCCGATGATCGTACCCGGTCCGCAGCATTACCGGCAGCGAGATCAGGCCGAGAGCAATGACGGATGCTGAAACGAAGCCGGTGACGGCGGACAACACCGCGCCGACAATGATCACCGTGTAGGCGAGTCCCCCGGGAATGCGCCCGAACAGGCGGTTGAGCGCAAGTAGCATATCTTCTGCGATACCGGTGCGTTCGAGAATCATGCCCATGAAGACGAGGAGCGGGATTGCCAAAAGGTTGTCATTGTAGAAGACGCCCTGGACGCGGAACTTCATAGCGGTGAGGAACATCGCATCGAAGCGCCCGACAAGAACGCCGACGAGGCCAAAGACACCAGCAACGGCAGCTAACGAGAACGCGACGGGAAATCCGGCGAGAAGCACGATCACCAGCGACACGAGCATGAGCGGAGCGAGCAATTCAAATGTCATGCTCTCCTCCCTCGATCAATTGGCGGCGGTGTATAGGACGGCGCACGATTCCCCGCAGCGCTGCGACACAGCGGACGGCCTCGGCGATACCTTGCAGACCTAGCATGAAGAATCCCAACGGAATGAAACCCTTGATGATCCACGCCGGCAAATCGCTCGTGCTCTCACGAGTCGATCGAGTCTCGCTGTGCTGAACGGCGCTGAAGAAGTCCGGCCAACTCACCCAGACCATCGCAGCGCAGACCGGAAGCAAGACGATGATGATGCCTACGAGATCCAGCCAGGCGAGGCCGCGCTCGCCCAGGCGATGCGCGAATATGTCGATGCGCACATGCTCATCCCGCTTGAACGTGTAAGCCGCCATCAACAACACGACAGCCGCGAAGAAGTGCCATTGCATGTCGAACGCGTTTGCCCATGCAACAGAGAAAAGCTTTCGGCTCAGCGCATTGCACGTGATCAGCAGGGCATTTGCGAGCAGCGCCCAACGCACGACGTCGGCTATCCGTTCGTTTAACCTGTCAATGGACGCCGCGGCCTGAAGCAGTATCCGCATGAAACGTCATCCTGTCCCGGAAGCACCTGTGCGGCCAACGATGGGCGTAGCCGTGGAGCCCAGTGCAATGCGAATCATCTTAATCAGCGAACGGCCGTTTACCGCGAACAAAATACATGCCAGGCCCAGGTAAACCCAGGCCAGGATAGTCAGGCTGGCGATCGTCCGCGCTTCATCGTCTCTGAAATGATAAGCAAGCCCAACCTGGGTCACGAAAAGCACGGCTAGGACGGGCGCCGACAAGATACCGAGCCGCAGGCGGAGAAGGAGAGCGACGCCCGGTAGTGACTGGGCGGCGGTCAAAAAGAACTCCTCGGTTTGCCGCGCATCCAGTGGCCGTGCGGTCGTTGCGCCGGCACCGATGCTCATCGCCAGCGGCAGCATGCCCACCAGAAGAGTCCACTGCTTTATCTTGTCGCTGATCATGGTGGTGAGGCCTGCGGCGGCGCGGCCGGCCAGCACAAACAGTATCGCAATCATGACGGCGGGGGCCTCGCTCGCCAACGGCGCCAGCCATTGGATCAGCAAGAATTCATTGATGCCGAGCACGCGTCCGGCGGCGACCATGGCTTCGGCGAAAGGCTCAGCGGCTAACAGAATGATCGCGCAGGCGACGGTTGCAAGTCCCGCCATGATGGTCCACTGAACACGCAATGGAAGCTGTTGCAGCGCCGCGGCCGGTCCGGGCTCCTCATCTTCGTCGGGACCGTCAGGTTTCACCACGTGACGCACGCGCCAGACGTATGCTGCGTAGATCCCGACTAGGACCGCAAGATCGACGAGCGCGATGCGGCCCTTGAGCAGGATGACAACGGCGTAGAGGCTTGCGAGCAACAGGTATGCCACTTCCACCGCATTGCCGCGAGTAAGCTCGACTCTGCGATGCCGTTCCTTCACCCAATGCAGGAACACGAGGAGGGGCCAGGCAAAACCGACGAGCAGTCGGTTGGCGCCGGTCATATTGGCGGCAGCGTAATGCACGTATTGCGATTCGGCTCCGGCGCGTCCCGCCTGGTACGCATAATAGATGTCCACAGCATACTCCGGCAGGACTGTGACCAGCGCGACAGCAGCGAGGACAAGCCCTTGTGCAATGTGGCGCTCCGCTGCTTCCGCGCTCCACGACAGAAGGAATCCGGCGGCGAGGATTGCCACGCCGAAGATCGCCGCGTCCATAAGAGGATCTGGTCGCAATCCGATCACCCTCATAACTACCGCAGGCGCGGAAGCGAGCACGGCGACCGCGACCAAAACAACGAAGCGTTTCACAGCCCCCCTCTCCTTCTTCACACCGACCAAGAGCGCTTGACTAACGAACATCTCCCCCATATTCAAATACTCATTGATATGTTAAGTCGAGAGGGAAAAAGCGGCTGGCCGCCACCGAACCTCGGAATGACGTCGCCGGGCTTGACTGACTTGGAAAGCATCTTGTCACATGGCTGGGAGCCGAAGATCACAGCACCTGCAAACTTTCACTGTGAGACGCGACATGACTCGGTTGAGCAAAATGTTTGTTCTAATCGCAACCCTGGCATCCATTGCCGTGACGCCGTCTCTGGCCGATCGCAAGCCGACGTTGGAAGAGCGATCTCGTATCGAGACCAAGTTGAGGGAACTTGGCTACACGAGTTGGGATGAGATCGAATTTGACGAAGAGCGCAACGCCTGGGAAGTCGACGACGCACGCATGGCCGACGGCAGGGACTACGACCTAAAGCTCAATCCGCAGACGCTGGACGTTATCTCGCGAAAGCTCGAGGACTAGGCATCAGCGCCGGTCTGGGTGACGGCACATCACCCTGGATATCGCGCGATCTGAACAGCCAAGCTCGCGCCGGCCTCGGGCCGAGCTGATTGCGGTCCAGATTCGCCTTGATGCGCCGTCGCTGGCCTTAATGTCGAAGGGCGTGCGAACCTTAGAAGGAACGCGATGCCGAACTGAGCGTTCAAGCTCGCTGGTTCATCGCCACCGGCTAATCCACGAGTGGTAGAGCAGGAAGAGCGAGAACGATCGCCCAGACGATAACAGCGGGTTGCGTCGTCATTTCGACACGATCACTCGGCAACGCGCTGGTCACCCGTCGGCGGATTTTCTATCGGAGCGATTACATTTAGCGCTTTCGATAGGAGCCGAACGGTCGCTGGAGTCGTCGTCGTGATTTCACCGTCCGTGTTCACGGCAAGTGCTGGTTCGGTGTGAATCTCAATTGGACCGGGGCTACAGAATGCCTGGACGCTTGAAAGGGCTCGGTTGCTGCCCCGGCGAAAGGCGGCAAAGGACAGCGGCACGCGCCAAAGATGAGCTGGCTCCAAGCAATAGAAGTCGAGGCACTGATCATCAATCCTCGCACGGTCATACACCGCCATTCCGGCGCCGTAATAGACCCCATTGCCGATGGCGACCTGCAAGCTTCGCACATCCAAAGACCGATCGCCCCCCGTGATACGCACTTTGAATGGTCGTGTGTGCGCCAGTGCCTTCGCCGCAGCGATTGGATAAGCGAGGCGACCCCACCGTCGCTTC
This sequence comes from Afipia sp., assembly GCA_017474385.1. Taxonomy (GTDB): domain Bacteria; phylum Pseudomonadota; class Alphaproteobacteria; order Rhizobiales; family Xanthobacteraceae; genus Afipia. The sequence continues at coordinate 112,734 of JAFVHU010000114.1, read as the reverse complement.
AGCGTGCCTGTCAAATAACGGGTGAGCTCGACACTGAGGCCTATGCTCGCCACGTTTATGAAGAAATGGCCGTTGATCTCGCCAACATCTACCGAACGTGTATCGCCTTGCATCACGAGACTTGCGGCCGCCGTAGGTTCCATCGGGATTCCCAAGGTGCGGGCAAAATCATTGCCGGTGCCGAAAGGAAGGATCCCGAGTGGAAGTCCCGTTGCTACGAGGCCTTCGAGAGCGGCGTTAATGCTTCCGTCACCTCCAGCCACGATGACGCAGTCAATTTCCGGAGCATGGCTTCGGATCAGCGACGCCATGTCGCAGCGATCGTAGTTCGAGTATTGCAGCAGGGACATCCCGCCTTCGCCGAGCTGCCGAACCGCCGCATTAGCCGCACTCGTTGAGCCATGTCGGCTATAGCGATTCAGGAACAGGAGCGCTCGCTGCACGGTGTTTCACCTCTGTTGACCATCGGCAGTGCGCGGCACGCACCTGCTGCGGAACTCAAGTCCTCGTCGTCTAGTCGAAGATGTCGCTTAGCCAGGACTTGCGTCTATGTCCCTGCCCCCAGCGATCATCTGGTTGGCTTTTATGGTCTCGATAGCCGCGCTGTGAAAGTTCAGGGGTAGGCTCCTGAGCCGGCGGAGCGGCACTCCTCTCGATAATCTTGTCCAACTCGCCGCGATCGAGCCATACACCGCGACATATGACATGTTCATTTATGAACGCAAGCATTGATCGAAAGATGACCGACAGAACTCCGGAGGAGGGCATGGGCGTCGTTGATATCTCGGATCAGGCGGACTTTGCGGGGCGCGCGCCAACAGCGATTCCGGGCCTCAGTCGGGCAACGCGCACGGGCATGTCTGGTCTCGCACTGGGGCAACTGCCTAGACGTAAATGCGGCGCTACGGAGAACGGGCGAAACGCAGGAAGCCCTTTGCGCGTTCGAGAGACAAATGCGGCCGCGGCAGGATGCGCCGCCGCTGGCTTTAATGTCGGAGGCCGCGCGCTTGACGGCACGCTGTGTTCTACGACCGACGTCGCCGCTGTGGTTTTCGTCCCACATTGGCCGTGGATCTCGGCTTGCCCGCCTCAGAATAGTTCGTGCACGCGTAAACTCGTCGCCCAACCTCGGCGAGCAGGTCGTCCGCGAGCTGGAGCAGCACCTTTATTCGTTGATCACTCAGGCTGTAGTGAATCGAGCGACCACGTTGTTCGGCTGACACCAAGCCGCAGTCGCTTAGGCACCGCAGGTGATTTGAGGTGTTGGATTGCGAAAGCCCTGTGATCTCAACAATGCGCCCAACGGCAAGAGGCCCCTGTCTCAGGGCTTCAAGGATCGCCAGCCTGGACTCGTCGGACAATCCCCGAAACAGCCTTGCTGGGAGGCCGTAGGCCTCGGAGCGACGCATCAGCAGCATTGTCCTGACCTCCTAACCGCTATATTATCATGCCATGATATAATGAACATTGAGGCGGAAACGTCACAACAGCCGGGGCCTACGTAGAAAACGACGTCCGCGCCAAGAACATTCTCGCCGACCAGGCGGGGTTCGCCAAGGGACGAGCCGTTCATGAGCAGTGAATCAGGCAAGACCATTGTCACCGCGCTGATCAGACCTCATATGAAGGAACATGTCGTCCGGGCATTGCACGATCTACCGGAATTTCCAGGCTTCTTTTTCCTCGATGCGCGGGGTCAGGGCCGAGGAAGGGGCACCGGCGGCTCCTACGCGGCGAGCGAATCCGATTTCACGTACCATCATTTTCTGCAGTTGCAGATTGCTTGCCGCCCCGACCAGGTCAGCGCAATCCGCGACGTGATCGCCGTGGCCGCATGCACGGGACGCAAGGGCGATGGTGTCATTTTCACGACCGATGCAACCTCCTTCGTCCGTATCCGGGAAAGGGCACGTCCGAACTCCGGGGCCACAACATGATCGACGCCCTCCTCGCCTTTTCGATCCGCCAGCGTTGGCTGGTCATAGTCGCCTCCGTCGCAATTGCCGCCCTTGGTGCATGGAATTTCACGCGGCTGCCGATCGACGCGGTTCCCGATATTACGAACATACAGGTGCAGATCAATTCCGCCGCAGCGGGATATTCGCCGCTCGAAGTCGAACAGCGCATCACCTTCCCCGTCGAAACCGCAATGGGTGGACTTCCGCGTCTTGAATATACGCGCTCGCTGTCACGCTACGGCTTGAGCCAGGTGACCGTTGTCTTCAAGGACGGGACCGACATCTATTGGGCGCGCCAGCTCGTCAATGAGCGCATCCAGCGGGTGAAGGACCAACTGCCAACCGGTATCCAAACCGCGATGGGGCCGATTTCGACCGGCCTCGGCGAGATCTACATGTTTACCGTCGAATCGAAGCCTGATGCGCGGAATTCCAGCGGCAAGGCATATACGTCGACCGATCTCAGAACGATCCAGGACTGGATCATCAAACCGCAATTGCGCAACGTTCCCGGCGTTATCGAGGTGAACACTATCGGCGGCTACGTGAGGCAGTTCCACGTTCTCCCGGATCCCACGCGTTTGATGGCCCACAAGCTATCCTTCCGCGACGTCATGACTGCCCTGGCCGCAAACAATGCCAATGTCGGCGCGGGATACATTGAGCGTAATGGTGAGCAATACTTGGTTCGTTATCCAGGGCAAATCGCAAGTGTCGAGGATATTCACGACATCCCGATCGTTTCAAGAGCAGGCGTGCCCGTGCGCATCCGTGACGTGGCGGAGGTGCGCGAAGGCCAAGAGCTGCGATCTGGCGCAGCAAGCATCAACGGCAAGGAAATCGTGCTCGGCACGGCGATGCTTCTGATCGGCGAGAACAGCCGCACTGTATCGCAGAGTGTTGCTGCGAAGCTTCGCGATATCGCCCCCTCTCTTCCGGCGGGAGTAGTAACGCGGACTGTCTACGATCGAACGCATCTCGTCGAGGCCACTATCGCGACGGTGGAGAAGAATCTTCTCGAGGGAGCCTTGCTCGTCATCGTCATCCTGTTCCTGTTCCTCGGCAACATTCGCGCAGCGGTGGCAACAGCCTGCATCATTCCCCTGTCGATGCTGTTTACCATGACCGGCATGGTCGAATACAAGGTCAGCGCGAATCTGATGAGCCTTGGCGCCATCGACTTCGGCATCATCATCGACGGCGCCGTCATCATCGTTGAGAGCTGCCTCGCGTTGCTGGCTGCAGCACAGCTTCGACTTGGTCGTCTGCTAACCACCGCCGAACGGTTCGAGACCATTCTCAGCGGTGCGCGCGAGGTCGTGCGGCCAGCCCTGTTCGGAATGACCATCATCGCGGTCGTTTACCTTCCTATCCTCACCCTCACCGGCGTGGAGGGAAAGACGTTCACGCCGATGGCCATCACCGTGCTGATGGTGCTGGCCGCTGCAGCGCTCTTGTCAGTGACGTTTCTGCCGGCCGCGATCGCACTCCTGGTGACCGGCCCCGTCTCCGAACATGAGAACCTGCTCATGCGCGCGGCGCGCCGCGCCTACATTCCGCTCCTGGACATCTCCATTCGCAGCCGCCGCTTGGCTGCCGCATCCGCAGTGGTCCTTGTTGCGGTAAGTGGCTATGCCGCCTCGCGCATGGGCACAGAGTTCATTCCCAGTCTCGACGAGGGCGATGCTGCCATCCAGGTCGTGCGGATACCTGGCACGAGTCTCTCGCAGTCGATGGACATGGAGGCGATCCTGGAGAAGCGGCTGCTGAAGATTCCGGAGGTGAAGGAGATTTTCACGCGGACTGGAACGGCCGAAGTCGCCACCGATCCGGAACCCCCCTCCACATCCGATGGGTTCATCATACTAAAGCCGCGAGAAGAATGGCCCGATCCGAAAAAGCCCAAGGCTCAGCTCCTGTCGGAAATCGAGAAAGCCGCAGAGGAAATCCCGGGCAGCACCTACGAACTGTCGCAGCCGATTCAACGCCGCTTCAATGAGCTGATCTCCGGAGTCCGCAGCGATCTTGGAGTCAAGGTCTTTGGCGACGATCTGAATACCCTCGTCCGTATAGCCGCACAGTTACAGTCGGTCTTGCAGGGCATACCAGGCGCGGCTGACGTCAAGACCGAGCAGGTGGCGGGACTGCCTGTGTTGACGGTGACGCACAACCGGGCCGCGCTTGCCAGATACGGCATCAGCGCGGCGGATGTGCAGGCGATTGTGGAGATCGCGGTTGGCGGCAAGGCTGCCGGGCTTTTGTTCGAGGGTGATCGGCGCTTCGAGATTGTCGTCCGCCTGCCCGAACTCTTGCGGACGGACGTCGAGGGCATCAAGGAGTTGCCTATTCCTTTGCCCGAAGCGGGAGCGCAGGCCTCGACCGTGCGCGCCGCCTGGAGTAATTCACCACTCCCGCAGATGCGTTACGTGCCACTCTCGGCCGTGGCACAGGTCGACATCGCCCCGGGACCTAACCGAATCAGCCGTGAGAACGGCAAACGACGCATCGTCGTCACTGCGAACGTGCGCGGGCGTGACCTCGGCTCCTTCGTCGCCGAGGCACAGCAGAGAATCACAACTCAGGTCGAGCTGCCGGCGGGTTATTGGATCGGCTGGGGCGGCCAGTTCGAGCAATTGGCGTCTGCCACCCAGCGTCTGGCCGTTGTGGTCCCGATCGCCCTGCTGCTGATCTTTCTTCTGCTATTCATGAGCCTCGGCTCCGCGCTCGATTCTGCCCTCGTTTTCAGCGGCGTGCCGCTCGCCCTGACGGGAGGCATCGCGGCGCTGCTGCTTCGCGACATTCCGCTGTCGATCAGTGCGGGGATCGGATTCATCACGTTGTCAGGTGTAGCCGTGCTGAACGGGCTGCTCATCATCTCCGCCATTCAGAGCCTGCGCGAGGAGGGACGCCCCTTGATCGAAGCCGTGCGTGAAGGTGCGCTAATGCGGCTGCGCGCAGTCCTCATGACGTCCCTCGTCGCGCCGCTCGGCTTCATTCCGATGGCGATCGCGACCGGCCCCGGCGCCGAGGTCCAGCGTCCGCTTGCAACCGTTGTCATCGGCGGGATCATTTCTTCGGCCGTCCTCACGCTTCTCATCCTACCGGCGCTTTACGTGCTGTTCCGGCGTGAGGAGCGGAATGGCGCGACCGACGTTCCTGTCCGTGCAACCGAAGGAAGAACGCAGTGAAGTACGTGCTCTTGGTCGGTTCGCGCGTTGCGTGATCAGGCAAGCGGTCGCCTTGACGCCAACCAGTGCTAAGATGCGCGCTTTATTGAGGCGGCTGCAGCTTGGCTGCGCAATCGCCCCGCTGTTGATGTCTCCCCCGGGTCCGCAACTAGCACTTGTGACCCAGGTAATGCAGCCAGATGACAAGAACCTGGCCATCGATCCCGTCGATGCCGAAACTGTCCAGCTCATTTCAATACCGATGGCGAAGCTCGACAACCTCGTCACCACCCACATGACCGAACAGCTCTTTCAGCCGGATCGTCTCGCCATGATCCTGTCCTCGCTGGCATCGCGGCGTTCGGAAAAGGCTGACGCCGTCAATGCCCGCGTCATCGCTTTGCAGCGTGAGGTCACCGACGCCGACGACAAGCTCAAGCGGCTCTATCGGCTGATCAAGGACGGCATGACCGAAATGGATGACATCTTGAAGGATCGCCTGAACTCGCTGAAGGCAGACCGGGACCGCGCCAAGGCCGCGCTCGAACGAGCCAAATCGCATTCGTCGCAAGCCATCCGGATCGATCCCGCACTGCTCGAGCAGTTCGGTCGCACCATGCGCGACAACTTTACCTCCGGATCGATTCCGTTCCGGAAGGCCTATCTGCAATCCCTAATCGACGTGATCGAGGTCGGCGATACCCAAATCCGCATCAACGGCAGCAAGGACGTGCTCGAAAGAGCGGTCTTGGCCCAATCCGGGTTCGCAGATGAGTACTGAATGGCGCTCCCTAGGGGAATCGAACCCCTGTTTCAGCCTTGAGAGGGCCAAATAATGAGTCCTTCTCCGTTCGCCACCGTCCGCCGACGTTCAATAATTTCAATAGGTTGAATGCCCATAGTCCAGTATTGTTCGCCAATGTACATGGGTTTATATTCAACGGATATTCGACGTAAAATCGGCGAACGCTATGTCAAAGACACTCACCGAGGCTCAGATCACGACGGCTAAAGCGCGCTCTAGGCTCGAGCTTGGCGTACATTGGCGCCGCCTCGATGCGGAAGCGCATCTGGGCTATCGTAAAGGAAAACGGGGCGGCGTTTGGCTTGTTCGCTGGCGTAATCACCACGAAGGCGGTAACTACAAGCAGGCGCAAGTCGGCATCACAAACGACATCAATGACAAGCGCGCCGAAGGGATTCTGACCTTCGAACAGGCCGTGAGAACGGCTCGGGAGGCCGTAGCTCGAGCCAGAACAGAGGCCGCGTCGCAGGCGGCGGGCCCGGCTCCTACCGTGCGATCGGCCGTTGAATCCTACATCAAGGAACGCGACGCTCGAGAAAGACGCCGAACAGGTCGCGACGTCCGATCCGACGCCGGTACCAAGCTGCGGCGCTACGTTCTCGGTCAAGAAAAGCGCGGCAATCAGGAAGCTGCGGGAGCTGCTCCTCTCGCATCAGTGCAACTGCATGCCCTGAAAGAAGACGACTTGATAACGTGGCGTGAGGGTTTGCCGAAGGACTTAAAGGTCACGACCAAGCAGCGGTTCGTGAATGACCTCAAGGCCGCACTAAATGCCGCGTGGCCCCGGCTTTCCGCAGATCGGAAGAAACTAAATCCGACGTTCCTCGCCATTGTGAAGGCCGGCTTCAAAGCCGAGCGGGTCGATGATGATGATCATGTGTCGGTTGCTCGAGATAACCAGATTCTCACGGATGAAGAGGTTGGCGCCATCCTTCAAGCTGCGTGTGAAGTCGATCAGGAGCAAGGATTTGATGGCGATCTATACCGGATCGTCGTGTGTCTGGCCGCGACCGGCGCGCGGTATGCCCAGGTGAGGCGAATGCGCGTGGGTGACGTACAGGTTTCTGCACGACGTCTGATGGTGCCGGGCTCCTACAAGGGGCGCGGCGGCAATAGTGGCTCAGACCCGGTCCCAGTGGGCGACGATGTGATTGAGGTGCTCTTGCCCGCAATCGCTGGGCGGCCAAGCGATGCACCTCTTTTCGAGCGATGGATCCATGAACAGGAGCCGAGCGGTATCGCGTGGAAGAAGTCTGAACGCGGTCCGTGGAAAAGAGGCGAACTTGCACGTCCCTGGAAGGCCATTCGCCAGCGCGCCGGTATGCCGGAGGTGATTCCCTATGCTTTGCGGCACTCGAGCATCGTGCGCGGTCTCCGAAAGGGCTTGCCCATCCAACAGGTCGCCAAACTGCACAACACCTCAGTCAAAATGATCGAGCGGCACTACGCGAAATACATTGCGACCGCCTTGGAAGACCTCGCAAGAGCGGCAGTCGTGTCCCTGGTGCCGCGGAGCGATGGAAACGTGGTGCCGATAGGAAAACGCGCGTAAGGGATCATCCTGCAATTTTGATCGAATTCATTCATCTGATGGCGCCGGTAATCACGCGACAAGATCCGCACCAAACTTGCCGCCTGATCTTTCCAAGAGCGTTACCAGAAGCCGTCCCGATGATGCGGCGGCTCTTCACACGGGAGAGGTCCAAGGTTCGATCCCCTGTGCGTCCACCATCCGGCCTTTCTGTTCAAAGACTTAGCAATCGAATCCCTGGAGCTGTGCCCCAGCAAAGTTGGGGCACAATAGGGGCACCTTGTTCGGCACGGTTGACGAAAATCGCTCCGCCGTTGCCTGCCCCTCACTGCTTCAATTTGGCGATACGGTGCTCCCCGGCTCCGAACAACTCCGCCAATGACCCTCGTCGGCAATGGTACGGCAAACTCCCCAATCAACTCGACGGCCATTTGCAGCAAAAGAGTCGATCAACTCATCGACGATTTGAATCACGCGCGGTCGTAACCGCTCCATCTCCTTGGGCGAAAAATACTTCGCGAGCGCTCCGCGCAACCTCTGGTGCTGCGGAGGGTCGCGAAAAACCATCCAATTCTCCAGCACGCCCGTCACTATCTCGATCTTTTCTCGCATTTGTCCGGACATGTCGCCACAAAAGGCGTGAACTTCTCCACCGAAAAGCGCTGATCAAGCAGAATGTTGCTGACGAGGTCATGCCGGGTGACAACCCAGCCTCTGAGCGAATGACTCCAGCAGACGGGGGCATTCGCGCGGAGCCTCCGGTAGGCCGCGTGCTGGTCGGCGATGAAATCGGGATGCTTCGGATCAACCGTCGGTGACATTAGATGATCTCACTTGAGCCGCGCGTACGTAAGCAATACCGGTCCCAACGCGCCGCTCCGCAACAAGCCGCGCCGCCTGCAAGTCTGGGTGGTTGACTTCCACGATTGGCGTGGTGTCCTTCGACCTACTCATGCAACGTGCCCGAAAGCCGTTCTACAGCTTCCGCATAATCCTTCATGAAATCGGCGACGACCGACCGTGCCGACTGCTCCGTATTCATCAGGCCGACCGCCTGGCCTACGAAGTATGCCGCAAGATTCTTTGCGCCGTCGTGACCGCTCTCTGCGAGCTTATCGACCTTGGCCATAGGCGGCCGACTGAGTAGTCCCTGAAGCGGCATCGCCAGGGGCTCCGGCGCATCTTTGGCGCCCCAGGCATCCGACCAGGCCGACTGCAACTGTCGCGTCGGCTTGCCCGTGCGGCTCCGGGAACGGACGGTGTTGCGCGACGTCGCCTTCAGCATCTTCTGCTTGACCGTGGGCGTCGTCTCGGCCTCGACGGTCGTCAGCCAAACCGACCCACACCAGACGCCCGCTGCGCCCATCGCCATGCAGGCGGCCATCTGCCGGCCTGTTGCTATGCCACCCGCGGCTAAAACATCGATGTTTTCGTAAGGCTCGATGGCCTGCAAGACCTCGGGGACGAGTACCATCGTCGAAACCTCGCCGCAATGGCCACCCGCCTCGGTGCCGGCAGCGACAAGTATATCGACCCCCGCCTCGGCGTGCTTGATGGCGTGCTCTTTGGCTCCGGTCAGTGCGCCAACGAGGATGCCCTTCGACCGTGCCCGTTCCATGATCGACTTCGGTGGCACACCGAGGGCATTGACGAAGAGCTTGATCGGATGTTGGAACGCCACGTCGAGAAGCTTTGCGGCTCCCGCCTCCCGCATGCTGTCGGCCGTGCGCTTGTCGTACTCGCCGCTCCAAAGATCCGACGTATCGATGCCGTGCCGCTCGAGGAGGCTGTTCACGAATTTTCGATGTCCGTCCGGAATCCGCGACTGCAGCTCAGCCTCTGCAAGGTCACCCTGCTTGTCCTCCATTTTGTTCGGAATCAGCAGGTCGATACCGTAGGGCCGGCCCTTGACACGCGAGTCGATCCAGTCCAGTTCGATTTTCAAGCTCTCTGGTGTGTGTCCGACAGCGCCGAGAACGCCGAAACCGCCTGCGTTCGTCACCTCTGCCACGACATCGCGGCAATGACTGAACGCAAATAACGGGAATTCGATACCCAACTTCTTGCACAACGCCGTTTTCATGGTTGCCGCCTCCTCTGTCTCTTGCGCCCACAGATCCAAGCTGTCCGCCCAGATTCGCGCGGGGGGCCGCGCAGGGCTTTCGGTGTCATGCTGGGCATCCTGTTAGACCTATATGCGATCGGAAGACGAGCCCAACGCTCCGCCCAGGCTGGCGTGCCGGTCATCCGAGCAGGAGTGGGAGCTTTCGAGGTCCCCTGACCGCACCTTCGGACCACGTGACAGCTTTGGAATCGGCGAGGTGAAACTCAGGAATCCTCTTCAAGAACTCCTCGACCGCAACGGTGAGTTCCATGCGCGCGAGGTTCGAACCGACGCAACGATGTATTCCGAGGCCGAAGGCCGCATGGCGGTTCGCCTTGCGGTCAATAATGACCTTATCGGCGTCCGGGAAAACCGCGGGATCTCGGTTGGCCGCCGGGAAGGAGAGCAGCACCATTTGCCCCTTCTCGTAAGGGCAGCCACCTACGACCGTGTCCTTGGCGACGAGCCTCGCCATGGTCACCGGAGAATAGGCCCGCAAGAATTCCTCAATGGCCGTCTGCATCAGCGCGGGCTCAGCAACTAGGCGGCGCCGATCAGCGGGCGTTTTGGCCAAATGCCATAGGCAAGCTCCGATCCCGCTCCATGTCGTATCGATACCGGCAATGAGCAGAAGGCGGAGGGTGCCGAGGATGTGGTTGTCCGTCAAAGGCGCACCATCAATCCGATCGGCGGCCAGATAACTGATGAGATCATCGGCCGGCGACCTGCGACGCTGCTCCACGTGATCCAGCAGGTAGGCGGTCATTTCCGACAGGGTACGCACCATCGTGGCATCGTCCAGGATGGCTTCCTCAACGAGCCCATGCACCCATCCACGGAACATTTCCCCATCGCTTGGCGGCAGGCCAAGCATCCCTGCAATCACACGCACCGGAATATGCTGGGCAAAATCCACCGCTGCGTCGCACGTCTCGTCGCCGATAAACCGATCGATGAGGTCATTGCAGATCATGCGCGTTGTCGGGATCAGCTTGTTGATGGCTTCGGGCGTGAACTGAGGCAGCAGGACCATACGTGCGGCGCGATGATGCGGCGGATCAGACGTGATCGGAGGCGCCGGCGATTTCACGGGGGGCGGCGTCTCGCGCACCTGAACCCGCCGTGAAGAGAAATGCTCGGTATCATACGCAATCTGACGGATATCTTCGTAACGCGTGGGAAAGTACACACCCTGGAACCGACTCGTATGAGCAACCGGACAGGATCGGCGCAGCTCGTCCCAGATTGGGAACGGGTCTTCAATCCATCGCGGGTCAAGGTGGTCGAAGTCTGTTGCCCAATCAGTGACGGGATGCCGATCTCTCATACTCGGACCTCCATTCCTAACGACGAGCCGCCACGTTTGGGCGGACGCCACTCTCATCCACAGAGTTCTTCCATCTCACGCCGATCGCGGCTGTTCGGCTCAGGCAACCCCGACCATACCGCGCCGCACAAACCGTCGACTCCTCGCCAACGAATTTCTAACGATTGTTAGGGATATCATCTAGCTCGTCTTGCCGGACGTCAAGAAGTTACGGGTTCCCCCTTCTGCAGAAATGCACGGGATATGCCAATATCCATCATTATCCCCATCCGCCATGTGACGCTTGTTGTCTGCCAACGTCTTTTGGATCGAGCCGCCGGCCTGCGGCAAGAACGCGGCTATTTGGCGTGCCGCCTGGACCCCTGCATGCTGGGGGCCGGGCTACGAACGGTTAGCCATCGGGCTTCGCCTTCGCGAGCGAAACCATTGCGGTGCCACCGCCGGCGCCTGGTGGATTCTCCACAATTACGGTAACGTCGAGAGCCTCGCTGAGCTTGGGTGCGACGGCACGAGCGAGCACATCGGTCGGCCCGCCCGCCGGGAACGGTATCAGCCACGTGATCGGCTTTGACGGATAAGCTTGCGCCGACACAAGCGACTAACGCCCAGAGATTCCAAGCCGCGCAGCGCTTCGCCGAAGGGCGTGTCGGCTTACGGCAAGAGCCTTTGCCATGTCCCGCTCGTTGGGCAGGCGGTCGCCCATTCCCAGGACGCCCGAGCGGGCCTCGTCGCGGATCTGATCCGAGATCACCTCGAACGTGTGGTGGGTTTTGATTGGTCGGATCGACATCTGGCCTGCTCAATTGATTAACGCACCGTCGACCGGCCGCAAAGTGGCTTATCGTGCGCTGCGGTATGCGTTGTCCATGCCGGGCGCGGCAACCTCAGGTTAGATTCCAGTTCTCTCCTTTGATTTCTCTCCTTTGATATCGTGAACAAGACAAACTGCCCGGCCAGGTCAGCAGGGTCGGAATGACAAGGCCGACGCCCCTGCCGCTCCGGTCGGCGCGAAACACAGGACGTGCTCTGGTCCATTATGGCGAAGGTAATGGCGGCCGAACCGCCGAGCACGACGCCATCCTGGTCCATGAGCTGCGCGGCCCGCAGTTCTGAGGCCGCCGCCCAACGCGCCGAACCAAAGGTTGCGGCCGTCTTTGCCTCGCGCGCCCGCCAGATCGACATTGCAAAGGCAACGATGCCACCCGATGGCTGTCAGTTCGTGATCCATGCGAAGGCGCTGCCCGGCAACCGCTATGACGGCCACGCGCTCGCAACCGTCATCCCCGAGATAGAGGCGCTGATCGGCAACACCATCGCGCGCATTCTCCTCGACAAGGGTTATCGGGCCACAACGCCCCGCCGGATTACAAGTTCAGGGTGTTTACGTCAGGCTAGAAGCGGCGGGTAACGCCACAGATCAAGCGCGAGATGCACAGCCGGCGTTCGTTCCGTCGTCGAGCCGGTGATCGGCCATCTCAAATCCGAACCCCGAATGGGCCGCAATTACCTTTGGTATCGCGACGGTAACGCCACCAATTCCGTCCTTGCTGCCGTCGGATAAAACTTCCGCCGCCTCATCAACCGGCTGAGCCTTCTGCTGTTCAAAATCCTAGCTCGGCCCAGCCTCGGACTGCGGCTCATGTCAGCCTGAAATCCCGGTTCTTCAGGGTCGACTAACGAGTTGAAGGCATTTGAAAACCGGCGCGCGCATGACCGAAATTTGACCCACGGGTAAATTAATGTATCCTCTCGTAAATTGCATGCCGCAACTCTGCGGCCTTAATTGCGGATGGGATGCGACCATGAACAAGCATTTCAGCGATACAGGTTCGGAGCCGTTTTTGTCAGAACAGCAGCGCATGGTTCGCAACACGGCGCGCCAACTTGGACGGGATGTCCTTGCCCCAACTGCAGCCGAGCGTGATAGCACCTCGGCGTGGCCGACCGAGGAGCTGAGAGTTCTCGGCGCCCAGGGTTTCATGGGCATGACCGTCTCCGAGGAATACGGCGGCTCGGCATCTGGCTTTCTCGCCTATTGTCTCGCCATCGAGGAACTTTCCGCCGCCGACGGCGGGGTCGGAACGATCGTCCACGTTCACAATCTCGGCGCAGCTCATGTCATTGCGAAAAACGGCACTGCCGAGCAAAAGCAGCGACTGCTTCCTGCGCTTGCCTCCGGCGACAAGATCGGCGCCTTCCTGATTACCGAGCCGCAGGCTGGTTCCGAAACATCGGCACTTCGAACCTCGGCGCGCCGCGACGGCGATGATTTCGTGATCAACGGGACCAAGCAGTTCATCTCCAACGGCAGCGAGGCCGGCGTGGCGATCATCGTCGCGCGCACCGATCCGGGTGCAGGCAAGCGCGGCTTCACCACCTTCCTGGTCGAGCCGCCTGCAAAAGGCTACATAGTCAGTCGCATTGAGGAAAAACTCGGGCAGCGGACCGCGCATACCGCCCAGATCCAGCTCGACGACCTCCGCGTTCCCAAGGAAAACATCCTCGGCACGCTCGATTGCGGCTACGGCATCATGATGTCAGGTCTTTCCGACGGCCGCATCGCCATCGCTGCGCAGGCGGTCGGAATCGCGCAGGCGGCTCTCGAAGCAGCCATACATTATGCGCGCGAACGTGAGGTCGCAGGCAAACCGATCATGGAGCTGCAGGGCGTCAGCTTCGCTCTCGCCGACATGGCGGCGCAGGTCGATATCGCCCGACAATACTATATTCATGCCGCGCGCCTGCTCGAGGCCGGCCTGCCCTGCATGAAGGAGGCTGCCATCGCGAAGCTGTTCGCCAGCGAAATGGCCGAGAAAGTGTGCTCCGAGGCGCTGCAGATTCATGGCGGATACGGTTATCTGCGGGATTTCCCGGTGGAGCGTTACTGCCGCGATGTCCGCGTCTGCAAGATCTACGAGGGCACCAGCAACATCCAGAAACTCATCATCGCCCGCAATCTTTGACTTGCGATGGGTATTCGCGTTGATAAAAGCTGACCGAATCAGCTCAATTGTGCCGGGATCAGCGCTGCTGTTCTCGCAATGAAATTCTAGGAGTGGTGGTGTCTGGCCGTGACCGTCAGCTTGCCGCGTGGAACGACACCGTTCAGACCCGCGACCAGCAATTCAATCTGAAGCGAACCGCCTTGCTGAAAGAGGCGGCGCGCGCATTCAGCTCGCAAGGATATCATGCGACGTCGCTCGACGATGTCGCCAAGACGCTTGGCGTGACCAAGCCCGCGCTCTATTATTACATCAAGAACAAGCAGGAAATCCTGTTCGAGTGCCATATGCTGTCGCAGGATCTCGGCGATCGCGCGTTCGAGCACGCGTACAAGACCGGCAGGAACGGCCGTGAAATTCTGCTTTCGTTTGCGAAGGAATTCATCGAGTCGCACAACAGCGAGATCGGCGATTGCGCCGTCCTCGTCGAATTCCAGGCGCTCGATCCCGCCAACCGCAAGATCGTCGCCGCGCGCCGTGACAAGGCGCAGCATCAGATGCAGGCGATTATCGAGAAGGGCATGGCCGACGGCAGCATACGGCAGGTCGATCCAAAATTGACCGTGTTTTTCTTCATGGGTGCGGTCAACTGGATGGCACGGTGGTTCGATAAGGACGGACCGAAAAGCGGCGCGGAGATCGCGAAGGTTTTTACAGACCTTCTCGACCACGCCGTTTCGCCCTAGCCTAAGAGCGTATCCCGCGGTTGCTGGATATTGCGTATATCCGTGGGATCGGCCCCCACCTTGAGCCGTTAAGGCAAAAGCGGACGAGAGCCGTCCCGCGAGCTATTGACTGCCGACTGAAGCGAACCTGCGCGCGGCCCGTTGCTGGCTTGCTGCGCGCGCCGCATCGTAATCATGCGTCATGCGGTCGATCACGCCCGCAGCCGGCTCGACACGCTCGACATCGCCAACGCCCTGCCCCGCGCTCCAGATATCCCGCCATGCCTTCAGCGTCTCGATCTCCTTCAGGAGATTGAAACCGTCATGCTTCGGCTCCGGCCTGAAGCCGCTGCGTTCGAGGCTTTTGCGGAGCATGTTGGCGGGAAGGCCAGTGACTTCGGCCGTCAGCTGAATGTCGTCGGCGTTGCTATCGATCAGCATTTGCCGGTAATCATCCGCCGCCATGCTCTCCGTCGCCGCGATAAAGGGCGTACCGACATAGGCGAAGTCGGCGCCGAGCTCTTCCGCAACATGGATCAGGCGGCCATTCGAGATCGCCCCGGCGAGAACAAGGGGTCCGGCGAAGAATTTACGAACGGCGGTGACGAATGCGAAGGGGTTGAGCCAACCGGTGTTGCCGCCGGAGCCGCCACACAACAAAATCAGACCATCAACGCCGGTTTCCGCCGCGCGTTGGGCGTGTTTGAGCGAGGCGACGTCGGAGAAAACCAAGCCGCCGTAGCTCTTTACGGCGGCAACAACACGACCCGGATGTCCGACGCTGGCAATCACCAGCGGCGACTTGTGTTTGACGACCAGATCGACGTCTTCCGCCAGCCTGGTGTTGGTTGGATGGACGATCAGGTTCGCTGCATAGGGAGCCGCGTCCGGCTGCAACTCGGCCGTGATCCTCGCGAGCCATTGATCCAGGATTGCCGTCGACCGCGCATTAAGGGTCGGAAAAGAGCCCGCGACGCCGGCCTGCGAACAAGCGATGACAAGGTCGGGACCCGATACGAGAAACATCGGCCCAACCAGAACGGGCAATTTGAGCTGGGTGCGGAGTTGCACAGCAAGATTGGGGTCGCCCAGCATTCGTTCACGCCGTGAATTGGTCGCATGAAAAGCGTCAAAAATCTATTTGACTTGCAAGTAAGTATTATGCCTGATTGGTCATAACGCAACGAAAATAACTACGCGCGCGCTTTGAACGACTGCGCGACTACGGAGGAGACATGAGCGCCGAAGCGGCGACCCATGCGGAGCCCAACGTGAGCGGTATGCGGCCGATGCTGACCGCAGACCGTCTGCGAATGTCGTTCGGCGGCGTTGTCGCCCTGAACGAAGTCTCGATCGAGATCAGGCCCGACGAGCTCATTGCGGTTATCGGCCCCAACGGCGCCGGCAAAACCTCGCTGATGAACTGTATGAGCGGCTTCTATCGACCGCAGCAGGGCCGCATCGTGTTCGATGGTGAGCAGATGGTCGGCCGAAGCGTCCATCAAATCGCGCGATCCGGATTGGCGCGGACGTTTCAGGGAACGCACATCTTTCCCGGCATGACCGTGATCGAGAACATCCTGATCGGGCGGCACATGCATATGCGCAGTTCGATTTTGCAGGCCTTCGTGCATTTTCACTGGGCCCAAAAGGAGGAAGCGCAGCACCGCGAGGTCGTCGAGGAAATCATTGAATTGCTGGAAATCGAATCGATCCGCCATCAGCCGGTCGGAACACTTGGATATGGCTTGCGCAAGCGTGTCGACCTCGGCCGCGCGCTCGCGCAGGAACCGAAAATTCTGCTGATGGACGAGCCGATGGCCGGGATGAACAACGAGGAAAAGGAAGACCTCGCCCGGTTCATCCTCGACGTACGCGAGGCGCGCGGCATCCCCGTCGTACTCGTCGAGCACGATATGGGTGTGGTCATGGACCTCGCGGACCGCATCTACGTACTAGATTTCGGGAAAATGATCGCGACCGGAACGCCCGCCCAGATTCAGCGGGACCCGCTGGTCATGAAAGCTTACCTGGGCGAAAAATGACCTCAGCCGCCACACCAATGAAAACATTGCCGCAGGCATTCGTCGACCGGGCCACGGCGGAGCCCGAGCGGCTAATCGCGCGTCACAAGTATCGGGGCATCTGGCGTGAGTTCCGTTACGGCGACGTGCTCGAGCGCGTCCGCAACCTGGCGGTTGGATTGCAATCGATGTCGTTTGCGCGCGGCGAGACGGTCGCCATCATCGGCGAAAACGAGCCCGAGAATTTTTGGATGGAGCTTGCCGTGCTCTCGCTCGGCGGCAAGGTCGTCTCGCTCTACCCCGACCTCACAGTCGGTGAAATCGAGTACCTCCTGAACGACAGTCAGGCGGTTTACTTCGTAGGCCAGGACCAGGAGCAGATTGACAAGGGGCTCGCAGTACTCGGCAGCGTCCCGACATTGCGCAGGCTGATCTACTGGGATGATACCGGCATGTGGTCTTACCGGCAGCCGAGCCTCATGAAGCTCGAGCACATGGAAGACGAGGGACGCAAGCGGAACGCCGCCGAGCCGGGGTTGTTCGATAGCCTTGTCGCATTGGGCCAGCCTGACGACATCGCCATCCTGTCCTACACATCCGGCACGACGGGGCGTCCCAAAGGCGTCATTATCACGCACCGTTATCTGATCGACAACGCGCATCGATTGGTGAACGGCACCGACCTGACGCCGGGCATGGATTACCTCACCTACATTGCGCCTGCCTGGGTCACCGAACAATTGTTCGGTGTTACGATCGGCGTCACCTTGCCGCTGGTGGTCAACTTTCCGGAGTCGCCGGAGCAGGTTCTGGCCAATCTCCGCGAACTCGCGGTCGAGGCGATGGTGTTCGCACCCCGGCAATGGGAGAGCCTGGCCTCGACGATCCAGGCAAAGATGCTCGACGCGGGGCCAATCCGCCGCCGCATTTACGAATGGGGCGTCAAGATCGGACGCAAGGTCAACGTCGCTCGGCTCGACGGCAAGCCGGTACCATTGGCAGCCCACTTGGCATTTCCGATCGCGGAGACTTTGGTTCTGAAGCCGTTGCGCGACAAGCTCGGCCTGACGCGCGTGAAGGTCGCGCTGAGCGGCGGATCAACCATGGCGCCCGATGTGTTCCGGCTGTTTCACGCCATCGGCGTACCCTTGCGCAATATTTACGGTTCGACCGAGATCGGCATCATGACGATTCACAAGGGCGAACGCTACGACCTCGAAACCGTCGGCCACTGGCTTGAAGCCCACCCCGCAACAGCGGCGCTGGAATGGAAGGTTTCACCGGACGGCGAACTGCTCGTACGCGGTGGATCTTTCTTTCAGGGCTATTTCGGCAAGCCCGACAAGACCACCGAACGAATAGATGGCGGATGGTACCGGACCGGCGACGCTGTTTCCGTCACTACCTCCGGCGAGTTGGTTTTCCTCGAGCGGATCGAGGATCTCGCCAAGCTGAGTTCCGGTCAAAGCTATCCACCGCAATTCATCGAAACGCGGCTGCGCTTCAGTCCGTTCATCAAGGACATCATGACGCTTGGCGACGCGTCGCGGGACTACATCGGAGCGTTGATCAATATCGACATGGGTGTGGTATCGCGGTGGGCGGAGGAACGCAGGCTGGCTTATTCGACATTCGCCGACCTCTCGCAAATGACAGCCGTAGCCGATTTGATCCGCGAAGAGATCGTCCGCATCAACAAATTTCTGCCCGATCATGCACAAGTCCGGCGATTTGCGAATTTTCCCAAGGAACTCGATCCGGACGAGGGCGAATTGACCCGCACGCGCAAGCTACGACGTGAATTTCTGGTGCAACGCTATGCAGAATTGATCGACGGCCTCTACGCCGGCAAAGATCGCGTGGCGCTCTCAATCCCCGTCACCTACCAGGATGGACGCCGCGGAACGATGGCGGCCAACGTGCTGATTCATTCCGTCGACGCGGCCCCTCTGGTCGCCACGGCGGTGCAGGCGCGGCGCAAAATGGCCGGGATGTCATGATGATCGACTTTCTGAATTACCTGATCAACGGTTCGCTGGTAGGGCTCCTTTACGCCCTTATCGCGATGGGCTTCATTGTCATCTACCGCGCGTCGAAGGTGTTCAACTTTGCGCAAGGCGAGCTCGTCGTGTTCGGCGGCTTCATCGTCTGGTGGATGGTGATCCAAACCGGACTGCCACTGTTCGTGGCGCTTCCGCTGGCGATGGCGGTATCGGCGATATTCGGGCTTATCATCGAGCGCATCTTTTTTTCGCGTCTCGTCGGCGAGTCCAGTTTCGCGATGGTGATGGTGACGATCGGCCTGCTGATTCTCATCAGGGGCCTCATCCTTTTGATATTCGGACCGCAGGTCCGGCCGTTTCCGATCATCTTCGCGTTGAAGCCGGTGATCATCGGCGACATCCTGATTCCGCGGTCACTGCTGATCGGCGCCGTGATCACGGTGATTGTCGGACTGGGCCTGTCGTGGTTCTTCAACAACACCCGCGCCGGACTCAAAATGACCGCGGTCGCCGAGGATCATCAGGTCGCGTTGTCGATGGGAATCTCGGTGAAACGCTCCATCGCTTTCGCCTGGGCGCTGGGCGCCGTATTGTCGACCCTCGGCGCGATCATCTACCTCAGCGGCAAGTCGCTGAATTTCCTGGCGTCGGACATCGGGCTTTCGGCGCTGCCGGTGGCCCTGCTCGCCGGATTCGAGTCGATCGCCGGAGTCTTGTTGGCCGGTCTGATCGTCGGCGCCGTGCAGGGACTTGTGACGGCCTATGTCGACCCGGTGGTCGGCGGAGCGGTTGGCTCGGTATTCCCGTTCGTGATCATGCTTGTCATCTTGTTTATCCGCCCGACCGGAATGTTCGGGTGGAGAACGATCGAGAGGGTTTGAGCGATGGATCCGGCCGGCATTTTCGCCACCAGTTTTGCGCGCGATGCGGCGTTGGTGCGGACGCGTCCGCAGCAGATTGCCCTAGCCTTGTTTCTGATTTTCCTGCTGGCGCTGCCGATCCTGTTCGGACCGCGGCTGCTCGCCATCTCGACGCTGATATTGATCTCGTCGGTGATCGTCCTCGGCCTTCAGGTCACCACCGGTTATGCCGGCCAGATCAATCTGGGACAGGCCGCCTTTATGGGCGTCGGCGCCTACACGACCGGTTTTCTGGCCACGAAACTGGGGTTTCCGTTCTGGTTGACCATCCCGCTCGGGGGGTGTTCCGCGGCTGTGTTCGGCTTCATCTTCGGATTGTCGGCGGTGCGCATCAAGGGGTTCTACCTGGCGCTGACGACGATCGCCGCCCAGGCGCTGTTTCATTTCTTCGTTCTGAACCTGCCATGGTTTGGCGGTTCGAACGGCCTGACGCTCGACCCTGCCAGCCTGTTCGGATTCGCGTTCGCGACGGATATCTCGATCTATTATCTCTGTCTCGCCGTCGCGGCGCTCATGACCTTTGGCGCTTACGGCATGGTGCGGGGCCGGTACGGACGCGCTTTCGTAGCCGTGCGCGACGACGACGTCGCAGCCGGCATTATGGGCATTGATGTCGTGGCCATCAAGGCGACCGCGTTCTTGGTCGGCGCATTCTATGCCGGCGTCGGCGGCGGATTGTGGGCTTATTTCGTTCGCTTTGTCGCGGTCGATCAGTTCACGCTGTTCAATTCGATATGGTTTATTGCCATGATAATCGTCGGCGGAATGGGGTCGATCACGGGCGCTCTCGTCGGCGTCGTCGTCATCAAATGCATTCAGGAGGCCTTCGTGTCGCTCGGGCCATCCGTCGTCTCGCAATTCCCCTCGATCGGCGGCGATGTCGTATTTTCCCTGATGAATGTGTTTCTCGGCAGCGTCATTGCAGCATTTCTGATCTTCGAGCCGCGCGGCCTGATGCATCGCTGGAATATCCTGAAGCGGTCGTATCGGACATGGCCGTTTCCATACTGAACGTAGCGAAGCCGCCGCAGGGCGGTGTCCATGAAACATAACAGAACCGGGAGGACGTAGAGATGAAGAGCAGACGTTTTAAATGGATCGCAGGCGCCGCGGCAGTGGCGGTCGTCACACTCGCGCTGCCCGCTTCGGCGCAGACGACCTACAATATTGCCTCGATCGCCGACTTTACCGGACCCTACGCCGACATCATGAAGGACCTTGTCGGCGCCCGTCGCGCCACTGTCGATTGGTGGAACGAAGAAGTCGGCAAGGGAATGGGCATCAAGATCGGGATCAAGGACTTTGACGGGCGCTACGACGCGGCGCAGACTGCGAGCCTTTGGCCCGGCATCAAGGCCGAACTCAATCCGGTGGCCGTACTCGGCGTCGGTGGACCTGACGTCGCCGCGCTGCAAGGTCGGCTTCCGGCGGACAAGGTGCCCATGTTGATGTCGACGGCCGGTTACGGGTTCGCTTGGAAAGGCGATCCCTGGATCTTCAACCCGCGGCCAACTTATGGCCATGAGGCTGCCGGGTTCTTCGAATGGTTCCGCAGCACCCGCGGCATCAAGGGGCCGCTGAAAGTCGGCATCATTTCCTCGGAAGCCTCGCCGGCTTATGTCGATATTGCCAAGGGCGCGGAGAAGTTCGCCAAGGACAACCCGGACAAGGCTGAAATCGTCGAGACCATTTTTACCGAAGTTCAGCCGACCGATCTGACCACCCAGGTTGGCCGCCTGATCCGCAAGGGCGTGCAAGTTATCGATATCCAGACCAACACGGCCGCGGTTGTGGCGACCAAGCGTGCGCTGCAGGCGCTCGGCAAGGCCGATATTCCGATCATGATGAGTTCGCATAACGGCCTGATTGCCTCAGGTAAGGCCGTTGGCGGCATGAAGGACCTGGAAGGCGACTATGAAGTCTACGGCATGGCCGTGCCGACTGAGCAAAAGACCAAAGCCCACGACTTCCACCAGATGGTCGTCGCAAAATACAAGTCGCAGGCGACATGGTCCGTCGCGAGCGTCATGGGCTACAATCAGACGCTGGTCGCACTCCGGGCGATCGAGGCGGCTGCGCGCAAGGTCGGCGCCGACAAAGTCACTGGCGAGGCGGTTCGCACCGCGCTGCTGACGACACCGATTTCGGCCGATCAGACTTTCAGCATTCTGCCAAACCTGACTTATACGAATGAGGCGCCATTCCCGGTCAAGGGCCTGACCGTCAACGTCGCGACCATCAAGGATGGTAAATATGTTATCGCCGCTGAAAACGTGCCGGTCCCCACGATTGCGAAGTGGTAACCCGGCTGAACCAGCCGGAGCGCGACAGCGCTCCGGCCGCGGAGTTGTCGATGCTTGAGCTCAGCAATGTCGAGGTTATCTACAGCGACGTCATCCTTGCGGTGAAGGGTATTACGCTCGTCGTGCCCAAGGGGTCTTGCGTCACGCTCTTGGGCGGCAACGGAGCTGGCAAGTCGACCACGCTCAAATCGATCTCGAACCTCCTCATGACCGAGGACGGCAAGGTGACGTCGGGGACGATTTCGTTCGAGGGCTCGCGGATCGACGGCGGTGATCCGGCAAAAATCGTCCGCAACGGGATCGTCCACGTCATGGAGGGCCGCCGCGTCCTCAGTCACCTGACCGTGGAGCAGAACCTGATTGCCGGCGGTCATATGGAGCCTTCAGCGCCGGCGATGCGGCGGCGGCTCGATGGCGTCTACGACCGGATCAAGCGCCTTGCCTTGCTGAAGTCGCGCACGACCGGCTATTTGTCCGGCGGCGAACAGCAGATGGTGGTGATCGGCCGCGCGCTGATGGCCAATCCGAAGCTCATGATGATCGACGAGCCGTCGTTGGGGCTGGCGCCGATGATGGTCGATGAGGTGTTCGGCGTTCTCCGCTCATTGAAGGAAGATGGCCTGACGCTGCTCATCGTCGAACAGAATACCCGCGTCGCGCTGGACCTCGCCGATTTCGGATACGTCATGGAAGACGGACGCATCGTACTGGAAGGTAACGCGGCCGACCTTCGCGCCAACGAGGACATCCGCGAATTCTATCTCGGCCTCAACCTCGAAGGCGTGCGCAAGAGCTATCGGAACATCAAGCACTATCGGCGCCGCAAGCGATGGCTCGGATAATTGAGGCGCAGAAAGCGTTTCAGCGGCCGATGAACGACGGCTTGCGCTTTTGCTCGAATGCGGCAAGTCCCTCTTTCATATCGTGGCTATGGGCGTGGACTTCGCTTGCGAGCAATTCGAGCCTGAGAGCAACCTCCTTTGGTTGTTCGAGACCGTCGGCGACCAGCGCCTTCATGCGGCGGAGCACCAGCGAGCTCTTGGACCCGAGCTTGGCGGCCAAGCGCTCGACCGCCGCCGTCAGTTCGGCGTCATCGACGACCTCGTTGACGAGACCGCAGGCAACCAGATCGTCGGCGGGCACGAAATCGCCAGTAAACAGCAGATATTTCGCACGGGTCGGACCGATTTTTCGAGGCAGCCGCACCGAACTGCCGCCGCCCGGCAGCAGACCGAAATTGGCATGCGCGTCACCAAGCTTCGCTGACCGCGCTGCGATAACCAGATCGCAGCACAGCACCAACTCCAGGCCGCCCGCTAGGGCCAACCCATTGACTGCGGCGATGACCGGCCGCGGACAGGTCTCCAGTCGTGCCATCATGTCGAGGACGGCGTCGAGGAACCGCGTCGCGGCGGGTGCATCGCCCTGCGTCGCGCTATTGACGTATTTCAAATCGGCTCCGGCGCAAAAGGCACGCCCGGTGCCCATCAGCACCACGGCCTTGATCGCCGGATCATCGGCATGCGTTAGAGCGGCGGTAATTCCCGCCACCATGTCGGGCGTAATCGCGTTGAGCGCCGTCGGCCGATTGAGCGTGATCCATACCGCATCGGCACGAACTTCGACCAGAACGCTTTGCTCCGGCTTGATCTTTTCAGACGTCGTCACTGTTCTCACCTCGACAACAAGTATTTGACTTTTGGGTCAATTAATAATTTAGTCAGTAAAATTATAGACCAACGAATAAAATCTGCAAGCTTAGGCTCTGCATATCCGGGGAAGAGACATCGTCATGTTGCAGCTCGAGGGTATTCGTATTGTCAGCCTGGCTGAGCAATATCCCGGGCCCTACGCGACGCTTCTGATGGCCGATCTTGGGGCCGACGTCATCCTCGTCGAGCGTCCGGGCATCGGAGATCCCGCGCGGCAGTTTCCGGCGTTCCACGCCGCGCTCAATCGCAACAAGCGCTCGGTGGCGCTCGATCTCAAGGCGGACGGCGACAAGCAGCGGTTCCGGGATCTCGTCGCTTCTGCCGACGTCCTGCTGGAAGGGTTTCGGCCCGGCACCATGCAGCGGCTGGGGCTGGGTTATGAGGCGATGGCCTCGATCAATCCCCGTTTGGTCTATGCGTCGATCTCCGGCTTCGGACAGACCGGCCCCTACCGCGACCGACCCGCCCATGATCTCTCCTACCAGGCTCTCGCCGGATTCCTGCACGCCCAGGCCGCAACGCGTTCGACGCAGCTTCCGAGCGATATCGCGGTTGGCGACCTTTCATCGGGGATGTTTGCGGCGCTCGGCGTGCTTGCGGCGCTGCTGGCGCGCGCGCGCATGGGAAAGGGGGCGTATATCGACGTGTCGATGACCGACGGGCTGGTATCGTGGATGTCGGTCATGGTTGGCCCGGCGATGAACGGCGAGCCGCTCGCCGACATCGCGGCAGAGCCCGCTTATGGTCTGTTCGAATGCCAGGACGGCAAGCTGCTGTCGCTGTCGATCGCGCATGAGGACTGGTTCTGGCGGCCGCTTTGCACGCTGATCGGCATGGAGGACGTAGCTGATCTGAAACGCGCGCAACGAACCCGACGGGAAGTCGAACTGGTTGCGCGCATCGGCAAGGCCATCGCCGCCGCGCCACGCGGCCAATGGGCCGACAAGCTTGACGCCGCGGGAATCCCCTGGGGTCCCGTCAGCGCAATTGACGAAGTCGCGGCCGACCCGCACTTCATCGAACGGGGGCTGTTCGGCGAGGTGGCCGACAGCGATGGCAGGCGTCGCCGCTATGTCGCGCAACCCTTGATTATTGACGGCCACCATCCGGGACCGACGCGGGGCGTGCCTGGCCTCGGCGAACACACGGAGGAAGTGCTGTCCGAACTGTCGCTAAGGGCACAGAATATAACCTGAGAATGGGAGCCGCCGCCATGGAAGACGTATACGTCGTGGGCGTGGGCATGACGCCGTTTGGCCGCATGCTCGACAAGGACATCAAGACGATGACGAAGGAGGCGGTCAACGCAGCGCTCGCGGATGCCGGCCTCGCGACCACGGCATTGGAAGCCGCCTACTTCGCCAACGCGTCGCAAGGACACATGGAAAAGCAGCACATGGTGCGCGGTCAGATCGCGTTGCGGTCGATGGGGATCGGGCAGATCCCGGTCGTCAACATCGAGAACGCGTGCGCGAGCGGCAGCTCGGCGCTGAACCTGGCCGTCACCTTCCTGAAAGCAGGCGACGGAGACGTCGCGCTTGCGGTTGGTGCCGAGAAGATGTTCTCGAGGGATCGCGAGCTTATGTTCGGGTCATTCGACAGCGCCTGGGACATCAGCCGCAAGGACGAAATCGGCGAGCGGCTCATGAAGCTTGGCGAAGGCATCGATCCGCCGCCCGGCACAACGTCCGACAAGCCCTACAGCGTATTCATGGATGTTTATGCGGCGTTCTCCCGCTTTCACATGGCGCGTTTCGGAACGACGCAGCGCCAGATCGCCGCAGTCGCGGCGAAGAATCACCGACACTCCGTTGAAAATCCGCTGTCACAGTTTCGTACGCCCTATTCCATTGACGAGGTGCTGAGCGCGCCGCCGATCACTTATCCGTTGACGCTGCCGATGTGTTCGCCGGTATCGGACGGCGCCGCGGCGGTTGTGGTGACAACTGCAGCGGGACTGAAGCGCTATGGCATCGATCGGTCGCGCGCGATCCGGGTGCTGGCATCCGTGGTCCAGACCGGCAGCGACCGTGACCCTTCGGACGTCGAAAACCATTGCACCGCACGCGCCGCCAGGCGCGCTTACGAAAAGGCGGGCGTCGGTCCGGGCGATATCTCAGTTGCCGAAGTGCATGATGCCACCGCCATGGGCGAGATCATCCAGATCGAAAATCTCGGCCTGTGCGCCTTTGGCGACGGCGGCGCCATCAGCGAACGCGGCGAAACCGCCATCGGCGGGCGCGTCCCGGTCAATCCGTCGGGAGGGCTGGAGTCGAAGGGGCATCCGGTCGGCGCCACCGGCCTCGCGCAGGTCCACGAACTTGTCGCGCAACTGCGTCATGAGGCCGGGGCCCGCCAGGTCGACGGCGCGCGGATCGCGATCGCCGAAAATGGCGGCGGACTGCACGGTATCGAAGAAGCGGTGGCGTGCGTGACCATCCTGAGCAAATAGAAGACAACGAGGATATTTCATGGAGCTTCATGGCAAGATTGCCGTAGTGACGGGTGCCGCTTCTGGACTGGGGCTTGCGACCTGCAAGGTGCTCGCCGCGGCCGGCGTGCGTATCGCCGGTTTCGATCGCGACGAGAAAAAATTGCAGGCACTAAAGTCGAACCTCGGCGATGCGTGCCTGGCGCGCGTCGTCGATGTCGCCGAAGAGAGCAGCGTGAAAGACGGGATCGCGGCGGTCGTCGCCGCGTTCGGCGGCGTTCATGTCGCAGTGAATTGCGCGGGGGTCGCCGATGCCGCCAAGACCGTATCAAAAGGCGAGCCGTTCCCGATCGCGACGTGGAACAAGGTGATCGCGATCAACCTGACCGGTACCTTCAATGTCATCAGATTCGCTGCGCTCGCGATGACCAGGAACACCCCTGACGCCGAGGGTGGCGAGCGCGGCGTCATCGTCAACACGGCATCGGGCGCTGCATCCCAAGGGCAGGTCGGTCAAGCGGCCTACAGCGCCAGCAAGGCGGGCGTAATCGGCCTGACGCTTCCAGTTGCCCGCGACTTGGCGCCACACGGTATCCGCATAGTCTCGATCGCGCCGGGGCTGTTCGATACCGCAATGGTCGCAGGCATTCCGGACAATGTCTCTCAGTCGATCGTCGATCGCATGATCCTGTATCCGAACCGGATGGGACAACCGCGGGAATTTGCCCGGCTGGTGCAACATATCGTCGAGAACTCGTACCTGAACGCGACCACGCTCGATCTGGATGCAGGCGCCCGCATGCAGTCGCGTTGACCACGTTTCCTCTGGCAATCGGCATCCGATATGCTACCTGATCGACTGCGATGGCATCTCAAAATTCCGGTGATGGCAGCGCCGATGTTTCTCGGGACCGGATCTGGTCGTTGAGACCTGTCAAGCTGGCGTGATCGGCACCTTTCCGGTGCTCAACCAGCGCACGACGGACGGTTTCGAAGCGTGGCTGGCCGACATACGCGGCCGGCTCGCCGGGCAACATTGCGCGCCCTTTGGTGCGCAATTCGTCGTTCACTCCACCAATCCTCGGCACGCGGCAGACTTCGCCGCGGCCATCCGTCATGAAATTCCCATCGTCATCACGACCCTCGGAATTACGCGAGAACTGACCGACGCCATACATACCTATGGCGGGCTGGTGTTCCACGACGCGACCACGATGAAGCATGCCAAGAAGGCGCTCGACGCCAACGCCGACGGGATCATTGCCGTCTGTGCCGGTGCGGGTGGCCGGCGCCAGCTTTCTCGCCCAGACGCTGAACCGCCCGTACGACAACCCGAAGGACCACAGCAGCTTCAACGTCGCGCGCGAGATCAGCCCGAAACTGTGGAAGGATATCTGGACCGCGGGACAGGGAGTCGGCGGCGTCAACGACATCATTCCGGTCGCAGAACTCTGCGCGCGGCTACAGCGGGAATGGCGCGATGGTATTCGGCGCCTCTCTGCCGCGGTCGGATGAGGCAGCCCGTCGTGGCGGGTTACCTTTACCGCTACGTCTGCCGTGCGCTGATTTAACAGCAGCCCGATCGAGGTCGCCCCCGCAGTCCTCGGAAGTTTATCGACCAACACAACGTGCTTCGGCCGTTTGTAGCGAGCGATTTGTCCGTTCACGAAGTCGATGATTTCGCCGGCCGGATTCGCGCGGTCATCGCCATCGACGACCGCGATGCTGCGCCAAAACAGCGGCCGGCCCGCGGATTTCGGACGGTCGCGGTACGGCGAAAGCATCGCCAAGCCCGAGGCTTCGGATTGACCGAACGTCGCCCAGAAAGTTGCATTCGGATACTCGGTCTCGAAACGCTCTATGGTTGCGGGGGTATCCAGTCCTGTAAGAGCACGCAGCGATCCAAGCAGTTCGCGATCCGGTCCTGACTCGGAGATGCGGTGGGTTTCCATCAAGTAGCCGCGTTCCCCCCAAGAAACGCCTCGACGACACTCGGATCATTCAAGAGATCTGCGCCTGCGCCGCGCAGAGTGATCTGCCCCAGAGACAGCACGCAGGCGCGGTCTGCGATACGCAGCGCTGCTTTGGCATTTTGCTCAACCAGAAGTATCCCAAGTCCCAATTCGTGTCGCATGCGCAAGATCAGGCGGAATATTTCAGCAACGACCTGAGGTGCGAGCCCCATCGATGGCTCATCAAGCATCAGCACCCTTGGTTTAGCCGCCAGGGCCCTGCCAATGGCCAACATCTGCTGCTCGCCGCCGGACATAGTGCCCGCCGCCTGCGTCCGCCGCTCTACGAGGCGCGGAAACAGCTCGTAAATCCGGTCGATCCGATCGGCGACTTCAGCATGCGGCTGGCCATAGCCGCCGAGAGACAGGTTTTCTTCCACCGTCATCTCGGCAAAAACGCGTCGTCCTTCCGGCACATGACGTAGGCCAGCGCGCGCGATCATTGCTGGAGCGGTTCCAGCAATCGGTCGTCCGTCAAACACGATGGCGCCGGAGCGGATCGGGTTGAAGCCTGAAATCGTATTGAGAAGCGTCGATTTCCCGGCGCCGTTGGCGCCGACGATGGAGAAGATTTCACCTTTTCGAATGGCGATGGAAATGCCGTGAAGCACTTCGACCGGGCCGTAGCCAGCCTTCAAATCGGCAATAGAGAGAAGCTCGGTCATTTCAGGCCACCGCCTCATCCGCGCCGAGGTAGGCAGCAATCACGTCCTTGTTCGATGCGATGTCTTTCGGCGTACCCTCTGCAAGCTTGCGACCGAAATTCACCACAACGATATGCGAGGAAATCGACATCACCATGCCCATGTCGTGTTCGACAAGCAGGACGGCGCGGCCATCTGCGGCGATCTCAGAAAGCAGACGCGACAGGTCCGCCGTTTCGCTTGGATTGAGGCCCGCGGCGGGCTCGTCCAGCAACAGCAGCTTGGGATCTTGCGCCAATGAGCGGGCGATTTCGACGCGGCGCTGAAGCCCATAGGGCAGATCCGTCGCCAGACGCTGCCACCACTGCTCGGCGACGCCCGCACGCGTAAGACACTGCGCGGCGCGAGCAGCCATTTCGTCATTTTCTTTCATGACCACCCAGGGTCGGAACACGGAACTCAACAGGCCATGCTGGCCGAACCGGTAAGCGCCCGCCATTACGTTGGTCAGAACACTCATGCCATGCGCTATCTGCGGGGTCTGATACGTTCGCGCGATGCCGGCCGTGCCGCGCTGATGCGTCGGCCGAGCGGTGATGTCCTCTCCTTCGAGGCTGATTGTGCCACCGTCGCAGGCGAGAACACCCGTAACGAGATTGATCAGCGTGGTCTTGCCTGCGCCATTCGGACCTATCAGCGCCGTGACTTCCCCGGCGACCAGGTCGAACGACACGTCAGACACGGCCGCAATGCCGCCGAATCGCTTCGACAGGCCCTTGATCGAAGCCAGAGGCGTGCTGCTCATGCGACGCTTCTCTTGCGGGTGACAAGGCGGAACAACGTTTCTCCAAGACCCCGGGGAGCGAACATCATGATGCCTACCATGACAAGACCATAGATTAGGTGTTTGGCGTGATCGAAGCCTTCGAGTAGGTTGGGCAGGACTATGATGGCGAAGGCGCCGAAGATCGCGCCCCAGACGGTCGAAAGCGACCCGAGGATGACCATCATCAAAAGCTCGATGGAGAGCCCGACACCGAAGGCGCTGGCGTTGAATGAGCGTAGATAAAGCGCCAGAAGAGCGCCAGACAGGCCGGACAAAGCGGCGGCGATGGCGAAGACCATAGACTTGGCCCGAACCGTATCGACGCCCATGCAAGCGGCAACGAGTTCGGATGTTCTTAGCACCATCAGGCCGCGCCCGAACCGCCCGTCTACGAGTGATACGGCGACGGCGATCGCCGACAGCAACGAGATGCCCGCCAGAATGTAGAGTATACGCTCGTGGCTGAAACCCGCGATCGCCAGACTCGGCAGATCGACGATACCGGGGTCGAGGCCACCGGTAACGCTGCGCCATTGCGCCGCCACGACGAAAAACACGGCGCCGAGCGCCAATGTGCCCAGCGCGAGATTGTGGCCCGACAGGCGCAGGATCGGTCGGGCGATCAAGAAGCCGAGCAGCCCCGGCAATAGCACCGCAGCCACCAGCGCCACGGGCGCTGGCAGCGCCAGCTTCTGCAGGGCAAAGGCCGCCGCATAAGCGCCAATGCCCATGAAGGCGCCTTGGCCGAGCGAGACCTGCCCTGCGTAGCCCAGCAGCAACGTAAGGCCAATGGCCGCGATAGCGTGGATCATCGACAGGATCAGAATCGAGCGATGGAACTGGCTGGTCAGCGCTAGTTCTGCGAGCGTAAGAACCACAGCAAGGCCTGCGAGGATAACCGCGTCATGCCGGAGGTTGGAATTCGATGTCGAAGTGGTCATGGCTCAGACCCGTGTAACGATGGCGCGACCGACGAGGCCCTGCGGCCTAAGGATTAGAACGAGAATGAGAAGGATAAAACCGACGGCATCCTTGAAGCCGGAGGCGACGTATCCGGCGGACAGGCTCTCAACAACGCCGATCAACAGTCCACCGACAATAGCTCCGATGGGGTTGCCCAGCCCGCCGGCGACAGCCGCCGCGAAGCCCTTGAGACCAAGGAAGATGCCGTTTTCGTAGAACGCTGCGGATATCGGGGCGAGCATCGCGCCGGCCAAACCACCGAGCGCACCCGCCAAGGTCATGGCGATGGCGGCGGCGCGCTTCGGCTCGATGCCGCAAAGGGCGGCGGCCCTCGGTTCTTGACTCGCGGCGCGCATTGCCTTGCCGAACATGGTTTTCGAGAACATGTACCACAAAACGGTGCTGGTCAGCGCCAGGACGAAGATGATCCAGAGGCCTTGGCTCGGAATGTAGACGTTGCCTATCAACACCAGCGGCAAAAGCCCGAATTCCGGCACGAACGTGATTTCACGCCCGAAGGCGAGCGCGGCTGCCCCGCGCAAGGCGAGCGCCACGCCGATGGTCAGCATCACCAGCGTCAACGGATCGGAACTGCGCGCCATCGCCATATCGAGAATGCAGCGCTGCATCAGCCAGCCGGTAAGCGCCGCACCCGCTACAGCGAGCAGGAGCGCCAGCGACATCGGCAGTTTGGCGGCCTGCGCCGCGCAGGCAAGAAGAACGCCGCCGAGCATCAGGAATTCGCCGTTGGCGAAATTGATCAGTTTGGTAGCATTGTACACAATGGTGAAACCAAGTGCCGCCATGCCGTAAATGCAGCCGACGACGAGGCCCGTGATCAGGATTTGCAGCAGGGTATCCATTTTACCTCCAGGCTTTGCTTCGGTCGCTGACGGACGGATTGCAAGACCGCCCGCCCTGCAGGTCACTTCACGGTGACGAACTTGCCGCCTTGAACCTGCAGCATCACCATCGACTGCGACTCCCGGTCGAGGCCGTTGTGGTTGGCGTCAGTGAAGCGAAACATCCCGTTGGCGCCGGGGAAGGAAATGCCACTGCGCATGGCTTCCGCCAGCTTCTCGCGATCCGGGGACCCGCCAGCCTTTTTCAGCGCTTCCTCGATGAGCAGCATCGCGTCCGAGGGATGCCCGATGAAGGTCGTGGCGTCGGCTTTGAACTTCTCCTTGTAATCGGCCGCGAGTTTGGTCACCACTGGGCGCATCGGATCGTTTGCGGCAAGGCTCTCGGGCGCGAGCAGACGCATGGACGATACGTAAGACTTCTCCGCTGCCGCGCCGGCCTGCTCGATCAGCTGCGGCGAGGCAGCACCATAGCTGTTGTAGATCGGCTTGTTGTAGCCAATGGCCGCCGCGTTCTTGAGTATGATGGTCGGACCGGGGTTGACGCTCCAGATCAGCATCGCATCGGCGCCACTCGACCGAATCTTGAGGATCTGCGGCGTCATGTCGGTATCGCGTGGGCCGAACTCTTCCGCTGCGTTGACCTTCAGTCCGAGTTGGCTGGCTACCTCTTTGACGACTGCGGCACCGGCCTGCCCAAAACCATCGGCGGAGGACAGGATGCCGACGGAGGTGGCGCCCTTGACCTTCATGAAAGAAATCAGGTGCTCGGCAACGATGCGGTCGGTCGGTGGAGTCTTGAAGACGTAAGGGGTTGGGGGCACAACAACCGCTTCCGCGCCTGCGAAGCTGACGAGCGGCACCTTGTTTTCGTTTGCGACCGCGCGGATCGCCAGGCTTTCGCCGGTCGTCGAGGGGCCGACCACAACATGCACCTTGTCTGAATCTATTAGGCGGCGGAACTGCTGGGCCGCGATTGTGCCGTTGCCTTCGGTGTCGTAGAGGAACGGCCTGATCTTGTTACCGGCCATGCCGCCGCGCGCATTGATCTGTTCGACGAGCATCTCGAAGGCGTTCTTCTGTGATGCGCCGATGAAGGCCGTTGGCCCCGAGGCTGCGATCAACGCACCAATGCGGATTTCCTTATCCTGGGCCTGCGCTGCTCCCAATAAAGCGACGGCCATAGTCAGGCCCAGACCGGCGGAAAGCAGGTTTCTGCATGTTGTCATGATGGGTTTCCTCCCTTAGAGTTTCTCGATACTGGTCTTCAGTTGCGTTCGCTGGCCGCATGGAGGCCCGCGATGTAACCAAAGGTCATGCCCGGTCCGAGCGTGATGCCGCCGCCGGAATAATTCCCGCCAAGCACGCTCGCCATGTCATTGCCGACGGCATAAAGCCCCTTGAGCGGCGTATTGTCAGGGCCGATCACACGCGCGTGTTCGTCGGTTTTGAGGCCTGCGAAAGTGCCGATATCGCCGGGGACGACCCGCACAGCGTAGAATGGACCGGTCGCGATCGGCGCGAGGCACGGGTTCGGCTTGACCTCTGGATCGCCGTGAAAACGGTTGTAGGCGGTCGAGCCTTTGCCGAAGGCAGTATCCGTGCCAGTCGGAACGTCCGCGTTCCAGCGGGCGACCGTTTCCTCGAAAGCGTTTCGTTCAATGCCCGCCACTGATGCAAGCTCGGCAAGAGTGTTGCCGCGCATCAGGTAGCCGGAGCGGATCGAAGGTTGAAGAGGTAGCGGCGCCGGTTTCACATGGCCAAGACCGTATTTGCGGATGGTGCGGTGATCGGCGATCAGGAATGCCTCCGCCGGTTGGTCCGAAGGGCACGCACATTCCATGCCCTGCACGAAATCATGATAGCTGTTGGCTTCGTTGACGAAGCGGCGTCCGGCTCGCGAGACAGCGATGACGCCCGGCTTGCCGCGGTCGATGAAGTGGGGGAACGGGCCCTTGGTACCATCCTTGCGCGGCACAAGGCTGGTCGGAGCCCAGGCACCCGCGTTGGGATAATCCTTGACGACCTCGCCGCCAACCGACTCGCCCAGACGTACGCCGTCTCCAGTGTTTCCAGGACTCGCCGCCGACCAATGCTCGCTCTCACCGGCGCAGTGATTGTAGAGGGTCTGCCGCCTGGCAAAATCAAACGGAAAGCCGCCACAGGCCAGTACGACGCCCTTGTTCGCCAGCACACGGCGCCTGCCTTTTGGTGTCAGCACTTCCGCACCGACGACATGGCCTCTGTCGTTTCGGATGAGCGTTCTCACCGGGCTGTCGAGCCAGATCGGCACGCCGAGTTCGCACGCCGACCGAAACAGTCGCGCGGCCAGCGCATTGCCGTTGGTCAACAGCATCGACCGGCCCCGCACGGAGCGGTCGAACCCGAATTTGACCAAACGTTTGGCGACGTAGAGGAAGGATTCCAGCCGCTGCGTGGCGCGATAGAAGTGCCAAAGCTCTTTACCAGAGCCGATTGCGAGGCCATAGAGCGTTAGCTCAGGCCGCGGCGGTCGCAGCTTGTCAATATCCGATCCGAGAATTGTCGCACTGACAGGTTGCGTCAGTATCGAGCGACCGCCCGGCGTGCCACCCGGCGCATCCGGATGGTAATCCGAGAATGCGGGAGCCGCTTCGAACCGCACCTGCGTATACGCATGCATGAAGGCAACCATCTCGGGACCTGCGTCGAGAAATGCATCGACCCTCGCAGCGTCGTAGTGGTTGCCCGATTCGTGCTTCATATACGCGAGCGCCGCGTCCTTGCTGTCCTTGACCCCAGCTTCGATGCTCACCGGATTGTTCGGCACCCAGAGATAGCCGCCCGATAACGCTGTTGTGCCACCGAACACCGCTTCCTTTTCGGCAACGATAACCTTCAGCCCCTTCTTCGCGGCAACGATGGCGGCAACCATGCCGCTTGCGCCGGAGCCGGCGACCAACACATCGCAATGCTGGGTTTCATTTGGAATCGCGTGCTTGGAAGAGGCAACCATGGCAGATCATCCATAATACAAGATACAAGCGGTTATGGTGGTGGCGTTCATGAAGTAAGATACCCACCCTCGACAGGTAGCATGACACCGGTCACGTAGGAGGACATGCGTGAGGCAAGAAATAGCGTCGGCCCCACGAGCTCTTCGGGCTCGCCTACGCGCCCCATCGGCGTATGATTCAGAAACCGGGCCATCACCTCGGGATTAGCGCGCGTCCCTTCGGTCATAGGCGTGGCAATGACACCTGGTGCAATCCCGTTGACGCGTACCCCGTCCGCTGCCAGATCGGCCGCCAGCGCCTTGGTCAGCTGAATGACAGCGCCCTTGGTGGCGGCGTAGCTGGCCGAATTCCGATAGGCGACGAAGGAAGCAATCGAGCCGACATTGACGACGCGTCCCTTGGTGCGCCGCAGCTGCGGCAGCAGAGCTATCGTCATGTTGGCAGTGCCGTTCAGATTGACGGCAATCTGCGCGTCGAGGTGGTTGAGAAATTCAGGGTCGTCGGGTGCGGTGCGGCGCGTGATCCCTGCATTATTGATCAGCACAGCCACATCACCGAACACCTCCCTTGCAGTGGTTGCAAAAGCAAAGCACGCAGCACGGTCCGCAACATCGAGCCCATACCCTTCGGCGTGTCCGCCCACAGCCTTGATCGCGTTGGCCGTTGCGCAGGCACCCTCGGCGTATCGATCGACGACGATTACTGAGGCTCCGGATGTGGCAAGTCCGCGGGCGATAGCGGCTCCAATGCCCTGCGCCGCCCCCGTGACGACAGCGACATCGCCGGCCAGCAGGCCAGAAATGGATCCGTCGTGCATCTGCCTCTCTCCCCTAGCATCAACTGTTGCTGCGCACAGTTACGTCTCGTATTGTTCGTACTAGCTTCGATAGTTATACAATTCGTAATAAACTTCCTATTCTGTAATGATGCTTCCTGCGAGCCAGGCTGTCAAGCCTGTCGGATTAGGCAACTTTGCCGCTGTGAAGGACACTCATGGTAGACCGCTCAACCGAACCTCTGCCGGAAAACGCGCCTGGCGCAGACAAGCCGACACAACTCGGCATCCAATCGGTAGAGGTTGCTGGCGATCTAATTCACGCACTGATCCAGGCCGATGGGCCGCTCAAATTGGCCGATCTGGCGCAGAGGGCAGGCATGCCCTCTGCCAAAGCGCACCGATATCTCGTCAGTTTGATGCGCGTCGGATTGGCGCGGCAGGATGCGGCGACGTCTCGATACGACCTCGGACCTGTAGCTTTCCAGCTTGGGCTCAAGGGGTTCAGTCGCTTCGAGCCGTTGCAAGTGGCTGAAGCGACGCTGCACACACTTGTCGATCAGGTCGGCGAGACAGCGGCGCTAGCCGTCTGGGGCGAAAAGGGCCCTACGATGATCAAGGTCGTCGAGGCCCGGCATGACCTGGCGAGTACCATGGCGCCGTCGCACCACTGCCCGCTGACCTATTCCGCGACGGGGCTCTTGTTTTGTGCCTACGAAGACCCGGTTCGTACGGCCACCGCAATCGAGCGCGAGTTGGACCAGAACCGACGGTCGGGCCGTCTCAACGTACCGAAAGAACGGGCGTCTCTGGCTGGAATGATGCGTGAAATCAAGGAGCGCGGTTATTCTTGCCTGTCAGACGGCGGTGGTGACGGCTTCGGCGCCGTAAGTGCACCGGTGTTCGATATCACCGGCAAGTTGATCATGGCCCTGACAGTGTTTGGTCGCTCAACACGCGTCGACGCGAAACCAAATGGAGCACTTGGAAAACTCGTCGCCGATACCGCAGCCGAACTATCGGCCTCGCTCGGATACCACGGCGCGCACGGGCGTTAGATTGGCCTGCCCCACGGAGCGGTACCACGGCTCATGTTAGAGTCCGGCCGTGATCGGCCAGCATTTGGCCTGGCCGGAGCGAAGCACAGGCCAGGCCAGATGCTGGCGGGAAGATCGTTTCTGGTGCCGGCGGCCGATAGCCGAGCGAGGAGCGCGGCGTAACGTTGTCGTAGTAACGCCGCCATCGCTCGAATTATGGAGCAACGGCACCAAGTTCGGGGCTGGTCGCGGCCGGCTGATTTCGGCTTCAATGCAGCATGGCCGATCAGCTCATCATTCAAATGTTCAAGCAAAAGCGCGCCGAGATCAGCGGCATGATTGCTGCCTACCAAGCCAAGATCGAGCAGGCTCAGCACGAACTTGCGTACATCAATGCTGTGCTCCGTCTCGTCGAGGGTGGTGAGCAAGAGCGCGCTCAGTCTTCACTCGCGCGAAGACGGGGGCCTGTCCATCGTCCCCCGGGGGGAGAATTTGCGCCCATCAGCCTGACCACACTTAGAAGCCTTGCCCGACGCAGCTAGTCTAAAACGCGGCTGGTCATATCGTCAAGTACGCCCAGACGCACAACCTCATCGGACACCTGCGCCGAGGCAACGCCGCCGAAGGCGCTAACCACCGAAATTATCAGCACGCCCCAAATAGCCCTTCTCATCGCTTCTCAAGCAGCGGTACGTTGAAGATGTTTCATCCTGCGTATTTCGCAAAAATTGGACAGCAATTTTGCTAACTGACGGACAGCTGGGGTAAGGGCTTTTGGTTACCTGGTTGTTGAGGTCAACCGGGATTCGTTTCGCTGTTTTCGACGTCGGTCAAGGGGCGCGCGGATTTTTTCCTTCGCATGCTGTCGCCTTCAATGGCGATACGGTGGGAGTTGTGTATGATCCTCAGGAAGCTGGGCACCTATCTCGGCCGCGTCATCCGCGACATTGGCCGCAAGATCGAAGGTGACGGCGGGCTCGAAGCGGCGTTCGCAAAGCTGCTATTGCTGGCGCGGCGTGTGCGCGAGCGCGCCTGTTCCGGCTAGGGAGGTTCGACGAGAGATACCACGCATTGTCCGTCCTCCTATGAGAGCATTGACTTGGCGATCACGTTGCGGAGGATTTCGCTGGTGCCTCCGCCTATCGTTCCGACCCTGGAATCGCGGAAATACATCTGCATTTCCGAACTCATCATCAGTCCCGCGCCGCCCATGATCTGGATGCCGGCATCGGCGCACTTGGAATTGCTTTCGGTGGCGAATATCTTCGTCACCGCCGCGGCCGTATTCGGCGCGACGCCCTTGTCCATGAGGGACGCGAGCCGGTACGTCATGACACGCGAACTCGCTGTAGTAGCGCTGCGCACTCGCAGGGTGATGGAGGGTTAAGTACGGTTTCATCCCTATCTCGCAATGCAACACGGTGCTTCAAGTTCTCTTTGTGAAAGCCTGAGCAATAAAAGTACCAGCGTCGTTAGTTTCGGGAGTGCGAGCACATTTGGGGTTGGACGCGCAAGAAGTCCTACCGGCTCGTCAGTCGACTTTGGCGCCAGACATCTCAATGATTGGCTTCCAACGACTGATTTCACTCTTGATGAACTCGCCAAGCTCGCCGGGTGTGGTGGGGGCAGTAATCGCTCCGGCTTGATCGAGAAGCTTCTTCGTCCCAGGAGACTCCATGGCCTTGCGAGAAGCGGCATTCAGCTTCTCAACTATTTGCTGTGGAGTACCGGCAGGCGCGAGCAGCGCGTACCAAGCTGTTGCAACATACCCTGGCAGGGCAGCTTCAGCCACCGTCGGAATGTTAGCGAGAGCCGGAATGCGATCCTTCGAAGTCACCGCCAGCGCGATGAGGTGACCCGACTGCACGATGGGGATGCCGGTCGCAAGACTCAAAAAGATGATCGGGACATGACCCGCAATAACGTCATTAAGCGCGGGCCCTTCGCCACGATAAGCCACACCGCTCATCTGCAGCTGCGCCATCGATTTGAACAGCTCTCCGCCGAGATGCTGTGTAGTGCCTGAGCCTCCGTGCGCGAAATTGTGCTTGTTGGGCTCTCTTCGAATCAACTCAATCAGTTCGCTCAACGTTTTCACACCCAGAGCAGGATGCACTGCGATTAAGTTCGATACGAACGCGATGCGGGTGATTGGGGCGAATGCCGTGGTCGGATCATAAGGCAGCGACTTGAAGAGCGTGACATTGCCTGCGAGCGGTCCATTCGTGCCGAAGCCGATCGTGTAGCCGTCTGGAGGGGACTTGGCGACGGCGTCCGTTCCAATGTTTCCGCCCGCGCCAGTTCTGTTCTCGACGACGACTGTTTGTCCAAGTACTTCCCCGAGTTCCTTAGC
This sequence comes from Afipia sp., assembly GCA_017474385.1. Lineage (GTDB taxonomy): Bacteria > Pseudomonadota > Alphaproteobacteria > Rhizobiales > Xanthobacteraceae > Afipia. The sequence goes on along the minus strand of JAFVHU010000114.1, from coordinate 74,316 downwards.
GAACGTTCGCCCAAGCGCGTCTGTCGGGCCACCCGCAGCAAATGGGATAATCAACCGTATCGGCTTTGACGGGTACGTATCAGCCAACACAGCCATAGGTAGCGAGCTTAGGATCAGAGCGCCAACGATTGCCGACCAACTCTTCATGTAACCCTCCCGAAGTCATTATTTTTTGGTAGTCAGCAAAGCGTGTGCCACGCACGTTGGCTGTCCGCATGGCCGCGATAAGTAAGAAAGAAGCCAGTGCGACGGATAGATGTTGTGGCCGCCCCGGATTATCAGGTCCTTGAGGCGCCCCTCGATGCGGAGATTGCCTTTGGCGTCCATGACGCCAAGATCTCCGGATAGAAACCAGCCGTAGTCGACGGTCGCACGGTCGGTCCCCCAACCGTCTTCAGTCAGAAGCGCCCGCGCCGACAGCGTGTTGAGAAGGTCGCCGACCTCGGCGCATGTGTAGGTCTTGTGGACCGAGGGGTTGCAGGCGATCCCTTCACGCGCGCAGGCGAGGAACATGACGACCGCCTCGATGCGGTTGGACAACCACATCATCACGCGGTCGCTGCCGACCAGCCCGTATTCGCGCAGATCTGCCGCGACACCGTCCGTCCAACGCTTGAGCTCACCCCACGTCAGCGTTTGGCGAGCATCCTGCAGCGCCACGGCATCAGGCCGCTCGGTCGCATGACTGGTGAGCAGACTGTAGAAGGTGTCTTCGCGCCACCATCCGTTCGCTGTAGTAGCGCTGCGCGCTCGCAGGGTGATGGAGAGTTAAGTACGGTTTCATCCTATCTCGCAATGCAGCATTCGAGAACTGCCTTCATGGGCGTTGCTGCTATCCAGACATCAGCAACACCCGTGCCATTTCGCCGCTGCTGCTCCTGGGTCGTGGAACTCCTTGTTTTGCAGGGGTAGCCTTTGGAGCCTCTTAAATTTGTGTCCTCAGGAGCGGCAAAGTTTCTTGAGCGGCGTCCTCACTGTGCTCACGTGTCCTCAACAAGGACACTGAGGAAATGCCTAATCCGATTACCGCCACGATTGCCGGTGTGCTTCTCTTCGACGCTGCGGCTCGTGTAATCGCTTCGGTCGGCGTGGGCTCCGATCCACGTCTGAATTCGTTGACCGCAGATCAGGCATGGATGGCCGAGGCCCGCGAGCGGCGCATCACGACGCTGAATCTCGATCGCAAGATCTACATGGTGCTGGTCACTCCGGCCGGGTCCAGAGAGATGCTCGTTCTCAGCGAAACGCCGGGCGACGCACTTCTCAGCTTCATCGGCAGCGTCGATTTCTCCTGAGACATCCTGCAGCACCTGCTGACGGATCCGTTCGACGCCATGACGATCGTCGATGACAAGGCCAAGATCGTCTACATTTCTCCGATCCACGAAGCGTTTTTCGGGCTGAAGGCCGGCGAAGGAAACGGACGCCCGGTCGAGACCGTCATCGACAACACGCGACTGCATGAGATCGTGGCCACGGGCAAGGCCGAGGTCGGGAAAATTCAGCGCATGCGCGGCGGAGACAGAGTCGTTTCCCGCATTCCCATCAAGAGGGACGGGAAGGTGCTCGGCGCCATTGGGCGGGTCCGCGAGCGACCGATACGCTACCTCAGCCGGAATGGTCGCGGCGGCGTTCATCAGGTCCCACTCGCCCTTCGATTCCGACGGCTTCTTGGTCTGCAAAAGGTACATGTCGCGCATCATGCGGCCGTCGTCGCGGATGCTTCCGTTCTTGGTCATGAAGTCGTTGACGGGGCATCCGCGTCAGCCGGTCCTTAGCTTGCTCTGCAGCGCGTCGGGCGTCCTCACGCTCCAGCATTTCCATCGCGAATGATACGTTGTCAGCAAGCCGCCCCAGCAGCTTCATAAATTCTGGGGTAAACACATCCGTTTCGCTCGACAGGAAGAGCAGGACGCCAACCGCTTCTCCATTTCTCAATAGGGGTAGGCCGGCTCCAGATCTGATGGGAATTGGGCTATCGTGCCAATGTCTTGTCCGCTTGGCCGTCTCGAAGGAGAGGCAGCACGGCACTCGCCGTCAGGCCCGCGCTCGCGGCCAGTTCCTTCCACGGTTGGGTTCTGGGATCGTTGAGAACATCGCTGCTAATGCACGGTCTGGCCGTGCGAAACGCCTCGCCACCGAGTCCCTGACCGTGCGGAATGGTGGCATCAGAAGAAAAACGAAGTTGCTCGATCAAATGAACGAAGGGACCGGCCCCAGCGGCCATCCGGAACCACGAAGAGTCGTCCTCGATCAGGAAAATGGCCGTGCCCAGAAATTTGCCGCCATCAACCGCAGCATTACAAACATCTTGATAGAGATCTTGTTCGGAAGTGCTCCGTAAGATCGCTTCGTTGGTCGCGCTCAGTACCGCGAACATTCTTGCCCGGTTGTGTTGCGCCGCCATTTCGATCTCGAAAGTTCCATCGGGTTGCTGTCACGATGATGCTTCCCGGCTAAGTTGCCGCTACGGATTGAGGTTAACGCTTTGTAAATGAGGCGATGTAAGTCGGGGAATATTGGGGAGACGCAGTCCAGATCTGGCTCGATTTGAGGGCGTGTAGTATCTTTAGTCAGTGTCGAATGGCCTCAAGACTTCTGCACCCTTGGCCTACGCCGCCGAGGAACGGTTCACAGAGCTGGCTTTGGTCTTCCCGTCACCACGTCCCGTCGATGACCCATGCTCATGCGGGTCGACTATGACCTTTGCGAATTTCTAAGAATTTTCGGCTATGGTCCGCCTATGGACAACAAACGTACCGCGCCTCGACATCGCGTGCTGAAAGCCGGGACGATAGAATTCGGTGGGGGTGGTATTAGCTGTACCGTGCGGAACTTGTCGGCGAGCGGCGCCGCCCTGGACGTCGAAAGTCCGCTAGAGCGGTTTCCGATCAGGTTGGCTCGTATCCTGCGGCTGCGAAGTAATTGGCGCATTCGCGCGGCGTGAAGCGGTCGAGGCAACGGCCGATGACGGCCCATAAGCCTTCGACGGTGCGCTCGGCGGCTGTACGCAGCAACGCTTTCAGCTTGGAGAAGGCGTTCTCGATCGGATTGAAGTCGGGACTGTAGGGCGGAAGATAGAGGAGCTTTGCACCGGCAGCCTCGATCGCCGCGCGGACCCCGGCGCCTTTGTGGCTGCCTAGATTGTCCATGACGACAACGTCGCCTGGTCGCAATTCCGGGACGAGAACGTGATCGACATAGGCCTGGAACGCAGCCCCGTTGATCGGCCCATCGAGAACCATCGGCGCGACCATACCCGACAGGCGCAGCCCGGCGACGAAGGTCGTCGTCTTCCAATGGCCGTGCGGGATGGAAGCGCGTAGTCGTTCGCCCCGAGGCGCGCGCCCGCGGCTACGCGCCATATTGGTCGACGCCCATGTCTCATCGATGAAGATGAGCTTGTCGGGATCGAAGGTGAGCTGACCACCGACCCATTCCTCCCGCTTTTTCATGACGTCCGGCCGCTCCTGCTCAGCAGCGTGCGCGGTCTTTTTTTGAGCGTGATCTTCCGGCGTTGGAAGAAGCGCGACAAGGCGGAGACGCTGAAGGTATGTCCATCGGCGGCGAGCGCCGCCTTCAACTCCTCCAATGTGCTGTCAGGCTTGGTCGCAATCAGCGCCAGGATGCGGTCGGCCTGCGCTTCGATCGCCCGCGAACGTCGATCGCCGCCCTGCGGCTTCGCGGCCACCTCGCCCGTCACGCGCGTCTGCGCCACCCAGCGGATCGCGCTCGACGCGCCTACTTGAAAGTGCGCCGCAGCCGCTCGACGCGACATGCCGCCTTCAACAGCGGCAACTACACGCTTACGAAGATCGGCCGAAATGGATCTCGCCATGCCGACCGGCCTCCTTCGCCGGCAGACAGCTTGAATCAGAACCGCCTTGATTTGGGAATCCCAAACGATTCAATCTGGTCGAAACCCGCTCTAGGCATTCCTCACGAGTTCAGACTGGTTATAGAGGCAGATCAGCTAAGCCGACCGTGTCATGTCAAATGGCGAAAAGAGAAACGGATTGGCGTCGCATTTGACTGAGACGACAATCACACCTCCCCCAGGGTTGCCGTCCCCGCTTCTGTTCCAGCATTTTGGTATTTGAGTGATCCAAATCCACGTGGCCGCGCGGTTACGGCTTTATCCATCCATGCGTCGACCAAAGTGTAGGTCAGGCGGATCACGTCGCGCAGGCGTGGAGCATTCTCCAGGCGCGACAGCGTCGGTTGAGAACACAGATCGCGACCGCTGTCCGGCAGCCGTCCGCAGGCCAGCTTGAACGCCGGATCGGACCGCAGATGGTCGAGATCGTCGGCGTCCTCGTAGCCGCAGCAGATCGCAAACATGCGAGCGCGGAACATATCGACAAGGCTGTGCACGACCCGCGTCGGGTCGCGCCGATCCGGGAACATCCGGGCCAACTTGTCGGCCAAACCGAGACGCCGCTCGGCCATCGCCAGAAGCATCACGCCCCCATTCGAGGTCAGGCGACCGCCATCGAAGGCAGCTGTAATTTTCTTGGTGTGAACGGCTGGAAATGAGAAGGGCAGAATCGTATCATCGGTCATGGCGGGCGTGGCGTTCGCGGTTGAAGGTGATGGGGTTGGCTTCGCAACCGAATCCTACGCCGCATCAGCGCTTTACACCACGCTCGCCAGCCTCTCCGGTGCCATCTGGCGAATAAGACGGGCTAGATCATAGCGGCCTGAAAGATTTGTGAGTGTCCACACATCGTCAACCGGCTTTAATACTTCCTTTCGTAACGACAGCCTAATATTAGCCAACGGCTGGCAATGTCTGTAACGAGTAAAATGCACCTTAATCTTCGGCAAACTGTTCTTGGATCCGTGGCGCTCCTCTGCGTACTTGGACCGCTTCTCGGGGCGGTAGCTGTCACTAACCTTATCCTCACGCGAAACGACATTCGGTCGAGCTTCCTGGAACTTGCGTCCAAACCTGAGCCGGACGGCATCATGGCGCTGTCCGATCGTCACTTGGCCGCCATTGACTTAACTCTCGTTCTCGGTTCCTGCGCCGTGATGGCGGCGTTGATGATCGGGCTTGCCATCGGGTACTTCGTCGATAGGAGCATGTTGAGGCCAATCGAATTGCTCACCGCTGCCATGGAACGGTTACGCACCGGCGAAACGCCGCTTGCCCGGACTTCCTCGGCTATCGAGCGGCCCGAAACATCTGCTGACGCATATCCGGGGATGGAGTTTTTGCCCGAGTATGAAGGCCGCAAACATGAGATCGGAGCGTTGGCCCGAACGCTCCGCCAGTTCCATGAGCGTGGCCTGGACGTCCAGTTTAAATCAAATCTACTGAATTCGGCCATGGCGAACATGTCGCAGGGGCTTTGCATGTACGACGCCGATGACCGGCTTGTCGTCTGCAACAGCCGCTTTCAGGATATTTACGGTCTCCCCGCCGAGGCCATCGAGCCCGGAACTCCCATCCACCGCGTTGCCGAGCCGGAATGCGTGGGCCACGATTGGGAATGCGACCTTGTGGAAGCTTACGCGACGATAAAGGCTGCTCTCGCGAGGGATGAGCGTCTGCTACCTGAGCAGCGGCTCGCGGATGGCCGCACGATCTCGATCTCGGCCGTACCAACGGAGAATGGTGGCTGGGTCGCGACCTTCGAGGACATCAGCGAACGTCGCGCGGCGGATGCGAGGATCGCGCATATGGCGCATCACGACGCGCTCACGGGCTTGCCCAACCGGGTGCTGTTCCGTCTAGAGGCCGAGCAGGCGCTCAAGCGAGCGCGCCGGGGCGAACAGCTCGCCGTTATCTACCTTGACCTGGATGGTTTCAAGGCCGTGAACGATATGCTTGGCCACGCGATCGGGGACCGGTTGCTGGTCGCTGTCGCGGATCGGTTGCGCGCGAGCATGCGTGACGACGCCTTTGTCGCCCGCCTTGGGGGAGACGAGTTTGCAGTTGTGTTGGCCGTGGGTCAGCCGGACGACTTGGCCGTGCTGGCGCAACGAATCATCGAGACGCTCAGCACGCCCTACGACATCGGCGACCATCAGCTCATGATCGGAGCGAGCGTCGGCATCGCCGTGGCGCCCACCGATGGTCACGACCCAGACCAGCTTCTGAAGAAGGCCGATATGGCTCTTTATCGAGCCAAGGCGGATGGCCGGGGCAAGTACTTCTTTTTCGAAGCCTGGATGGACGAGAGAATGCAAGCTCGTCGAGCGCTTGAGGTCGATCTCCGCAAGGCTCTGGCGCGGGAGGAGTTCGAGGTGTTCTATCAGCCTCTCGTCAACCTTCAGACGAACGAGGTCAGCAGCTTCGAGGCGCTGCTGCGCTGGCGACACCCCGTGCGCGGCATGGTTGGGCCCGACAATTTCATACCGCTTGCGGAAGAGATCGGATTGATCAACGAAATCGGAGCCTGGGTGCTGAAACAGGCGTGTTCGGACGCCATGGGATGGCCCGATCACCTGAAACTCGCCGTTAACGTATCTTCTCTTCAATTTAGGAGTAACAGGTTATCCCTCGATGTCGTGGCAGCCTTAGGTCATTCGGGACTGCCTGCAAGCCGGCTTGAAATTGAGATCACCGAGACCGCGTTGTTGCAGGATACGGAGGCGACCATCGCGGTCCTGTATGAGCTTCGACAACTCGGACTCAGCATCGCCATGGATGATTTCGGGACAGGCTACTCTTCGTTGGGCTACCTGCGGAAATTCCCGTTCGACAAGATCAAGATCGACAAGTCTTTCACTCTAGGTTTGCCGGATCGGGCCGATTCCTTGGCGATCGTGCGGGCTATGATGGGGCTCGGGGTGAACCTTGGCATGATCACGACCGCCGAGGGCGTCGAGACGGAGGAGCAGCTTGCTGCGCTACGAGCCGAAGGCTGCACCGAGGTGCAGGGCTATCTGTTCAGCCCAGCGCGACCGGCCGGGGAGATCGCTGCCCTGCTTTCCAGAATGCGGGGACAGACCAGAGTCGTTGCGTGATGACGACCAGAATGTCCAAGCCACATTTACCGTTATTCGGCCCTTTAATTGCGGGTCCGTGTCAAGTTCCTTTCTGATGTCATCGCTGGGGTCATGGTCCTTTCCAAGGTCGTCGAGCATCTCATGATGATGTCCGGGTCGTGCGGCGCGACAATCAAGATGGGAATCCCGCGACAATCAGGATGAGAATGCGCCGCTGCTGGGGTGACGAAGGGAGGGCGTAGCCCGACCGGAGTTACCCCAGCAGCGGCGTGGGCGCCCGAAGGGCCTCATTTGGCGGTAACGGCGGCTGGTCAAGGATCGGTTTTCTCTTTCGAGAGGACCCCAATTCCTTGGCTGACCGACACGTCACCGATCAACAAATGAGGCTTTTCATGAACTTGCGCCGCAACCATTCGCCAGCCATTGCCGCTGCGAAGGCCGGATTCAGCACCTCCGCCGCCTACCGGTTCGAGAAGGATCCCCGACTTCCAACCCAAAAACAGGCGCCCCGCGAACGTCGCCGCGCCGATCCATTCGTCGACGTCTGGGAGAACGACGTCCTCCCCATGCTGAAGGCCGCCCCGGATTGCGGCCGATCGCCGTGTTCGAGGAACTATGCCGTCGGCACCCGGAACTGGGCTCCGGGAAGCGGCGGACGCTTGAACGGCGGATCAGGGCGTGGCGCGCGGTGAACGGCCCGGACCGGGAGGTGATCTTCCGCCAGGAGCATCCGCCGGGTCGCATGGGCTTGTCAGACTTCACCGAGGTCGCGGATCACCGTCGCCGGCCAGTTGCTGGACTGCCGGTTCTATCACTTCCGTCTGCCGTTTTCCGGCTTCGAACACGCCCATGTCGTGCTCGGTGGCGAGAGCTTTGTCGCGCTGGCGGAAGGGTTGCAGAACGCCCTGTGGTCGCTGGGCGGGGTTCCCGAGCAGCACCGAAGCGACAGCCTTTCGGCGGCGTTCCGCAATCTCGGCGCCGACGCCAAGGAGGATTTGACGACACGCTACGAGGCATTCTGCGGCTATTACGGCATGACACCGACCCGCAACAATCGCGGAGTGTCGCATGAGAATGGTTCGATCGAGAGCGCGCATGGCCATCTCAAGAGGGCGCTCGCCGACGCCCTGTTGCTGCGCGCGTCGCGCGACTTCGACGATCTTGCGGCATGGCGAGGCTTCGTCGACGAGAGCGTCGGACGTAGGCTTTTCATCCGAACTCGGTTGGAGTCACACCCGCCGGATCGGCATATTTCACACGGATTGACAGCTTTGCTGGAAATATTCTGCGACACAGCCTAAATATGGATCTTCCCCAAAATCATGTCAGCAGCATTTTCCGCGATCATGATGGTCGGCGCATTGGTGTTGCCCGCCACCAGCGTCGGCATGATCGAGGCGTCGATCACCCGCAGCCCCTCGATACCGCGCACCCGAAGCTGCGGATCGACCACCGACGCCGGATCGGCGCCCATCCGGCAGGTTCCGACCGGGTGATAGATCGTCTCGGCCCGCTTGCGGATATCGGCGGCGATTTCGTCATCGCTCTGAACCGCGGGACCGGGCAAAACCTCGCGCCGGGAATGAACAGCCATGGCAGGCGCGTCGAAGATGCGCCTGCCGATCTTGACCCCCGCGATCATGGTTTTCATATCCTCCGGGTCATCGAGGTATTTCGGGTCGATCAGCGGATCATCCAGGGGATCGGGGCTTTTCAGACCGATCCTGCCCCGGCTTTTCGGCAGCAGGTCGCAGATGTGCAGGGTAAAGCCATAACCGTAGGTGATCTTGCGTCCATGGTCGTTCAGATAGGTCGGGAGGAAGTGGAATTGCAGGTTCGGCCGGTCGCGCTCGGGCGTGCTTTTAACGAAGCCGCCCGATTCCGCGACGTTGCTGGTCAGAAACCCCTTGCGGCGGAAGATATAGGAAAACAGCCCCGCCACCGCGCGCGGCGGGAAGCTGAGTGCCACTCCGATCGGTTGACGCGAACTGGCCGCGTTCATCAGCGTGATGTCCAGATGGTCCTGCAGGTTCTTGCCCACGGCGGGCAGGTCATGCAGCACCGGAATGCCGTGTTCCTTCAGCTCCTCCGCTGCGCCGACGCCCGAGAGCATCAATATCTGCGGCGAATTCACCGCGCCGCCAGACAGCAGAACCTCACCCGCAGGGTTCAGCCGCGCCTGCTTGTATTTGTTGTTCCGCCTGTAGGACACGCCGATCGCGCGCCGCCCGTCCATCACCACGCGGGTCACCCGCGCATCGGTGATGACCTCCAGATTCGGCCGGTCCAGCGCGCTTTCCAGAAACGCCTTTGCCGAACTCCAGCGCCGCCCGCGGTTCTGGGTAACCTGATAAAGGCCGACCCCTTCCTGACGCTCGCCGTTGAAATCATCATTATGCTGGATCTGCAGTTCGCGCCCCGCCTTGACGAAGGATCGGCTGAGCGGGTTGACCGTCTGCAATTCGCTGACAAACAGTTCACCACCCGTCCCGTGGTATTCTGAATTACCGAATCGTTGATTGTTTTCCAGTCGCTTGAACAGGGCGCGGACACGGTCCCAGCCCCAGACCGAGGTGCCAGAGGCGACTTCCCAACCGTCGTAATCCGCCTTGTGGCCGCGCATATAGACCATCGCGTTGATCGAGCTGGACCCGCCCAGCGTCTTGCCGCGCGGCCAAAACAGGGGGCGGGCGTTCAGATGCTGCTGGGGTTCGGTATTGAAGGCCCAATTCAGTTTCTTGCTGTTGGCCAGCAGCGCGATGCCGATCGGCGTATGGATCAGCGCGCTCTTGTCTCGCGGTCCCGCCTCCAGCAAGAGGATGCGCTTCGCGGGATCTGCGGACAGCCTATTTGCAAGCACGCAGCCTGCCGAGCCGGCTCCCACGATGATGTAGTCGTACGTTCCGTGACTTTCAGATCGTTGTTCCATCGAACCAGTTACCCCAGCACCTTGACGACAAGCCTGATGAGCCGCTTCACAAAACCTGTATAGGGCGGGAACAGCATGTGGACGATCGAGTAGCGGTCCTGCAGGACGGCCTTCTCATGCGAAAATGCCCGAAAGCCAAAGACTCCGTGGGCCGCACCGATGCCCGAGTTGTTCACCCCGCCAAAGGGCAAATTGGGATGCAGGAAATGCACGACGGTAAGGTTGATCCCCACCGCGCCGGAACTGGTGCGCGTGATGATGTCCTCGGCAAAAGCCCGGCTATTGTCGAAGACATAAAGCGCCAGCGGTTTCGGATTGGCGTTAATCTGATCAATCACCTTGTCGATATCGTCATATTCGATGATCGGCAGGATCGGGCCGAACAGTTCCTCGCGCGAAATCGCCATCTCGGGGGTGATCTGGCTGATCAGCGTGGGCGCCACGAATTTCTGCACCGCATCCGTCTGCCCGCCCAGCAGTATCCGCGCGCTTTTGGCACGGGCATCCTCGATCAGGCCGGCGACCCGGTTGAAATGCCGGTCATTCACGATACGGCAATAGTCGGGCGTCATCTTCTGCACCTCGGGCGTCTTGCCATAGACGCGACCGATTTCCGCCATCACCGTCTCGTTGAACTCTTGCGCAATGTCGCGATGCACGAACACGTGGTCGGGCGCAATGCAGGTCTGGCCGTTGTTGGCAAACTTGCCCCAGACAATATTACGCGCGGCCTTTTTCAGGTTGGCAGTGGGGCCAACGATGGTGGGCGACTTGCCTCCCAGTTCCAAGGTAACCGAGGCCAGTGATTTCGCCGCCGCTTCCATCACCAGCTTGCCCACCTGCGGGCTGCCGGTGAAGAAGATGTGGTCGAACGGTAGTGCCAGCAACTCCTGCGCGACCGCTGCATCGCCCTCGACCACCGCCACCAGATCGGGCGAAAACGTTTCGGCCACTATATCCGCAATCAGGGTGGAGGTAGCAGGCGTCAGTTCCGACGGCTTGATGATCGCGCTGTTGCCGGCCGCCAATGCCGAGACCAGCGGCCCGAAGGCTAGATTCAACGGATAATTCCACGGCGCAATAATCAGACAGATCCCTTTCGGCTCGGGTCGGATCCTGGCCCTGGTGCCGAAAACACCCAGCGTGGCCGCTGCCCGGCGCGATCGCATCCAGCCCTTCAAGTGGCGTTTGGTGTGCGCGATCTCCTGCAGCACCGGCAGGATTTCGGTCAGCCTCACCTCGCTCTCGGGCTTACGGAAATCCGCATAAAGAGCCGCGATGATGTCCGTCTCGCGCCGCTGCAGGACTTCCCTCAGCCGGTTCAGCGCCGCGATGCGTGCCTTGCGGTCGAAATCCGAGCGACGCGCCCAGCCCGCCTCCCGTTGCTTCGCAAAAACATCCGCAACGGTAGATCTGGTATCCACCAATGGAATGTCGTTCGGATCGGCGTGAATATTCACAATGACCTCCATGGCGGGCCTGATCGGCCCGATACCCTTTGCCAACACGAGTTGACTAGGTTTCCTGGCAAAGCGCGTAATCTTTCTTGGTGGCGCCGCACTCCGGGCAACACCAATCCTCGGGAATCTCTTCGAACCGGGTTCCTGCAGCGATGCCCCCGGAAGGGTCGCCGAGTGCCTCGTCGTAGATATGCCCGCAGGTGATGCAGACCCATTTCACAAAGGGCTTGTTTTCGGCAAAGCCGGGCTCGCTTTGCAGGCTGAACAATTGGGGGGGCAAAGCCTCCGCGGCCTGCGGTACGGCGGCCATCCGCGCCGCCGGTTTCGACATCGGGCTGGCGGGCTTTTCGATAACGGCCGTGTCGGTGACCGGGACCGCGCTACGTGCCGTCCCGGCAAACTCGACGGCCTGAGTGGCCGGCGTCGTAGCGGCCGGCGCTTCGCCGATCAATTCGAAGTCGACCTTGTCGCGCACTGCGCAATCGGGGCAAGCCCATTCGTCGGGCACGTTGGCCCAAGCAGTGCCTGCGGGAAATCCTTCATGCGGATGGCCCAGCGTTTCGTCATAGGTGTATTTACAACCAGGACACTGGTACTTGGCCATGTTCCTTTTTCCTCCTTTTCCGCCGATCTGACATTGCTGGGCCGAATGGCAGCTATCCCTGGTTTTTTCCGTAATCGGCGCGCAACCTCTGCCCTATCGCACGGCCTGACCGCCCCACATGGCCAGCCGCTGGCCGCCCGACGATTGAAACGAGTCGAGTGGCTCAGGGCTGTGGTGTCGGGTGTCCGCATCGTTTGGCAAGCGAGAGCGGTGCGGAAGTTGGCGGTTTACTCGGCAGCAACCAAGCCGGGCTTTGCGTCGGTGCCGACCGTACCAAACTTGCGTTCGTAAAGCGCGTGCTTGCCATCCTCGATCTGGATCTTGCTCAGATCGCCATGGGCCCAATCTACCACGCGCGAGTCCATGGCCGACCTGAACCAACTTGGGATCAACGCGATGAAGAACATGCCCGGATAGCCCGAGGGCAGCGTCGGCAGATCCTTGAAGTCGCGCAGCGATTGGTAGGACCGCGTCGGATGCGCGTGGTGATCCGAGTGGCGCTGCAAATGGAACAAGATCAGGTTCGACACGATGTGGTTCGAGTTCCACGAGTGGTGCGGTTTCTGGTGCTCGTAGCGGCCATTGGGCAGTTTTTCACGCAGCAGGCCATAATGCTCAATGTAGTTGGCGCTAGTCAGCTGCCACCACCCGAACGCCATTTGGATCGGAAGGAAGACCAGCATCAGGGGGCCGAAGAAGGCAAGCAGACCCGCATAGAGCGCGAAGGTAATCAGCATCGGCTGCAGAATTTCGTTCTCTATGCTCCAAACGCTCTTGCCCCGGCGCGACAGACGTTCTTCTTCAAGGGCCCATGCGCGGCGGAAGGCACCGGGTATCTCGCGGGTGGAGAATTTGTAGATGCTTTCGCCCATACGTGAGGTCGCGGGATCCATCGGGGTGGCAACGTCGCGGTGATGGCCCTTGTTGTGCTCGATGAAGAAATGGCCGTAACCCGCAACCGCAAGCACCAGCTTGGCCAGCCAGCGGTCAAAAGTCTCCTTCTTGTGCCCAAGCTCATGCCCAGTGTTCAGCGCGAGGCCGTTCACGATTCCTAGCGAGAGCGCCAAGGTTATGATTTCGAGCCAAGACATCGCATGGGTACTGACCCACCAGGCCGCTACAATCAGGGCTGCGTAATGGATCGGCACGGTCAGATAGGTCAGGACGCGGTAGTATCGGTCCTTCTCAAGCATCTCGACGGCCTCTTCCGGCGGGTTGTTGAAATCCTCGCCGAACATGGCGTCCAGAAGCGGCACCATCGCGTACCAGACGATCAGGACCAAGGCGTACCAGATGCTCCATCCGGTCTGCGCTACCAGCCAGAGCCCGATCATTGGCGTCGCCGGCCACAGGGTGGACAGCATCCAAAGATAGCGCTTACGGTCGATGTAGCCTAAGATTGAAACAGACTGATCTGGCGTATTGATCATTCGGCATGTCCTCCCCTTGACCCCACCATTCGTCGCGCGGCAGGTGACACCAGTACGCCCATCCCGATTCCGAGCGAGCGGAGGAAGCGGAGATCATTGGGCCGGGACTCACAACTACACTTAAGTGTAGTTCCCGATTGGGGTATCCTATAGCTATCTGCGCTGCCTTGAGACGCCCATGATCAGGGGTACCTGCGACGAGCCGACATATCCGGGACGGCTGCGTGCCGTCCGCATTTCCGCGCGTCTGGGGACAATCGCCAGGCGCTGTATCGCGCGGCCCCGATTTACGTTTTCAGGCCAACCGGAGACCCGGACACTGATCTTGCGCGCAACGCAGGGTTATGGAAAATCGGTCGTTCTGGCGCAGAACTGGTTGGCCTTCAGGGCTGCTGGAAACAACGCAGCCTGGGTGTCTTTGCGCGACGGATACGAAACGGAAGGCGCGCTGGCGGAGGCCATCTACGGCCAACTGCTCGACGCAGCGTCCCGCGAAGGCCGAGCGGTCCCGGCGGATCTGGCCGAGTTAGTGGCCACGCTATGGGAAGAATTCGGCGCTGAGCGACCGGCCAATGTAATCTGCATCGACGACATCGAACACGCACCCGCCCTGCTGCACGCACTGGAAACCTTCGTGCTGGAAACCCCGCCGAATGTCCGATTCGCTATCGCCGGGGATACCCGGCGCGGTTTTGCCCGGCTGGGGCTGGAAAGCGGAGTGCGGGAGGTCCATGCCCGCGATCTGGCCTTCACCTTGGACGATGCCGAAACGTTTTTGCGGGCGCACCCGGTCGCCAACGTAACAGCACAGCAGATGATCGCCGAGACGCAGGGCTGGCCCGCGCTCTGCCACATCATGTGCCGGACCGAATTGCCGGTCCGGCCCGCGGTAAACTGGCCCGAAACGGTGACCTTCCTCCATGAGGAGATCGAGAGACGCCTGTCGCGTCGGCAGCTTGAGTTCGTTGAAAACGCAGCGATGATCGACCCGATTTCGGCGGAAAGCTACAATTACGCCTACAAGTCCACCAACGCCGACGCGCTGATCAGGGAGATCGACCTCGATCACCTGCTGTTTCGCCCCGCCGAAAATGACTCAACGCTGTTCTCGCTGCACCCGGTTCTCCGCGATTACCTTCAGCATCGGTTTCTGGTGCGCAGTGCTGAGCGAAAATCCTATGTCCTGAAACGTGCGGCCTTCTGGCACTGGCGGAGGCGCGAGTTCCAGAAGGCGGTAAACCTTGCGCTGCGGGCGGGCGACCACCGCTGGGCGCTGGGGCTGAGTGAGGACATCATGCTCGATCTCGCCCTGCGCCAAGGCGAGATCGAGGCGTTGCGCGAATGGCTGGGCCGGTTCCCAACCCGCGAGTTGCGCAAGCATCCGATCATCTGCCTCAGCTACGCTTGGACGATGTATTTCAGCCAACAGGCCGACAAGGCCGAAAGGCTGCTGGGCTATCTGCCCGCCCCGCGCGCGTCGTCCGGTGCGCATCCTGACCGCGGCTGGCTGCAACTGGTCCGCGCGATCGGTGCTGCGACCCATGACGAACTGGAGTTGAGCGAGCGGCTGTGCAACGATTGGATCAGTAACTTTGGCGACGATAATGCCGTCGGCAAGGGTGCGGCACTCACCTGTCTGGCCTTCATGCTAGCGAGTGAATACCGGTTTGACGAACTGAAGCAGGCGCTAGTCATGGCCCATTCAGTCAACAGCGCCGCGCACCAACACTATGCCTTTGGCTGGCTTTATGCGGCCGAGATTCAGGCAGCCCTCGCCAGGGGCGACATGCGCACGGCGCTGCAACTTATCGATACCGCCCGCAATGACAGCGACGTTCAGGTGACGCGCACATCCTTCTCGTCAAAGCTGCTGATCGCCCTGGAACTTGACGTGCTGTTCGAACTGGGGCGGCTGGATATCGCCGAGCACTCTGTCGCCGGGTTGCTTGACTTTGTCGCCAACTACGGCGTTACCGACGTGTTCTACGGGGTCAGCCGCGTCATCGCGACCTGGCATCGGGCCAATGGCAATCTCAGGGGCGCCGCGGCATTGCTGGAACGGGCACGCGCCCTTGCGGGGGAAAGGGCACTGCCGCGACTGGGAATGCTGATCGAGTTGGAACTTGCCGAATTGGCCCTGTTAAGCGGCGCGCGGGATATCGACTACCTGCTGCCGCGTGACTCTAGTGAGGTCCTGACCGGGCCCCATGCAAGACCCCTGCGTGCCCAAATATCGCTGTTGCGCGCGATGGAAGCCATCCCCAAGGGGCAGCACAGCCTCGCCCTCCGCAACGCCGAGGCGGCTGCCAAGATCGCGCGGTCGATCGGTGCTGGTCGATTGGAAGTGCGCGCGCTGATGTGCGAAGCTGGGGCCCACGCCGCCGCCGGGGCGCTGACGCCCGCGCGACGAAAGGCGGTCAATGCCTTCGAACTCATCAAGCAGTTGGGATGCTACCGGACCGGGCTAGACACGCGGGATCTGTTGCTCGCCTTGGCCCCGGTATCCGCCGATGCCTTTGTCACGTTCGATTTCGACGGGATCGCCAAGCCAAGGCCAAGGACTGAGCGGCCCTCGTTCCCCCTCGAGCTTACCACGCTGTCCGTCCGGCAGATCAGCGTCCTGCGGCTTGCCCGCGATGGACTTTCGAACAAGCGGATCGCTGACCAACTCCTGGTCAGCGAAGACACGGTGAAATGGCATATGCGCAGGATTTTCGCTGACCTGAAAGCACGCAACCGCGTGCAGGCCATCAGCGAGGCCGAGCGTCGCAATCTGATCTGACGGGGTATTTCCGGCTTTAGCCTGAAAAGAAAAGATGAGTGGCTCGCCCTTGATACGCCCTGGTCGGCTCCCTCGATGTTTAGCAGCCGGAGAACACGACAGCGTACAATCGCTCGTGAGATGAGTTTGCCTTATAACTAAAGTCGCTTCGCCCGCAGCCCCTGGTCTCGACACGGAAGATGGTTACATGAGCGCAATCGGCTTTCAGCTTCCCGAAGACGTGGTTGCGGTGCGCGATGGGGTCATGCGGTTTGTCGAAGCCGAGGTTCTCCCGCGCCTGGAGCGCAACCACGCGTTGTTCAATGATCCGCGCCTCACCTATGCTGCCGACGGGCGTTATGCGCCGGAGGTGCGCGCGCTAATCCGCGAGGTGCGCATGGCGTCCGCCGCGGCAGGTTACTACGCGATGTGTGCGCCAGCCGCGATTGGCGGCGGCGGGCTCGGACATCTTGCCTATTACGTCGCCTGGGAGGCCGTCTACCGACGAATCGGCGGCCATTCGATCCTGACGCCCTGGGTGATCGCTCATTGGGCCTTTGGGCCGAGCGCAATGCTGACGCAAGCGACACCGGAGGCGCAGGCGCGCTGTCTCGACGCAATGATCACGGGACGCACCTCGATGTGTTTCGGACTGTCGGAACCAGGAGCGGGCTCGGACGCCAGCATGATAAAGACCCGCGCGGTGGGCGATGGAGACGGCTGGCGCATCACCGGACGGAAACTCTGGACCACGAACTCGCCCACCGCGGAATGGTGCATCGTGTTTGCCGTCACCGATCCGGGTAAGGCGCAGCGAAAAGCCGGCGGGATCAGCGGCTTTCTGGTGCCGACCGACACCGAGGGGTTTGAAGTTGAAAGCGTGGTGCGGCTCTTCGGTCATCCCGGCGGTCATGAAGGCGCGCTGGTGCTTGAGAACATCAGGGTTGAGCCGTGGCAACTCGTCGGCGCGCTCGACGACGGCTTCAAGCTCGCGCTCTATGGCGTTTCGCTCGGGCGGATCTACAATTCGGCACGTGCGGTTGGTCAGGGCCGCTGGGCGATCGAGAAGGCGCTCGGCTATGTAAAGCAGCGTGAGGCGTTCGGCGCCAAGATCGCCGAGTATCAGGGCGTCTCGTTCCCGCTCGCGCGCGCCGCCACTGAACTTCACGCCGCGCATCTGATGGGACTCAACGCCGCGATGCTGCTCGATAGTGGCGAGCGGGCCGTGAAGGAGTTGTCGATGGCGAAAGCCTACGCCGTACAGGTGGGCTATCGAGCCGTCGATCAAGCGATACAGGCCCACGGCGCCATGGGCCTTACCAACGAGGTCGGCCTCGTCCATGCCTTGCAGGATTTGCGAATCATCAACATTGCCGACGGCACCAACGAGATCCTGGCACGCACCATCGCGCAGCGGCTGCTGGCCGGCGATATCGAGTTGTAGCCGGCCAGACCAATGGGGACAAGGCCCGGCTCCCTTGCAAGAGGCCGATCCGTCTATTACGGTCGGATCGTGATGATGTATCGTCCGAGGCTTGAGTCGTTCGCTGGCCGCCCATTGAAAGTAGTTTCAGCGCTTCGCAATGTTGCCCGAACAGCCTTGTTGGTCTATTACACGGCATTACTCATCTGGTGCAAGAGCTGGGCTTTGTACGGTGATGCCATTCGGGTTTGAGCGAGCAAGATTTGAAATCTTCATCGAGAATGAAGCGGGTTGCCAAGCGCGAGCCCAAGCGTAAAAATGTCGCACTTTCCGTGCCGCCGAAATCGCACGTTTCACGAGACCTTATCCTTCGGGTCGCGGCACAGCTTTTTCGACAGCAGGGCTATTCCGCCACTACGCTTCGACAGATCGCTGACAAGGCGGGAATGAAGGCAGGCAGCATCTACTACCACTTCGATTCGAAAACCGCGATATTGGACGAAATCCTCGAACTTGGATTGCAACGTATATTCGATGCGGTAAAGGCAAGTGTGAACGAACTTGGCAAGGGGTCGCACCGGAACAAGATCAGCGCCGCGATCAAAGCTCATCTTGTCACCCTGCTGCAAGAAAGCGACTACACCTCCGCCAACATGCGCGTCTACGGTCAGTTGCCGGAGCGCATCAAGAAGCGCCATCGTCCACTGCGCCGCGCCTATGGCAAATATTGGGATGACATGCTGGCGGATGCGCAGCGTGCCGGCGAAATCCGCCCGGAGATACTAATCGTTCCGCTACGCAGGTTTATTCTTGGTGCCTTGAATTGGACGGTCGAGTGGTTCGATGCGCGAAAAAGCAGCTCGGTACAGGAATTGGCGAGCCGGACCACGTTGCTGATCTTCAACGGCATCTTGCCGCGTTAGTGTTTCCAGTTTGTGCGTTGGTTATCGCATACGCTTGGCGACCTCTTCCAGCATTACTTCAGTAGTGCCGCCGCCAATTGATTGAACGCGAGCATCTCGCGACATTCGTTCAATCGTACTCTCTCGCATGTAACCCATGCCGCCGTGAAATTGCAGGCACGTGTACATCACCTCGTTGACGAGCTCGCCGCAATAAGCCTTGACCATCGATACTTCCTTGGTGGCATCGATCCCCTGCGTTACCAGCCATGCCGCGCAATAAACAAGTTGCCGCCCTGCCTCAACCTTGGCCGCCAGCATCGCCAACCGATGACGGATAGCCTGTCTCGACCACAGCGGCGCGCCGAAGGTCTGCCGCTGCGTGACCCAGTCCAGCGTGATCTCTATCGCAGCTAGCGCCTCACCCATCGCCATTGCACCGAGCACGATCCGCTCGTTCTGGAAGTTTTGCATGATCCCGTAGAAACCGCGTCCCTCCTCGCCGAGCAGGTTCGTTGCGGGGATCCGGCAATCCTCGAACAGCAACTCCGCCGTGTCTGATGACCTCCAGCCCTGCTTGTCGAGATCGCGACCAACCCGGAAACCGGGCGTACCTTTCTCCACGAGGAACATCGACAAGCGCTGGGACGGACGTGCATCCGGACTGCTCACGGCGGCGATGCAATAAAGGTCCGCATGTACACCGTTGGTGATGAACATCTTGGTGCCATTGAGCACATAGCCGTCGCCCTCGCGGCGCGCGGTGGTGCGAATGCCTTTCACGTCAGAGCCCGCGCCAGGTTCGGTGACGCCGACAGCGACGATCTTCTTCCCTGCAATGACATCCGGCATGAAGTGGTCCTTCAAGGCCTGCGAGCCGGCGTTGTAGAGATGCACCGACGCCATGTCGGTATGAACCAGAACCGTGATCGCCACTCCCGAGAACGTCGACCGTCCCAGTTCCTCGGCCAAAACAACGGTGGCCAACGTATCCATGTTCGAGCCGCCATATTCTGCTGAATAGCGGATGCCCAGAAAGCCAAGCTCACCCATGCGCCGCAGCACGTCGCGCGGCACCATGCCGTCCTGCTCCCATTGCAGCGCATACGGCTTGATCTCCTCCTCGACGAATCGCCGTATCTGGGCTTTCAGCAGTTCATGCTCTTCTCTGAAATAAGCCGAGCGTTTCGGGGTGCCGACGTGGTGCGTGCTCATCGTTGACCCTGCGGGTAAGGAAAAATTGTCGGAAAGGATTGGTATCCGCTATCAACTCGAAAGCATGAAAGCGGACATCGTTCGGCACAATCCTCATCTGCCTTGCCTTATTTACCTTGCCACACCGGCTTACGCTTCTCTGCAAAGGCTCTCGGGCCTTCAATGGCATCGAGGCTTGCGTAGGCTTCGACATGAAGCCTGTTGGCCTCAACGAGCCCCTTCTCGCAGCCGAGGTCCATCGCGGCCAACACGCTGGCCTTGGCCGCCCTCACCGACAATGGTGCGCCTTCTACAATCTTGCGCGCAAGTTGCAATGCACGCGCACGAACAGCGTCGGGTGTTTCTTCCAGATAATTGACGAAACCATACTCCGCGAGCCGCTCGATCGGCAGGGTCTCGCCGGTCAAGACGAGTTCCATCACCACGGGTTGCGGCAACATCCAGAGCAGCGGTACTGCCCACGGCGATCCCCGCCCCATCTTGACCTCGGTAATCCCGGCGCGTGTACCGCGTAAGCCGATCCTCAGGTCGCACTTCAGCGCCAGCAGCATCCCGCCCGCCATCAGCGACCCAGTCATCGCCGCGATGATCGGCTTTGAAACGGTTCGCATGGCCGTTTGCATCGGATCGCGCATCAGGGTCAGTATGTCGACGCCGTCACGCGCCCTGATCTCGGCTGCCTGCCTGAGGTCCAGACCGGCGGAGAATACGCCGCAGTCAGCCGAGGTCAGGATCACCACCCTCGCCTGGGAATCCCGTTCGACACGCTCCCAGGCATTGGTCAAACCGTTCATCGCCTCAACCGACAGGGCGTTCTTACGCGCGGGCCGATCGATGGTAATCGTGGCAATGCCATCCTCGAGCGAATAACGTATAGGTTCATTGTCTGACATCGATCTGCCTTTTTATGTATTCTAACATATGTTAGAATATATTAAACTCGACCGAACGCAAAAGTATTTTCAGGCATGGGATTGGTGATGCACGAGAGTCCTTCAAAAACGCGCTTCGCGCCGGAACTTCTCAAGGGCCAGGTCGCACTCGTCACCGGCGGCGGCACAGGAATGGGCCGCGCCACGGCCATTGAGATGGCGCGCTGCGGGGCCCGCATCGCCGTTCTCGGCCGCCGCATCGATCCGATAGAGAGCACCGCAAAGGTAATCCGCGACGCGGGTGGCGAGGCATTTGCCGTGTCGGCGGACATTCGCGAACCCGACTTGATCGAACGCGCGATGGAGAAGATCAAAGCCGAGTTCGGCGGGCTCAATATCCTCGTCAATAATGCCGGCGGACAATTCGTCACGCCAGCCCGCGAACTCAGCAACAAGGGCTTTGAAACCGTGATCCGCAACAACCTGATCGGCTCGTGGCAGGTAACCAAGGCTGCCGCGGACCATTTCATGTTGGCGAATGGCGGATCGATTGTGTTCGTAACCGCCTGTATCCGCAGCGGCCTTGGCGGCTCGTGCATACCGCGGCAGCGCGCGGCGGCGTTACCGCGATGATGCGAACGCTCGCCTACGAGTGGGCCGAGTTCGGTATTCGCCTAAACTGCGTCGCACCCGGAACCATCAAGACCGAGGCGCTTGGCCGCTATCCGATACCGCCGGACGACTGGGTCAGGCTCAACCGCAACGTGCTGGGGCGCATGGGCAGCGTCGAGGATATTTCTGCAGCAATCATTTTTCTGTCCTCGCCGCTCGGTCAATTCGTCACCGGCGAGGACTGGTACATCGACGGCGGCGAGACGCTACATCTGGCCCACGACGCCCGCGATATGATCGACGCCGTTAAATTTGCCAAACGCGAACGCGGCGATGCAGGATTGTCGTAGCGGTCAAAATCGTTAACGCTGCGGCGGCATATCGGATATTCGATTTCGGGAGCTTGTTTACGTCTGACCAATGCGAAAATATTTCGGACGTCCGGCAGGCCACGGATCGCCCCACATTTGCTGCCCGCCGTCTACCGAAAGCGTTTCGCCCGTGATGAATTTCCCTGACGGCGCGGCGAGATAAACGCAGGCCTCGGCGATATCCCATGCATCGCCGTGCCGTTTCATGGGATTCGCTTCCTTGTAGGTCGCGGAGCCTTCCGGAACATAGCGGTCGAATGCCGTGGTTTCATTGACGCCAGGGGCAACACAATTCACCCGGATGCCGTGCGGCGCCCATTCGACCGCGACGGTCTTGGACGCGTAGATCACCCCGGCCCGCGCCGCGGCGGTGTGCGCCATCCCCGGCAGGCCTCGCCAGATCAATGCCACGATATTGACGATATTGCCGGTCTTGCCGCGCTCGATCCACTCGCGAGCCGCCGCTTGCATCATCCACCACGATCCGTTCAGGTTGGTATCGATCACTGCGTTCCAGCCCTTTGGCTTGAAGTCGATGGCCATCTGGGCGAACTGCCCACCGGCATTATTGATCATCACATCGACACGACCAAAATGATCCCAGACGTCTTTGACGAATTCGTTGACTTGATCGGGGTCGCGGATGGTGAGACTTCTACTGAAGACGCGGGCGCCGAGACTCTCTAGATCCGGAACGACGTGTGCGAGCTTCTCGGCGTCGCGCCCGCAGATTGCCAGATTGGCGCCAAGCCTCGCAAACAGGAATGCGATCGCCTTCCCGAGTCCGCTCCCCGCGCCGCTGACGATGATGGTCTGGCCGGTGAACAGATCAGGTCGGTACACTGTCGGGATCGTGGAGAGTTCGTCGTCGGTGAACCCGTAACTCGGCTGGCTGCTTTGCGAACTCATCTCAGGCTCCTCCCCCCTTTAAAGCGCGTGCGCGACCCGCACGCCCTCCTCGACCGCACGCATCGCGTCGAGTTCGGAAGCCTCCTTGGCGCCGCCGATGACATGCGTCTCGATTCCGGTCTTGAGCAGTTCGGTGAGCATATCGCGGTTAGATACTTGGCCGGCGCAAACTACGATCGTATCGACCGCGAGCGTACTTGGCTCACCCTCGGCCACGAAATGCAAACCTTGATCGTCGATCCGCTGATAGATAACCCCTCCGACAATCTTGACCCCGCGCTTTTCAAGACTGCTACGCAGGATCCAACCAGTCGAGACGCCGAGACCGAGGCCAGGCCGCGTCTTCTTGCGCTGCAGCATGGTAATTTCGCGCGAACTTGGCTTTGGTGCCAGCGGATCGCCCGATAGCCCTCCAGCTTTCGTAAGGCTGGCATCGACATTCCACTCCTGCTGAAACTCACGAATATCCATTGCCCGTGATTTTGGCGGTTCATCAGGCTGCGAATGGCAGAGGTATTCGGCGACATCGAAACCGATGCCTCCCGCGCCGATGATGGCGACTCGCCGTCCCGCGTGGCTTTTGCCACTCAACAAATCGTTGTAGAACACCACCTTGGGATGTTTGATGCCGGGAATCTCCGGCACACGGGGATGGACGCCGCAGGCGACAACGACAGCATCGAACCGCGCGTCTTTCAGGTCACTAACCGATGGAGCAGAATTCAGCCTGAGATCGACGCCGCCATCGGCGATTTGGCCGCTGTAATAACTCAGCATTTCGTCGAACTCGACCTTGCCCGGGACTGCTCGGGCAAGGTTGAGTTGCCCGCCTATGCGATCAGCGGCCTCAAACAGGGTTACCTTGTGCCCGCGTCGGCTGGCTTCCGCGGCAGCTGCGAGACCGCCCGCGCCTGCGCCAATCACTGCGATCCTGCGCGAGGTCTGAGCCGGGCCGTCCTCAAACTCAGTCTCGCGGCAGGCACGCGGATTAACCAGGCAACTCGCGGTCCGCTCGGAAAAGATCAGGTCGAGGCAGGCCTGATTGCAGGCAATGCAGATGTTGATTTTGCCGGCGTTGCCCTCCCGCACCTTCCTGGCGAAGTGCGGATCGGCCAGCATCGGGCGGGCCATCGATATTAGATCGCTATCCCCCGCCGCCAGAATCTCTTCTGCGGTATCCGGCGTATTAATGCGATTTGATGCCACTACCGGAATCCTGACCGCTTTCTTCAGACGCGATGCCGCAAAACGCCATGCGCCGCGCGGAATGACGTAAGCGATCGTGGGAACGCGCGCTTCATGCCAGCCGATACCGGTGTTGAGAATGTCGGCGCCCGCGGCCTCGACCCGTTGGGCAAGCCGATCAATCTCCTCGCCGGTTGCACCTCCTTCGACGAGGTCCAGCGCCGAGATTCGGTAGACAATGATGAAGTCGTCGCCGGTGGCGCTTCGCGAGCGTTTGACGAGTTCCACCGCGAGCCGATGGCGGTTCTGCTCCGATCCGCCCCACTCATCGGTACGGTTGTTGGTTCGCACCACCGTGAACTGATTAATGAGGTAACCTTCCGATCCCATGATCTCAATGCCATCGAACCCGGCCTCCTTTGCGAGCAGCGCGCAGCGCACGTAATCCGAGATCGTCTGTTCAATCTCTGCCCCAGTCATTGCACGCGGGGGAAACCGATTGATGCGGGTGGGGATGTCAGAAGGACCGACGCAGTCCCTTTGCTTGGAATAGCGGCCCGAATGCAACACTTGCATGCAGACTTTACCACCGTGCTGATGGACAGCATCAGTGATGCGACGAAGTTCGCGAGCTTGCGCACGTTCGGTCAAAATCGGCCCCCCAGGCTCAATCAGACCCGCGCTGTTGGGCGCATAACCGCCGGTAATGATGAGTCCTATCTCCCCCTTGGCGCGCTCGGCAAGGAAAACCGCCATCTTGTGCACGCCGTTGTCCTCCATATCGAGACGGGTGTGCATCGACCCCATGATCATGCGGTTACGCAACGTGGTCCGCCCTACCTTTAGCGAAGATAGCAAATGAGGGTAAAGCGATGTTCCGGGGCTGGTCGGCGTCAGCATGGACTTGCCTCCGTGGCTGGTTGTTAAATTTCTAACAGTTGTTAGACTGAATGCAAGAACTGAAGATCACCTAGATGGGAGGAATCGCGATGGATTACGCGCTTAGCGAGCAGCAGCAGGCTTTTCAGGAAACCGCGAAGCGTTTCGCGAAGGACAAGCTGGGCCCCCACTATCAGAGGCGGGCAAGGGAACACCGCATCGATCGTGCCATGCTGAAACAAATGGGGTCACTCGGCCTGATTGGCGCCGATCTGCCGGAAAAATACGGCGGCCTTGGCGAGAGCAGCGTGACGGCAGGCATTATTGTCGAGCAGATCGCTTATGGAGACTTCAACGCCAGCTACGTCCAACTTCTGGCGTCACTGCTCGGCGGAATGCTCGCAGAGCACGCCTCGCCCGAAATCGCTCAGGAGTGGCTACCGCAAGTGGCCCGGGGTGAGAAGATCATCGGCCTCGGCCTGACCGAGCCGCGGGGCGGTTCGGACGCTGCCAACCTCATTTTGCGAGCTGAAAAATCGGGAAATGGCTATCGCCTCAACGGTGAAAAGACTTCCATGAGTTTTTCAGATCAATGCGACGCAGCAGTCATCTTTGCCCGAACCGGGAAGGTCGAAGACGGCGCACGTGGCGTCAGCGCATTCTTTGTCGATCTGGCGCAGAGCGGAATCACGCGGACGCATTTTGATGACATCGGTACCAAACCTGTCGGACGCGGCTCGGTGTTCTTCGACGACGTCTTCATTCCGGCCGAGTGCCTGATGGCAGAGGAGAACAAGGGATTCTCCAAGATCATGTCAGGCTTCGACTATAGCCGTGCCTTGATCGGCCTTGAGTGCATCGGACCTGCCCAGGCTTCGGTCGATGAAGCATGGCAATACTCAACCGAAAGGCTCGCCTTCGAGCGGCCGATCGCGCAGTTTCAGGGCGTGAGCTTTCCGCTCGCGGAAGCCGAGACCCAGCTCACCATGATGCGGCAGCTTTGCTACTATACGCTTTCGCTCAGAGATCGCGGGCTTGCACATACCGCGGAAGCTGCGATGTGCAAATGGTATGTGCCGAAAGTGACCTGCGAGATCATCCACCAGTGCCTCCTCACTCACGGCCACTACGGTTACACCACCGATCTGCCGTTTCATCAGCGTTACCTCGACGTGATGGGCCTGCAAATCGGCGACGGAACCGCACAAATTCAGAAACTTGTCATCGCACGTGAAAAGGTCGGTCGTGTCGCGGTTCAATACGCCAAGCAGCCTTCCGAATTGCGGCAGATCTCAAAATGAGCGTACCTATCGCCCCCATTGCCATCTCTCGGCGAGACGCGTGCCGCCGTGCGTAGATTTTCGGGCTGGGGCCAATCGGACGATTCCGATCGCGCCATCGATAAACTGCGCGCCCAAGTGTCGTGTTCAGCTCGCACCTGGATTCGGCTAGTCAAATCCCGCGGTTTCGTTCGCTCCGGCCTACTCCCCTGATTGAGGCGCTCCGAAGGCAGCGTCATCTATTAAGACGCCACCAGTATTCAATGTCACCAGCGCGGGATATGCAACGCGAAAGTCCTCAAGCATCTTGCCTATCGGAGCGTCGGCGAACCAACCTCGGTCATTGACATATTCCATATGGCGATGATCGCTCGTGTCGAACTCGTGAAACAACGCGTCGGCCGTACCGTCGAAGATAAGAGGTCGGACTCCAAATCGTTCACATAGCTCCATGTTGAACGCGGGCGTCACTTTGAACATCTTCCTATCGAGCCAAAGCGCGACGTAGCCGTGATAAATGAAGAGATCAGTCCCCATTAACTCCGTCAGCTTGGGGGAATTCAGATGGTTGCGAACGTCTGCAAAGCCGATCGCGGCGGGGATTCCCGCTGCGCGCATGGCGGCCGTCAACAATATTGCCTTCGGAACACAAAACGCCGAAGGCGTTTTGAGAATCTCGCTGGCGCGATAATCGGCTTCGGACAAACTCACCGCGTAGGGGTCGTATCTGATCTGGTCTCGTACCGCGTTAAATAGGAGGATTGCCTTCTCGGCCGTCGACCGGTCCTGTTTGTCGCCAGCCACACGCGAGACAAACTCTCTAATCGCAGGTGAGTCGCAATCCACGTAATGCGTTGGAGCGAGAAATTCCGCGAGGTCCGGGTTGACTTTCACTTGTGCCTCGATTGGTACCTGCACTAACCTAACAGACGTTAGAAATTGAGGCAAGTCAAATCGGGTTGCGACCGGCGTCCAAAAGATGGATACCTCATTTGTTGTTCCATACGAATAGATTTATCAAACGATTGTTAGAATCGATTGAACTCGCAAGACGAGAGCGTTAGCATTAGGCGTCCAGGCTGGACACATGCTTATCGGGCGGGCCTGTCCACCGTCTCGTGTTCGATCGGGCATGCGTTCCTATCGGCCGGTAAGTCAATCTCGAATTGAACTTGACTGCAAATCAGGGAACGTAGTCGATGAATAATCCAACGTCCTATGCATGGAC
Organism: Afipia sp.; assembly: GCA_017474385.1. Lineage (GTDB taxonomy): Bacteria > Pseudomonadota > Alphaproteobacteria > Rhizobiales > Xanthobacteraceae > Afipia. The sequence goes on along the minus strand of JAFVHU010000114.1, from coordinate 47,299 downwards.
ACCTCCGCCGGAGCTAATTGCAACAAGCAATCTGACCGCTTTCCTGCGCGCAACCGGATATGACGATTACGATCACCTCGCGTCGAAGGCTGAGGCCGATCCGGCATGGCTAATGGAGGAAGTCTTTAAGTTCTGCGATGTTCGATTCTATCGCAGTTACGACCAAATGTTGGATCTGTCGCGCGGGCAGCCATGGGCACGCTGGTGCGTCGGCGGGACCACCAACATCGTGCTGAACTGCATTGACAAGCATCGCAGCACGCCCGTATGGGACCAGACATTTTTGGTCTGGGAGGGTGAAGACAAGCGCGAACAGCGCGCGCTTACCTATCGTGAATTGGACCGCGGCGTCGGACGGCTTGCGCAGGGACTGCGTGATCTCGGCGTCGGTAAGGGCGATGTGGTCGCTCTCTATTTGCCGAACCTGCCGGAAACCTTTATCGCGTTTTTCGCTGTGCTGAAATTGGGCGCGATCCTGATGCCGCTGTTCTCCGGCTTCGGTCCGGCTCCCATGCAAACCCGGCTCAACCATGGCGGCGCCAAGGCCGTCATCACCGCGAGCGGGACCTGGCGGCGGGGCGCTGCGGCACCGCTCAAATCCGTCCTCGACGTCGCGCTCGAATCCTCACCGACAGTGCAGCACGTGATCGTCGTCGATCGTGAAGGCCTTAAGATCGAAACCCCGATGCGAAAGGGCCGCGATCACTGGTGGCACGATATCGTCATCGGCAAGGACGGCGCTATCGCGACCGCCGAAATGAATGCGGAAGATGCCGCGATTCTGCTGTACACCTCGGGAACCACCGGCGAACCGAAGGGTTGCGTTTGGACCCATATCAGCTTCATCGGTTCTATGGTCACACGCGACATGATCATTTGCGCCGATTTCAAATCATCGGACCGTTTTTTCTTTCTCAGTGACATGGGCTGGATGGTCGGCGCGATGTGCGCATGTATTCCCAGTTTCGCCGGCGCGAGCCTTCTGATCGCCGAAGGCACGCCGGATTTTCCGGACACCGGACGATTCTGGCGGCTGATCCAGGATCATCGCGTCAGCTATCTCGGAGTATCCCCCACCATAGTCCGTAGTTTGATGCGCTATGGAACGCAGGACGTCGAGCGCCACGATCTGTCGAGCCTGCGTATGACCGCGTCGGGCGGCGAGGCATGGACCAACGCGCCGTGGCAATGGTTCTTCGAGCATGTCTGCAAGAGAAAGCTTCCAATCATCAACATTTCCGGCGGCACCGAGGTTGGAGGTTGCATCTTCACGGGGACGCCGAACCATCCGATGAACCCCGGTTCGTTCTCCCGTCCGGCGCTCGGTGTCGGCGCGGACATCGTGGACATGTCCGGCAAGAGCTTGCCGCCCGGCGAAGTCGGCGAACTGGTGCTCCGCCAGGCGTCGATCGGATTGACCAAGAGCTTGTGGAAGGCCGATGCGCGCTATGTCGAAAGCTACTGGAGCACGCTTCCCGGCCTTTGGGTGCATGGCGATTTTGCGATGCGCGGCCATGATGGGCTTTACTATATTCTCGGGCGCTCCGACGACACCATCAAGATTTCAGGCAAGCGGACCGGGCCGTCCGAGCTCGAAGGCATTTTGATCGACACCGGCAAGGTCTCCGAGGCGGCGGTGTTCGGTATTCCGCACCCGGTAAAGGGTTCGGCGATCGTTTGTGCCTGCGTGCTCATGCCAGGTACGAACGTCGAGAGTGAAATTGTCAACGAGCTCTCATCCGCTATCGTGAGCGGCATGGGAGCATCGTACCGGCCGGAGAAGATAATTTTTGTAGATGATCTGCCTCGAACCCGCAACATGAAGATCATGCGCCGGGTGCTGCGAGCAGTGTTCGAAAGCAAGGATCCCGGCGATCTTTCCGCACTCGCCAATCCCGAAGCAGTTGACAGGCTTCGCGAGAAACTTGGCGCCGCATAAACCACGGAGAAAATGGCGAGCTGTCGGGCTGGGTGGAAGCGGACTTTTTACCGGGCCCCGACCCCGGTACTCCAAGGATTTCATAAGGAGAGGCGTACAATGGGGATGGATCCGATCTTGTCAGATCAGCGCAAGCAAGCGATGCGGGCCGCTGGATTCTGGAGCGATCAAACCTTGCTCGAGTTTTTTTCGAGGCATGCCAGAAACGATCCAGGGCGGCTCGCGGTTGTTGGCTACGAAGCTGCGTCCAACCGACGTACGGCGCTGACATACGGCGAACTGCAGCAAGCTGCCGAGCGAACCGCGGCTAATTTGTTGCGGCTTGGTGTCAAGCCTGGCGAAGTGGTGTCGTATCAGTTGCCGAATTGGTGGCAATTCATGGCTCTTCACCTCGCACTGCTGCGGATCGGCGCGGTCACAAATCCCATCATGCCGATTTTCCGCGATCGCGAAATGGAATTCATGCTGACCTTGGCCGAGACGCGCGTGCTGATCGTTCCACAGCGATTTCGCGATTTCGATCACGCCGCAATGGCGGACCGCCTCAAGGCCAAGGTGCCCACACTTGAGCACGTCGTCATTATCGGTTCGGGCGACAATCAAGACTTCGAGACCGTGCTGAATTCGCCGGGAAAGCGGGTTGAGGCAGCGACCGCTGCCTCGGCCGATGATGTCGTGCAATTGCTTTATACGTCGGGCACAACAGGTGAGCCCAAGGGGGTGATGCATACAGGCAATACGTTGCTGAACAGCGTGCGATATTTTGAGGATCGCGTCCGTCTCACAGCCAACGATGTCGTGCTGATGGCCTCGCCGATGGCCCATCAGACCGGTTTTCTCGTCGGCCTGCTGCTGCCGCTGTATCTGGGAGGACGGGTCATTCTTCAGGATATCTGGAATCCAGCCAAGGCGGTCGATATTGTCGAGACAGAGCGCGTGACGATGACCATGGCATCGACGCCGTTTCTGGCGGATTTGACTGCGGAGGCGGAGCGGCGGCCTGAAGCGCTGCGTTCACTGCGCACTTTCGTATCGGCAGGCGCCCCAATTCCCCGTGTTTTAGTGCGCCAGGCCACACAGAATCTTGGTGCGCACATCGTCTCGGGATGGGGGATGACGGAAAACGGGCTGGTGACGACCACCAAGCTCGACGATCCACCGGAAAAAGTCTTCGAGACCGACGGTTGCCCAAGCCAGGGTATGGAAGTCAGGATCGTCGATGGCGGGGGCAAAGTCCTGCCTCACGATGAAGAAGGGCGCCTACAAGCGAGGGGCCCCGGCACCTTTGTGGGCTACCTCAAGCGGCCGCATCTCTATGCCGTCGATCAGGATGGCTGGTTTGAGACCGGCGACCTCGCCCGCAAGGACAAGGACGGCTACATTCGTATCACGGGGCGCACCAAGGACATCGTCATCCGCGGCGGCGAGAACGTTCCGGTGATCGAGATTGAACAACTGATGTATCGCCATCCAGCCGTCCGGGAAGTCGCAATCGTCGGAGTGCCAGATGAACGCTTGGGCGAGCGGGCCTGTGCCTGTGTCGTGCTGCGCGAGGGAGCATTACTGACGTTAGCTGACGTGATGGCGTATATGGCGGAGAACGCTGTAGCCAAGAACTACTGGCCGGAGCGCATTGAGGTGCTCGAAGCCTTGCCGAAAACGCCGAGCGGCAAAGTGCAGAAATTCAGGCTTCGCGAGATCGTCAGTTCGATGAAATAATTCTCGGCTAACGGCTGCCGCAAGAAGAAGGCCGGGTGAAATTCCGGCCCCCTTCTGAGATGACCGCCGCGCGCGAAAATCAGAGCGGGCAATCCTGCGGAAACACCGGCTTGCGTTTTTCGAGATGGGACGCCAATCCCTCGCGCGCCTCGGCGCCGGTGAAACCCAAAATCTCAAGCGCGGTCGAGGTATCGAACAGCGGACCATTGACGCGCAGCCAGTTGTTAAGAGCGTACTTGGTCCAACGGATCGCGCTTTGCGCGCCGCTAGAAAGCTCCTCGGCCGTCTCGATCGCTATCCTCTGCAAGTCCGCGTCTTCGACGCATAGCGACACCAGACCGATCCGCTCAGCTTCTTCGCCGGACAGTGGCTTGCAGGTCAGCAGGTAATATTTTGCTTTTGCAAGGCCGCACAATAACGGCCAGATGATGCAAGCGACATCGCCCGCCGCGACGCCAAGCCGCGTATGACCATCGACGATGCGCGCGGACTTTCCACAAATCGAGATATCGGCCAGGATTCCGACGACGAGACCTGCACCGACGGCGACGCCGTTGATCGCCGAGATGATCGGCTTGTTGCAATTGATAACGTTATAAACGAGATCCTTGGCCTCCTTCCAGGTCGACATCCGTGCGACCGGGTTGTCTAGAATACTCTTGATCAGCTCGAAATCGCCCCCCGCCGAAAAGGCTTTGCCAGCTCCGGTCACGATGACCGCGTTGACATCTGGATCGTCGTTGATGTCACGCCAGATATTGGTGAGCTGAGTGTGGGTCTCGGCGTCGACCGAATTGTAGGTCTCGGGCCGGTCGAATGTGAGCCGGAGAACCCGCTTGGACGGATAGTCGAGCTTCAATTTGGTATAAGCAGCATAACGATTGGACATCGGCTTCCCTTCTGGACACTTGATTTGCTTGGTCGGGTTAAATCTTACAGGGGATGACGATGCATATCGCAGTCGGCAGATTTCTCCTGCCTTCCGATACGTCCTCGCCACGAACCTGCTATGAATTCATTCGAACAGATGTTAGAATTTAAAACCGATCGGGAAAGGCTGCAAGCTTATACTTTTCAATTGAGGCCGTCGTCGGGGGCGGCGAGAGCAAGATTCGGAGGATTTGCCGTGACAGACGGGCACGAAAAAGCTCTGACAACGAGGGCGGGCGCCAGTCCCACGATTGGCGAGCTGTTTCGCGCGAGAGCGCTGATCCACAAATCTTCGGTCGCGATCGAGTATCAGGGCAGACAGATCAGCTATGGGCAGCTCCTTGACCGTGTACATCGGGCAACCTCGATGCTGGCGAGCCAAGATCTTCGACGAGGCGACCGCGTAGCATTGCTCTCGCGTAACAGACCGGAGTATCTCGAAGTGGAGCTGGCGGCCGCCAATCTCGGGGTCATCACCGCTTGCCTGAACTGGCGATTGTCGCAGCGGGAACTCGCCTATTGTATCGATCTGGTCTCACCGAAGCTCTTGATTGTTGAAGAAGAACTGGCCGGAAATCTCGAACTTTCTCCCATAGGGGACCGCAAGGTTATCAAGATCGGCCCGCAATACGAGCATATATTGCAAGAACAAAACGGTCATGCGCTGCCCATTGCGGCGGAATCCGAAGACGGCCTGGTTATCCTTTACACCAGTGGGACCACCGGCCAACCCAAAGGGGCCGTCATTTCGCATCGGGCGATGATCATGCGGGCGCTGGTGTTCAGTTCCGAGCTGAACATTTCGCATCACGATACCTTTGTGGCCTGGGCGCCGCTGTTTCACATGGCATCCACGGACCACAGTCTCGCGACACTGTTGCGCGGGGGAACGGTCGTCGTGGTCGATGGCTTCCAGATCGAGCCGTTATTGTCTGCTTTGGAGCGCCATCGGATCGGCTGGTTTGTCTTGATTCCGGGCATGATTGAAGCATTCATCGCCGGCTTCAAGGAGCAAAAAACGACCGTAAAAGGCGTTGGCCTTTGCGGCGCGATGGCCGACCTGGTCCCTCCGCATGTCATCGCCGAGGTCACTGACCTGCTGCGAGCTCCCTACGTCAACAGTTTTGGTTCGACCGAGACTGGCTTGCCGCCGGCAACCAGATCGTTGATCCCGGTAGGCGAAATACCTGCCAGCCTGGCGAAGCAACAAAGCGCGTTCTGCGACATCAAGCTTGTCGATTCTGCCGACAAGGAGGTTCCGATTGGCGCACCGGGAGAGTTGGCTATTCGCAGCCCAACTTTATTCTCCGGCTATTGGAAAGCTGATGATACCAACGTGCGCGATTTTCGCGGCGGGTGGTTTCACATGGGCGACGTGTTTCGGCGCAATGATGACGGCTCGCTCGATTTCGTCGATCGCGCCAAGTACATGATCAAGACTGGCGGCGAAAACGTTTATCCAGCCGAGATCGAGCGCGTTTTGATGAGTGATGCAGGGATCACCGAGGCCGCGGTTGTGCGTGTCCCCGATGTGAAATGGGGTGAAGTTCCCGTGGCATTCGTGTCGCGCCGCGACACCACGGTCACCGAGGCGGACCTGTTTGCTCTGTGCCGGCGCGATCTTGCCGGATACAAATGTCCCCGGCAGTTCCGGTTCATCGATTTTTCGGAATTTCCGCGGTCCACCAGCGGCAAGGTTCAGCGCCACGAGCTCGAAGCCAGGCTGGCGGGCGAAAGGCAACGGGTAAACAGCTAATACGGACACGCCCATTAGCTCTTCGCGTCGCAATTTTCGTCGAACGAAAACTGCTCGCGGCAAGGCACCGCAATCGGAGACGGAAACATGAATGTCGAAGAAGCCATTTTGACGCGGCGCTCGGTCAGGCGATTTCTTCCCAAGCCGGTTCCAGAACCGGTCGTGCGAAAAATCATCGAGGTCTCGGCGCGTGCGCCAAGTGGCCACAACATCCAGCCGTGGAAGGTCTACGCGATCGCGGGCGAGGTGAAGGATCGGCTCTGCGCGGACATCCTGAAAGCTGCCGAAACTGAACCGGACAAGCATCGGCCGGAATATGAGTATTATCCGACCGAATGGCACGAGCCCTATATCGGGCGTCGGCGCGAGCTCGGCTACGACCTTTACGCAAAGCTTGGCATTGCTCGCGACGACGTTGCCGCACGCACATCGCAGATGAACCGCAACTATCTTTTTTTCGACGCCCCGGTCGGACTTTTCGTGACGATGGACCGCCGCTTGAACACCGGCAGCTATATCGACATGGGTATGTTCTTGCAGAACATCCTGCTCGCCGCGCGCGGTCATGGCCTGCACACCTGTGGCCAGGCCGCGTTCACCTGGTACCACGACATCATCCGCAAGCATCTTTCGTTTGACGACACCGAAATCCTGATTTGTGGCGTGGCGCTGGGTTACGAGGACACGACTGCGCCCGAAAACAAGCTCGTCACCAGGCGGGTGCCAGTCGATACCTACGCCAAGTTCTTGGGATTTTCCGGCGGCAGCACGGGCGTCGCCTCGGCACGCACGACGGCCGGAAACTGACCTTCACGCATCACGCCGGGCGGAGACCAAATGCTTTCCATTCGTAAACAAACGCTACGCGGCAAGGTCGCGGTAATCGGTATCGGAATGTCGCCGGTTGGTAAGGTGCCGGGAAAGAGCCCGTTATGGCTCGCCGCCGACGCCGCGAAGAAGGCGCTGGCCGATGCCGGCATCGGGAAAAACGAGATCGACGGCGTGCTGTCGAGCCATGCCTTCGCTTCTCCCTTCCATCGCTTCAGCGTTGCGTTCAGCGAGTATTTAGGTATTCAGCCGACCTTTTCGAACACGCTTCAGGTATCCGGCGCGACGGCGGCGACGATGTTCAATATTGGCGCCGCTGCCATTCATGGCGGCCTCGCCGAGGTCGTACTCGTGGTCGGCGGCGACAGCCTGCTGACCGGCCTGACGCCGGATCTGGCGCTGCGCTCGATGACGGAAAGCCGTGATCAGCAATACGAGATGCCGTTCGGCATTCCTGTCGCGAATACCTTTGCCATGACGGCACACCGGCATATGAAGGATTTCGGCACCACACCGGAACAGTTGGCGGAAGTCGCCGTGGTCCAGCGGCGTCATGCTATGCGCACGCCCGGTGCGCAGCAGACCAGCCCGATCACGGTGGACGACGTGCTAAGCTCAGCTATGGTGACGACGCCCTACCACAAGCTCGATTGCTCGCTGATATCGGATGGCGGCGCGGCATTCATTCTGACATCGGCCGAACATGCCAAGGCGCTCGGCATCAAAAGCCCGATCTACATTCTGGGCGGCGGCGAATGCTACACCCACGAACATATTTTCCTGATGCCCTCGCTGACCGAAACCGGCGCGGTCGCGTCGAGCCGAAAGGCTTACGAAATGGCCGGCTATGGCCCCAAGGACATGGACGTCGCCGGCGTCTATGACTGCTTCACCGGCACCGTCATCATGATGCTGGAAGATCTCGGTTTTTGCCCGAAGGGCGAAGGCGGCCGTTTCGTCGCGGACGGCCATATGACCTATGGCGGCCAGATTCCATCGAACACCCATGGCGGATTGTTGTCGTTCGCCCATTCGGGAATGCCGGGATCGCTGTTCCATTTTCATGAGGTCATCGCGCAGTTGCGCGGCCAATGCGGCGAACGCCAGGTGCCGGGCGCGGAACTCGGGCTGGTGCACAGCCTCGGCGCGGGTTTCGCAACCAATGCCACCACCATTCTGGGCACGGAGAACACGCTGTGATCTCGTCCGAAGACGCCATGAAGAAGCCGGTGCCGACGCCCGACGCGGATTCCGCCGCCCTCTGGCGCGGCCTGCACGACGGCGTGCTGCTGCTGCAGCACTGCGCCGATTGCGGCCACGTGCAATATTACCAGCAGGCGATGTGCCGGCAGTGCGGCGGCGAAAATCTTGCCCATCGACCGGCAAGCGGGCGCGGCAAGGTACATTCCTTCAGCGTGGTACAGCGCGCACCGGGACCCGCTTTCAAAACCGATCTGCCCTACGCTGTTTTGTTGATCGATCTGGAGGAGGGCCCGCGGATGATCAGCACCTATACCGGCGGCAAGCCCGAAGAGGTCACGTTCGACATGGACGTCATGCTCGTCTGCGAAAAAATCAGCGAGGAAGTGACGCTGCCGCGCTTCCGGCGGGCTTAGCCTGACAGGCGAGCAGCTACATCCGGAACACCCCGAATCTCGTCGGCTTGGCAGGCGTCCGGCCGGCGAGGTCGAGCAGCAGCGCCATCACCTCGCGGGTCTCCGCAGGTTCGATCACCATATCGCACCACAAATGGCGGGCGTAGTTATAGGGATCGGCGAACGCCTCGAAGTCCCTCAGGATCGGCCGCTTGAACTCTTCACGTTCTTCGTCGGTCCAAGAACTGCCTTCGCGCTGATGGATATTGTCGCGCACCATCGTTAGCGTTGTCGCCGCCTGCTCCGGTCCCATCAAGGCGGCGTGGGCGCTTGGCCACATCAGGGTAGCGTTTGGTTTGAACGCGCGGCCTAGCATTGCGAAATAAGCCGCGGCATAAGAGCCGCCGGTAATGATAGTGTATTTCGGCACATCGGCGCAGGCCATCGCGGTCATGAACTTGGCTCCATGCTTGGCAATGCCCTGACGCTCGACTGCGGACCCGACCATAAAGCCGGAGACATCGACCAGGAACAGCAACGGAATGTCGCGCTTGCAGCAAAGTTCGATGAAGTGCGCCCCCTTGACCGCGCTTTCCGAAAACAGCACGCCGTTATTGGCCAGGATGCCGACCTCGAAACCGTGGATGCGGGCAAATCCGCATAGCATGGTTTCGCCGTGAAGATGCTTGAAGTCTTGAAAGCGGCTGCCGTCGATGAGGCGCGCCAGGATCTCCCGGTTGTCCGTTGGGATGCGCCGGTTAGCGCTGACGATTCCATAGATTTCCTCGACCGCATGGCAAGGCGGTTCGCCCTGCTCGACCGTCCAGCGCAATCGCGGCGGCTCTCCCAGGTTGGCGACGATATTACGCACGATCGCCAGCGCGTGGCTGTCATTCTCGGCGATATGGTCGGTGACGCCGCTGATCCGGCTGTGCATCTCCGCGCCGCCGAGCGGTTCGATCTCGATGGTCTCGCCGGTCGCGGCAAATACCAGTTGCGGGCTGCCGAGAAACATCGCGCCCTGGTCGCGTACGATCACCACCTCGTCGCACAGCGCCGGAATGTAAGCGCCGCCCGCGGTCGAAGGGCCGTGAACGACGGCGATCTGCGCGATATTCTCGGCCGACATCTTTACCTGATTGTACATGATCGATCCGGCCTGCCCTTCGTCCGGAAAGATATTGGCGATGTCCGGCAGGAAGCCGCCACCTGATTGCACCAAGGTGATGCAGGGCAGCCGGTGTTGCCACGCAAACAACTGGGCGCGGGTATGCTTCTTCGTTGTCATGCCGAACAGCGTCCCGCCCTTCACTGTGGCATCGTTGGCGATAAGCATGCAACCGCGCCCGCAGACCTGTCCGACGCCCGTGATAATTGTCGCGCCCGGCGGCACGCCGTCGTACATCCCCTCGCCCGCCAGGTGGCCGAACTCGAGAAACGGCGAACCGGGATCGATCAGCGCCGCGATGCGTTCGCGCGGCAGCAGCTGGCCGCGCGATTTATGCAAGGCGCGAGCCTTGGCGGAGCCGCCCTGATTGGCCTCGGCCCGACGCCTTTGGAGATCGGCGATCCGCGCCAGATAATGAGCGCGATTGAGCTTGAACTCGTCCGACCCGGTCGCGACAGCGGATTTCATCGCGGTCAATTGGCTATTCCCCAAAACTGATCACAAGCCAGGAAATGCGGGCTCGACGGTCTTCATTATTTTCTAACATTCGTTCGTTTTCGAACGATTGTTAGGTTGAAATCCTAGCCGCTTCTGCCTAAAGATAGCAAGCAATTGATGCTGCCGACCGACAGCCGGCCGCCTCGCAAACAATAAACTCGACGGTGTTCCCGAGAGGGTTTCGAATTCTCAACTTAGAACAACGCGGTTTCGGCCGGCGGCGGAGTTCCCACATGGACTTTGATCTTACGCACGAGCAGCGGCAAATCTACGAATACGGCGATATGGTTGCGAAGCAATTCGATCGCAAATACTGGATGGAATGCGCCGACAAGCACGTATTCCCCCAAGCCCTTTACAGCAAGGTTGCGGAGGATGGCTTCGTCGGAACGATGGTGCCTGAGGAATACGGCGGCTCGGGACAAGGCATGGTCGAGATGCACCTGTTCCTTGAGGGCTTGTCAAACAATGGCATTCCACTGCTAAACCTCGTCGTCGGCGCGGCAATGAGCTTGGGATTCATAGCCAAATACGGCAGCGAAGCGCAGAAATTGCGCTATCTGCCCGATGCGTGTGGCGGCAAGACGCGCTTTTGCTTCGCGATCACCGAGCCTGACGCGGGAACCAACACGATTCGTACTTCCACGATAGCAAAGAAGCGTGGCAATCGCTTCGCGCTGAGCGGTCAGAAGACATTTATCACCGACGCCGATGGCGCGGACTACGCGCTGGTGGTGACGCGAACGACAGCGCATACCGAGGTTCAGAAGAAAACCGATGGCTTCACCCTGTTTGTGGTCGACCTGAAAGCCAAGGGCGTGCAGAAGCAATACATTCCAGTGAGCATTCCGGCCCCGGAAACACAATGGCAGCTGTTTTTCGACGAAGTCGATCTTGGGCCGGAGGACATTGTTGGCGAAGTCGACAAGGGATTCGGCATTTTGTTCAAAAGCCTTAATCCCGAACGCATTCTTGTCGGTTCGATTTCCTGCGGTCTCGGCCGCTATGCCCTGAACCGGGCAGTCGAATACGCCAAGGAGCGGCGGGTTTTCAACAACGTGCCGATCGGATCTTATCAGGGCTTGCAGCATCCCCTGGCCAGCGCCCGCACCGATGTCGAATTGGCATCGCTGATGACACTAAAAGCCGCCTGGATCTTCGATCAGGGCCGCGAAGCCGGCGAATTCTCCAACATGGCAAAACTTGCCGCAGCCGACGCCGGCATCAAGGCGGTGGACACCGCGCTGCAATGCTTCGGCGGCAACGGGTTCACCAAGGAGTACGGCATCTTCGATATCTATCCGCTGGTGCGGCTGTTGAAGACCGCGCCGCTCAATCGCGAAATGATTCTCAACTACATCGGCGAGCACGTGATGGGCTTGCCTCGCAGTTATTAGAGCAAGACCCGGAACGGTGAGGCGCGATTCTACCGGCGATTCGTCTTCAATTGTTCAGAGATCCCCCCAAAGAACGAGGTTGTCTGCAATGGCTCTCATGAAGTCCGATGTGTCCGCTGCGAGCGAAGAGTATCGCCGTAACCGGGACGCTTACGGCTTGAGAATCGCCGATCTGCATGAGCGCCGGGCAGCTGCAATGGTCGGCGGTCCGGAACGGGCGCGGCTGCTGCACAAGGAGCGCAAGCAATTACTGCCTCGCGAACGGATCGCTGCGCTAATTGATCCCGGCTCGCCGTTCCTCGAATTTTGCCAGTTCGCGGGCGAAGGCATGTATGACGGCGTGCCGCCCGGCGGCAGCATCGTCACCGGCGTTGGAATGGTGTCGGGCCGCGCCTGCATGCTGATCGCCAACGACGCCACGGTCAAAGGCGGCACCTACTACGGGATCACCTGCAAGAAGCACGTCCGCGCACAGAAATTCGCCTGGCAACACCGCCTCCCCTGCGTCACCATGGTGCAATCCGGCGGCGCCAACCTGCCGGACCAGCCCAACATTTTTCCCGACGACGGACAGTTCGGATCGATCTTTTACAACCAGATCCGGATGTCGAGCGAGGGTATCGCGCAGATCGCAATCGTCCATGGGCCCTCGACCGCCGGCGGCGCTTACATGCCGGCGCTCTGCGACGAGACCGTCATCATCCGCAATCAGGGCGCCATGTTCCTGGGCGGACCACAACTGGTCTATGCCGCGACCAAGGAAGAAGTCGGCGTCGAAGCGCTCGGCGGCGGTGAAATGCATAGCCGCGTCAGCGGCGTCACCGACCATCTGGCGGAAAGCGACAGCCACGCGATCGCGATTACCCGCGATATCGTCGCCAATCTCGGTGACATTCCCATGCAACGGTGGAACGTGGCGCCACCGCGAGAGCCGCGCTTCGACCCCAAGGATATTTATGGGCTGATCAGCACGGACCCGCGTATCCCCACCAACAATCGAGAGATTGTTGCGCGGTTGGTCGATGGCAGTGAGTTTCACGAATTCAAGCCGCTATATGGCGAGACGCTGATCACCGGCTTTGGCCGCATAATGGGCTTCGAGATCGGGATTCTCTGTAACAACGGGGTGCTGTTTTCCGAATGCGCGCTGAAGGCGACTCACTTCATCGACCTCTGCTGCAAGCGCAATATCCCGCTGCTGTTCATGGCCGACGTCACCGGCTTTATGGTCGGGCGCGAGGCGGAAGAAGGCGGCATCGCCAAGCACGGCGCAAAGATGATCACCGCAATGGCCAGCGCCAACGTGCCGAAATACACGCTGATCATCGGGAATTCCTACGGAGCCGGCTATCTGGCGATGTGCGGCCGTGCCTTCAAACCTCATGCGATGATGATGTGGCCGCACGGGCGCTCCGCGATCATGGGGCCGGATCAGGCCGCCAACACGCTCGCGATGGTCAAGGACGATATCCACAAGCGCGATGGCACGAGCTGGACCGACGAAGAGCGCGAGGCTTATCGCGCTCCGGTTCGCAAGACTTTTGAGGATTTTGCGAACGCCTACAACTTCGCGCGCAACACCTGGTGTGACATGGTGATCGATCCGCTCGAGACCCGCCACGTGATGGCCCTCTTGCTTGATCTCGCCGGCCGTCTGCCACAGCAGGAAACAGACTTCGGCGTGTTCAGGATGTGATGACAGAGGATATCGTTCCGTGTTCAAGAAAATCCTGATTGCCAATCGCGGCGAGATCGCCTGCCGGATCGCGCGAACCTGCCATCGGCTCGGGGTCGCGGTTGCCGGCATTCACTCCACAGCCGACGCCGACGCCTTGCATGTGAAGATGATCGGCGAATCCATAGAGATTGGAGGCGCCGCCGCGTCCGACAGCTACCTGCGGATCGATGCGGTGATTGCCGCAGCGAAAGCGACCGGCGCCCAGGCCATCCATCCCGGCTTCGGATTTCTGGCCGAGAACGCCACGTTCGCCCGCGCCGTCGAGGCGGCAGGTCTGGTTTTTATCGGGCCGACGCCGGACGTGATCGAACGGCTCGGCGACAAGGCCTCTGCCAAGAAAGAGGCTGAGGCGGCCGACGTGCCTATCGTCCCCGGCAGCAAGAAGCCCAGTGAGGATGCTGCCGAGATCGCCCGGATCGTCCAGGAAGTCGGGCTTCCGGTGATGCTGAAGGCAGCGGCCGGCGGCGGCGGCAAGGGTATGCGTGCCGTTTCCGATCTCGATGGCCTTGCCAATGAGATCGAATCGGCCATGCGTGAGGCGAAGAATTCGTTCGGCTATCCCGGACTGATCGTCGAAAAACTGGTCGAACGCGGGCGCCATATCGAAGTGCAGATCGCCGGCGATGGCAAAGGCAACGTGCTTCACCTGCTCGAGCGTGAATGTTCCCTGCAGCGCCGTCACCAGAAGCTCACCGAGGAAGCCCCTGCCGTCAATCTCGCCGCAACGCTTCGCGACAAAATGGCCGCCGACGCGGTGCGGCTCGGCAAGCGCCTGAACTATCGCGGGGTCGGCACTGTCGAATTCATCCTGAGCGGAGACACCTACTATTTTCTGGAAGTAAACCCGCGTCTCCAGGTCGAGCACCCCGTGACCGAGATGGTCACCGGCATCGATATTGTCGAGGTGATGCTCCGCATCGCCGCCGGAGAAGGGCTGCCGTTTACACAAAATGCGGTGACATGTAGCGGGCATGCCGTCGAGGTGCGCATTTGTGCGGAGGATCCGGCAGATAATTTTCTCCCTTGCACGGGAGACCTCGCTTACGTCAAATTTCCCGCCGACGGCGTTCGCGTCGAGACGGGCGTCGAAAGCGGGTCGGTAGTCACGCCGTATTACGACTCGATGCTGGCAAAACTCATTGCCCACGCCGAAACGCGCAATGAGGCGCTCGATAAACTCGAGCGGGCTCTCGACGCGACCTCGATTTTCGGAATTACGACCAATCAAGGATTTCTCAAGCGCTTGCTCGGCCTGCCAGCGACGCGCAGTGCCACCTTTTACACACGCCTGATCGACGAGCAAATCGACCAGTTGGTCGACAAGGCAAAGAATCTGGACGCCGGGGCGTTGGCGCTGGGCGCCTACTTCTGGATGATCCGGCAACGACAGCCCCTCGCAAGGGGGCCGTGGCAGTCGCGCGAAATGACTGGATGGCACATGGCCGCGGGTGGCGACGGATTGTCACCGATTCCGATCCTGCACCTCGAAACCGCGGGCGCAAGCGCGGAGATCCGATTCGCACCGCTCAAGGCCGACGGCTCGATGATTGTCGGCGTCAACGACGAGAAGCTACCGGTCAGACTCATCCCGCTCAAAGACGACTGCTTCACGGCGATTGTCGGCGCGCGGCGTGAGACGGTGCGCATTTATCAGGAAAACCAAACCATCTTTGTCCACCATCGCCGCGGCGTCCACACGCTGACGGCAATCCCCTATCTTACCTACATCAGCGCTGTCGCCGAAACCAGCGGCGAGCTGCGTGCGCCTATGATGGGCATGATCCTGAAGGTCAACGTCGCAGTCGGCGATACGATCAAGGCGGGCGATGTCGCAGCCGTACTGGAATCGATGAAGATGGAGTTGCGGATCAATTGCGAAACCGATGGCGTGGTCACGGCAGTCAATTGCCGGCCGGGCGAGACCGTCGAGCGCAACGCGGTTGTCGTGGTCGTGGAGCCAGAGCAGCAACCGTAATTCAATGACAGAACCGGGAGTGGCAAGTATGGATTTTAATCTGAAGGGCAAATCGGTCGTCGTCACTGGCGGCGGCTCCAACATCGGCCGAGCCATTGTGCTCGGGTTTGCAGCCGAGGGCGCCAACATTACGGTTGGCGATCTCGACCAGGCGCAGGCGGAGAAAGTTGCCGAACTTGCGCGGAAGAACGGCGCTGCCAGCATTCAGGTAATCAAGACCGACGTGACCGATTTCGATCAGGTAAACGCCATGTTCAAGGCCGCTACCGATAAGCATGGCACGGTCGATGTGCTCGTCAATAACGTAGGCTGGGATCAGCTGATGTTCTTTACGCAAACAACGCCCGAGTTCTGGGACAAGATTATCAAGATCAACTACGTCGGCGTGCTTAACTGCACCAAATGTGCGCTCGATATCATGATTCCGAAGGGTGCCGGCGCTATCGTGTCGATCAGTTCCGACGCAAGCCGCTCGGGCGAGCCGCGCGAGGCGGTCTATGGTGGCGTCAAGGCCGCCGTTAATTCTTTCATGAAGACCATTGCCAAAGAGAACGGCCGCTATGGCATCCGCTGCAACGTCGTTTGTCCTGGCGTCACTGTTCCCGTGGATACGGAAGAAGTCGGCGCCAACAGCATGTGGACAAAGCCAGACTCAATGTTCACGGCGGAGCAATTCGAGAAAGTCGCCAAGGCGCTGCCGCTGCGCAAGCTGGGTCGCCCAAACGATATTGCCAATGCCGTAGTGTTCCTCTCGTCCGCCGCCGCAGGTCATGTCACCGGCCAGGTCCTGTCGGTGTCAGGCGGATACACCATGATCGGCTGACGTCGGCCGTTAATTTCGCCAGAACAAAATGGAGTTCCATCGTGTCCGAAAAAGAGATCTTGTACGACGTCAAGGACTACGTCGCGACCATCACCATCAATCGGCCAAAGACCCTCAACGCCTTTACCGGCGATAACATCGTAGAGATGGAGCGGCTGATCCTCGAGGCAACCGCAGACAAAACAGTTGGCGTCATCGTCCTCACCGGCTCCGGCGAGCGCGCGTTCTGCGTCGGCGGCGACGTCAACTGGGAGAAGGACGCCGGCGGCAAGAGCGGGCTCGAAGGACTGAAATTCAACTTTAACCGCCACATCGTCGAATGCCCGAAACCGGTGATCGCGCGTGTCAACGGTTACGCGATTGGCGGCGGACACCACATCGCCTATTTCTGCGATTTCACCATCGCCGCGGAGCATGCGATCTTTGGCCAGAATGGTCCACGTGTCGGCTCCCCGGCCGGAGGCTACATCGTCTCGCACAGCGCCAATGTGCTTGGCCACAAGCGCGCGCGAGAGCTCTGGATGCTGGCGCGACGCTACACCGCCAAACAAGCGCTCGACTGGGGACTGGCCAATTCCGTCGTTCCGATGGCCGAACTTGACGTCGAGGTGCGGAAGTATTGCGACGAACTCCTGGCTTTGAGCCCCACTTGCCTGAAGATTCTGAAGCGCTCATTCTACTATCACATGGCGCCGATCATGGAGCGCGACATGGATGACCTCGTCCGCGAGGTCGCACCCGCCTATTTTACGACACAAGAACAGCAGGAAGGCGCCAATGCATTCCTCGAGAAGCGCAAGCCGGATTTCAGCGCGTTTCGCTAAAGACAGGGCGCTATAACGTAAGGGAGACTGCGATGAGACTAGGCAGCGTCAACTATGAAACTAAAGGGAAGATCGCCATCCTTACGCTGGACGAGCCGGGCAAGCTTAACGCACTCAGCACAGGCATCCGTGAGGGTATTCTGGATGGCCTGAAGAAAGTGGATGCAGACGACAACGTCCGCGTCGCCATCATCACCGGCAACGGGGACAAGGCATTTTGCGCGGGCGCCGATATTAGCGGCTTCAACTTTGATCCGGACAAAGTACGCAAGTTTATGATCGAGGCTTTGGCGGTATTAGCGGCACCGGAAAATTGCCGCAAACCCGTAATCTCCGCCGTCAATGGTATTGCGTTCGGCGGTGGCTTTGAACTCGCGATCGCTTCAGACTTTATCATCGCATCGGATCGCGCACGCTTCGCGGTACCGGAGATCAAGCTCGGACTACTGCCCGGTTTTGCGATTGTACGCCTGCACGATATGGTCGGCCGCGCCAAGGCCAAAGAAATGAGTATCCTCGGCGATCCAATCAGCGCGGATGAGGCATTCAGACTAGGCCTCGTACTACGTGTGGTTCCTCACGGCGATCTGCTCACGGACGCCCTGGCATTTGCCGAACGAATTGCATCAAAACCAAAGCTTGCGGTGCAGATGGCCAAATCGTTTTACAACCGCGGCCTCGGTGGAGATGAGATACGGCACGCCATCGATGGTTTTCCGCTCCTATTCATGCATCGAGACGCACAGGAAGGTATCGCTGCCTTTCTCGAAAAACGTGAGCCAAAATTCGAGAGTTGACAAAGCGCGCTGCGAGCGACGGCTTCGAAGACCTTCTTCGAGTGGAGCACTTTGCGGTAGATAGATCGTGCATAACATCGAGGACTCGATGCCCCTGAAAGAATTTACTTTCCTCGACGTGTACCGCCGCAATGCGGAATTTTTTCCCGACCGCACCGCGTTCGTTTTTGAAGGCCAGCGCATCACCCATCGTGAATATCTGAAAAGGGTCGAGCGGCTGGCGGCGGGCCTAGCACGCGAGGGCGTAAAATCCGGTGACCGCGTCGCCATCCTTTCGCAAAACTCGCTCGAAATGATCGATGTGATCGGAGCGGTCGCACGGCTCGGCGCGATCCTGCTGCCGGTTAATTTCCGGCTCAACGCCGAAGAAATCGGCTACGTCCTCGCCGACGGTGCGCCGGTGCTGGTTGTGGCGGGGGCAGAATACCAGGAGATTATCGCGGCTCTAAAACCGTCGCTACCTTCGGTCCGGAGCTATTTTGGCATCGGCAAGCACACTGCGCCGTTTGCGCCGCTCGCAAATCTTGCGGCTTCGGACGCGTCGATGTCTGACGTGAACTTCAGCGCCGATGATGGCTTCGTAATCATTCACACCGCCGCCGTCGGCGGGCGGCCGCGCGGCGCGCTGTTGTCGCAAGCCAACCTTCTAACGGCGCACAGCTCGCTGGTGCAGGCCTGGAGCCTGACCGAGCGCGACGTCAATCTTGGTGTGCTGCCGCTGTTCCACGTCGCCGGCCTTGGCCTGATGCTGACGGTACAGCAGGCTGGCGGCGCCAGCGTCATCGCTTCGAAATTCGACCCGCAACAGGCGGTTTGCGACATTGCCGCCGAGAGGGTGACCGTCATGTCGGAGTTCGCGCCGATGCTGGCGGGCCTGATGGATCAGGCCAAGGGCGACGAATTGAAGACGTTGCGTGCTGTGACCGGACTGGATACCCCGGCGACGATTGAACGCTTCGAGAAAGCGTGCCCCCACGCGGTATTCTGGGCAGCCTTCGGACAGTCCGAGACATCGGGCCTCGCAACGCTGTCGCCCTACCGCAACCGGCCAGGATCAGCTGGGCGCCCCCTGTTCTGGCGCACCATTACGGTCGTCGACAGCGCCGACAAACCAAGGCCCACCGGACAAACCGGCGAGATCGTGGTGCGTGGTCCCACCGTTTTTAAAGGCTACTGGAATAACGACGCCGATACTGCCCACACCTTCCGTAATGGCTGGCATCACACCGGCGACATCGGCTATTTCGATGCCGATGGCTATCTCTGGTATGCCGGCCGTGCTCCCGAGAAAGAGCTGATCAAGACGGGTGGGGAGAACGTCTACCCGGCGGAGGTCGAAAACGCGATTCTCCAACATCCAGATATCGCCGACGTCGTGGTCATCGGCGTGCCTGATCCCCAGTGGAGCGAAGCCATCAAAGCGATCTGCGTGCGCCGAACTGGCGCGAATGTCACCGCCGACGAGCTCATCGACTTCGTCGCCGGAAAGATCGCACGCTACAAGAAGCCAAAGCACATTGTTTTCGTCGATCAACTGCCGAGGACCGCCAAGGGCGAAATCGATCGCGCCGCAGTCAAATTCGACAACTCTTAGAGAGGACTTGGCGATTGCCAGGTGTTGCGCGTTATTTCGAGGTGCCGTTTCAATAAGGAACAACTTGAGCGCGGTGTGACGATAGTTGAGGACGCAAGTGAAAAAACAGAAGATTTTTTGCGGGGCTCAGGGACACGCGATTGTAGCCGACGTGTTTGGTGAGGGTTCGCCGATTTTGCTGGCGCACGGAGGGGGCCAGACCCGCTTGGCGTGGACTCGAACTGCACGGGCCTTGATGCAGGCAGGATATAGTGCAATTGCGATGGATTTGCGTGGCCACGGGGAAAGTGCATGGTCGCCATCGGGCTCTTACCAACTCGACGACTTTGCGATGGATCTCCTTGCGATGTCTGATCAACTAGACGAGAAACCAGCTCTCGTCGGCGCTTCCCTCGGCGGCCTGGCGGGCTTGATAGCCGAAGGTGAACTTCGCTCAGGATCCTTCACTTCGCTTACGCTTGTAGATATTACACCAAATATGGAGCCGGTCGGCGTTGCGCACGTCCTGGATTTCATGAGGGCACATTTGGCGGACGGCTTTGCTTCGCCCGATGAAGCCGCCGAGGCGATCGCCAACTATTTGCCAAATCGACGGCGACGGAAAGGCTCGGAGAGCCTCGACCGCTATTTGAGACGATGCGATGACGGACGTCTTCGCTGGCACTGGGATCCGCGCTTCATAACTTCTGTGACAAATGGCAAAGTGGGCCAGTCCGAAAACCGACTGACCGACGCTGCCAAAAACCTTAAGCTGCCGATTCACCTGATACGTGGAGGATCAAGCAATTTGGTGAGCGTGGATGCTGCGCAAGAGTTTCTTCGACTTGCTCCCCACTCTGCGTACACCGATATTGCCGGCGCGGGTCATATGGTCGTTGGCGATCGAAATGATGCATTTACTGAGGCCGTCGTCAGTTTCTTTCGAGGACCGCAGATATCACAACGTAATGGCGATACACGCGACGATTAGCCCCGCAATCGAAGTCGACCCATTTTGTGAGAGCTTTGTCGAAGGAATGAACCAGTGATAGCCGGTGGTGGCATGTCAGTGCTTGATTGCTGAAAGAAAATACATAGGAGCGAACGAGTGAATGAGACTGGCCCCCCCAACGAAGAGACTATTGCTGAATTTCAAAAGGCGTTGATGATTTCGCCGTTCCACCGGTGGCTGGGATTGAAAGCCATCATGGTCGCTCGTGAACAAATCGAAATTTCTCTACCTTGGCGCGAGGAATTTGTTGCCAATACTGCAATCGAAGCAACTCACGGTGGAATCCTGGCAGCCCTGATCGATTTAACGGGCCTTTACGCCGTTCGCGCAGCCGGGGGTATTGTAAGTGCTACGGCAGATCTTCGGGTCGATTATCATCGGCCGGCCACCCGCGGGACAGTTCTCGCTCGCGGCATGGTGGTCAAACTGGGGCGCCGGATAAGCACTGCCGACGTACGCGTGACCGATACCAGCCGAGTTCTCTTAGCCAGTGGGCGGGGCGCATATCTCGCACAATGAGGCGTGTACGGTCGTTTGGCCAATTGCAACGCACCATTCTTCAGTTGCCCAAATGCCTAACAGACGTTAGATTTGGAAACTGAAAGTGTTCTTAACAGATTGACCTTCAAACGGGATTCAAGTTGACCCTCAAGGATCGCGGCGGCGACGCCCCAGTACTCGAATGCCGGTCTGTCGAGCGACGCTTTAGCGGCATTGTCGCGCTGAACGGAATCGATATGCGGATCGAGCGCGGCGAGATATTCGGCCTTGTCGGCCCCAACGGATGCGGCAAGACCACCCTCACCAACGCAATCACCGGATTTTATCCGCCACAGCGTGGACATATTCTGCTGAACGGCCGGGACATCACGGGCCTGGCGCCACACTATGTCGCGACGTTGGGAGTTGCCCGCACCTTCCAGAACCTGGCGCTCTTCAATGGTATGAGCGTACTCGATAACATCCTTCTGGGCCGTCACATTCACATGAAACCCAGTGTAGGACGTACGGCGCTCTATTGGTGGCTTGCCCGCAGCGACGAGACGTTGAACCGCGCCGCGGTCGAAGACGTGATCGATTTTCTGCAGCTTGAAGGCGTACGCGACGAACTGGTCGACGGGATTCCGATCGGCCTGAAGAAGCGGGTCGAATTGGCGCGCGCTTTGGCCGCCGAGCCCAGCTTCCTTATCCTCGACGAGCCGATGGCGGGGATGAACCAGGAAGAAAAGGAATACATGGCGCGCTTCATCCTGGATGCACGCGATGAACGCAATGTCACCGTGCTGCTGATCGAGCACCACATGGACGTCATCACGGGCATTTGCGATCGCATGCTGGCGTTGAACTATGGCGAAATGATCGGCAGCGGCGTGCCGGCCGACGTCGTCGCCGACCCAAGGGTGATCGAGGCATACATCGGGGGTGCGCATGTCGCGCGCTGAACCGGCCTTGGCCTGGAATTTCGAAACCGATACCACGCTGATCCGCGTTCTGGCGCAGAATGCCGAAGTCTTTCCCGATCGTGTCGCGATGCGCGAGAAAGACAAGGGCATCTGGAATCAGACGACGTGGCAGCAGCTGCTCGAGATCGTGCTTTGCTGCGCCGCTGGTCTCGAAGAACTGGATTTCAAGGCGGGCGACGTCATGCTGGTGCTGGGCGACAACCGCCCTCGGCTCTACGCGGGGATGCTGGCCGCTGGCGCCCTCGGTGGGTACGCGATGCCGGCCTTCCCCGATGCAACCCTCGATGAAATTCGCCACTTCGTTCATGAGGCGGGCGCGCGTTTCGCGCTGGCCGAAGACCAGGAACAAGTGGACAAAATACTCGATCTGCGCGAGCAAGGCGCGACGATCGAGCATATTATCTACGACGATCCGCGTGGACTGGCCGCTTACGCCAATCCAGGCCTGATCTCATGGGACACGCTTCAGGCAAAGGGCGCGGAGCTAGTCATCCGCAACCCCAATCTCCGAAACGAGCTGATCGCCCGCGCGCAGCCCGAGGGCCCGGCCGTGTTCGTGCATTCCTCCGGGAGCACCGGCAAGCCCAAGGGGGTGGTGCTGTCGCATCGTAACCTGTTGGCCGGCGTTCGAAATGCCTATCGAGGCGGAGCGTTCCAGTTCGGCGAGAGCATTCTGGCCTATCTGCCGATGGCCTGGGTTGGCGACTTCGCGGTGACGATGGGCGCCGGAATCGCCCTGCACTTCACGATCAATATTCCAGAGCGGCAGGAGACCGTGCTGCAAAACCTGCGCGAGATTGCGCCGACTTTCTATCTGGCCGCACCGCGCAGCTGGGACAATCTATTGACCACCATCCAGGTGCGCATGGAAGATTCCTCGTGGCTGAAGAGGCTGGTCTACAAGTTTTTTATGGCGTTGGCCATTTCAGCCGAAAAACGCAAGCTCGAAGGCGGTCAGCCGACACTCAAGCAGTGGTTGTTGAGCCCAATAGGCGAGTGGCTGGTCTATGGACCGATCAAGGACCAATTCGGCCTGACCCGGCTGCGTGGCGCCTTCACCGGCGGTGAAGCGATGGGCGAGGATACGTTCGTCTTTTACCGCGCGCTCGGCATCAAATTGCGCCAACTCTATGGCCAGACTGAAACCAGTGCCTACAATGCCATCCAGGATCTCAACGAGGTAAGGCTCCACACCGTCGGACGTCCCCTGCCGGGCGTCGATATCCGGATAAGCGACGCCGGCGAAATCCTGGTCCGCTCGGGCAGCGTGTTCAGCGGATACTTCAAGCAGGACGAGGCCACGCGCGAAAGCCTCGAAGACGGCTGGTTACACACCGGAGATGCAGGTTACCTCGAACCTGACGGGCACCTCGTGGTGCTGGGGCGCCTGTCGGACATCGTGCACACCGCGAAGGGCGAGCGCTATATTCCCAACTATATTGAGAACCGGCTCAAGTTCAGTCCGTACATTAAGGATGCTGCGGTACTCGGAAGCGGCCGCGATACGCTGTCAGCCATTATTTGCATCGACAAGGAAGCTGTCGGCCTTTGGGCCGAACTGCGCGGCATTTCCTACATCTCCTATGCCGACCTGTCGCAGAAGCCGCAGGTCATCGCCCTGATCGCCGCCGCGGTGAAGCACGTTAACAGTGCACTGCCGCACGGCTTGCAGTTGCGGAAATTCGTCTGCCTGCACAAGGAATTCGATGCCGACGACGGCGAAATCACCAGAACCCGAAAGATTCGACGTAACGTCGTGGAGGAGCGCTACAAACCGATCATCGACGCCATCTACGGGCATCAAAACACAGTGCTGATGAAGGCAAAGGTCAGCTACGAGTCAGGCGAAGTCGGCGTCATCGAACGCACACTGTCGGTACAGGAGGCCTGAAGAATGGACGCGATATCGTTGATGGAATCTGCTGCCAACGGCGCGCTTATTGGCTTGATGTATTCACTTGTCGCGATGGGAATCGTCCTGATCTACAAATCGTCATCGGTGCCTAATCTTGCACAGGGCTCGATGACGATGCTGGCCGCTTATGTCCTGCTCGCGTTCGCCAACAGCGCGGGCGCACCGATCTGGGCCGCGATTTCGCTGGCGATCATAACAATGTTCATCATCGGAATGGCCATCGAACGGGTGGCGCTGCGGCGCCTCGCCGGCCGCCCCATCATCATGATCCTGATGATGACGCTTGGCCTGGAGATTTTCCTGCGAGCCGGCTCGATGACCATTTGGGGCGGTACCACGCGACCCATGAATCTGGGCATCAGCGATGCCCCGCTTTTTCTCGGTCCATTATTGATCAATCGTGCTTACGCTTTTGGAGCGGTGGTCACAATTGCGATGTTCGGTTTTTTCGTGCTGTTCTTCCGGAGCCGGATGGGTGTGGTTTTGCGTGCGATTTCCGATGATTATACGGCGGCCTGGTCGGTCGGCATTTCGGTCGAGCGCGGCGTCGCGCTGTCTTGGGCCATGTCGGCGGTGGTCGCGACGATTGCCGGTGTGCTCTGGAGTTCGGTACAGGGCGTCGATCAATCGCTCGCGCAACTGCTGCTCAAGGGCGTGACCGTAGCCGTTTTGGGCGGACTGGACAGTATAGGAGGCGCGTTGCTCGCCGGCGTCCTGCTCGGCGTCGTCGAGGGAATTGCATCCAGCGTTCTCGATCCCCTGTTGGGTGGCGCGAGTCGCGATCTTGTCGATGCGGCAATGCTGATCCTGACCATCTTGATCCGACCGCACGGACTTTTCGGTCGCCACGACATCGAGAGGGTCTAGGATCATGCTATTCCGTCAAGCCGGGATTTTTCATACGGATTACAGCGCCGACCGCGCACTGTTTCCGATCCCCGCCGATCGATGGATGATTGGTATTCTGCTATTGCTGGCGCTGGCCGCGCCGATCTACATGAACACGCTTTATCTCAGCAGTTACTTGCTGCCTTGGCTTGTCTGGACTGCGGGCGCGCTCGGTCTCAATTTGATCCTCGGATGGGCGGGGCAATTTCATTTGGGCTACGCAGCGGTGATGGGAATCGGCGCCTACGCCGCGGTTCATGCCACAAGGGCGGGCATACCGTGGGAGATTGCCATCGTCCTCGCGGGAATAACAGCAGCGGTTATCGGAAGTGTGTTCGCTTTTGCCGCACTGCGCGTGAAAGGCCTGTATCTGGCGCTCAGCACGCTCGCCTTGCAGTTCGTGATGGACTGGACGATTTCGCACGTACCCGCGATCAGCGGCGGCACACAGGCCACGTTGCAGGCACCTGACATCCGCCTGCTGGGCTGGGCTGTCACCTCCGATGCAGGACTCTATTACGTCGCCCTCGTCTGGT
Source organism: Afipia sp. (assembly GCA_017474385.1). Lineage (GTDB taxonomy): Bacteria > Pseudomonadota > Alphaproteobacteria > Rhizobiales > Xanthobacteraceae > Afipia. The sequence continues at coordinate 21,925 of JAFVHU010000114.1, read as the reverse complement.
GCGTGCTGGTTACGTCCTTCATGCTCAATCTGCGGCGCACCGCGCTCGGCCGCGCTCTGGTCGCTGTTCGGGAGAAAGATTACGCAGCCGCGGTCATCGGCGTGAACAGCTTCTACTTCAAACTGGTGGCGTTCGCGACATCCTCGTTCATCGGTGGCGTGAGCGGAGCCATCCTGATCGGTACATTTTACCATGCCGTAACCCCCGAGCAGTTTTCCGTCGACGTCTCAATTCAGGCGTTGGCGATGGTCATCGTGGGCGGGCTGGGCAGCATCATCGGCAGTTATTTCGGCGCCGCGTTCATTCTGCTGATGCCGGGCGTTATGAACAGTTTCATCTCCTGGGCGGCAACCAAGTTCGGGTTCTCGCTGGGTATCGAAACTCTGGCTCATCTACCCCAAGCTTTCTATGGCGCGCTTATTATCGGGTTTCTCCTGATTGAACCGCTGGGGCTTGGGAAGATCTACAACAACATTCGGGACTATCTTCTGGTATGGCCTTTCGGCTACACGAAGAAATAGCGGGAAGCACGAACGCCATGAATGCACCCATTGCCGCTAAGATACTGTCCCTCAACAATATTGAGGTCGTCTACGACCACGTTTCGCTTGCGATCAAAGGTGTTTCGATCGATGTGCCCGAGGGCGGAATGGTGGCCCTGCTCGGCGCCAATGGCGCGGGAAAGAGTACGACGCTGAAATCGATCAGCGGTTTGCTCACGGCCGAGCGGGGCGAGGTGCGGCGGGGCGAATTGCAGTTCCGCGGCCAAAGCCTTGGCGGCCTGATGCCGCAGGACCGCGTCAAGCTGGGGATCGCCCACGTGCTCGAAGGGCGTCGGGTGTTCGAACATCTCACGCCCGACGAAAACTTGATCGCGGCTTCGGCGTTGCATAGCCGCCAGGACATGAACCGCAACAAGGACCGGGTTTACAGTTATTTCCCACGTCTGCACGAGCGCCGGACCGTCGCGTCGGGTTATCTCTCCGGCGGCGAACAGCAAATGCTCGCAATCGGCCGTGCTCTGATGACCCAGCCAAAACTATTGATGCTCGACGAACCCAGCCTGGGACTGGCTCCTTTTCTCGTGGCTGAGATCTTCCAGATCCTCGGCCGCATCAACCGCGATGAAGGACTTTCGATATTGCTGGTTGAGCAGAACGCCATTGCCGCGCTCGAAATTGTCTCCCACGGCTATCTGATCGAAAGCGGTCGCATCGTGATGCACGACAGTGCGGCTGCATTGAAGAAAAATCCCGACATTCAGGAATTTTACCTGGGAGGCGCGCAAAACAAGAATTTTCGTGACATCAAACATTATAGCCGGCGGAAACGTTGGCTGACCTGACGATCACCAGATGTGCGTCGTTCGATAAAGCTGGGATGATTAAGAATTTCCTGAGTTCGCTCAGTCAACCAAGGAAGGATCGCTAAAATGAGATTACTATCTATACTAGGCGGACTAGCGTTGGCGCTGCTCAACGTCGTGCCGGCAGCCGCGGCCGATCCTGTGCGCTTCGCGCTGTGCTATGACCTGAGCAAGGCCTATACGTTCGTCACGCCGCAGATTGCCCAAGCTGTGCGCGACTATGCCGACCTTCTCAATGCGAAGGGAGGTCTCGAAGGCCATCCGATCGAAATTATCGTGCAGGACCACGGCAACGAGCCGCAGCGCGGCATCGAATGCTACGAACGCTTGAAGCGCGAAGGCGTGATGGTGTTCGACATGTTGTCGACGCCGGTATCGCGCGCGGTCCTTCCGCGCATTATGAAGGATGGCAACATCCTGATCCAGTCACTGGTCGGTCGAGGGGATGCGGTCGATGGCAACGTGTTCAAATGGGTATTTCCGATCGGGCCGACCTACTGGGGTCAGGCCGCCAATGACATTGAATACATCAAACAAAAGTCCGGCGGAAATCTGAAGGGCGTCAAGGTCGCGTTCTTTTATATCGATTATCCGTTCGGACAGGAACCGATCGGTATTCTGAAGACGCTGGCGCAGAAGGAGGGTTTCGAGTTGCAGCTCGTGCCGTATCCGCTGCCGGGCAACGATCAGGCCTCGGCATGGACGCAGATCCGTCGTCTTAACCCCGACTGGATTGTGAGCTGGAGCCTGTCGAATATGCATGTGATCGCATCGCGCGAGATGAAGCGCAATGGGATCTCGATTGAAAAGTATATCGCTGTTAATTGGCTCAACGAGGTCGATATCAAGAATATTGGACCCGATGTCGCTAAGGGATTGAAACGCGGCACCAACGTCGCCGGCGGCTCATATCAGCCGTTGGTTCAGCAGATTATCAAGGAGCTTTACGACAGGGGCAAAGGCAACGGTGATCGCAAATTTACCGAGGACGTCTATTACAACACTGGTCTTGCGATCTACTCGATCGCATTCGAAGGCGCACGGCTTGCGATCAAGAATGGCGGCTGGCCGCTAACACCCGATAAAATTAAGACTGGTCTTGAGAGTCTGAAAAATTACGATGCTAACGGGCTGATTGCACCTATTACAGTCACGGCACAGGATCATGGCGGCGGCGGCAAGACACGCATTGAAATGTGGGATGGAGAGAAATGGGTTGCACAAACCGATTGGATCGCTGGCTTTCAAGACGAGGTTTGGAGCGTAGTGAAGGAACAGTCGGCGGACTTCGCCAAATCTGAGACGCAAAAATGAACTGTCTCTGGCCGGCGAAGTCGATTTACCGACGTTGCCGGCCAAGTTGGCGCTGATTCCATTCCATTGCAAATATCTCCGATGCCGTCCGCCTGCGGCATATAGCTAGCCAGCTCTGCGTTTCGATCCGCCATGTACCAGCTTCGGCCACTGGTGGATTGCCCTGCCCGCCTACCAAAATATAAGACTCAGGACTTAATAGGCGAGCCGGGGTACGAGATGCATTTCTCGGGCTTTATTTGCGAACCCTCTGGCGCCTGCGGAGAACGAACTTATCTCGATTAGCTTAGTCGACCTGCAAAGGAGACGACACGAGTCATGATTGCCGACAACACAACGCGACAAGAGCGCCCAGGCGAAATGGGAGCGGTTTTCGACGCTGTTATCGTGGGTGCGGGCTTTGCCGGGATGTACATGCTGCATCGCCTGCGCGGGCTTAGCTTCTCGGCACGGGTCTTCGAGGCCGGCAGTGGCGTGGGTGGCACCTGGTATTGGAACCGCTATCCAGGTGCACGCTGCGACGTCGAGAGTATGCAGTACTCATTCTCCTTCTCCGAGGAGCTGGACCAGGAGTGGAACTGGTCGGAGAAATACGCGCCGCAGGCCGAGATCCTTTCCTACGCCAACCACGTTGCCGATCGTTTCGACCTGCGCCGGGATATCGTGTTCGACACGCGTGTCACCGCGGCGACGTTCGACGAAGACGCCGGGTGCTGGCTGATCGAGACCAACCGCGGCGACAGGGTTTTGGCCAGATTCTGCATCATGGCGGTCGGCTGCCTGTCGGCACCGAACCGGCCAAACTTCAGGGGCATGAAGAACTTTCGCGGTCCGATCTACCACACCGGCGAATGGCCGCATGAAGGCGTCGACTTTACAGGATTGCGGGTCGGCGTGATCGGCACCGGCTCCTCGGCGATTCAGTCGATCCCAATCATCGCGCAGCAGGCGGCGCACCTCACGGTATTCCAGCGCACGGCGACGTGGTCCGTGCCGGCGCGCAACGAGAGCCTGACGTCTGAATATTTGCAGGCGGCCAAGGCGGATTATCCGGCGTTGCGGGCCAAGGCACGCGGACGCCCGACCGGCTTCTATTTTCCTTTCAACATGAAGCCGGCGCTGGAGGCTGCACCCGAAGAGCGCGAACGGCAATACGAGGAAGCCTGGACCCGCGGCGGCCTGCCCTTCCTCGGCGCCTTCGGCGATCTGCTGTTCGAGAAGGCCGCCAACGACACCATCGCCGACTTCGCCCGCCGCAAGATTCGCGGCATCGTGAAGGACCCGGCGACGGCCGACCTGCTGTGTCCGGACAACGTGTTCGGCTGCAAGCGGCTCTGCGTCGATACTTCCTACTTCGAGACCTACAATCTGGAGCACGTCAAACTGGTCGACGTGTCCAAGACGCCGATCGAACGCTTCACGCCTGACGGCATCGAGGTCGACGGGGTCGCGTATCCACTGGACACCGCCGTCTGCGCCACCGGCTTTGCCGCGATGACGGGTTCGTTCGACAAGATTGCGATCACCGGCCGCAAAGGTTTGACGCTGGCCGAGAAGTGGCGCGCCGGCCCGCGCGCCTACCTCGGGATCGCCTCCGCCGGCTTCCCCAATTTGTTCACGATCACCGGTCCCGGTAGTCCCTCAGTGCTCGCCAGCATGATCCAGGCGATTGAGCAGCATGTCGACTGGCTGGCCGACTGCATGGCCCACATGCGCGACGTCGGGGCCGCGACCATCGAGCCGAAGCGCGAGGACGAGGACGCCTGGGTCGAGCACGTCACTGACGTATCGACTGTTTCGCTGCGATCGACCTGCAGCTCCTGGTATGTCGGCACCAACATCCCCGGCCGGCCGCGCGTCTTCATGCCGTATATCGGCGGCTTCCCGGTCTATGTGCAGAAATGCAACGAGGTGATGAGTGCCGGCTTCGATGGCTTTGTGCTGGAAGGCGCACCGGCCAGCAACGCGGCGCCCCAGGTGCGCTACACCGAGCGCTGGCGGGTGCCGATCGACATCGACGTCATTTCACCGGCCGCCGTCGCCGCCAAACGTGTCCCAGTAGTCTGAAGAGTGATCAACACATGGCTGTTATGTGGGTTGGAAGCAGTTATCGTCAATGTCCACTTTTCCGCGATTGATTCCCGGGTCGTCTCCGTGATTTCCAATGGAATGGCGCCGCATGTTTTCCGCTGAACAACCGATGCTTGGCGCCACGATCCAGTCGCGCGCAATCACGTTGGGCGGCCTCATGGCAATCGTCGCGCCGGCGCAACAGTAAAATCGCTCAATCGATCCGCGGCGATAGCCACGCTAGGAATTATCAAACTCACTCATAATCAGCCGAGATAGTGCTTCTGGCCGTTCCATTGGAAGAAAATGGCTATTCTCCGGAAAATTGAATACGCGAGTTTGAGGTGCAAGTTCGACAATCTTCTTCGCATCGACATCACTTACAGTGCTAAATCGCGAGCCGTAGGCCAACAGTAACTTGCCTTTGTAACGTGGAAGAATGTCCCAAAAATCGGTCGTCGCGGCCTGGAAGGTTGCAGCTTCCCAGGATGGATTACACGCCAGCCGGATTTGATCGTTAGCTAGGAATACCAACCCACCCTCAAGATAATCTTCAAGAAATCCGTCTTGCCAAGTGGCGAACATTGCTTTCTTTGCATAAGACTCGCGGATCTCCGGCAGGGACGCCCATGTCGATCGGCGCTTGCGCGCCTGGATTGCAATATCGAAGTCCACGATGCGCCCCTCCCGCCGCTCGCTCGCAACTCGATACGCCCTCTCGAACGGGACAAATGACGGCTCGAGCAAGCCCACCCCGAGCACCAAGTCTGGCCGTCGGGCCGCCAGCATCACACTGACGGTTGCACCGATCGAATGACCCACGAGGAAGGCAGGCTCCTTGTAAACGCCAAGAAGCTCCTCAAGATCCAATTCATAGGTCTCCCAACTTGTTAGCCTTTCCGGAATTGCTGGCAATGTGGTGCGTCCATGTCCACGCGCGTCGGACGCGACGACACGGAAGCTTGCTGATAGCTGCTCCAGAAAGCGTCGATACGTTTCCGCATTGAAGCCGGTCGCATGTGCGAAATGCAGAAGCGGAGCGCAGCTATTCACGTTGTCCGACGTCAACGTCGCAATTTTGCCAACCCTAGAAGCGATCATTCTCAAATTGCCCGTCCTGCGCTCTTTTGATCCCACTCGTCGGCCGCACGATCTACACTCGCGGGTTGCGCCATGAGCAGCCGTAGCTGAGCCTGAAGGATCGCCAGATCGTCTATCGTGAAGTCAACCCACATGGCTGCTTAAACATCATCAGCTTTGCGGCGGAGCTTCTTTAAGCTGACGCGCGCTTCGGGGCATAACTGCTTACACAGAAGCGATGATTGGCCACAATCATTGATATCCGTCAAAACAACTTTTTCATTAACCATTGTTCTCACGCGTATCGTATTGTGACTTCCATGGCGATGGTTCCCTCCGGTGTGAGGGCCCACAGCTCCGCTCCTTTTTCGCCGTCAACGGCGCGGCCAACGACGCTGAAAGGCGCCGTGTCGAACAGTGGTGCACGGGCGCGCTGCGAAAACGATTTTAGCGTTTTTTCCGGAGCGTGATCGCGCGCAAGGTCGATCAGGCACTGCTGCGAGTAGGGTCCATGCACGACAAGGCCGGGATAACCTTCGACGCGCATCGCATAGTCCCGGTCGTAATGAATGCGGTGCGGGTTGAAAGTCAGCGCGGAATAGCGGAACAAGGAAACCGGGTCCGTCGTAATCGTTCGGCGCCACGGTGTATCGGCTGGCGGCTTGTTCCTTTTCGGTGTGACGCTCTTCTCTCCAGGCTTCACTTCTTCGCGGAACACTGTGTGATTTTGTTCTACAATCGAAAGGCCGCGAGGCGTGAAAATGCGACGGGTCTGCGTCGCGAATATCAACGCTCCGGTACCGCCCGACCGTAGCGAGACATCGGTGAACTCCGTCTCGCGCTTGAGCGCATCGCCGAGGCGGATCGGATCGTGGAAGGTCAGTTCGGTTCCCGCATACATCCGCCGTGGAAACGGCATCGGCGGCAGAACGCCGCCAGAGATCGGCAACCCATCGTCACCGAGAGTAGCCTTGGGCGACAGCGGCATGAAATACACCAGATGCCACCCCGGCTGGATCGGATCCCCGGGCCCTGGAATCTGGTCCTGCCGATCGAAGGTCACCGCAAGTCCGCGCAGCGGCGCCTGGGTGGCGACATCGTGCTCGACGATTTTCGTCCCGATGTGCTTGCGCAGTGCGTCAATGTCCACGTTCATCTTGATGCCGCTCCGGGTGGTGATGGTCACGACGCGGTTACACAGGCGGGAGTCACCAGATCGGGCTTGGCCTGTTCGAAAATGACACGAACCGGCAGCCCAAGTTTGACGTCCGTCTCCCTGGCGCCGCGAAGAGGGACTTGCATCCGTACGCCCTCCTCGAGGTCGATAGTGGCCAGAATGTAAGGTAAATCGAGCTTGAACCCGGGATTGAAGGCGTGATGGGTGATGGTCCAGCTGTGGACCGTTCCCCGGCCCGAGGCCTCGATCCATTTCACTTCAAACGAATAACAGACGTCACAAACCGGCCTTGGATAGTGACGGATTTTTCCGCATTGCCCGCATTTCTGAAGGAGCAGCCGTCCATTTTGGAGGCCATCCCAATAGGGCTTCGACTCATGGGTCGGCTCAGGAACGGGCTTGAGGTAGGTCTCCGCAGTCATTGCGATCATCCTTTGCGCATGATCGCGACGGATCCGTCGCCCATATCGCCGTATCCAGTCACAAGGCCGATCTCGGCTCCCCTAACTTGTGCCTTGCCGGCCTCGCCTCTGAGTTGACGCACAAGTTCAACAATGTGGTTCATGCCGACCATATGCGCCTGAGAAAGCAGTCCGCCGTGGGTGTTGATCGGCAATTTTCCTCCAAGCCGAATCGCTCCGCTCGCAACAAACGGACCGCCCTCGCCTTTCTTGCAAAAGCCGAGGTCTTCAAGTTGACACAGCACGATGTAGGTGAAGCAGTCGTAAATCTCGGCAACGTCAATATCTCCAGGCGAAACACCGGCCATGGCAAACGCCTTCGGCGCAGCCTTCGCGATCCCGAGGCGCGTCATATCCGGGCGTTGCGTGATGACGCTCGGTGAATCCGGATGGCCTTCGGCGACCCCCATGACGTAGACCGGTGGTTTGCGAAGATCATTTGCCCGGTCCGCGCCACTGACCACGATCGCCGCGCCGCCGTCGCTTTCCAGGCTGCAATCATAAAGTCTCAAAGGATCGGAGATCATGCGTGACGTCTGGTGATCCTCAAGGGTCAGCGGCTTCGTCATCATCCCATGGCCATTGAGAATTGCGTTGTGACGGGTAGACACGGCGATTTCGCCAAGCTGCGAGCTCGTCGTGCCGAACAGTTCCATATGGCGACGGGCCATCGGCGCATATAGCTGTGCCGGGGCGATCGCGCCGACCGGCATCTCATGCTCACCAACGACCTTGAACTGGGGCATTTGCTGAACGCGCGTGCCGATGCGACCCGCAGACGAGCCGTTACGACCGATCGGGATCAGCACGTTGCTGCACACGCCGCCGCTGATCGCGAGCAGCGCACATTGTATGGCCGCGACGCAGCTGGCTCCGCCGAGCGGCGCAGTGGCCGAAAAGCGCAGGTCGGATATACCGAAATTCGTGACAAAGTCTTCGGCTACGACCGGCGAATTCGAGTATGGAATAATGCCGTCGATTTCCTTGGGACTGAGCCCCGCATCCGCAATCGCATTCAACGAAGCCTCGAGCTGAAGCGCAAGTATGCTCTTGCCCGACATGCGCGTGTACTCGGTCTCTCCCACGCCAGTGATGGCGGCCTTTTCTTTCAGTGACATAGGCAAAGCTCCCACGGAGGCTCGCAACCCCTGAACGATTTCCGTGACGACGGAACAATCATTCAAGCTTTCTACTTGACGCCGGCCGCCCAAGGCACGACTATTTCGAACAGATGTTAGATTTAATCCGTAGCGCGGTCAATCGACCGTGGCTAGTCCTTTCCGTGTAGAGTAACAGGCACAAACCGCGCCTGGGAAAGAGCGTCTCTATGGACCTCCGCTACAGCGCCCGACATCGCGCCCTCCAGGAGGAAGCGCGCGGCTTCGTAAAGAAATACGGCCACCTTTCGCCGAAAACGGGGGGCGGACGGAAGCGGCCTGACGCGCGAGCCCTGGATTGGCAGAAGCTTCTGCTGGAGCGCGGTTATTTTGCCCGCAACATTCCCCGCGAATATGGCGGCTTCGGCCTGCCGGTCGACATCCTGGAATTGGCGATCATCGCCGAAGAATTCTCGAACGCGGGCGTGTCTCCGGGCATCATGAACCAGGGCATTTCCATGCTGGTGCCGACATTGCTCGAGGTCGGAACGAAGGAGCAGTGCATTCAATGGATCGGGCCTACCATCCGCGGTGACATCATTTGGTGCCAGGGCTATTCGGAGCCCGGTTCGGGCTCCGACCTTGCCGCCGCCAAAACCAGCGCCCGTGTCGAGGATAGCCAATTCATCGTCAATGGCCAGAAAATCTGGACGAGTTCTGCCCACTACGCCGACATGATGTTCCTCCTCTGCCGTACTGAGCTCGACAAGAGCAAGCACGATGGGCTGTCCTACCTTCTTGTCCCCATGAATGCGCCTGGCATTGAGGTGCGCCCATTGGTCACGATGACCGGCCGCGCCGAGTTCAACGAGACGTTCTTCACGGATGTCCGCGTGCCAACCGACCAGATTGTGATGGGACGCGGCGACGGCTGGCATGTCGCCAATGTCACCTTGAAGTACGAACGGATGCTGCTCGGCGACGCCAACAAGCTGACCTACCGTCTGGCGAGGGCTGTCGAATTGATGAAAAAAACGACGCTCGATGGCTGCCGATTCATCGACATCCCCGAGTATCGCGAGCGATTGCTCAAACTCCAGGGCGAGGTGATGGCCTCGAAATACCACGGTCTTCGATTAATGACCGAGCAGGCGAAGGGAGAGGATTCGGGGGTCAAACGCCTGATCGTCAAACTGAACGGGACGATGATTGCGTATCGGCTGTCATCGCTGGTCGTTGACGTGCTCGGCGCGGCGGGGCTCGCTTACGAACCGGTCGGCGAAGCGGCGGAAGACGACGAAGCCACCACCTGGCAGATAGATAACATGTACGACATCGGCCTCATCATCGGTGGCGGCTCATCGAATATCCAGAAAAACATCATCGGCGAGCGCGGACTGGGTCTGCCGCGCGAGCCGAAATCCGCCCCGCCAACCGTCAGAGGATAAGCATGGAGTTCGGCCTCAGCGAAGAGCAATTGATGCTAGCGGATTCCTTGCGCGGATTTCTGGACCAAAGACTGCCCATGAGCAAGTTGCGCAAGATCGCGGAGGGCGGCTTGGGCTTCGATGGTGAACTATGGTCGGGCCTCACGGAACAGGGCATCATGGGCATCATGGTCCCCGAGGACTTTGGGGGTCTGGGCCTCTCGCTGCTTGATGCGGCTGTTGCCGCGGAGGCGCTTGGATATCACGCGACACCGACGCCATTCGCGGCTGCGCTGGTCATGGCCCCCCTCGCCCTGATTGCCAGTGGCGACCGCGCCCAGCAGAAAGCATGGCTGCCGCGGATCGCAAGCGGCGAAGTCCGGATCGGGGTCGGGTTCGCCGGCATGTCGGGGCAGACCGGCGAGGCGGCTGTCCGCCTCGCCGGAAATATGCTGTCCGGATGCGTAACGGGTGTGCTCGATGGCGGAAACGCGACGCATTTCATTGTCTACCTTGATGACGGCCGTGCCGGCCTGTTCGCCGCGGTCGGGGAACCCGGTGTCAGCGTAAGCACGCATCGCAGTCTTGATCGCACACGACCGTTGACGGCTTTGGTACTGCATGATGCGGGGGTTGAGATCCTTGGCGCCGCCAACGATCCGAAGGCAGCGGCGACCGCCGTGCTCGACGCTGGCCGCGTCATGCTCGCGGCCGACACGCTAGGGGCGGCGCAGTCCATGTTTGACAAGGCGCTGCTCTATTCCAAGGAGCGGGTGCAATTCGACCGCGTGATCGGCTCGTTTCAAGCCGTCAAGCATACGCTCGCCGACATCATCACCATGCTCGAGCCGTGCCGCTCGCTGGTGTGGTACGCGGCTCACGCTCAGGATGGGTCTCCTGAGGAAGCTCGCGTTGCCGCGCTGCAGGCAAAGGCGCATCTAGGTGATGCCGGCCGCGAAATCTCCCGTCTGGCGACCGAGATTCACGGCGGCATCGGATTTACGGACCTGCTCGGCCTTCATTACTGGTTCAAGCGCATTGCGTTCAACCGGCAGCTTCTCGGGGCTCCCGAGCGCTGCAGACACCAGGCCGCCGTAGCGCAAGAGTGGGTGAGTTGAAGCGTCCTCTAATGGCACGAATGTTCAGTAGCGGCAAGAATGGTCAGCGAATATTATCCCACAGAAAACCTAGTCCTAGTCAAACGTCCGACGTTGATCTGCAGAGTATTCGATACGCTGTGGCAGCAGCGGGTCACGGTAGCTTTCGGCGCGTGTCCGAAGTCTTGATGCTTCGGCAATCCGCGCTTAGCCGTTGCATTAGCCAGCTCGAACATTCACTCGGTATGACCGACTTCGAGCGATCCAGCGGCGGGGTGCAAGCAACGACGGTTGGACGAGATTTTCTCCGAACTGTCTGCGGGTAACGCTCGTGGATTTCTAGACTCGGTCGCTTCACAATTCGCCGATTCGAGCAATACTCTGCCTTGCTTGGAGCGTCGTGGCTCGGTTGTTCACGGAGCAAGCCGCGTCATCTTACAACCAACAATTGTCTTAATGTTTTGCACGATCTAACTCGACGCAACTTGAGCATGAAGGTGTCGCTCATATGGACGATACGAATTTTGCCGGTCCACCTGTCGGAGGCCGACGCCTGACCGTTGTCTTCAGCCAACTCCAACACGCGATCGCTGCCGAAGATTACGGGAGTTTTCGGCAAGCTGCCCATGCATTGTCGATCAAGCAATCGACACTCAGTCGTTCTGTCCAGCTCCTTGAGCACTCGATTGGCGTTGTCATCTTTGAGCGGTCAAGCGGTGGCGTTCGAGCAACGCCGGCAGGTCGTCACTTTCTGCGCATGACGCGCTCGATACTTGAACAAGTCGAGGCGCTGACTGCATCAACAAGAGCGCACGGGTCTGGCGAAGCGGGTCGTCTCGTCATCGGGTTCTGTACTTCGCTGACGGCAGGCAATCTGCGCGCAACATTACTCGACTTCAAGAAGCTTTTTCCGCACGTTGAGCTTGTAACCGTCGAGAGGTCGAGAACGCGGCTCACAACCGCGCTCCGCAACAGTGTCATTGACGTGAGCATCCTAACGGGCGACCCGCAAGCCCTCGATAGCAAAACAACGCCACTCTGGAGTGAACGAATTCTGGCCGTTCTGCCGAGTGAGCATCCTTTGGCTGCGCGCGAAGTCATCTACTGGACGGATCTACGGAATCAGACTGTTTTGCTCAGCCACTACGATCCAGGGCGCGAGCTTGAGGATCTCTTGAACGCAAAGCTAATCTCTCCCGATGACCGACCGCGGATCGAACGTCATGACGTCAGCCGCGGGGTCATCAAGAGCTTGATCGCCGTGGGGTTCGGCATCAGTCTCGTGCTGGAGTCCGATATCGGGGCCAATTTTTCCGGTCTAGTTTATCGGGAGTTGCGCGACGGAACGGGGTCGAGCCGCATCGGCTTTTCAGCGGTTTGGCGAGCGGACAACGAAAACCCTGCTCTCCAAAACCTCCTGAAATTGCTTGGCGAGCGCTATCCCCTCGGTCCGGTGGCTCCGTAAGGCGTCTTTCGTGATCTTGCAAAAGCGCGATCCGTCGCCATGAATCGCGCCAACATTGGTGCGATCAGCTTTACCGGATCATACGCAGACTGGCCGCTCTCGCGCGCGAGGATTTCAGCGTAAGCAAGCAGATCGCGATGTACGGCTGCCGGAAGTTCGATCGTCAACTTCACGGGTTTATCGTCCGCGATGGCACCGAGCTTGAGTTTCGCCATGTGTACTCCCTATCCTTTGTATGGCTCAAGCATCAAGTCACGGTTGACGATGACACGCACAGGGAAACCTGGCCGGATTGTGAGCGTCGGTTGAATGTTGAGGTTCCGTCGGACCACTTGCTGTCCGGTCTGATTGAGAGAATTGGCGGCCCCATGCCGGAGCGCCTGAAGAACGGCCGTGCTGGATCCAGCGTCGGCGCCAGATCCAAGCTCTGAACCCACACCGAGTAATGTCGATAAGGCCGCTGCTCCGAGCAACTCCTTCCAATGGTTGTCGACCTCATCCTCAAGGCCGGAATACCCCGCGGTGTCTGCCCCCGTCTGTCTTTCGAGTACGATAGAGCGACCATTCGGCATGATCAGCCTCGTCCAGACCAGAAGGACGCGCGACTGTCCAAACGATACTCGGCTATCATAGAGACCGATCAAGCGCGCTCCCTGCGGGACAAGACGAGCCCGACCGGTCGGCGTGTCAAAAATATTTTCGGTTACCTGCGCGATGATCTGGCCCGGCAAATCGGAGCGGATCCCAGTGATGAGTGCCGCCGGAATGATGGTCCCGGCCTGAATTACGAATGGCGAAGCCGGCTTGGCCAAACGGTCAGGACTAGTGGTGCGTCGATCGATCAAAGCATTGACGAACGCGAGTTTACGGTCTTGACCGTTCTGGGCAAATGCGTCGTCAGTTGAAGTGGCTCCCGTTGGCGAGGTCTCGGCTGGCGCCGCTTGGCCAGGCGATGGTCGGGTCACCGTATTGGCAAAAACTTTGCTGGTTCGTGCAGCTTCACTTTCCTGGCTTGCTCGTTGTTGCTCGGCGTCAACCGCTAGCGGGCCGTTTTGGGCCTGTGCCGCGACAATTGGACGGCCTAGATCACCTGGCAAAGGCGGCCCTAGTCGTGGCACGTCCGGGGGAATTGAACCGTAGTCCTTTGGCAAGCTCGCAAGCTTGTCCGCCACATTGTGGTGATCGGTTGAGTAGAGTTCGTCCGGGGCGGGAGCCCGCTTCTCGCGTGTTTGCAGCGCCAGGAAAACGGCAGCGGTCAAGAGGATCAGCACCAGCGCCGTGCCCCCGATCAGTGCTTTGCGCGAGAGCCGCGTGACGTGCGGGCGCTCCGGCCGCAACCGAAAAGAACTCGTTTCTGTCTCGAGCGCCGGCGGAGCACCCGTCCGGTTTGTGGCCTCCTGTTCGGTGTTGCTCATCAAGATCTCCCATCGGTTCTGATGATGCGGACCTTTTGCTGTTCCTCGCCCCCCAGCCGCAGTTCGGCGGCCGCGAACAACCGGTCGACAATCAGGACGTTGCCGAATGCCCGGTAGTTGACGAGACCCGGCTTGCCGTCGGAGTTAATGACGAACAGCGGAGGCATTTCGCCCTGCCCGATGCCCGGCGAGAACTCGATGTAGACCTTGCGGCCATCGTCAAAGGCGCTGACGGGGCGCCAGGGAGGATTGTCGCCCTCGAAGGTGTATCGATAGCGCCGTTGGGCAGGATCCGGAATGAAGGGTTTTGGCGGAAGCGCACGACCGCGCGCGGCTCGGTCTTCAGGATAGAACCAGGAGACCGATGGCATGTATGATTTTTCACGCGAGCGCAGCTCGATCAGATACGTCCGCCGATCGGTGTTGAGAACGAGGTTGGTTTCGATGGCCGCTCGTGTCGGCTTGACCATGATATGGACCCGCCGGATGTCACCGCTGCCGCTCTCGGTATCTCCGACCACCCAGCGCACCGTGTCGCCCGCGGAGATGGGTCCGGAGCCGATCAATTTCTCACCTGGCTCCAAGGCAATGTCCGTGATCTGTCCTGGCGCCGCATAGATTTGATAGAGCGCGCCTGGGCTATATGGAAACACCTGCACAGCGTTGAAATACCCCGCCTTCCGAGGCTGTACGCGGGCCGCATCGTTGGCGCTTTCGATCCGTTCAACGGGGGCTTCGGCTTCCTTCTCCTTGCCGCCCCGTGCCGGCGTCCAAGCGGGTGGGACGTGAAGGGAGCGCGGCCGATCGTCTGCAAGCGCCGGTTGACTGGGCAGCGGCGGGATTTCGTCGTCATAGCTGATCTGCGGCGGCTTGAATGTCGTGCACCCAGCAAGGGCACAGGCGCAAATCAGGAGAGCCGGAAATCCACTCCCCGTTTTCATTCGCAGTGAACGTTGATTTGTCGGCATCACTGTCAAAACTCCTTGGACCAGTTGATGGCGTTGACGTAGATGCCGAGAGGGTTCTTGCGCAGCCGATCGATGTCGCGCGGCGGTTCCACGACAACGCTGACGATGGCGCTCCACCGCTCGGTCGCGGCAAGCTGACCATTCTCGTAGCGGCGTTCGATCCAGGCGATACGGAAGCTGTCGGGCGAAGCTCTGATGACACTGGATACTTCGACGGCGACCTGGATCTTCCCGACTTTTGTGAAGGGATCGTTGTTGCGGGCGTAGTCGTTCAGCGCGGCGGCACCGCGATCGGTCGTGAAATCATACGCCCGAAGCCAATCCTCGCGTAGCACGATGGCGTCCATCGGGAGGCCGCGGACATGTTCGATGAAGCGGGCGAGATGGAAGCCAATTTGCGGGTCGGTTGCCTTGTAGGTCGAATTTGCTGGCGCGACCGCCTTTGCTTCGCCGAGGCGATCGACTTCAACGACCCAAGGCGTAATGGACCCCTGTGCTGACTGCCAGACGAGAGCAGCGGCGAAGCCGGCAGAGAGGAACAGACAACCAAAGGCCATCAAGCGCCAATTCCTGGCCTGGACACGCGCCGAGCCGATCCGGTCATCCCAAACCTGCGCGGCTTTTTGGTAAGGCGTAACCGGCTGAGGTGTGCGGCCATAATGAACGGCCGATCGTTTGAACATGTTGACCTCGACGTACGAGAAATCGGGCGTGAGTAGCGTTTGGTACGTTTGAAGAGTTCTGAGAGGTGCTCCGACGGTGCTGACCTCAGCGCTCTGAATCCTTGAGATCGACGGAGGCCCCACCTCCGCCGCGATCCCCGGACCGCAGCGCCTGCGTCGTCGCCGAGACACCATGACTGACAGCCTGTCCACGTTTCATGCGGCGAACCCAGGCGGGTGCGCCTCCAGATGACGCATCCGCGCCGCCGGCTTCATCGCCCGCGGCATTTGATCTGCCAAAGCGGGCGGCCAGCGATCGCAGGGGACTCGCTGCCGAAGTGGCGCCCGCCTCCCCGGTCTGCGCGCCCGTCCGAAAGGCGGATGCCGCGCCGCCTATGAGCGCGCTGCCTCCCCTCGCCGCGCCTCCAACCATGCTGCCGGTGAGAGCAGCCCCGCCTGCTGCGAGTGCTGCTCCGGCGGCAACCACACCACCTGCGGCCATCGTGGTTCCGACGGCCGCACCGGCCCCAAGTTGCGGACCGCCAGATACAATGCCGTTGGCAATTCCCGGCCCGAAGATACCGAGGCCAAGCAACGAGAGGGCCGCGAGCACCAGTGCCATCGCATTTTCGATAGTCGGCTGGTTACCGCCGGACCCCGAGGTGAACTGGGAGAACAGGGTCGATCCGATCCCAACGATGACGGCAAGCACCAATACCTTGACGCCGGACGAGATGACGTTTCCGAGTACGCGCTCGGCTGCGAAGGCGGTCTTCCCAAACAGGCCGAACGGAATCAGCACGAAACCGGCCAGGGTCGTCAGCTTGAACTCGATCAAGGTGATAAAGAGCTGGATGGCGAGGATGAAGAACGTCAGCAGCACGACGATCCAGGCAAACAGCAGCACCACGATCTGTACAAAATTCTCGAAGAAGCTGACGTAGCCCATCAGCCCCGAAATCGATTCAAGGATCGGCCGTCCGGCATCCAGGCCGACCTGGGCGATCCGTCCTGGCCTCAAGAAATCTGCGGACGACAAGCCCGTGCCAGAGGCCCTCAACCCCAGACTGGCAAAGCTCTCGAAGACGATGCGGGCCAGGCCATTCCAGTTCCCGATGAGGAAAGCGAAGACGCCGACAAACAAGGTCTTCTTGACCAGCCGAGCGATCATGTCCTCATCGGAGCTCCAGACCCAGAACAATCCCGCCAGCGTGATGTCGATGGCAACAAGCGTGGACGCGAGATGTCCGACCTCATTTCCCACCAGGCCGAAGCCAGAGTCGATATAGCGGGTGAATGTTTCCAGAAACTGGTCGATGATGCCTGTACCACCCATCTATCGCTCCGTCGGCTGAGGTGCCGGAAACAAACCGGGCGGCAAACGGCTCTGATCCTTGACGGACGCAGGCGGTGTGGCGTCTGGATCGGGCCGGGCGGGATTGCGCGGAGTGTCGATGTTCTGCCTTAGGAAGTGGCGGCGCTGTTCCGCCCAAACCTTTCGGCATTCGGCAAGTCTGTCTTTTTGCTCGTATCCAACTGAACGACATCGCTCGAGCTCGGCTGTCTGGGGATCGCCTTCTCGGACGACCGAAGAGGCAGGCTGAGGCTGATTGTCGTCGTCACGCAGGTGGATGGTGCAAGCAGCAGCGAGCACGACGACAAAGATTGTCACGCCGAGAGACAGCGCCTTGAACGCCCTGAAATCACTCATTGGTGGAACATCTGCACTATTGTGGGCTGGTAACCTCGGCTCTGCGTCAGGAAGCGCCGGAGTTGCTCCCTGCCCTGGTCCTGAGCGGCCGTTCGCTGGGCAGATTCCAGGTTTTGGGCGCGTCCTTGAGCGGCGACTGTTGCCGTGAGATCGGCAAGCTGTTGTGCCTGCAGCGCAAGAAGCTGATTGGCAGCCTGGCTCGCTTGCAGGGCGCCGGTCGCGCCCTGGCTGGCGGTGACGAGCGTCGACATCTGGGCGCGATTGGTGTCGAGATTACTGACCACCGTAGCCTGCACCCGCATGGCATCTTGAAAGCCTGCAACCGAGTTTTGCCAACGGACCTGCGCATTCGCGATCAGCGCCTGGTCCGTGGCGTCGGGAGATGCCGGCGCGTACGTGGTGGAGAACGCGCGATCGATTTGCTGGATGTCGAAAGAGATGCGCTGGGCTTGGGCGAGCAGTTGCTGCGTACGCTGGATTGACTGCTCCAACTGCTGCAGTGACGAATAGGGCAAGCTCGCGAGATTCCTGGCCTGATTGACCAGCATCTGCGCCTGATTTTGCAGCGATGTGATCTGGTTGTTGATCTGCTGCAGGGCTCGAGCGGCGGTCAGAACGTTCTGGGCATAGTTGTTGGGATCAAACACAACCAACTGCGCGAAGGCCGGTTTGGAACCGACAAGCACGGCAAGTGCCACCACGCCAGCGGCAGCAACACGGCGGAAGCGGTTCATTTGGAAGCCCCCAGTTCAGCGAGGTGTGGGATGAGATCGGTCGCCCAAGCGACATCACGGGCCTTCAGCCATCCACTCACGAAGTTTTCGCGGCCATGTTCAGCCAACACCTGCTCGATCAAAGCCTGGTCGGCTTTGGAGGAAGCGGCGGTGAGGGCAAGCGCTACCTCGCCAAGTCCGAGTTCGAACAGGCGATCGCCCCGGCGTGACTGGCAGTAGTAGTCTCGCTTGGGAATCGCCCGCGCCAGGATTTCGATTTGCCGGTCATTGAGCCCAAATCGCCGGTAGATCGTCATGATCTGCGGCTCGATCGCGCGATCGTTGGGCAGCAGAATCCGGGTCGGACAACTTTCTATGATGGCCGGCGCGATTGCCGAGCCATCGATGTCCGCAAGCGATTGGGTCGCAAACACCACCGACGCATTCTTCTTGCGAAGGGTTTTTAGCCACTCCCGGAGCTTGCCGGCAAAGTCCGCATCATCAAGCGCGAGCCAGCCTTCGTCGATGATGAGCAGCGTTGGACGCCCGTCGAAGCGGCCTTCGATCCGATGGAATAGATAAGCCAGCACTGCCGGCGCAACGGCGGTTCCAATCAATCCATCGGTCTCAAAGACCTGGACCGATGAGCTACCGAGGTGCTCGTTCTCCGCATCGAGCAGCCGGTCATAGGGACCACCGAGGCAATAGGGCTGGAGCGCCCGCTTCAGGATATTCGATTGGAGGAGAACCGAGAGGCCAGTGAGGGTGCGCTCCTCGTGCGGAGCCGACGCCAGCGAGGTCAGCGCAGTCCAGACATGATCCTTGGTCTCTGGGGTGACGTCGATCTTTTCTCGCGACAAGATCGAGGCGATCCATTGCGCCGCCCAGCCGCGCTCGGAGACATCATCGATGTCAGCCAGCGGCTGCAGGGACATAAATCCATCCGTTTCGCCCGCTACCGCGCCACCGAGGTCATGCCAGTCGCCGTCCATGGCCAACGCCGCCGCGCGCATCGAGCGGCCGAAATCGAAGGCGAAGACCTGTCCGTCCGGATAGCGGCGGAACTGCAGGGCCATCAACGCCAGGAGCACCGACTTGCCCGCCCCGGTCGGACCAACAACCAGGGTATGCCCGACATCGCCAACGTGGAGCGAGAACCGAAACGGCGTGGATCCTTCCGTCCTGGCGAAGAACAGCGGGGGCGCCTTGAGGTGATGGTCCCTCACCTCGCCCGCCCAAACCGCCGACAGGGGGATCATATGGGCTAGGTTGAGGGTCGATATCGGGGGCTGGCGGACGTTGGCGTAAACGTGGCCCGGCAGGCTGCCGAGCCAGGCTTCGACCGCATTCACGGTCTCGATCATGCAGGTGAAATCGCGCCCCTGGATGACCTTTTCGACCAGGCGGAGCTTTTCGTCGGCAGCCCGGGGATCTCCGTCCCAGACGGTGACGGTCGCCGTAACAAAGGCTTCCCCGATTTGATCGGTGCCTAGTTCCTGGAGGGCCGCATCGGCATCGATCGCCTTGTTGTGGGCGTCGGTATCAAGAAGGGCAGACGCCTCGTTGGTCATTACCTCCTTCAGGATCGCGGCGACTGACTTGCGTTTGGCAAACCACTGGCGCCGAATCCTCGTCACTAGCTTCACGGCATCGGTCCGGTCGAGCATGAGCGCCCGGGTCGACCAGCGATAAGGGAATGCCAGTCGGTTCAGATCATCCAAAATCCCGGGCACGGTTGCGGTCGGAAATCCCACGACGGTCAGCACCCGCAGATGGGCGGTGCCCAGCATCGGCTCAAGACCGCCGGTCAGTGGCTGATCGGCAAGCAGCGCGTCGAGATACATGGGTATTTCCGGGACGCGCACCCGGTGACGCTTGGTCGAGATCGTCGAGTGGAGATAGGTCAACGTTTCCTGATCATCGAGCCAGCCACATTTCGGCATGAAGCTTTCGATGAGCTGCAGGACACGGTTGGTCCGATCGACAAACCCGGCCAGCACCTCACGTGCGTCTGCACCGACGGGCCGGTTGCTGCCCTCGTAAAGGAGCCGCTCGGCCAGGGCCGCTCCTTCGGCAGGCGGCAGATAAACCAAAGTCAGATAGTAGCTGGACTCGTAATGGGCGCCGGCCTCTTCGAACTGGGCCCTGCGCTCGGCGTCGACCAAGGCGGATGCGACATCCGGGAACGTGTTCGGAGGATAGGCCCCCGCGGCATGGCGTTGTGCCTCGACAAACAGGGCCCAGCCAGATCCAAGGCGACGCAAGGCATTGTTCAAGCGCCCGGCGACGGCAACGAGTTCGGCAGGTACCGCGCTGTCGAGATCGGGGCCTCGGAATTTTGCCGTCCGCTGAAACGAGCCATCCTTGTTAAGGACAATGCCCTCGTCGACAAGGGCGGCCCAGGGCAGGAAGTCGGCCAGGCGCGCATTCGAGGAACGATATTCGGCAAGATTCATCATGGAAGGACTCACGTGGAGAGGTGACCAGGGATACGAATGTGCCGGCGCGTGACCTCGACGAACTCCGGGTCGCGTTTCGCGGCCCAGACGGCCGCCATATGACCGATGAACCAGAGCAGGAGACCGGCAAGCCAAAGGCGCAGACCGAGGCCCAGTGCCGCGGCCAAGGTGCCGTTTAAGATTGCGACGGCCCGCGGTGCGCCTCCCATCAGGATCGGCTCGGTCAAAGCGCGATGCACGGGCGCAACAAACCCTGGGATCTGCTCATCCATCAGATCACCACTCCGCCGCCGAACGAGAAGAACGACAGAAAGAAGCTCGATGCGGCAAACGCGATCGACAGACCAAACACGATCTGAACCAGCCGACGAAAACCGCCCGACGTGTCACCGAAAGCCAGGGACAGCCCGGTCACGATGATGATGATAACGGCGACGATCTTGGCGACCGGGCCTTCGACCGACTGCAGGATCTGATTGAGCGGTTGCTCCCACGGCATATTCGAGCCTGCGGACCAGGCCGGCGAAGCGAACAGGCAGAAGGCCGCAATTGATGCGGTCGTAACGGCCCTTCGGCCGAGAGGCGATCGGCAGTTCATCACTGGTCTCCTGATGCTGAGAGGCTGTAGTCGCCCGACGTCCCGAGCCCGGCGACGTGAGCAAGTTCGGAAAGGCGGCGATCAGCGCCACGGCCAGCAAGAACGGCTATGACGTTCACGGTCTCGGCGATCAGGGCGCGCGGTACCGTAACCACCGCCTCCTGGATGAGCTGTTCGAGCCGGCGTAAGGCTCCGAGCGCGCTGCCTGCGTGGATGGTACCGATTCCCCCGGGATGCCCGGTACCCCAGGCCTTGAGCAGGTCGAGAGCTTCGGCCCCGCGGACCTCGCCGATTGGAATACGATCGGGACGCAAGCGAAGGGATGAGCGCACGAGATCCGAAAGCGACACCACGCCGTCCCTGGTGCGCAGAGCGACAAGGTTTGGCGCCTTGCACTGGAGCTCTCTTGTGTCTTCGATGAGAACGATGCGATCGGAAGTCTTGGCGACTTCCGCGAGCAGCGCGTTCGTGAGCGTCGTTTTGCCGGTTGATGTTCCGCCGGCAACCAGGATGTTCTTGCGTGAACTAACGGCTTGCCGCAGCGCTATAGCCTGTTCTGACGTCATGATCCCTGCCAAGACGTAGTCATCAAGCGTAAAGATAGCGACGGCCGGTTTGCGGATCGCGAACGCTGGAGCCGCAACAACTGGCGGCAACAAACCTTCAAAACGTTCGCCAGTTTCAGGTAGCTCGGCCGATACACGGTGCGGATTCCGACGAAGTCGCCCGGGTGTACCGATATGAAGTCGCCCGGGGATTCCGAGACGATGTCGCCCACCTCTCCGATTTGATCTCGCCCGGGGGCGAGGCGTTCTAGCTGCTGAGGTTCTCTGGCATTGGGCAAG
>JAFVHU010000113.1 GCA_017474385.1 Afipia sp. | reverse complement strand
TCGCGCGAAGACGCGCGCCCCGGAATGACGGCGGAAAATTTGCGCGTCGTGGGGATGGAGCAACTTCATCCGGACCGCGCCTCCTGCAACATTTCGTGATGGGGATAGCAATCCCCGTGCTCCGGACCACGCTTAAGTTCGCCATGTCCTGTTCGTGAGGGGCGCTTTCTAGAGGCGTCAGAGAGCGGAGCAGGATGCGGCGCCCGCGCGCGTGTTTCGCACACACGTCGTCCGGGAGGCTGGGGTCAGCGTCCGGGCCAACTACGTGGCTCTGCTCGCAAAGAGCTGGACGCGGACAGGATGAAGGCCGGCGAAAGCCAGCCGGATCGAGGCGCGTGTCGCGCTTGTCCTGTCCCGGAAGAACGCTCCCCTCGCCCAAAATCGCCGCAGTGGAGCGCCGTGAGGCGATGCGCTTCCTGATCGCAAAGGAAGCGAGACACCACCTTTGCGCCTCGCGGCGCTCCATGCCCCTCGCTTTTTGAGGGCAGAACTAAAGCTCACCTCGCGCGAAGAAGCGCGAGAGCTATCACGCTCGTCTTTCATTGGCGCGAATGGGGCAAACCCCACATGCGCATGCTGTTTGAAAATTGAATCTGGAAAATGCCGATGGTGGGCCGTTGAGAGCACCAGCATAATCGTTGTCATGGCCGGACTTGTTCCGGCCATCCCGATAACGAAGGCACCGTGCTCACCTGATCGGGATCACCGGGACAAGCCCGGTGATGACAACCTATGAGTTAGGTGGAGTGCACGCCAAATACGCGATGTCGTCCGGAGAGAAATTGTGCGCAACATCCCGCTGCCGCGACAATCATCCTGAGGTGCGCGCCCCGGAATGACGTCCTAGCGGATCACCGCCGGCCCCGGATCGGGCACCGCGACATCCGTCACGCGCATCTGCACGCGCTCGGAGCCCTGCCAGCGGTCGACGGTGAGCGACCCCGCGACATGCAGCATCTGACCGCGATTTTCGATCAGTGCATTGCCGAGCTTCTGGCCGATGGATCGAAACGCAATACCGTTGACGAATGCGCCGTCGCCCGACTTGAAACGCAGACGCAGGTGCGCCTGTCCAACTTCATCCGCGAAAACCAGTTGATGTGACGGCAGCGCGATCAGCGGTTCGGGATTGCCTGCACCAAAAGGACCGGCGCGGTTCATGGTCGCGACAAAATCGGTCGTCACCGCGCGCGCACTGACGGCCCCGTCGATGAACAGTTCGTTTGCATGCCGCGCGTCGGCGACTGTCGCCGCGAGCGCGGATTCGACGAACGCGCGGAATTCCGCCAGCCGCTCCTTCTTCAGGGTCACGCCCGCCGCCATGGCGTGGCCACCACCTTTCAGAAGAATCCCTTCATGCACCGCCTCGCGCACCACCTTGCCGAGATCGACGCCCGGAATGGAGCGGCCTGATCCGGTGCCGATCCCGCCCGGCTCCAGCGCAATGGCAAAAGCCGGTCGCGAGAATTTCTCCTTCAGACGCGACGCCACAAGACCCACCACACCCGGATGCCAGCCCTCGGAAGCTGTCACGATCACCGCGCCCTTGTCATCGAGACCGAGCGACGCCAGCGCTTCGGCTTCGGCCTGCGCTTCCGCCATCTGTTCGATCACGCGGCGTTCAGTATTGAGACGGTCGAGTTCGGCGGCAATCCGCGCGGCTTCCGAAATATCGCCTTCCAGAAGCAGCCTTACACCGAGGTCCGCCTGCCCGATACGGCCGCCGGCATTGATGCGCGGCCCCAGCATGAAACCCAGATGCCAGGCTTCCGGCGGGCCGCTCAGACGGGCCACATCCATCAACGCTGTGTGGCCGACATGATCGCGGCGGCGCAGAGCGATCAGCCCCTTGGCGACGAAGGCGCGGTTGAGGCCGGTCAGCGCTGCGACGTCGGCGACAGTGCCGAGCGCGACGTAATGGAGCGCGTCCAGCAGGTTGGGTTCGGGCCGAACATCGCTCCAGAAATTGCGGGCGCGCAGTTCGCGGTTCACCGCAACCAGCGTGACGAAGACGAGGCCGACGGCGGCGAGATGTCCGAGGCCCGACAGATCATCGGGACGGTTTGGGTTGACCAGTGCATCCACGACGGGAAGCTCCTCGCCGCACTGGTGATGGTCGATCACCACCACATCCATGCCGAGACGCTTGGCCTCAGCCAGCGGTTCGATGCTGGTGGTGCCGCAATCGACCGTGACCAGCAGCGTCGCGCCCCTGTTGGCGAGACCGCGCACGGCCTCCACGTTGGGGCCGTATCCCTCGAAGATGCGGTCTGGAATATGGATCAACGGATCGAGTCCGCAGTGGCGCAGATGCCAGGTCAGCAGCGCCGCTGACGTCGCGCCGTCCACATCATAGTCGCCGAAGATGGCGACTTTCTCGCCGTGCGCGGCCGCATCGGCAATGCGCCTGGCGGCGGCTTCCATCTCGGTCACGGTCAAAGGATCGGGCAGCAGCTTGCGAATGGTCGGATCGAGGAAGTCATCGACGGCGCCGATATCGATGCCGCGGCCCGCGATGATCCGCGCCAGCATTTCCGGCACCTGATAGCGCTGCGCGATGGCGAGCGCCTTCGCCGCGCCGCGCGGATCGAGCCGGTCGCGCCACACGCGGCCGGTCGCAGAGTGGTTCACGCCGAGGAAGGCGGGGATCGTCTCGACAGGCAATGCGGATGCAGGGAGCGTCATGATGCTTTCCGCAGGTAAGCACGAAGCCGCAGCGTTCAATGATTCGCCGCAGCGAGCCTAGCAGCCGAGCTTGTCGGCCAGATCGTTGAAATCCTTCACGACGTAGTCCCAGCTTCCCTCAGGCCCGAAGTCGCGGTTCTGATGGGGGCCGTATTCTGTCGGACGCGGCACGAAGGCCGTCTTCAATCCAAAGCTCTGGGCCGCGGCAAGATCGTTGTTGTGTGCAGCAACAAGCATCACTTCGCCGGGCGTCAGGCCAAGAATCTTCGCCGCGCCCAGATAGGCTTCACGATCGGGCTTGTAGTGGCCGAAAACCTCGGCGCTCAACACCAGATCCCACGGCAGGCCGGCGTGCTTCGCCATATTGGTCAGCAGCGCGACGTTGCCGTTGGACAGCGGCCCGATGATGAACTTCGTCTTGAGCCGCGTCAGGCCGCCGACACTGTCCGGCCATGGTTTGAGGCTGTGCCAGCCGCGGGTGAGATAATCGAAATCCCCCGGCGTCAAACCTGTAATTCCGAGCTTGGCCGCCAGCGGCTCGATCGACTGCCGCTGCAAGTCGTCGAGGATCACGAAGCCCCGCTCCGGATGCCTGCGGACCTCGTCCATCGACGGCATGTACGCAGCGCGCCATCCATCAACCAACGCTGTCCAGTCGCCCTTGATGCCTTTCGCCTTGCCCCATGCGGTGAAATTATCGATCAGGCTGGTCCGCCAGTCGACGACGGTACCAAAGACATCGAACAGCAGCGCCTTGATCTCAGACATCTGACACCTTCAAAGAATTTTACGATACTGCATGAAACCCGACCGGTCGGCGACTTCATCATACAGAATTTGCGCGCGAGCGTTTTCGAACTGAGTCAGCCAGTGCACCCTGCTCGCGCCAGCAGCCTTCGCCTTCTCATACACAGCTTCGATCAGCTTGCGGCCAACGCCGTAGCCCCGTGCGCCTTCGTTCACGAACAGGTCCTGCAAATAGCAATAGTCGCCAACGGTCCAGCACGAGCGGTGGTACAGGAAATGGACAATGCCGGTCAGCTGGTTGTCGACAAAAGCGCCGAGCACATACATCGGCTCCGCATCATCGTGAAAGCGCTGCCATGTGAGGGCAGTCGTCTCAGCCGGAACGGTGGCCTTGTAGAACTTGAGGTATCCGTCCCACAACGGCTCCCACGCCTCGCGCTCATCCACGCGAAGCGGCCGGATGATCACGCGCTCGGTCATGGGGCTAGTAGCTACTTTCCGAAGTTCGTGATCCATCTCGGCAGCACCTTTCACGAACTTCGGAAAGTCATAGCTACTAGCAAATCTATAGTTCTAGTACCGCTTTCTATTGGAAGTTCCTGAATCGTACCCGCGGCCTGCGCATCAGGAACTCCAATAGGCGGTACTAGCCTGCTCAATCGAGGTGGAATTTCTCGAACTGGCGATGCTCGCCCTTGATGATGCGAACGGTGCCGGTCACCGAGCGCATCACGACGGTCTCGGTCTCGATGACGTTCTTGCGGAACTTGACGCCCGACAGCAGAGAGCCGTCGGTCACGCCAGTCGCCGCGAACAGGCAGTCGCCCCGCACCATATCCTCGATGCCATAGATCATCGAGAAATCCTTCACGCCCATTTTTGCTGCGCGCTCGCGCTTCTCGTCAGTATCGAGAATGAGACGGCATTGCATCTGGCCGCCGATGCAGCGCAACGCCGCCGCGGCAAGCACGCCCTCAGGCGCGCCGCCCGTGCCCATATAAATATCGACGCCGGTGTTGTCCGAATCGGCGGTGTGGATCACGCCGGCAACGTCGCCGTCAGTGATCAGGCGCACAGCCGCGCCGGTCGAGCGGATCGCATTGATGATGTCGGCGTGACGAGGACGGTCGAGCACCAGCGCGGTGATTGCCGATGGATGCACATCCTTGGCGCGGGCGAGACGGCGGATGTTTTCGGCCGGTGGTGCATCAAGATCGACCACCTGTTTCGGATAGCCCGGGCCGACTGCGATTTTCTGCATGTAGACGTCCGGCGCATTCAGCAGCGTGCCGCCTTCCGCCATCGCCATGGTCGCAATCGCGCCCGGCATATTCTTCGCGCACAGCGTGGTGCCTTCGAGCGGATCGACTGCGATATCGACTTCAGGACCGGCGTCGGAGCCGACCTTTTCACCGATGAACAGCATCGGCGCTTCATCGCGTTCGCCCTCGCCGATCACGACGGTGCCCTGAATTGGAATCTTGTTGAGCTCTCGGCGCATCGCGTCCACCGCAGCCTGATCCGCGGCCTTTCGTTGCCGTGGCCCCGGAGACGTGCAGCAGACACCGCGGCACGCTCTGTCACGCGCACGATTTCGAGTGTGAGAATGCGTTCCAGCAGAAGCTGCGGCGGAACGGAAATCGTAACGGACATAGGCTAACTCCCAAGACAACAAACGTGGCGATGGACCCGGCTGACCGGACCCTATCAGTTCTTTTCGATGCGGATG
>JAFVHU010000112.1 GCA_017474385.1 Afipia sp. | reverse complement strand
CTCGATTGCCCGATCTGCGTTCAGGGCGGCGAGTGCGATCTCCAGGATCAGGCGATGGGCTACGGCGTCGACACCAGCCGTTTCCTGGAAAACAAGCGCGCGGTCGAGGACAAGTACATCGGCGCGCTGGTGAAGACCTCGATGAACCGCTGCATCCAGTGCACGCGCTGCGTCCGCTTCACCACTGAAGTTTGCGGTGTGCCGGAACTGGGCCTGACCGGCCGCGGCGAGGACGTCGAGATCACGACCTATCTCCAGAGCGCACTGACGTCCGAGTTGCAGGGCAATCTCGTCGACATCTGCCCGGTCGGCGCGCTGACCTCGAAGCCGTATGCATTCGCCGCGCGTCCATGGGAACTGGGCAAGACCCAGTCCATCGACGTGATGGATGCGATCGGCTCCGCGATCCGCGTCGATACCCGCGGCCGCGAAGTGATGCGCATTCTGCCGCGCGTCAATGAAAACGTGAACGAAGAGTGGATTTCCGACAAGACGCGACACATCGTCGATGGTCTGCGCACCCAGCGTCTGGATCGCCCGTACATCCGCGAAGGTGGCAAGCTGCGCGCGGCATCCTGGACCGAAGCTTTTGCGACAATCGCCAAGGCGGTTGCCCGTTCCGATGGCCGGCGCACCGGCGCCATCGCCGGCGATCTCGCCGCGGTCGAGGAAATGTTCGCGCTCAAGGAATTACTCGCCTCGTTCGGGTCGGCGAACATCGCCACTCAGGATGGCAGCGGGTTCGATCCGAAGGCGGGCCGCGCGTCGTACATCTTCAATCCGACCATCGCGGGCATCGAACAGGCGGACGCGCTGCTGATCGTCGGCTCCAATCCCCGCAAGGAAGCGGCCGTTCTCAACGCACGCATCCGCAAGCGCTGGCGCACGGGTGCGCTCAAGATCGGTGTGATCGGCGACAAGGCCGATCTGACCTACGATTACGAGCATCTCGGCGCAGGCACCGATACCTTAGGCGATCTCGCGGCCGGCAAGCATTCCTTCGCCGACGTCCTGAAGGGCGCCAAGCATCCGATCGTGCTGGTGGGCGCGGGCGTTGCCACCCGCCACGATGGCGCGGCGGTGCTGTCGCAGGCCGCCAGGCTCGCCGTCGATCTCGGCGCGCTGAAGGACGACTGGAACGGGTTTGCGGTGCTCCACAATGCCGCGTCGCGCGTCGGTGCGCTCGACATCGGCTTCACGCCGGGTCCGGGCGGCCTCAACGTCGCGCAGATGACCACATTCGGCACGCTCGATGTGCTATTCTCGCTGGGCGCGGACGATGTCAGCCCGGCTGACGGTACGTTCGTGGTTTATATCGGCACCCATGGCGACAAGGGCGCACACCGCGCCGACGTGATCCTGCCGGGCGCGGCCTACACCGAGAAGGCCGGTCTCTACGTCAACACCGAGGGCCGGGTGCAGATGGCCAACCGCGCCGCGTTCCCTCCGGGCGATGCGCGCGAAGACTGGGCGATCATTCGCGCTCTGTCGGACGTTCTCGGCAAGAAGCTGCCGTTCGACTCGCTCGGGCAACTGCGCCAGGCGATCTTCAAGGCCGCGCCGCATCTGATGCGGATCGACCAGATCGAAGGAAACGACGCGGCGGGCGTGAAAGCGCTTGCGGCGCGCGGCGGCACGGTCGAGAAGGGCGCATTCAAGAGCCCGGTCGAGGACTTCTACCTGACCAACCCCATCGCGCGGGCGTCCGCGGTGATGGCCGAATGTTCCAAGCTCGCCTCCGGGCAACTTCTGACGGCGGCGGAGTGAGCGTGATCCGATGACCGAATTCTTCGCGAGCGAGTTATGGACGGGCTTCCTCTGGCCGATCATCATCATGGTCGCGCAGAGCCTGCTGCTGCTCGTGCTGTTGCTGATCGCGATCGCCTACATCCTGCTGGCCGACCGCAAGATCTGGGCGGCCGTGCAGATCCGGCGCGGCCCCAACGTGGTCGGGCCGTGGGGCCTGTTGCAATCCTTCGCCGACCTTTTGAAGTTCGTGCTGAAAGAGCCGACCATTCCGGACGGCGCGAACAAGGGCGTGTTCCTGCTGGCGCCGCTGGTGTCGTGCGTGCTGGCGCTCGCCGCCTGGGCGGTGATCCCGGTCAACCTCAACTGGGTGATCGCGGACATCAACGTCGGCATCCTCTATATTTTCGCGATCTCGTCGCTGTCGGTCTACGGCATCATCATGGCCGGCTGGTCGTCGAACTCGAAGTATCCGTTCCTCGCCGCGCTTCGCTCGGCGGCGCAGATGGTGTCCTACGAAGTCTCCATCGGCTTCGTCATCATCACCGTGCTGCTGTGCGCCGGCTCGCTCAATCTCACGGCCGTCGTCGCGGCGCAGGACACCAAGCTCGGCATTCTCGGCTGGTACTGGCTGCCGCTGTTCCCGATGTTCGTGATTTTCTACGTCTCGACGCTGGCGGAAACCAATCGCCCGCCGTTCGATCTGGTCGAAGCCGAATCCGAACTGGTCGCGGGCTTCATGACCGAATATGGCTCGACGCCGTATCTGCTGTTCATGCTCGGCGAGTACGTCGCCATCACCACCATGTGCGCGCTGGCGACGATCCTGTTCCTTGGCGGCTGGCTGTCGCCGATCCCGTTCGCGCCGTTCACCTGGGTGCCCGGCGTCATCTGGTTCGTGCTGAAGCTGTTCTTCATGTTCTTCCTGATCGCGATGGCGAAGGCGATGGTGCCACGCTATCGCTACGACCAGCTCATGCGGCTGGGCTGGAAGGTCTTTCTGCCGTTGTCGCTGGCGATGGTCGTGATCGTCGCCGGGGTGCTGCAATTCGCGGGACCAGCGTCCCGAATCCGAAGTTCGCATGAGCCTGCTGCGACTTCTGTAGCGAACTTCGGATTCGAAAGGACGCTGGCAGATAATAATTCCAGTGCGGTTTCGGTTCGCAAGTCCGCAGACGAAGCGAGCCTGGGTGGCCGTGCGGACTTGCGAACCACCGCACTGGCACCGAAATGAGGTCGTCATGGGCATAGCAAGCACAGCCAATCAGCTTCTGCTGAAAGAGTTCGTCTCGGCGTTCATTCTCGCCATGCGATACTTCTTCAAACCGAAGCCCACGCTGAACTATCCCTTCGAGAAGGGACCGATCTCGCCGCGTTTCCGCGGGGAGCACGCGCTGCGCCGTTATCCGAACGGTGAGGAACGCTGCATCGCCTGTAAGCTGTGTGAGGCGATCTGCCCGGCGCAGGCGATCACCATCGAAGCCGGTCCGCGCCGCAACGACGGCACGCGCCGCACGGTGCGCTACGACATCGACATGGTGAAGTGCATCTATTGCGGGCTTTGCCAGGAAGCGTGCCCGGTCGATGCCATCGTGGAAGGCCCGAATTTCGAATTCGCGACGGAAACGCGCGAAGAACTTTATTATGACAAGGCGAGACTGCTCGCCAACGGTGACCGCTGGGAGCGCGAGATTGCGAAAAGCATCGAACTCGACGCGCCGTACCGGTGAGGTGAAGGTATGATCGGTCCCGCGCTGTTCTTTTATCTCTTTGCTGGCGTCTGCGTGGCGTCGGCGATCATGGTTGTGACCTCGCGCAACCCTGTGCATTCCGTGCTGTTCCTGATCCTCGCGTTCGTGAACGCGGCGGGACTGTTCATGCTGCTCGGCGCGGAATTCCTCGCGATGATCCTCATCGTGGTTTACGTCGGCGCGGTCGCGGTGCTGTTCCTGTTCGTCATCATGATGCTGGACGTGGATTTCGCCGAACTGCGTCAGGGCTTCATCGAGTATCTGCCGGTCGGCCTGCTGATCGGCGCGGTGTTCCTTGCCGAACTGCTGCTGGTGGCGGGCGGCTGGATCATGAATCCTGCGATCTCCAAGGCGATCACGTCGCCGATCCCGGGCGGCGTCACCAACACCGAGGCGCTCGGCCTCGTGCTTTACACGCGCTATCTGCATTACTTCCAGTTGGCGGGTCTGGTGCTGCTGGTTGCCATGATCGGCGCCATCGTGCTCACGCTGCGGCACAAGCCGAGCGTCAAGCGGCAGGACATCAACGTGCAGAACGCGCGCACCAAGGCCGCCGCGATGGATGTGCGTAAGGTCACCGTGGGGCAGGGCCTTCAGGATGCGGATTCCGGGGAGTGGGTGAAATGACGATCGGTCTCGGTCATTATCTCGCGGTCGCCGCCATCCTGTTCACGGTCGGCATTCTCGGCATCTTCCTGAACCGGAAGAACGTCATCATCATCCTGATGTCGATCGAACTCATTCTGCTCTCCGTGAACATCAATCTGGTGGCGTTCTCGTCGTTCCTCGGCGACATCGTCGGACAGGTGTTCGCGCTGCTGGTTCTGACGGTTGCTGCTGCTGAAGCGGCGATCGGGCTTGCCGTGCTGGTGGTGTTCTTCCGAAATCGCGGTTCGATCGCGGTCGAGGACATCAATCTGATGAAGGGTTAAT
Organism: Afipia sp.; assembly: GCA_017474385.1. GTDB lineage: Bacteria > Pseudomonadota > Alphaproteobacteria > Rhizobiales > Xanthobacteraceae > Afipia. The sequence goes on along the minus strand of JAFVHU010000112.1, from coordinate 43,393 downwards.
GCATGATCCCGAAAAGTGGACACCGGTTTTCGGACCAGACCATGCGTCTTAAGAGAAGCATGCCATGATTCAGGCTATCGTTTTCCTGCCGTTGATCGGCGCGCTCATTGCGGGCGCGGTGGCGCTGTTTGGCGCGCATGCACGCAATCCGAGCGGCGACGAGATGGATCATGCCCACGGGCACGGTGATCATGCGCACGCCGGTCCCGTCGTGCACGACTACCATTCGTCGGACGATCATGCCCACGTCGATCACGCGCACGACGATCATGGCCCTGTCGAACCGCCGGCGGCCGGCTCACGCACGGCTGAAATCGTCACGACCGCGCTGCTGCTGATTTCCGCCGCGCTGTCGTGGATGACGCTGGTCGATGTCGGATTCCTGCATCACGACATGCGCGTTCAACTGTTCACGTGGATGGGCTCCGGTGACCTCATCGTCAACTGGGCGCTGCGCGTCGATACGCTGACCGCCGTCATGCTGGTGGTGGTCACCACGGTGTCGTCGCTCGTGCACCTGTATTCGATCGGATACATGAACGAAGACCCGAACCGTCCGCGGTTCATGGCCTATCTCTCGCTGTTCACCTTCATGATGCTCATGCTGGTGACCGCCGATAACCTCGTGCAGATGTTCTTCGGCTGGGAAGGCGTGGGTCTCGCCAGCTACCTGCTGATCGGTTTCTGGTTCCAGAAGCCGACGGCCAATGCAGCCGCCATCAAGGCGTTCGTCGTCAACCGCGTCGGCGACTTCGGCTTCCTGCTCGGCATCTTCGCGATCTTCATGATGGTCGGTTCGGTCGATTTCGACACGATCTTCGCCGCGGCCCCCGGCCTGACCGGCCAGACCATTCACTTCTTCGCCTGGAACATCGACGCGCTGACGCTGATCTGCCTGTTCCTGTTCATGGGCGCGATGGGCAAGTCCGCGCAGTTCCTGCTGCACACCTGGTTGCCTGACGCCATGGAAGGCCCGACGCCGGTGTCCGCGCTGATCCACGCCGCGACCATGGTCACCGCCGGTGTGTTCATGGTGGCGCGCCTGTCGCCGCTGTTCGAACTCGCTCCGAATGCGCAGGCTGCCGTGATGCTGGTCGGCGCGACCACCGCGCTGTTCGCCGCCACGATCGGCCTCGTGCAGAACGATATCAAACGCATCGTCGCTTACTCGACCTGTTCGCAGCTCGGCTACATGTTCGTGGCCATGGGAGCAGGGGCCTATTCGGTCGGCATGTTCCACCTGTTCACCCACGCCTTCTTCAAGGCGCTGCTGTTCCTGGGCTCCGGCTCGGTGATCGTCGCGATGCATCACGAGCAGGACATCCGCAACATGGGTGGCCTGAAGGACAAGATCCCGTTCACCTACATCACCATGGTGATCGGCACCCTGGCGCTGACGGGCTTCCCGCTGACGGCGGGTTACTTCTCTAAAGATGCGATCATCGAGTCCGCCTTCGTGGCGAACAATCCGTTCGCGCTCTACGGCTTTCTCTGCACTGTGCTCGCCGCGGGCCTCACTTCGTTCTATTCGTGGCGTCTGATCTTCAAGACGTTCCATGGCGAGCCGCACGATCAGAAGCACTACGAGGCAGCGCATGAGAGCCCGTACACCATGCTGATCCCGCTCGCGGTGCTGGCGGTGGGCTCGATCCTCGCCGGCTTCCCGTTCAAGGAGCTGTTCGCCGGCCACGGCATTCATGAGTTCTTCCGCGAGTCGGTGAAGATGAACCCGAAGATCATCGACGAGATGCACCACATCCCGGCGGCGATTGCCTACCTGCCGACGGTGATGATGGTGGTCGGCTTCTTCTTCTCGTGGCTGTTCTACATCCGCAAGCCCTACCTGCCGGTCGAACTCGCGAACCAGCATCCGGGCCTGTACCGCTTCCTTCTCAACAAGTGGTACTTCGACGAGCTGTATGACTTCCTCTTCGTGCGGCCGGCCAAATGGCTTGGACGCTTCCTTTGGAAGAAGGGCGACGGTTCCATCATCGACGGGTTCGGTCCCGACGGCGTCTCGGCGCGCGTGCTCGATGTCACGCGCAACGTCGTGCGGCTCCAGACCGGTTATCTCTATCACTATGCATTCGCGATGCTGATCGGCGTGGCCGGTCTCATCACGTGGTTTATCTTCGGTCTCGGGGGCCAATGATGACGACCTGGCCCATCCTTTCTGTGGTCACGTTCCTGCCGGTTGTCGGCGCGATCCTGATTTATCTCAGCCGCGGTGACGATGAGGCCGCGCGCGGCAATGCGCGCTGGATCGCGCTGTGGACCACGATCATCACGTTCGCGGTGTCGCTCATTCTGGTGATGCGGTTCGATCCGTCGAATCCGGGATTCCAGTTCGTGGAAAAGGCGCCGTGGCTGGCGAACACCATCACCTATCACATGGGTGTCGACGGCATTTCGCTGCCATTCGTGATCCTGACCACGGCGCTGATGCCGTTCTGCATCCTCGCAAGCTGGAAGTCGGTCACGCTGCGCGTGCGTGAATACATGATGGCGTTTCTGTTCCTCGAAACGCTGATGGTCGGCACGTTCTCCGCGCTCGATCTCGTGCTGTTCTATCTGTTCTTCGAAGGCGGCCTGATCCCGATGTTCCTGATCATCGGCGTCTGGGGCGGCCCGCGCCGGGTCTACGCCAGCTTCAAGTTCTTCCTCTATACGCTGCTCGGCTCGGTGCTGATGCTGCTGGCCATCATGGCGCTGTATCTGAACGCCGGGACCACTGACATCCCGACGCTGATGAACACCGCCGTGCCGCGCAGCCTCCAGACATGGGCGTGGCTGGCTTTCTTCGCCTCGTTCGCGGTCAAGATGCCGATGTGGCCGGTTCACACCTGGCTGCCGGACGCGCACGTCGAAGCGCCGACCGCGGGTTCCGTCGTGCTGGCGGCGATCCTGCTGAAGATGGGCGGCTACGGCTTCCTGCGCTTCTCGTTGCCGATGTTCCCGCTGGCGTCGCATGACTTCGCGCCGCTGGTCTTCACGCTGTCGACAATTGCGATCGTCTATACGTCGCTGGTTGCGCTGATGCAGGAAGACATCAAGAAGCTGATCGCTTACTCGTCCGTCGCCCACATGGGCTTCGTCACCATGGGCATTTTCGCGGGCACCATGCAGGGCGTCGCCGGCGGCGTGTTCCAGATGGTGTCGCACGGCATCGTCTCCGGCGCGCTGTTCCTCTGCGTCGGCGTGGTCTACGACCGGCTCCATACCCGCGAGATTGCCGCGTATGGCGGGCTCGTGAACCGGATGCCGCTCTATGCCTTCGTCTTCATGGTGTTCACCATGGCGAACGTCGGACTGCCGGGCACGTCGGGTTTCGTCGGCGAATTCCTCACCCTGATTGGCACCTTCAAGGTCAGCATTCCGACCGCAACGGTTGCGGCCACCGGCGTCATCCTGTCGGCGGCTTACGCGCTGTGGCTCTATCGCAAGGTGGTGTTCGGCGTGATGGACAAGCCGGCGCTCGCAGGCATCAAGGATCTGACGTTGCGGGAAGGGATCATTCTCGCGCCGCTGGTCATTCTCACCATTCTCTTTGGCGTGTATCCGAAGCCGGTCCTCGATATGTCGGCGGCGTCGGTGCAGCAGCTCGTCACGAACTACAACACCGCTATCACCGCCGTGAAAGCGGCGGCGCTGGTACAGTAACAACGGGATCGGCTTATGACTTTCGCAGGATATTCGCTGCTCCCCGTGCTGCCGGAACTGGCGCTGGCCGCCGGCGCCATGGCGCTGCTGATGCTGGGCGCGTTTCGCAGCGGGCAGACGACACAACTCGTGACCGGTCTTGCGGTTGCTTTCCTCGTTATCACGGGTGCCCTGGTGCTGTGGCTGCCCGGCGGCAAGCTCACGACCTTCGGCGGCAGCTTTATTGTCGATGATTTTGCGCGGTTCCTGAAAATCCTGGCGCTGCTCGGCTCCGGCGTCACGCTGATCCTGTCGCGCGCGTATCTCGCCGAGCAGGCGAAGCTTTTCGAGTATGCGATCCTGGTGATGCTCTCCACCACCGGCATGATGGTGCTGATCTCGGCCGGCGACCTGATCATGCTCTATCTTGGCTTGGAGTTGATGAGCCTTGCGCTCTATGTCGTGGCGGCAAGCCATCGTGACGATACCAAGTCGACCGAAGCCGGCCTGAAGTATTTCGTGCTCGGCGCGCTGTCGTCCGGCATGCTGCTTTACGGCGCATCGCTGATATACGGCTTCACCGGCACCGTGAGCTTCGCAGGCATCGCCGCGGAGGCGAAGAGCGGCAACATCGGGCTGGTGTTCGGACTGGTGTTCCTGCTGGCCGGTCTCTGCTTCAAGGTTTCCGCCGTGCCGTTCCACATGTGGACGCCCGACGTCTATGAAGGCGCGCCGACGCCGGTAACCGCGTTCTTCGCGTCCGCGCCGAAGGTCGCCGCGCTCGCCGTGTTCACGCGCGTCGCGCTCACCGCATTTCCCGGCATCGTGCCGCAGTGGCAGCAGATCGTGGTGTTCGTCTCGATCGCCTCGATGGCGCTGGGTTCGTTCGCGGCGATCGGACAGAAGAACATCAAGCGCCTGATGGCGTATTCGTCCATCGGCCACATGGGCTTCGCGCTGGTCGGCCTCGCGGCCGGAACGCAGCAGGGCGCGCAGGGCGTGCTGGTCTATATCGCGATCTACGTCGCCATGACGCTCGGCACCTTCTCCATCATCCTCGCTATGAAGCGCAACGGCCGGGCCGTCGAGACCATCAGCGATTTCGCCGGACTGTCGCGGACCAATCCGCTGCTGGCATTCTTCTTCGCGATGTTCCTGTTCTCGCTGGCGGGCATTCCGCCGCTCGCCGGATTCTTCGCGAAGTTCTATGTGTTCCTTGCCGCGATCAAGGCCGGGCTGTTCACGCTCGCGGTGATCGGCGTTGTGACAAGCGTGGTGGGTGCGTTCTACTATCTCACCATCGTCAAGGTGATGTATTTCGACGAGCCGAAGGAAGCGATGGAGCCGATGCGCGTCGAGCTTCGGGTGGTGCTGGCGGTGGCCGGCACCTTCACCATCCTGTTCTTCGTCTATCCCGCGCCGCTGGTGAACGCGGCCGCGGCGGCCGCGAAGTCGCTGTTTTAATGGCGTTCGCGCTCGGTCCACGGGCCAGAGCCCAGAACTATCGTGTTGAGGCGTTCGACAGCATCGGTTCGACCAATGGCGAGGCTCTGGAGCGGGCGCGGGCGGGCGAACGCGGACCGCTCTGGCTGGTGACGGATCTGCAAACCGCTGGACGCGGCCGCCGCCAGCGCGCATGGATCTCCCCGCGCGGCAATCTTGCCGCGACCATCGTCGAGACGCTGGATGTGCAGCCTCCAGTCGCCGCGACGCTTGGATTTGCCGCAGGTCTCGCGCTGGAAGCAGCCCTGCAGGCGGTCAGCGTAGAGCATCGGATGCGATCCGGCGGATCAGCCAGCACCAGATTTCTCCTGAAATGGCCGAACGATGTTCTGGCGGACGGCAAGAAGCTGTCCGGCATTCTGCTCGAGGCGGAAACGATCGGCGGAGACCTCGCGGTCGCCGTCGGCATGGGCACCAATGTGATCTCCGCGCCTGAAGGAACGCCGTATCCGGCGACCTCGCTGGCGGCGCTTGGCATCACCGCCGGGGCCGGCGACCTGTTCATGGCGCTCTCCGATGCGTGGGCCGAGTTCCGCGGCATCTGGGACAACGGCAGGGGCTTTGGCGAAATCCGCAGCCTCTGGCTCGATCGCGCGGCCGGGCTTGGCGAGGACGTGTCGATTCAGTCGAGCGGAACGAGCGTCGAGGGCATCTTCGAGACCATCGACGAAACCGGCTGCCTGATCGTCGCCGGACGCGACGGCAAGCGCACGCCAATCGCCGCCGGCGATGTCCATTTCGGATCGGCCAAATCGTCTGGAGCAAATTAATGACGCGACCTGACGAATTGACCTTCGCGCCTCTCGGCGGCATCGGCGAGATCGGCATGAACCTGTCGATCTACGGCCTCGGCAAGGGGCAGCAGCGAAGCTGGCTCGCCATCGATCTCGGCGTGTCGTTCGGCAATGAGGAACACCTGCCGGGCATTGACGTGGTGATGCCGGACATCCGCTTCCTGGTGAAGGAGCGAAAGAATCTGGTCGGTCTGGTTCTGACCCACGCCCATGAGGATCATTTCGGCGCCATCATCGATCTGTGGCCGCAACTGAAATGCCCGATCTATGCGACGCAGTTCAGCGCGGCTTTGTTCGAGGCCAAGTGCGCCAGCGAGCGCAATCCTCCGAAGATTCCGGTCACCGTGATTCCGTCCGGCGGCACCGTCCAGATCGGACCGTTCAGCGTTGAATTCATTCCCGTGGCGCATTCGATTCCGGAATCGCATGCGCTTGCGATCCGCACGTCCGCCGGAACCGTGTTGCATACCGGCGACTGGAAAATCGATCCGACGCCGATCATCGGCAAGCCGACCGACGAGAAGCGGCTGCGCGAAATCGGCGATGAAGGCGTCATGGCGCTGGTCGGGGATTCGACCAACGCGGTGCGCGAAGGCCGTTCGCCGTCCGAGCAGGAAGTCGCCAAGAACATCACCGAACTCGTCAAGGCTGCGCGTGGGCGCGTCGCTGTGACGACGTTCGCCTCCAACGTGGCGCGGCTGCGGGCTGTTGCGGATGCTGCGAAAGCGGCCGACCGCGAAGTCGTCGTGGTCGGGCGCGCGATGGAGCGGGTAGTGCAGGTGGCGCGCGAGACCGGTTATCTGGACGGCGTGCAGGCGTTCCGCGGCGCGGATCTCTATGGTCATTTTCCGCCGGACAAGGTGTTGGCGCTGTGCACCGGCAGCCAGGGCGAGCCGCGCGCGGCACTGGCCCGCATCGCCAACGATGACCATCCGCAGGTGACGCTCAACAAGGGCGACACCGTGATCTTTTCGTCGCGGACCATTCCCGGCAACGAGAAGGCTGTCGGTGCAATCATCAATGGCCTGATCATGCAGGGGGTCGAGGTCATTACTGACCGGACCCACATGGTGCACGTTTCAGGCCATCCCCGGCGCGACGAACTGCGCGTCATGATCTCGTGGGTTCGCCCGCAACTGCTGATCCCGGCGCATGGCGAGGCGCTGCATCTGTCCGAGCATGCCAAGCTCGCGCGCGAGTGCGGCGTGCCGAAGGTCTTGATCTGCAAGAACGGCGATCTGGTGCGGCTGGGTCCGGGCGATCCCGCGATCATCGAGGAACTGCCCCACGGGCGGATCTACAAGGACGGCAACATCCTCGAACCCGAGAAGGCCCGCGCTGTGGTCGAGCGGCGGCGGCTGGCGTTCGCGGGCTGCGCATTCGTCGCCATCGCGGTCACCGACAAGGGCGATCTTGCCGACGATCCCGAGGTTGATCTGGTCGGCATTCCGGAAAAGAATAAGGAAGGCGAGGTCATCGCCGACGAGGTGTTCGATCTCGTCGTCTCGACGGTGGAAAATCTGCCGCGGGCGCGCAAGCGAGATCCCGATGCGATTGCCGAATCCGTGCGGCGCGCGGTCCGCTCCGAGATCAACGACCAGTGGGGCAAGAAGCCGCTTTGCGTCGTTCACGTGCTGATGGTTTGATTTCCGATACTCTTTAAGGAGCGAAATATGCTGGGCCGGCTCAATCATGTGGCGATCGCGGTGAAAGACGCCGAGAAGGCCGCACAGATCTATGGCAAGGCCTTCGGCGCGGAAATTTCCTGCGCGGTGCCGCTGCCCGAGCATGGCGTCATCACGGTGTTTGCGACGCTGCCCAATACCAAGATCGAATTCATCCAGCCGCTCGGCGAGGATTCGCCGATCGCGAAGTTCGTCGAGCGCAATCCCGACGGCGGCATCCACCACATCTGCTACGAAGTGCCCGAGATCATCGCGGCGCGCGATGCGCTGATCGCGGAGGGCGCGCGCGTGCTGGGCGACGGCAATCCGAAGATCGGCGCGCACGGCAAGCCGGTGCTGTTCCTGCACCCCAAGGACTTCTCCGGCGCGCTCGTCGAAATCGAACAGTCTTGAGAAAACTAGTGTGGTGGTTCGCAAGTCCGCATCGTGTCTACGGTACTTTCTGTTGCGGACTTGCGAACCAAAACCACACTAGAATCATATTTTTCTAGTGTCCTTTCGAATCCGAAGTTCGCTACGGAAGGCGCAGCAAAATGAAGCGAACTTCGGATTCGGGACACTAGATGGTCTATTCGGTCTCAACCGCGTTCGCGATCTACTTCGTACTCTGGTGGGTGGTGCTGTTCGCGGTGCTGCCGTTCGGCGTGCGCAGCCAGATGGAGAACGGCGAAGAGATCGCCGGCACCGATCCGGGAGCGCCCAGCGCCGCGCGCATGGGACGCAAGCTGCTGTGGACCACAGCGATCTCGGCGGTGATTTTCGCTATCGGGATGTGGGCCTTCAGGGCCGGTTATCTGAATATCGAGCGCCTGTCGCAGCTCATGGGCATTCCGCTCTAGTGTGATCGTTCGCGAAGCGAACTTCGACACGAGGCGAGCCGCCCGGCGATATATTTCATCTCGATTGATTGTTATTTCGGGCGAATGCGTCTGAGCGCCAGACGTTGAAGCATACCCGAAAGAAAAAAGAGCAGGGCCTAAGCCCTGCTCGAAAAATTGTGTCGACCCTATTTTCCCTGAAAAAGTTGGATTTATCCTTGATTAGACAGGGCGACGCTGCTTTTGCGCGTCAGGGGCTCCTCCCGAGACTTGGACCACCAGACGATGCGACGAATAGCCGTATCGCGCTGACGCGTTTTTGTAGCCGAAGGATTCCGAGTTGTCACGTTTTTCAGCATTAAATGTCTAGTTTTGCGGCAGTGCACAATTTATCAAAAACGAGCCAATAACAGGCTGTTTTGAAGGGGTTTTGAAGCGCCCCGAATTGCGCGGCTAAAAATGGTGCGGAACTACCATCTGACTTTCATTCCCGCATAGATCGCGCGTCCGGTGCCGGGCTCGAACAGCGGCAACGTGGCGTTTGCAAGCCGTGTAATGCTGGTGCTTGCGATGTACGCCGTGTTCGCGATGTTGCGTGCTTCGAGATACATCGAGTACTTGCCGTCATCGATGCCGGCCTTGAGGCCCCAGATCGCGTAGGCCGCCGTCGTGAACGTGTTGAAATTGTCCACGTAGTAGGCCTGCGGCACCCATTCGATATTCGGGCCGATGTAGAAGCCGTTGGCGTGCTTGTAGAGCGCCTCGGCGCGCAGGAAGTGACGCGGCGCGCCGGGAAGCTGGTTGTTGCCGAACGTGGCGTCGTTGTCGAAGCGGAAGTCGTTGTAGGTGTAGGCGAGGTTGATCCACACCTTGTCCGCATCGGGCGTGAAGATGTTCTTCAACACTGCGACGCCGAGACCGGCCTCAATACCTTGATGGATCGTGCGGTCGGCGTTGACCACGTTGCACTGTCCCGGCGCGCCAAACATGCACTGCAGTTCGTTCTTGATCTCGGCGCGGTAGCCGGTGAGCTCCCATGTCAGATCAGGACGTCTGCCGCGTGTGCCGATCTCGTAGGTCGTCGCCGTCTGTGGCTGGATCAAGTAAAACGGAATCGCCGGAGCAGTCGAGCTTTCGCCGAAGCTCGGCACCTCGGCGCTGCGCGAGATGTTGGCAAAGGCCTGCCACGTCGGATCGATATTCCAGAGCAGCCCGGCCTTCGGACTCCACAGGTTGAACTCCGTTGAGCCGCTCGACGTCGCGCCGAAGCGGGCGGTGCGATCGCGCGTCGCATACAGGAATTGCGTGCCGCCGATCGCAGCGACATTCGGCAGGAAGTAGAACGAGTTCTCCACGTAAGCGGATGTGTTTTTCGATTTGTCGAGCGACGACGACAGCAGAGCGCCCTTGTAACCGCCGATATTCTGATACTGCTTGTTGTCGATCTCTCCGTTGACCACGTTGACGCCCGCGACCAGCCGGTTTCGGAAGCCGCCAATGATCCGGTCGTCGGTGACTTTGCCGAAGCCGCCGTAATCCTTGTACTGATAGTCCAGCCACTGGAAGATCGGATGCATCAAGTGGCGATCCACCGCGAAAGCGCCGAACTCCACCGTGGTCGCATCGAACCGGATCGTCGTCTTGTTGGCGATACGCCCGCTGTCGATGTTGCGCTGCTGGTCGTTGATGACGTTGCCGGCCGCTGCGGTCTCGGGAGAGGTAAGAGCCGATGCGCGGGTCACCGAGCCCGGGATGCGCTGCCGCACATCGTTGACATCGATGTAGAACCGGGTCTCGAAGTCCGGCGAGAACTGATAGCCGACATTGCCGCTGGCACGCGTGCTGTGACCATAACTGTGATCGCGGAAGCCTTCAGCGCTCTGGTTCGATGCTGTGAAGAAAGCGTCCCATGGACCGTTCGCGCCACCGACGCTGCCCTGGAAGCGGCGATAGCCGAACGAGCCCATGTCGATGCCGGCGCTGTTGACGCCGAAGTCGCGGCCTGTCGGCGTCACGAAGTTGATCGCGCCGCCGAGCGAGTTCGCGCCGAACTGCAAGGCATTCGCGCCCTTGTAGACCTCGACATATTTGTAGGCGGTCGGGTCGATCTCCTGGAAGTCGCCATAGCCGTCGGACGTGTTGATCGGAATGCCGTCCATGTAGAGCTGGATGCCGCGCAGATGGAAGTTGCGCGACAGGCCTGAACCGCGAACGGAGAGGCGGGTGTCGTCGCCCCATTTCGGCTGGGCGAACACGCCGGGCACGTAGCCGAGGATGTCCTTGATCGTGCTGGCGACGGAGTTGTTCTTGTAGTCCGCCGCACCGGCGATCGCGACGCCGCCGGGCGTCTGCTGAATCTCCTGACGCGCCTGATCGGCGGTCTTCACGCCGAGTGGTCCGGGCGTTGCCGGGGCCGAAGCGACGGGTGCGGTCGAGGTCTGAGCACTTGCTGGCGCCGCGACGCGGTTCCTAACAGGACGCGGCTCTCGTTCGGCTTGCACCACGACAGGCGGAAGTTCCTGAGGCGCTGTTTGCGCACGCGCGAACGGGATCGTTGCGACGGTCGCGGCGGACGCCAGCAGAATGCTGCGCGCCCGTATGGAAACGGAAAACATGGGTTGAGTCCCACCAATGATATTGACGATTGAACGGATGCGCGAAAGCGCTAAGTCGTCAGATCAGGTGGGGAGGGCCGCGGGGCTGGTGATCGCTCGTAGCGAAGCGGACAGCAATATGGTCGTTGGGCGCGGGTTCGAACAGGATACGCAGCGCAATGCGGATCGCCAGCGCCGGGGTCTGCGGCGGCTGATCAGCCGTCGCCACGGCACTGGACAGGCACAGCGGGCAGCGCACGATCGGCTTGGCGGGATCGCTGTTGCCGTCGGCGTCAGGAGCCGCCGAACTGCCGTTAAGGCAGAGTTCGTGGAGGGCGTTGAATTTGGGCGGCGAGATCGAGGCCAGCAGGGCGCTGGTCAGCATCACGTTGAAGACAAGCGCGTAGACCGCGACAAATGCAGCCCATCGTCCTATCGATCTGATCCGTGTTGCAGCCATTTGAAACCCCATCAGGCTGTTATCACGGGGTGCGGGAACCGCAAATCCCTAGTGGAGTGGATTTGACATTCGCCCCCTGCTGGCGGGAGGTTGGCGAAGCGAATGTCAAATCCAAAACTCCACTAGAAACTTATATTTGCTAGTGGTCCGTCGATTCTAACATTCGCAAGAATGCCTGCTGAACAGGGATGCGAATGTTAGAATCGGACCACTAGGCGGCCACATCCATGCTTCCTCTTGTGTTTTGCCATTTGATCCGCTTTCACTGAAAAGGTTCCCAAGCTTCCCCGCCGATTCCCGGATCAATCCCGAAACTCTGAGTGTTCCCATGCGATTGTCGCGTTTTTTTCTGCCAATTCTCAAAGAAACGCCCAAGGAGGCGGAGATCGTGTCGCATCGCCTGATGCTGCGCGCGGGCATGATGCGGCAGGAGGCGGCGGGCATTTATGCGTGGCTGCCGCTCGGCTTCCGGGTGCTGAAGAAGATCGAGCAGATCGTGCGCGAGGAGCAGAATCGCGCCGGCGCCATCGAGTTGCTGATGCCGACATTGCAGCTTGCGGATCTGTGGCGCGAGAGCGGGCGCTATGACGCCTACGGGCCGGAGATGCTGCGCATCCAGGATCGCCACAAGCGCGAGCTGCTCTACGGTCCGACCAACGAGGAAATGATCACGGAAATCTTCCGGTCCTATGTGAAGTCTTACCGGAGCCTTCCGCTCAATCTCTATCACATCCAGTGGAAATTCCGCGACGAGCAGCGTCCGCGTTTCGGCGTGATGCGCGGCCGCGAATTCCTGATGAAGGACGCGTACTCGTTCGACATCGACGAGGCGGCGGCGCGGCTGTCCTACAATCGCATGTTCGTGGCCTATCTGCGCACCTTCGCCCGCATGGGCCTGAAGGCGATCCCGATGCGGGCCGAGACCGGGCCGATCGGCGGCGATCTTTCCCACGAGTTCATCGTGCTGGCGGAGACCGGCGAGTCCGGCGTGTTCTGCAACAGGGATGTTCTCGACCTGCCGGTGCCGGGCGCGGATGTGGACTACAACGGCGACCTGACGCCGATCATCAAGCAGTGGACCGATCTCTACGCCGCCACCGAGGATGTTCACGACGCGGCGCGCTATGAGAGCGAAGTGCCGGCCGACAAGCGGGTGCAGACCCGCGGCATCGAGGTCGGGCAGATATTCTATTTCGGCACCAAGTATTCCGACACGATGAAAGCCGTGGTCTCCGGCCCCGACGGCGCGGAGAAGCCGGTCCATGGCGGCTCCTACGGCGTCGGCGTCTCGCGTCTGGTGGGCGCGATCATCGAGGCTTGCCATGACGAGAACGGCATCAAGTGGCCGGAGGAGGTCGCGCCGTTCCGCGTCGCGGTCCTCAACCTCAAGCAGGACAGCGAGGAGACAGGAGCGGCCTGTGAGAAGTTCTACGCCGCGCTGAACGCCAAGGGCGTCGACGTGCTTTACGACGACACCGACCAGCGGCCGGGCGGCAAATTTGCGACCGCCGACCTGATCGGTATCCCCTGGCAGGTGTTGATCGGCCCGAAGGGGCTCGCCGAGGGGAAGGTGGAAATCAAGCGCCGCAGCGACGGATCGCGTGAGTTCATGAGCCTGGATGAGGCGATCAACCGCTTCACCCAATCATGATCGTCCACTGAATAATCTTCGGTGCTGTCGCGATCACCACTGGTCGCGACTAGAATTAGCCCGATTCGTGTGAAAATCCGGACTATGGAACCAACATGAGCGAGCCAGTTCGGACCCCACCTTTCGCACCCTTCGAATGGATGCTGTCGAGCCGCTATCTGCGGGCGCGCCGCAAAGAGGGCTTCATTTCGGTCATCGCCGGCTTCTCGTTTCTCGGCATCATGCTCGGCGTGGCGACGCTCATCATCGTGATGGCCGTGATGAACGGCTTCCGCAAGGAACTGCTCGACAAGATTCTCGGTTTGAACGGCCATATCGTTGTTCAGCCGCTGGAATCGCCGCTGACCGACTGGAAGGATGTCGCCGAGCGGATCAGCAAGGCGAACGGCATTCGGCTCGCAGCTCCTGTGGTCGACGGGCAGGGCCTCGGCTCGTCGCCGTTCAACGCGGCCGGTGTCTTTATCCGTGGCATCCGCGCACAGGATCTCAACGCCGTCACGTCGATCGCCAAGAACATCAAGCAGGGCACACTTGAAGGGTTCGACGAAGGACAGGGCGTTGCCATCGGCCGCCGGCTTGCCGACCAGTTGTCGCTGCGGGCCGGGGACAGCATCACGCTGGTATCTCCGCGCGGTGCGGTGACGCCGATGGGCACGACACCGCGCATCAAGCCCTACAAGGTGGCGGCGGTGTTCGAGATCGGCATGTCGGAGTACGACGCCTCGTTCGTGTTCATGCCGCTGACCGAAGCGCAGGCCTACTTCAACCGCGCCAACGATGTCACCGCCATCGAGGTCTTCACGACCAATCCCGACAAAATCGACGTCTTCCGCAAGGCGGTGACGGAGGCGGCGCAGCGGCCGATCTTCCTGGTCGACTGGCGGCAGCGCAATTCCACGTTCTTCAATGCGCTACAGGTCGAGCGCAACGTGATGTTCCTGATCCTGACGCTGATCGTGCTGGTGGCGGCGCTGAACATCGTCTCCGGGCTGATCATGCTGGTGAAGGACAAGGGCCAGGACATCGCCATCCTGCGCACCATGGGCGCATCGCAGGGCTCGGTGATGCGGGTATTCCTGATTACCGGGGCCGCAATCGGCGTGGTAGGAACGCTTGTCGGCTTCCTGCTGGGACTGGTGATCTGTCTCAACATCGAGACGATCCGGCAGTTCATCTCCTGGATGACCAACACCGAATTGTTCTCGCCCGAGCTTTACTTCCTCTCCAAGCTTCCGGCTGAAGTCGATGTCGGAGAAACCGCCGCGGTGGTGATCATGGCATTGACGCTGTCGTTCCTGGCGACGCTGTATCCGTCATGGCGGGCCGCGCGTCTCGATCCCATCGAAGCGCTCAGGTACGAATGAGCACACAGATGGAGCAGGGGGAAAATGGCGTTCCGGTCGTTTATCTGCACGACGTCCGCAGGCGCTACAAACAAGGCGAAGCCACGCTGACCATTCTGGACGGCGCCAGTCTGGCGCTGTGGGAAGGACAGTCCGTTGCGCTGGTCGCGCCGTCGGGCACCGGCAAATCGACGCTGCTGCATATTGCCGGTCTGCTGGAGCAGGCCGACGAGGGCGAAGTCTACGTCGGGGGCACTGCGACCTCTGGCCTGTCCGACGTTGAGCGGACGCAGATCCGCCGCACCGATATCGGTTTCGTCTACCAGTCCCACCGGTTGTTGCCGGAGTTCTCGGCGCTCGAGAACGTGATGATGCCGCAGATGATCCGCGGCCTGCCGCGCAAGGAGACCGTGAAGCGGTCGCAGGAAATTCTGGCCTATCTCGGTCTGGCGGAACGTGTGACTCACCGGCCGGCGGAATTGTCAGGCGGCGAGCAGCAGCGTGTGGCAATTGCGCGCGCGGTTGCCAACGCGCCTCGGGTTCTGCTCGCGGACGAGCCGACCGGAAATCTCGATCCGCATACTGCGGACCATGTGTTCAACGCCCTGACCCAGCTTGTGCGGGCGACCCGCGTCGCGATGCTGATCGCGACGCACAACATGGATCTGGCTGCGCGGATGGACCGCCGCGTCTCGCTCCAGGACGGTCACGTCATCGAGCTCGACTGATCCCGGCAACTCAGTAGTAGGGCCGCGGCGCGCGGCGGCGCGGCTGAGAGACCGCCCGGTCTTCATCGTCATACACATAGTAGGGATTGGCGTAGCAGCCTGCGTAAGTTCCAGCCGCGGTGGCCTGGCACTGCTGATAGGTCGCGTAGCTGCAATCACCCTGGCCTGTGGAAATATCCCGGCCCTGAAGGCAGAACGGATAATTCCGGGCTTCCGCCGGGGCGGACTGGACGGCGAAGCCGGCGCCGAGCACGGCGAGGGCCAAAAGATAGCTGCGCATGGTGTTCTCCTGCCGGGTCAATCCCCGGATTTTTGATGGTGAAGCCAGACCGTTTCCCGTTGCGTCCGTCAACTCACGTTCCCGCGTAGCTGTTGATGGATTTCCGAATGCGGCTGGCCGTTTACGTTTTGTTAGCACTGGCCAGAACATGGCCCGTGGCCGAATTTCCGGCGCTTGACTCTGAGAACAAAAAAGGAACAATGTTCTTATTACGTTCTCATAGAGTCGATAGAGCGTCGATAGGGAGTTCGGTCATGTTGAAGACATTCGTTGAAGAAGCTGCTGCGCTGACCTCGGTTGTACTTTTCGTCGGAATGATCGCGATCTGGGCGCAGGTCATCCCTCAGATGTAGTGACCTTGCCCAGCCTCGGAACCGTCCGGGGCTGGGGAAAACGATGATGGACCCGGCATAATCGACGGGTCCGCGTCTTCTGCGTGGACACCCATTGTACAAGGCACCACCATCGACGCTTCTGAGTCGTTGTCGTTCTTTTATCTATCGCAGCCGGTTCATCAATTCGATGAACGGCGCTTGCGAAGGTTGCCAAGAGAGTTGCTAAGGTCAGCATGTCCAAAACTGTTTCGCCGAAGTCAGCCGCGTCGGATCCCGGATTCGTCCATCTGCACGTGCATTCGGCTTATTCGCTGCTGCAAGGGTCGATGACCATCGGCAAGCTGCTGGACCTCGCCAAGGCTGACCATCAGCCTGCACTGGCGTTGACCGACAATGACAACATGTTCGGCGCGCTGGAATTTTCCGACAAGCTGGCCGGCTACGGCATCCAGCCGATTACCGGCTGCGCCGTGACGACCGATTTCGGCGATCAGGATCCCGCATCCCGGAACGCGCTTCACCCCGCGCGGCTCGTTCTGCTCGCGACCAACGAAGACGGCTACCGCAGCCTGATGAAGCTGAATTCCCGTGCGTTTCAGGACACGCCGGTCAATCAGACCCCTCACATCAAGATCGAGTGGCTGGAGGGCGAGACCGCCGGGCTGATCGCGCTGACCGGCGGGCCGGAAGGGCCGATCGGGCAGGCCATCAACGCCGATCACACGGCGCTGGCGCAGGCACGCTGCGACATCCTCGCAAAACTGTTCGGCGACCGGCTCTACATCGAATTGCAGCGCCACGGACTTGAGAGCGAACGCCGCTGCGAAGCTGCGCTGATCGACATGGCCTATGCCATGGGTCTGCCGCTGGTCGCGACCAACCAGCCGTATTTTGCCACCGCCGACGATTACGAGGCGCACGATGCGCTGCTTTGCATCGCAGGCGGCCGTCTGGTGTCGGAAACCGACCGCAATCAATTGACGCCGGATCATCGCTTCAAGACGCGGGCCGAGATGGCCGTGCTGTTCGCCGATCTGCCGGAAGCGCTGGCGTCGACCGTTGAGATCGCGCGGCGCTGCTCGTTCCGTCCCAAGACGCGCAAGCCGATCCTGCCACGCTTCACGGTGGTCGGAAGCGCCAATGCTGCGGATGCCGAGAGTGACGAAGCCGTCGAGTTGCGGCGTCAGGCGGAAGAGGGATTGGCCTGGCGTCTGAAGGCTTACGGACTTGCTCCGGGTGTCACGGAAGAAGATTACCGCGCCCGTCTTGCCTTCGAGATCGATGTCATCACCCGGATGAACTATTCGGGATACTTCCTGATCGTCTCGGACTTCATCAAGCATGCGAAGTCCGAGGGCATTCCGGTCGGGCCGGGCCGCGGTTCGGGCGCAGGCTCGCTGGTGGCTTACGCATTGACCATTACCGACCTCGATCCGATCCGGTTCGGTCTGCTGTTCGAGCGCTTCCTCAATCCGGAACGCGTCTCGATGCCGGACTTCGACATCGACTTCTGTCAGGACCGGCGCGGCGAGGTGATCCGCTACGTGCAGGAGCGCTACGGCCGCGATCAGGTCGGCCAGATCATCACCTTCGGAACGTTGCAGGCGCGGGGCGTGCTGCGCGACGTCGGCCGTGTGTTGCAGATGCCTTACGGGCAGGTGGACCGGCTTACCAAGCTGGTGCCGCAGAATCCGGCCGCGCCCGTGACGCTGTCGGCGGCCATCGCCAGCGAACCCAAGTTGCAGGCGTTCCGCGATGAGGATCCGGTGGTGGCGCGCGCGTTCGACATCGCGCAGCGTCTGGAAGGCCTGACCCGCCATGCTTCGACCCATGCCGCCGGCATCGTGATCGGCGACCGGCCGCTCTCTGAGCTGGTGCCGATGTACCGCGATCCGAAATCGGACATGCCGGTCACCCAGTTCAACATGAAGTGGGTCGAGCCCGCGGGGCTGGTGAAGTTCGACTTCCTCGGCCTGAAGACTCTGACGGTGCTCGATGTCGCGGTGAAGCTGCTCAAGCAGCGCGGCGTTGACGTCGACCTTGCGCATTTGCCGCTGGACGACAAGCAAAGCTACGAGATGCTGGCGCGCGGCGAAGTGGTCGGCGTGTTCCAGGTTGAAAGTCAGGGCATGCGGCGCGCGCTGGTCGACATGCGCCCCGACCGCTTCGAGGACATCATCGCGCTGGTTGCGCTCTATCGTCCGGGTCCGATGGCGAACATTCCGACCTACTGCGCGCGCAAGCACGGCGACGAGGAGCCGGAATACCTGCATCCGATGCTCGAGCCGATCCTGAAGGAAACATTCGGCGTCATCATCTATCAGGAACAGGTGATGCAGATCGCGCAGGTCATGGCCGGCTACTCGCTCGGGGATGCTGACCTGCTGCGCCGCGCGATGGGTAAAAAGATCCGCGCGGAAATGGACAAGCAGCGCGCCGGTTTCGTCGCCGGTTCTGTGAAGAACGGGGTGCCGAAAGGGCAGGCCGAAACCATCTTCGAACTGCTCGCGAAGTTCGCCGACTACGGCTTCAACAAGAGCCACGCGGCGGCTTACGCGCTGGTGTCGTACCAGACCGCTTACATGAAGGCGCACTATCCGGTGGAGTTCATCGCCGCGTCCATGACGCTGGATATGAACAATACCGACAAGCTGTCGGAATTCCGCGCCGAGGCCCAGCGGCTCGGCATCAAGGTCGAGGCGCCGTCGGTCAATCGCTCCGGCGCGACCTTCGAGGTCAACGACAAGACGATCTACTACGCGCTGGCGGCGTTGAAGGGCGTCGGCGCTCAGGCTGTCGAAATGATCGTCGAGGCGCGGGGGAACAGCGCCTTCACCTCGCTGGCCGATTTCGCCTCGCGCGTGAACCCGCGTGCGATCAACAAGCGCGTGGTGGAAAGTCTCGCGGCGGCGGGGGCGTTCGACACCATCGATGCAAATCGTGCGCGGGTGTTCGCCGGCGCCGATGCCATTGTCGCCGCGTGTCAGCGCAGCCATGAAGCCACAACGATCGGACAGAACGACATGTTCGGCGGCATGGCGGACGCGCCGAGCATCGTGCTTCC
Source organism: Afipia sp. (assembly GCA_017474385.1). Lineage (GTDB taxonomy): Bacteria > Pseudomonadota > Alphaproteobacteria > Rhizobiales > Xanthobacteraceae > Afipia. Next base: position 24,499 of record JAFVHU010000112.1, on the reverse strand, counting down.
GAATCTCGAGTCCTGGTTGCCGGCGGACCGGCTGCGCCGCGAATACGACGCCATCGGTTTCTTCCTGTCGGGCCATCCGCTGGACGATTACGCCACGGCGCTGAAGCGCCTGCGCGTGCAGTCGTGGAGCGAGTTCTCCCGCGCGGTGAAAACCGGTGCGACCGCTGGACGGGTTGCCGCGACGGTGGTGTCGCGGATGGAGCGGCGTACCAAGACCGGCAACAAGATGGGCATCATCGGGCTGTCCGATCCCACTGGCCATTTCGAGGCCGTTCTGTTTTCGGAAGGGCTGGCGCAGTATCGCGACGTGCTTGAACCGGGATCGGCGGTGCTCATGCAGCTCGGTGCGGAGCTTCAGGGCGAAGACGTGCGCGCGCGGATTCTGCATGCGGAGCCGCTCGACGATGCCGCCGCCAAAACCCAGAAGGGCCTGCGGATTTTCGTTCGCGACGACAAGCCGCTGGAGTCGATCGCCAAGCGTCTGGAAGGTCATCAGGCCGCGACCGGCGGGGGCAACAAGCTTCAGCCGGCGAGGGCGTCTTCGGTGCCGCCGGCCGGCGACGGCGAGGTCACCCTGATCATGATGCTCGATCTTCAGACCGAGGTCGAAATGAAGCTTCCGGGCCGCTTCAAGGTGTCGCCGCAGATCGCCGGCGCGCTCAAGGCGGTCTCCGGCGTGGTGGATGTGCAAACGATCTGACGGCTGCCGTTGACGGTTACCTTGGGGGCCGCCGCCTTATTCCGACTATCTTTCGTTCAAACAATGTTCATGCGGCGCGGAGTTGACTGCGCCGTTGGGCCGAACGGGAATGGTGTCATGCGCGGAATGAGCAGGTTCTTCGGCGTCGCGGCGGTGCTGGCTTTCTCGGCGATGGCGTTGCCACTTCATGCGCAAACCCCGCCGCCCGCGCAGGGCCAGCAGAACCGCATCGCGCTGGTCATCGGCAACGGCAATTATCAGAGCGCGCCGCTGGCGACCGCGGCCAATGACGCCGGTCTGATCGCCCAGACCTTGCAGGCCGCCGGCTTCGATGTGGTCGGCGCGCGCGACCTCGACGGCGAGACGCTGCGGCAGACATTCCGCGACTTCATCCAGAAAGCGCAGAAGGCGGGCCCTGATACCGTCGCGATGATTTATCTCGCCGGCTACGGCCTTCAGCTCGCGGGCGAGAACTATTTTGTGCCGGTCGACGCCAGCATGGTGCGCGACACCGACGTTCCGGTCGAAGGCCTGCGGGTCGGCGATTACATCCGTCAGTTGTCGTCACTGCCGCTGAAGGGCACCGTTGTCGTGCTCGATGCGGCGTACAATCATCCCTTCGCGAAAGAAGGCCAGCCGCTCGCGGGCGGCCTTGCTCTCATCGAACCCGATCCCAGGAGCCTGATCGCGTTCAACGCTGCGCCGGGCACGATGGCGCCGAACCCCACCGGCAACTACGGCCCGTATGCGCAGGCGCTGGCGGAGATGATGCGCACCGGCGGCATTTCGCTCCCCGAGGTTTTCAACCGCGTGCGGCTGCGTGTGAATGACGTAACCAAGGGCGCGCAGGTGCCGTGGGACGCGCAGAAGTTCGAAGGCAACTTCGTGTTCTTCGAACGCGCGCCGGACGCACCGCCGGTTCAGGCCGATCAGGACGTTGCTGCGCGCTCGAAACCCATTCGCGATTTCAGCGCGCAGGAGGCTTACACGGCAGCGATCGAGCGCGACACGATTGCCGACTACGAAGCCTTCCTCGCGGCCTATCCGGACGATCCGATGGCGAAGCGGGTGAGGGCGATCATCGCCGCACGCCGCGAGGCGATCACATGGCGGCAGACCTATCGCGCGAATACGCAGCAGGCTTACTGGTCCTATCTGAAGCGCTATCCGAGGGGACCGCATGCCGCCGACGCGCGGCGCAGGCTCGCCAATATCGCTGCGGCGCTGGAGCCGCCTGAAACCTTTGACGCGTACGCCTATGACGTGCCGCCGCCTCCGGACTACGAATACGAGTATGTCGATCGGCCGTATCTGATGTTCGACGATCCGGTGTTCGCGTTCGCGCCGCCGCCGCCGCCGCCGATCTTCTTCCTGCCGCCGCCGCCGGACGATTTCATCGTCCTTGATCCGCCGATCTATTACGCCGATGCCTATTATCTGCCGCAGCCGGTGTTCATTCCGATCCCGATCTTCATCCGGCCGCCGATCTACGTGCGTCCGCCGATCAACCGTTTCCTGTTCACGAACATCCACAACAGGGAAGTCATCAACACCATCATCAACCGGCGTCCGCCGGAGGGAATTAATCGGCCCGGCCGACCCGGTGGCCAGTTCGGGCCCGGTGGTCAGTTCAGGCCGGGACGACCCGGTGGACCGGGCGGCGTAGCGACGGCCCGTCCCGCATTTGCTCCGGCCTTGCCGCCATCGGCGACGCGGCGGGCAAACCTGATTCGTCAGGGCAAGGTCGCGGCACCTCCGGGCGTTCTGCCGGGAGCGGGCCGTCCGGGTGGTCCGGGACAACAGGGACGACCCGAGCTGCAACCCGGCGGTGTCCGGCCGGGCAATCTGAGGCCGGACAATGTGCTGCCGGGGCAAACCCCGGGCGCAGGGCCGGGCGGACGGCCCAGTCCCGGCGCGCGTCCGTTGCCTGGCGTGTTGCCGGCGCCTGGCGCGACGGGCCCGCAATCGGGACAGGATGGCCGACCCGGTCGAGGTGACCGGGGTCCCGGCGGCAGGCCGGGCCTTGCGCGGCCGTCGGTTCAGCCGGGCGCTGCCGCTCCGTCAGGACCAGCGGTAAGCCCGCAGGTTCGTCCGGAGCAGCCAACGGGACAGCCTCGTCCGCAGTTCCAGAGGCCTGAGTCACGGCCTCAGGTTGCTCCGCGACCGCAGGTTCAACGGCCGCAGCCTCAGTTCCAGCGGCCGCCGCAGGCGGCTCCGCGCCCGCAGCCGCAATTCCAGCGGCCGCAAATGGCCCCGAGGCCCCAGCCTCAGATGGCGCCGCGTCCCCAGCCGCAGTTCCAGCGGCCGGCTGCGCCGCCTCCGCGTCCTCAGATGGCGCCCCGGCCTCAAATGGCACCGCCACGCCCGGCTGCGCCGCCACCACGGGCGGCCCCGCCGCCGCGACCGGCTCCGGCGGCGGTCAAGCGATGCCCGCCGAATGTTCCAAAATGCTGAATGCGAGCCGGCCGGACCATGCTCCGGCCGGCGTTTCGCAGGGCCTTGAAGGCCAAGAAAAACGGCCATAAATCCTTGCTTCGACGCGGCGCGGCGGTTATAAGCCGCGCATCTCACACGGAAGCATGGCTCTCAAAAGCCGTCCGGTGGCAACCGGGACGCAAGTCATTTTGGTTTGCGGCTCGTCTGCTCACACGCTTCCGGAGGAACCAACCGGAGAATTGAACTATGGCGTTACCTGAATTTTCTATGCGTCAGCTTTTGGAAGCTGGCGTGCACTTTGGTCACCAGTCTCACCGATGGAATCCGAAGATGGCGGATTACATCTTCGGTGCCCGCAACAACATTCACATCATCGACCTTGCCCAGACTGTGCCGCTGCTTCACCGCGCGCTGCAGGCTGTCAGCGACACCGTCGCCAAGGGCGGCCGTATCCTGTTCGTCGGCACCAAGCGCCAGGCGCAGGACGGCGTGGCCGACGCTGCGAAGCGTTCCGCGCAGTACTTCGTCAACTCGCGCTGGCTCGGCGGCACGCTGACCAACTGGAAGACCGTGTCCGGTTCGATCAAGCGTCTGCGCCAGCTCGACGAGATGCTCGCTTCGGGTGAAGGCCACCAGTACACGAAGAAGGAGCGCCTGACGCTTCAGCGCGAGCGCGACAAGCTCGATCGCTCGCTCGGCGGCATCAAGGACATGGGCGGTCTGCCCGACCTGATCTTCGTGATCGACACCAACAAGGAAGACATCGCGATCCAGGAGGCCCAGCGCCTCAACATTCCGGTCGCTGCGATCGTCGACACCAACTGCGATCCGAAGGGCATCTCGTACGTGGTTCCCGGCAATGACGACGCCGGCCGTGCGATCTCGCTGTATTGCGATCTCATCGCCCGCGCGGCGATCGATGGCATTTCGCGCGCTCAGGGCGGCGCAGGCATCGACATCGGTGCTCTCGCCAACCCGACGCCGGAAGCCGTTGCGCCTGCCAAGTCGGAAGGCTTCCAGGGTCTCGCGGGTCCGCGCGGCGTTGCCGACGATCTCAAGAAGCTGACCGGCGTGTCCGGCGCGATCGAGAAGAAGTTCAACGATCTCGGCATTTTCCACTACTGGCAGCTCGCCGAGCTCGATCACGACACCGCCCACAAGATCGGCGAAGAAGTCGGTCTGCCGGCGCGTGCCGATGGCTGGGTCGCCCAGTCCAAGGCGCTGACCGCGGACGCGGAATAAGCCTTAAACGTATCGCGGCCGGTTCATCCGGCCGCGACATTCCCCGACTAGAAAAATCCTGCGCGTCGAATCCGGCTAGCCAGCAATCGCTGCGCCGCGCGGCCCGCACAGGCAAAGGACATCCGGCAATGGCAACAATCACAGCGGCAATGGTCAAGGATCTGCGCGAGAAAACCGGCGCGGGCATGATGGATTGCAAGCAGGCCCTCACTGAAACCGCAGGCGACATCGACGCGGCGGTTGACTGGCTGCGCAAGAAGGGCCTCTCCAAGGCCGCGAAGAAGTCCGGCCGCGTTGCGGCTGAAGGTTTGATCGCCGCCGTCACCGACGGCAAGAAGGGCGTTCTCGTCGAAGTCAATTCCGAGACCGACTTCGTCGCGCGCAACGAGCAGTTCCAGGGCCTGGTCAAGATGATCGGCCAGGTTGCGCTCAAGGCCGGCGCCGATGTCGAGAAGATCAAGGCTGCCAAGGTCGGCGAATTCGACGTCGATCGCGCCATCGCGGACGCGATTGCGACCATCGGCGAAAACATGACGCTGCGCCGCGCGGCCGAACTTTCGGTCAGCGATGGCGTTGTCGGAAGCTACGTCCATGGCGCCGTGATCGACGGCCTTGGCAAGATGGGCGTGATCGTCGCGCTGGAATCCACCGGCAAGAAGGATGAGCTGGCAGCCCTCGCTCGCCAGATCGCGATGCATGTTGCCGCATCCAACCCCCAGGCGCTCGACGCCGCGGGTCTCGATCCTGCGCTGGTCAGCCGCGAAAAGGACGTGATGGCGGACAAGTACCGCCAGCAGGGCAAGCCGGATGCGATGATCGCCAAGATCGTCGAATCGGGTCTCAAGACCTACTACAAGGAAGTTACCCTGCTGGAGCAGGCGTTTATCCACGACAGCGCCAAGACCGTGGCGCAGGCCGTGAAGGAAGCTGAGGGCAAGGTCGGCGCGCCTATCAAGGTTGCCGGGTTTGTGCGCTATGCTCTGGGCGAGGGAATCGAGAAGCAGGAATCCGATTTCGCCGCTGAAGTCGCCGCCGCTGCCGGTCAGGGGTAACGAGACGACGCGCGCCGATCGGGATCCTGGGCGTATTCAGCAAGCACCCTGTTTTGCTCTGGAATGCGCTCAATTCGAATGAGTGAGCGATCGTATGGCTGAACCGTCTTATCGACGTGTCGTGATCAAGGTTTCCGGCGAATATCTCGCCGGCGACCAATCCTTCGGCATTCATCAGCCCACCATCGACCGGATCGCCAGCGACATCATCAAGGCGCGGGAACTTGGCATCGAGATCGCCGTCGTCGTCGGCGGCGGCAACATCTTTCGCGGTGTCGAAGTATCCTCGCGCGGCGTGTCCCGCACCACCGGCGATACGATGGGCATGCTCGCCACCGTGATGAATTGTCTGGCCCTCGAATCGGCACTTGAGCGCAAGGGCCAGTCGGCCCGTACTCTGTGCGCGTTCGTGATGCCCCAGATCAGCGAACTTTTCACCCGCGCGGCGGCTCACCGGTATCTCGCCGAGGGCCGCATCGTGCTGCTCGCCGGCGGCACCGGCAATCCGTACTTCACGACCGACACCACGGCGGTATTGCGTGCATCCGAAATCGGTGCGCAGGCGGTCCTCAAGGCCACCAATGTCGACGGGGTTTACAGCGCCGATCCGAAGAAGGACCCATCCGCCAAGCGATTTGAACGGTTGAGCCATTCGCAGGCGGTGGAAGGCGGCTATAAGGTGATGGACGCGACGGCCTTCGCGCTTGCCCGTGAAACGTCCTTGCCTATCATCGTGTTCTCAATCGCGGAGCCGGGCTCGATCGGCGCCATCCTGAGCGGCAAGGGCAAGGGCACGATCGTCTCCGGTTAAGGCGCGGAGGCTGCGGTGGTGCGACGGCTGAAAGTCGTGCCTGAACAATAAGATACGCGATGCGGCTGATCATTTAAGCTGCGTCAGACTTGAAGGAGTAGCATCACATGGCGGCCGGGAATTTCGATATCAACGATCTGAAGCGCCGGATGGAAGGCGCGATCAATTCGCTCAAGCACGAACTGGGCGGGTTGCGCACCGGCCGTGCCGCGATCTCGATGGTCGAGCCGGTTCAGGTCGAGGCCTACGGCAGCCATATGCCGCTCAACCAGGTGGCGACCGTCAGTGTGCCGGAGCCGCGTCTGCTGTCGGTTCAGGTCTGGGACAAGTCGATGGTGAAGGCGGTCGAGACCGCGATCGTGAATTCCAATCTCGGCCTCAGCCCGGCGACCGAAGGCCAGGTCATCCGCTTGCGGATTCCCGAGCTCAACGAAGAGCGCCGCAAGGAACTCGTAAAGGTCGCGCACAAATATACCGAGGCCGCACGCGTTGCGGTTCGTCACGTGCGCCGTGATGGACTTGATGTCCTCAAAAAGCTCGAAAAGGATCACCAGATCTCCGAGGACGATGAGAAGCGCCTTTCGAACGAGGTTCAGAAGGTGACCGATGCTGCCATCGCTGACGTCGATAAGGCGCTCGCGACCAAGGAAAAAGAAATTCTCACCGTTTGAGAGATCGCGAATGTCGAACGGCGCCATGCCAAAGCCAGGAGAATCGGATCGTGCCGATGCGCCTCGGCATGTCGCGATCATCATGGACGGCAATGGACGCTGGGCGGCGGCGAGGGGATTGCCTCGCGCCGAGGGACACCGCCGCGGTGTCGATGCGCTGCGCAAGGTGGTAGGCGCATCGCACGAACTCGGGATTTCCTATCTCACGATCTTCTCGTTCAGTTCCGAGAACTGGTCACGGCCTGCGAGCGAGATCGGCGATCTGTTCGGCCTGCTGCGCCGCTTCATCCGTAACGATCTTGCGACGCTGCATGCTGACGGTGTCCGGGTCCGCGTCATCGGCGAACGCGGCGGACTCGAGTCCGATATCTGCGTGCTGCTCAACGAAGCCGAGGAACTGACGCGGAACAACACCCGGCTCACGCTCGTCGTGGCCTTTAATTACGGATCGCGGCAGGAGATCGCCAACGCAGCACAGCGGCTCGCGCGCGAAGTCGCCGAGGGCAAGCGCGATCCGGCAACGATCACCACCGATACGCTCGGCAGCTACCTGGATGCGCCGGACATTCCGGACCCCGATCTGATCATCCGCACCAGCGGCGAACAGCGCCTCTCGAATTTCCTGATGTGGCAGGCGGCTTACAGCGAACTGGTGTTTGTCCCGATTCACTGGCCGGACTTCGACAAGGCTGCGCTCGAAGGCGCGATTGCCGAATACGCGACCCGCGAACGCCGTTTCGGCGGGCTGGTCGCCAAAACCGGATCGTGAGCGGCGTGGCCCCGGAGACTCCAGCGACCGATACCGCGAAAGGATCGAGCAATCTCTACATGCGCGTCGTCGCGGCGCTGGTGCTTGCTCCGCTGACCATTGCCGTGGCCTGGATCGGCGGCTGGCCATGGACCTGCATCGTGATCGCGGCCGCGGCCTTGCTGTATTTCGAGTGGCTGATGATCGTCGGCGTCTCCGGCAATCGTCTGGTTGCGGCAACGGGAATAGCTGCGCTCGCTGTTGCGGGCATCTGTTTGATGACGCGACGGACGGATCTCGCATTCGGGATCGTGACTGTCGGAATTGTGCTGGCTGCGGGTCTCGCACGCGGACAGCGCGGATGGGTTGCAAGCGGACTGGTTTATGCGGCTGCCGCATTGATCGCTTCGATGATCGTGCGGCGCGACGCGGACTCTGGATTCGTCGCGCTGATGTTTGTTCTGCTCATTGTATGGGTGACCGACATCGGCGGTTACTTTGCGGGACGCGGCATTGGCGGGCCAAAACTCTGGCCGCGGGTCAGCCCTAAGAAAACATGGGCGGGCGCGATCGGCGGGCTGGTGCTCAGCCTCGTGATCGCGGCGGGATTCGCGCTGCTCGGTTTCGGCAAGATGCTTCCGCTGCTCCTGTTCGGCACCGTGCTGTCGATTGTCTCGCAGTTCGGCGACCTGTTCGAATCTGCGGTGAAGCGCCGCTTCGACGTCAAGGATTCGAGCCATATCATTCCCGGTCACGGCGGATTGCTGGACCGGCTCGACGGTTTCGTTGCGGCGATTGTTTTCGCTGCCTTTATTGGCTTTATGCGCGGCGGCCTCGATAGTGTCGGCCGCGGTTTCATGGTTTGGTGATCTGATGAACGCTGTTCCGTTGCGTAACAACAAGGCTGCGGCATCCGCCGTGCGGACCATTACGGTGCTGGGCGCCACGGGCTCCATCGGCGACAGCACGATGGATCTGCTGCGCGCGTCTCCCGAGCGCTACCAGGTCGAGGCGCTGACCGCCAACGGCAACGTCGAGGGACTTGCGAAACTCGCGAAGGAATTTGGTGCGCGGTTTGTCGCGGTAGCGGATGCCTCGAAGCTCGGGGAACTGCGCAACGCGCTCGCCGGAACCAACATTGCGTTTGGTGCTGGCGACAGCGCCATCATCGAGGCGGCGGAACGTCCAGCCGATTGGGTGATGGCGGCGGTGAGCGGCGCGGCGGGACTGAAACCTGCGCTTGCGGCCGCCGATCGCGGCGCGACGATTGCGCTCGCCAACAAGGAATGCCTTGTTTGCGCCGGCGATTTCTTCATGGATCGCGCCGCCAAGGCGGGCGCATGCATCCTACCGGCGGATTCCGAACACAACGCACTGTTTCAGGCGCTGGCATCTGGCAACCGCGAAGAACTGGTCCGCGTCATTATCACCGCCTCGGGCGGCCCGTTCCGCACCTGGAAGGCCGCCGACATCGCCCAGGCCACGCTGGCACAGGCGCTGAAGCACCCGAACTGGAGCATGGGCCAGAAGATTACCATCGATTCTGCGTCGATGATGAACAAGGGGCTGGAGGTTATCGAAGCCTCCTATCTGTTCGCCCTGTCACCGGATGAAATCGACGTGCTGGTGCATCCGCAGTCCATCGTTCACGGCATGGTCGAGTTTTCCGACCGTTCCGTCATGGCGCAGTTGGGAACGCCCGACATGCGGACGCCGATTGCGCATTGCCTCGGCTGGCCGGATCGCATCGTCGGACGTGCCGCGACGCTGGATCTCGCCAAAATCGGCTCGTTGACGTTCGAGGCGCCTGATTATGAGCGGTTCCCCGGATTGAAACTCGCCTATGACGCGCTGCGCACCGGCAATGGCGCAACCACCGTCTACAATGCGGCGAACGAAGTCGCCGTGGCCGCTTTCGTCGATCAGAGGATCCGGTTTGGCGGCATCGCGCAACTCGTCGAAGCCACCATGAACAACTGGGTTCGGGCAGGGAATCTCGCGCCGCTGACGTCGGCGGATGACGCGATTTCTGTTGACCATGACGCGCGAAATATAGCCGTCACCCTCTTGCCTCAAATTGCCTTAAAGGCATCCTAGATCGTTGGGGACCGGGCCGGGCGGCCTGCTGGTGAGGGATTGAGTTGTGGATTTTTTCCTGAATGGTTTCAATACGTTGAGTCATGGCCTGATCGGCTACATCATCCCCTTCCTCTTCGTCCTGACCATCGTTGTTTTCTTTCATGAACTTGGCCATTTCCTCGTCGCCCGCTGGGCCGGGGTGAAGGTCTTAACGTTCTCGCTTGGCTTCGGGCCGGAACTGTTCGGTTTCAACGACCGCCACGGCACGCGCTGGAAGGTGTCGGCGATTCCGCTCGGCGGGTACGTCAAGTTCTTTGGCGATGATTCCGAGGCAAGCACGCCGTCCTCCGAAACGCTCCAGACCATGACGGCTGAAGAGCGCAGTGTCAGTTTCCATCACAAGAAGGTTGGGCCGCGCGCAGCGATTGTGGCTGCTGGTCCGATCGCGAATTTCCTGCTCGCGATCGTCATTTTCGCGGCTCTCTTCACATTCTTCGGCAAGCCGAGCCAGACCGCACGCGTCGATTCCATCCAGGAAAACAGCGCGGCGTCCGCGGCCGGCTTCAAGCCTGGCGACGTCGTGACCGCGATCAACGGCGATGCGATCGAAAGCTTCACCGATATGCAGCGCCTCGTGAGCACCAAGGCGGGCACGCCGCTGGTCTTCACCGTCAAGCGCGGCGACGAGGTCGTGAAACTGACCGGAACGCCCCAGCTTCGCGAAATCAAGGACACCTTCGGCAACGTTCATCGGGTCGGCATTCTCGGAATCACCCGCGCAACGGGTCCCGGCGACACCGTCACCAAACCAGTGAATCCAGCGACCGCTGTTTGGCTGGGCGTCAAGGAGACATGGTTCGTTGTTGACCGCACCGTTGCCTATATCGGCGGAATCTTCACCGGCCGGGAGAATGCGGATCAGGTCGGGGGGCCGATTCGAATCGCCCAGATCTCCGGTCAGGTCGCCACCATCGGTCTCGCGGCGCTGATTCACCTCGCCGCGGTCCTTTCGGTCTCGATCGGCCTTCTCAACCTGTTTCCGGTCCCGCTTCTCGATGGCGGGCACCTTTTGTTCTATGCCGTCGAAGCGGTGCGGGGAAAGCCGTTGTCGGAGCGCTCGCAGGAGCTGGGTTTCCGGGTGGGGCTGGCGCTTGTGCTGATGTTGATGATCTTCGCGACTTACAACGACATCCTGCATTTGGCCGCGTCCTGATTGCGGCTTTTTTACAAGCGTGGCCGATCAGCAACGTCTTGTTGGGAAATTGGAATTGCGCTGCGAAAGGACGTTTGCCCGTTAGGCAAAATTGGCTACAAGCAGTGCAATATTTGGGGAATCTCCCGGCCCGGCAACGGACCGGCTTTGGAATGACAAGGGCGCCTGGCGCATGATGGTTGGATTGCGAGTGCTACGGGGCGGTTTGACCGCTGCCCTGATCATGATTGCTTTGCCGGTCGCCGCTGTGGCGACGGCCTCGCTCGTATCGTCGCAGGCTGTTGCCCAGACCGCGGCTTCCATTGGCGTGGAAGGCAACCGCCGGATCGAAGCCGATACCATCCGTTCCTATTTCAAGCCGGGTCCCAGCGGGCGCCTCGACAGCGCGCGTATCGATGACGGCCTGAAGGCTCTGATCGAGACCGGCCTGTTCCAGGACGTGAAGATCAACCAGGCCGGCGGCCGGCTGGTCGTCGTGGTCGTAGAGAATCCTGTCATTGGCCGGGTCGCCTTCGAAGGCAACAAGAAGGTCAAGGACGAGCAGCTTTCGGCGGAAGTTCAGTCCAAGGCTCGCGGAACCCTGTCGCGGGCGATGGTTCAGTCAGATACCGCGCGCATCACCGAAATCTATCGCCGCAACGGCCGTTACGACGTCAAGGTCGAGCCCAAGATCATCGAGCAGCCGAACAATCGCGTCGATCTGGTCTTCGAGATCACCGAAGGCGTAAAGACCGGCGTGAAGTCGATCGAGTTCGTCGGCAACCAGGCCTATTCGGCCTACCGCCTGCGGGACGTGATCAAGACCCGTGAAACCAACTTCCTCAGCTTCCTCGGTTCCAACGACACCTATGATCCGGACCGCATCGAGGCCGATCGCGACATTCTGCGCAGGTATTACCTCAAGAACGGCTATGCCGACGTCCAGATCGTCGCCGCGCTGACGGAGTATGATCCTGAGCGCAAGGGCTTCCTCGTGACCTTCAAGATCGAGGAAGGCCAGCAGTACCGTGTCGGTTCTGTCGACTTCCAGTCCAGCATCGCTTCGCTCGACGGCAACTCGTTCCGCAGCCTGTCGCGCGTCAGCGTGGGCTCGGTCTACAACGCCGAAGCCGTTGAAAAATCGGTTGAGGAGATGTCGATCGAAGCGTCGCGGCGCGGTTATGCTTTCGCGACGGTGAAGCCGCGCGGCGACCGCAATTTCGAAGCGCACACTGTTTCGATCGTGTTTGCGATCGACGAAGGTCCGCGCGTCTACATCGAGCGAATCAACGTTCGCGGCAATACGCGAACCCGCGATTACGTTATCCGCCGCGAGTTCGATATCTCGGAAGGTGACGCGTACAACCGCGCGCTGGTCGATCGCGCCGAGCGACGCCTCAAGAACCTCGACTACTTCAAGACCGTCAAGGTCAACTCCGAGCCAGGCTCGTCAACCGATCGCGTGGTTCTGAACGTCGACCTTGAAGAGAAATCGACCGGCGACTTCTCGGTGTCCGGCGGTTATTCAACCGCGGACGGTTTCCTCGGCGAAGTCAGCATCTCGGAGCGTAACCTGCTGGGCCGTGGCCTCTATGCAAAGGCGTCCGTACAGTACGGCCAGCGCACGCAAGGCTACTCGCTCTCGTTCGTCGAGCCGTATCTGCTCGGCTACCGCGTCGCGCTGGGTCTCGACTTCTATCAGCGCAAGCAACTCGCTTCGAACTATGTATCGTATGACTCGAAGACGATCGGCTTCAGCCCGCGTCTCGGCTTCCAGCTGCGTGAAGATTTGAACCTGCAGTTGCGCTACTCGATCTCGCGGCAGGAAATCACGCTGCCGGCATACTTGCAGAATTGTAATAATGCAGACGGCACGCTGGGATACTATCCAACCCCTGGTTTCATCAATGCCGGTGGACCGGCGGGTTCTATCCCTGGAGCCACCTACCCTGGTCCGTTCAGCGGGGCGATTGGCGGAAACAACTGTTTGGCCGACGGCGAAGCTTCGGTCGCTGTGAAGCAGGGACTTTCCAAGGGGCCGGTTGTTACCTCGGCGGTGGGCTACACGCTCGCCTACAACACCCTCGACAACAACAAGGATCCAACCAGCGGTATCCTCGCGACTCTCAACCAGGATTTCGCGGGTGTTGGCGGCGACGTGAGCTACCTGAAGACGACGGGCGACGTGAAGCTCTATACGCCGGTCGTGGCGGACATTGTCGGCGTGCTGCGTCTCCAGGGTGGTGTGCTCAATGATACCGGCAAGGGTATCCGCATGCTGGATCACTTCCAGATGGGACCGAATCTTGTGCGCGGCTTCGCGCCGGTTGGCATTGGCCCGCGTGATATCAGCAACTTTGCAACGACGGGCTATGGCGATGCGCTGGGTGGTACCAAGTACTGGGGCGCTTCGGCTGAGTTGCAGATGCCGTTCTGGTTCCTGCCCAAGGAAGTTGGTCTGAAGGGCGCGATCTATGCCGACGCCGGTTCGGTGTTTGGCTATGAGGGGGTGACGTCGCTTTCGGGCGCTTCATGTAATCAATCGCCTCTGCTGAATGCCCAAAATCAGTGCCTCCAGATCGGCGCCGACAATGGCTTGATCCGGACCTCGGTCGGCGTCGGCTTGATCTGGCAGTCGCCATTCGGACCGCTGCGCTTCGATTATGCGATCCCGCTGTCCAAGAGCCAGTACGACCGGACACAGGAATTCCGGTTCGGTGGCGGCACGTCATTCTGAGCTCATAAAGAGCTCGCACTTCGAAATAGCGGGTTCCAGCCATCCGGCTGGGACCCGCTCGACTGTTTTGTTACAGGCATTTTCCTTCTGCGGTCCGGAGTTCGAGTCGCGGGAAAGTGCATTTCCCTGACCGCGGCGGATGGAATGACGCAGAGGACATTCTTTAAACGTCCTTCACCGGTGACGCTGGCAGACCTTGCCGCGTTGACCGGAGCCCAAATCGCCGACCAATCGCGTGCTGATAAGGTCATTGCGGGAGCGGCGTCGCTCGATCGTGCCGGCCCCGGTCACCTGACGTTCTGCGAAAACAAGAAGTACGCCGGACAACTTGAGCAGACGCACGCCGGCGCGTGTCTGGTGAACGAGCGCCTGGAGGGCAGCGTTCCCCCGCATGTCGCGGTTCTGCGCGTCGCGGAGCCTTACAAGGCCTTCGTCACGGCGATGCGCGCCCTCTATCCCGATACGTTGCGGCCTGCCTCGTGGTTCGACAACAGCGGGGTCGCGGCGGGCGCCGTGGTGCATCCCTCGGCGTATCTCGAGGACGACGTGGTGGTCGATCCGCTGGCCGTGATCGGACCTGACGTCGAAATCGGATCGGGAACCGTGATCGGGTCAGGCGCGGTGATCGGGGCGGGGGTCCGGATCGGCCGGGATTGCAATATCGGCCCGAACGCGTCGGTTCTTTGCGCGCTGATCGGGAACGAGGTCATCATCCATCCAGGCTGCCGGATCGGCCAGGACGGGTTTGGATACCTGATGGGTGCGAAGGGCCATCTGAAGGTGCCGCAGGCCGGGCGGGTTATCATCCAGAACGGGGTCGAGATCGGCGCGGGCTGCACCATCGACCGCGGCGCGCTCAATGACACCGTGATCGGCGAGGGCAGCAAGATCGACAACCTTGTCCAGATCGGTCACAACGTGACCATCGGGCGGAATTGCATCGTCGTCAGCCAAAGCGGAATCGCGGGCAGTACAACGCTCGGTGATGGCGTCGTCCTCGGGGCGAGAACCGGCGTGAGCGATCATGCGACCATCGGCTACGGCGCGCAGATTGCAGCACGAAGCAGTGTACTCGGAGACGTCCCGCCGGGCGCGCGCTGGGGCGGTTCGCCGGCCAAGCCGATCAAGCAGTTCTTTCGCGAGCTGTTTGAGGTGGAGCGCCTCGGCAGGGAAGGCAGCGGGAAATCGAAATCGAAGCCGTCCGGTTCGGGCGACGGGGAACAGACATAATGGACGAGCAGGCACCAATCACCATCGAGGCCGTGGACATCGGGCAGATTCTGAAAACGCTGCCGCATCGCTATCCCATGCTGCTGATCGACCGGGTGATCGACATTCGCAAGGACTTCAGCGGCATCGGCATCAAGAACGTCTCCGCCAACGAACCGCAATTCCTGGGGCATTTCCCCGGCCGCCCGATCTATCCGGGCGTGCTGATGATCGAAGGCATGGCGCAGACCGCTGGCGTGATCGGCATGCTGTCGACCGAGACCGACCGTCCGACGGCCGTCTATTTCCTGACCATCGACAAGTGCAAATTTCGCAAGCCGACAAAGCCGGGCGACATCATCCATTATCATATGAAGCTGGTTACGCGGCGGCGGGACATGTGGTGGTTTCACGGCGACGCCAAGGTCAACGGTGAGATCGTCGCCCAGGCCGACGTCGGTGCGATGCTGGCCGACTGACGTGCCTTGTCATCATGCGTAACAATTCATGACCATGACCGCGCCATCTTTCATCCGGGATGGCGGATCGGGTTCGTTATAAAAGTGTCGTATCGTCTGCGCGGTCCGGTTTTCGGCTGAGCGAAAGGTATGTTGACAAGAGGGGCTGATGAGCAAGATCGATCCAACGGCGCGAATTGAGGACGGAGCCGTGATCGGCGACGGTGTCTCGATCGGGCCTTACTGCATCGTGGGATCGAACGTGACGATCGGCCCGGACTGCAAGCTGCACGCTCATGTCAACGTCAGCGGCCACACCACGCTCGGTGCCGGCTGCACGGTCTTTCCATTCGCGTCGCTCGGAATGGCGCCGCAGGATCTCGGCTATCGCGGCGAACCGACGACGCTCGACATCGGGGAGGGCTGCATCATCCGCGAGAGCGCGACCATGAATGTCGGCACCGTCAAAGGCGGCGGCAAGACGCGCGTCGGCAAGCGCGGTTTCTTCATGGCGTATTCCCATATCGGCCACGACTGTCTTGTCGGAGACAATGTGATCTTCGCCAACAGCGCGACGCTGGGCGGTCATTGCGAGATCGGCGATTTTGTTTATTTCGGCGGCCTGTCGGCGGCCCATCAGTTCGTCCGGATCGGGCATCAGGCCATGATCGGCGGTGTCTCCGGTCTGCGTCACGACGTCATTCCATACGGACTTGCGAGCGGCCAGTTCGCGCATCTCGAAGGCATGAATGTCGTCGGCATGCGCCGTCGCGGTTTCACACGCTCTCGCCTGAAAGTCGTGCGGGACTTCTACCAGCAGCTTTTCCACGGCGGCGGCATTTTCGCCGAGCGGCTTGAAGCTTTGCGGCCGATGGCGAGTGCTGATCCTGCAATCTCGGAAATTTTGACGTTTATCGATGCGGGGGACAACCGGCCTCTTTGCATGGCGCACAACAATCCCAACAAGCCCTCCGAGCGCGCTCACCTCGAAAACCGATGATGACAGCTCCCGCATTGTCCTCGACAGTCGGCATCGTTGCGGGAAGCGGTGTGCTGCCGTTTTCGGTCGCGGAGTTGCTGCGGGCGCGGGGGATCGCGCCGTTTCTGTTTGCGATCCGCGGATTCTGTGACCCCGAGCGTGTCGCGCAGTATCCTCATCACTGGGTCGCGCTCGGTCAGGTCGGCCGGCTGACCCGCCTGATGCGCTCCGAAGGCTGCCGCGATATCGTCTTCATTGGCGGATTGGTGCGCCCGGCATTGTCGGAAATCCGTCTCGACTGGGGCACGCTGCGCGCCATTCCCGCGATTGCGGCGGCGCTGCGCGGCGGCGACGATCATCTCCTGACGGGCGTCAGCCGTATTTTCGAGCGCCATGGAATTCGTGTCGTCGGTATCAAGGATGTTGCTCCCGAACTTCTGATGCCTGAGGGCAGCCTCACACGCCGCGTGCCCGATGCCGAGGCCATCGCCGATATCGCCAAGGCGCGTGAACTGATGCGGGCGATCAGTCCTTTCGACGTCGGTCAGGGCGTCGTCGTGATCGACGGCCACGTGGTGGCTGTTGAAGATATCGAAGGCACTGACGGACTTCTGGCGCGGGTGACGCGGCTGCGCGCGGAGAAAAGAATTCGCGCCAAACCGGGACGCGGCGTGCTGGTGAAAATGCCCAAGGCACAGCAGGATTTGCGTTTTGATCTTCCGACGCTCGGTCCGAAGACCATTGAGGGTGTCATTGCCGCCGGGCTGGCAGGCATCGGCACCGTTGCCGGTCACACGCTCGTCGCCGAGGCGGATGTGATGATCGCGAAGGCCGATCAGGCCGGGCTCTTCGTTACGGGATTGCCGCTGTGAGCGCCGGCGGGGCTGATGCGCGTAAGCCTCCGACGATATTTCTGATCGCGGCTGAGGAATCCGGCGACCGGCTCGGTTCAGGCTTGATCAAGGCCTTGCGCGAGCGGTTAGGGCCGGCAGCGAACATCGTCGGGGTTGGCGGTCGTCACATGGCCGAGCAGGGGATGATGTCTGTCGTCCCGATCGACGAACTCGCGATCATTGGTTTTATGGCCATCCCGAAGCGGTTGCCGGTGATCCTTCGCCGCATTCGTGAGGCGACGGACGAAGTCCTAAAACAGCGGCCTGACGTTCTGGTTATCATCGACAGCCCGGATTTCACTCATCGCGTGGCCCGTCGCGTGCGCGCTCAAGATCCGTCAATTCCGATTGTTGATTACGTCTCGCCAACGGTGTGGGTGTGGCGGCCGGGACGTGCGCGGAAAATGCGCGCTTATGTCGACCGGATTCTGGCCGTTCTGCCGTTCGAGCCCGAGGTTCACCGCAAGCTGGGCGGCCCGCCGTGCACCTATGTCGGCCATCCTCTGCTGAATGAACTCGATACGTTGCGGCCGGCTGCGCAGGAACTGGCGCGCCGGTCGGCCCCGCCGCCGTTGCTTTTGGTGCTACCGGGAAGCCGACGCAGCGAGATCAAACGCAACATGGCGGTCTTCGGCGACACGCTGCGCCTGTTGCGCGCGCAAGGCATTGCGTTCGAGCCAGTGCTGCCGACGGTGCCCGGTTTGCTGGAGAGCGTCCGCGCCGCCGCTGCGGACTGGCCGGTGCAGCCGCGTATTGTTGTCAGCGACGACGACAAGAAGGCTGCTTTCAGAACGGCGCGCGCTGCGCTGGCGAAATCCGGGACGGTGACGCTCGAACTGGCGCTGGCGGGTGTGCCGATGGTGACGGCCTATCGCGTCACTGAGCTTGAAGCTTTCGTCGCGCGCCGCGTGATCCAGACGTCATCGATCATTCTGGCGAATCTCATTCTCGGAGAGAATGTGATCCCGGAATTCCTGCAACAGGATTTCACGGCGGAGAATCTTGCGCCTGCATTGCGGGATGTTCTTGAAGATACCCCGGCGCGGCAACGCCAGGTGGACGCGTTCGCCCGGCTGGAAGAAATCATGTCCACGGGCGGCAAGCGGCCCAGCGAGCTTGCGGCGGACAACGTCATCGCGATACTACGCTGACGTCTCGTTATCGCTGCAACGAAAAAGGCCGGTGCGATGCACCGGCCTTTTTACTGTGTATGGTGTCGCGCTTACTTGCGCTTGTCGATCCCGACATAATCGCGGGACGTCGCGCCGGAGTAGAGCTGGCGCGGACGGCCAATCTTCTGCTGCGGATCCTGAATCATCTCACTCCACTGGCTGATCCAGCCCACGGTGCGGGCGACCGCGAACAGCACGGTGAACATCGAGGTCGGGAAGCCCATCGCCTTCAGGGTGATGCCCGAATAGAAGTCGACGTTCGGATACAGCTTGCGCTGGATGAAGTATTCGTCGCTCAGCGCGATCTTCTCGAGTTCCATGGCGACGTGAAGCAGCGGGTCGTTCTGGTGGCCGGTCTCCGCCAGCACCTTGTGACACATCTGCTGCATGATCTTCGCGCGCGGATCGTAGTTCTTGTACACGCGGTGACCGAAGCCCATCAGGCGAACGGTGCTGTTCTTGTCCTTCACCTTGGCGATGAATTCCGGAATCTTGTCCACGGTGCCGATGTCGGCCAGCATTTGCAGCGCAGCTTCATTGGCGCCGCCGTGCGCAGGTCCCCACAGGCAGGCGATGCCGGCGGCGATACAGGCGAACGGGTTGGCACCCGACGAGCCGGCGATGCGCACGGTCGAGGTCGATGCGTTCTGTTCGTGGTCGGCGTGAAGAATGAAGATCTTGTCCAGCGCTTCGGCCATCACCGGATTTACCTTGTACTCTTCACAAGGCACGCTGAAGCACATCTGCAAGAAGTTCGAGGCGTAATCGAGCGAGTTCTTCGGATAAACGAAGGGCTGGCCGATGTTGTACTTGTAGGCCATCGCGGCGAGCGTCGGAATCTTCGCGATCATGCGCATCGAGGCAATCATGCGCTGCGTCGGATCGGAGATGTCGGTGGAGTCGTTGTAGAAGGCGGCGAGGGCGCCGACAGAAGCAACCATCACGGCCATCGGATGCGCGTCGCGGCGGAAGCCCTGGAAGAAGCGGGCCATCTGCTCGTGGACCATCGTGTGACGGGTCACGCGGTTGTCGAAATCTTCCTTCTGGGCCTTGGTCGGCAGCTCGCCGTACAGCAGCAGATAGCAGGTTTCGAGGAAATCGCCCTTCTCGGCGAGCTGTTCGATCGGATAGCCGCGATACAGCAGGATGCCTTCGTCGCCATCGATATAGGTGATCTTGGATTCGCAACTGCCGGTCGACGTGAAGCCGGGGTCGTAGGTGAACATCCCGGTCTGCGCGTAGAGCTTGCTGATGTCGATGACATCGGGTCCGACCGTGCCGGACAAAACCGGGAAATCGACGGTCTTCCCCTCGACCGTCAGCGTTGCTTTTTTGGTGTTGGTCTTTGCATCCATCGTGAAGTCCCCGGTAAGTGTGGCTCAGGGCGAGTGGCGCTTACGGCCATATAGGGGCCTAGGCGCTTTATTCCAGAAGAGTGGCCCGAATGGGTAGCTTATTGCTGTGTGCGCTGCAAGATAGGTAGGCCGCACCTAAAGTTTGGGCAGCCCTGCGTTGGCGTTTGTTATCCCAGGGCCTGATCCTGAAGGCGTTCAAGGCAGGTTTGCCGCCCCAGCACCGCCAGAACGTCGAAAATCCCCGGGGAAGTGGTCCGCCCGGTCAGCGCGACACGCAAAGGCTGTGCGATTGCCCCGAGCTTGAGGTTCTTTGCGTCCGCAAAGGTTCGCATGGCCGCCTCGGCGGTTTCGGCGGTCCAGGGATTGATCGCTTCCAGTGCCGAACGAAGTTCCCCGATCAGTTGGCGCGTTTCGGGCGTGAGCACGGCAGCCGCCTTGGGCTCCATTTCGAGCGGGCGGTCGGCGAAGATAAAATTGGAACTGTCGACCAGTTCGAGAAGCGTCTTGGCGCGCTCTTTCAGGCCCGGCATGGCGGCCAGCAGTTGAGCACGGGTCGTGTCGTTCAGCTTGGCCTGGATGGCCGCGCCCTCGGGAATGAACTGAAGCACATCCTCGAAGCTCGCCAGCAGCGCCTTGTCGTCGGCATTGCGGATATAGTGGCCGTTGAGATTTTCGAGCTTGGCGAAATCGAACCGCGCCGCGGAACGACCGATGGCCGGCAGATCGAATTCCTGGATCATCTCCTCGGTGGAGAAAACTTCCTGATCGCCATGGCTCCAGCCGAGCCGCACCAGATAGTTCCGCAGCGCTTCCGGCAGATAGCCTTTGGCGCGGTACGCATCGACGCCAAGCGCGCCGTGCCGCTTGGAGAGTTTCGATCCGTCGGGACCGTGGATTAACGGAATGTGAGCCATCACCGGAACGGTCCAGCCGAGCGCATCGTAGATGTGTTTCTGGCGCGCCGCGTTGATCAGATGGTCGTCGCCGCGAATGACATGGGTGACGGCCATATCATGATCGTCCACCACCACGGCGAGCATATAGGTGGGGTTGCCGTCGGATCGCAGCAGCACGAGGTCGTCGAGATTTTCGTTCTGCCAGACGACGCGGCCCTGAACCTGATCCTCGATCACCGTTTCGCCGGTCTGGGGCGCGCGGAGCCGGATCACAGGCTTGGCGCCGGCCGGCGCCTCGGACGGATCGCGGTCACGCCAGCGGCCGTCGTAGCGGATGGCACGGCCCTCGGCCTTGGCGGCCTCGCGCATCTGCGTCAGTTCCTCCGCGGTCGCGTAGCAACGATAGGCCTTGCCTTCAGCCAGCAACTGCTCGGCGACTTCACGATGCCGTGCGGCGCGAGTGAACTGATAGACCGTCTCGTCGTCCCATTCGATGCCGAGCCATTTCAGTCCATCGAGAATGGCCTCGATGGCCGCATCGGTCGAGCGTTCGCGATCGGTATCCTCAATCCGCAGCAGCATCTTGCCGCCGCGCTTGCGCGCATAGAGCCAGTTGAACAGCGCGGTGCGCGCGCCGCCGATGTGGAGGAAGCCGGTCGGGGATGGCGCAAAGCGGGTAACGACAGTTTCGGTCATTTCAGGCGGTTCGATCGATCTCGGGGAGGGTTATCGGCGGGGCGTTTATCACAACATCGGCACAGTGTCTCAGCACGAATTACAGGGGAATTAAGACGCTTCCCGGTGCCCGGATGCGGAGCTCGCCAGCGCAAAAGCCCGGTCTGGCCAGCTCCGGGCGGCACTTGGCGTGGCCTCCCGGATTTGGCACATAGGGCCCAGCTTGAAAGGGTAAAAATGTCTGACGAATCGCCTTCGACTGTGGGCCGCGACTTCATCCGCGATATTGTTGCCGAAGATCTGGCTTCGGGGCGCGAAAAAGGTGTGGTGACCCGCTTTCCGCCAGAACCCAACGGGTACCTGCATCTTGGTCATGCCAAATCGATCTGCTTGAACTTCGGGATCGCCGAGGAGTTCGGCGGGCGCTGCCATCTGCGCTTCGACGACACCAATCCGACCAAGGAAGAACAGGAATACATCGACGCGATCGAGCGCGATGTGCGCTGGCTTGGCTTCGACTGGGGCGAACATCTCCATTTCGCGTCCGATTATTTCGAGCAGCTTTACGCGTGGGCGCAGGATCTGATCCGCGCCGGCAAGGCCTATGTCGACGACCAGACGCAGGAAGAGATCCGGCTGACCCGCGGGACCCTGACCGAGCCGGGACAGAACAGCCCGTTCCGCAACCGCTCGGTGGAGGAAAATCTCGACCTGTTCGCCCGCATGCGCGCGGGCGAGTTTCCCAACGGCACCCGCGTGCTGCGCGCCAAGATCGATATGACGTCGGGTAACATCAATCTGCGCGACCCGGTGCTGTACCGTATTCTGCACGCGCATCATCCGCGCACGGGCGACGCGTGGAGCATCTATCCGAGCTACGATTTCGCGCACGGACAGTCCGACGCGATCGAGCACATCACGCATTCGATCTGCACGCTGGAATTCGAGGATCACCGTCCGCTCTACGACTGGTGCCTTGAAAACCTGCCGGTGCCGTCGCGGCCGCATCAGTACGAGTTCGCCCGGCTCAACGTGACCTACACGCTGCTGTCCAAGCGCGTGCTCACCGAACTCGTGCGCGGCGGACATGTATCCGGCTGGGACGATCCGCGCATGCCGACGCTTGCGGGCTTGCAGCGGCGCGGCATTCCGGCGGAAGCGCTGCGCGAATTCGTCAAGCGCATCGGCGTGGCCAAGGCCAACAGCACCGTCGACATCGGCATGTTCGATTTCGTGGTGCGCGAGGTGTTGAACAAGACCGCGCCGCGCCGCATGGCCGTGCTGAACCCGCTCAAGGTGGTGATCGAGAATTACCCCGAGGGACAGATCGAAAAGCTTGAAGCCGTCAACCATCCCGATGATCCGTCGCAAGGCACGCGGCAGATTCCGTTTGGCCGGGAACTTTACATCGAGCGCGACGACTTCATGGAAGACCCGCCGAAGAAGTTCTTCCGCTTGGCGCCGGGCCGCGAAGTGCGGCTGCGCTACGGCTATTTCATCACCTGCCGCGAGGTCATCAAGAACGCGGCGGGAGAGGTCGTCGAACTGCGTTGCACCTACGATCCGGCAACCAAGGGCGGCAACGCGCCCGACGGACGCAAGGTGAAGGCGACGATCCATTGGGTGAGCGCGGCGGAAGCGGTCCCGGCGGAAGTGCGGCTTTACAATCTGCTGTTTGCGACACCGCAGCCGGAAGCAGCGAACTTCGCCGCGCAAATCAATCCGCAGTCGCTCGAAGTCGTCACCGGCATGCTGGAGCCCGCGCTGGCGAGCGACAACTTCGGCGGCGCCATTCAGTTCGAGCGGCAGGGATATTTCTGCCGCGACAAGGACTCCGCGCCGGGCAAGCTGGTCTTCAACCGCACCGTCGGATTGCGCGATACCTGGGCCAAGGTCTCCGCGGGTTAGGTCTTCATCCAGTGAGCGCGAGCACCAAAGCCAGGTGCTCGCGGCGCAATTGTCCTGCGTATTCCGTATCCGTTCCGCTGTTCAGTCCGATCGCTTCCGCTAGCATTGCAGGAGCGATGCCGGAGCAGCGCGATGGCGGGCGGGGGCGAGGAGCGGGAGCGATCCCAAGGCCGGGCGGGCCGGGCCATCGGTCGAGCTATTTCTTGGCCGCCGCGCAGTGCCGTGCCTGCCGGGGCCACCGATCTCACGGAAGGCGTATCGGCATTTCTGACGAGGAAGGTCCGGAGCTGGGTCGCGGCGGAAGCCGGACCGGGCCGTTTGCTCCCGTGGGTGCCGGTCGCGTTCGGCGCGGGGATTGCGATCTACTTCGCGGCAGACCGCGAGCCCGTGGCATCGGTTGCCGCTGCGACGGCGCTCGCGTTCTGTGTCGCGGCATTCGTCGCGCGACGAAGCCGCATCTTTCCCTTGGTGGTGATGCTGGCCGCATTGTCCGCAGGCTTTGCGACAGCCGCACTGAAGACCGCGCGCGTCGCCCATGGCGTACTGGCGCGCCCGATGTTTTCCGTGACCATGAAGGGTTTTGTTGAGACCCGTGACGAGCGCGAGCGCACCGATCGCTTTGTGCTGCGT
Organism: Afipia sp.; assembly: GCA_017474385.1. Classification (GTDB taxonomy): domain Bacteria; phylum Pseudomonadota; class Alphaproteobacteria; order Rhizobiales; family Xanthobacteraceae; genus Afipia. Next base: position 656 of record JAFVHU010000112.1, on the reverse strand, counting down.
GTAGAAGAGATGGAGTCGCCGCGCGGCGGGATCAAACTCGAGCGCGTGCGGCTGTCGGTCAAAAAGGGGACCGCGCCTGCCGTCAGCAGCTTCGTCGAGTTGAAGGCGCGGTTGCTGCCGCCGCTCTCGCCATTGCGTCCGGGGAGCTACGATTTCGGACGCGATATGTATTTTCAAGGCATTGGCGCGTCGGGCTTCGCCATGGGCGCGATCAAGACCGTCGAGGCGCCGCGCAGCGGCGGCACCTATCTGCGCTATGCCGCCACGATGCAGGGCATGCGCGATGCCATCGACGCGCGGATTCGCAGTGTGCTCAGCGGCGACAATCGCGCCATCGCGACAGCTTTGCTCACCGGGCGGCGCGACGCGATTTCCGCGCCGGTCAATGACGCCATGTTCATTTCCGGACTCGGTCATGTGCTGTCGATTTCCGGCTATCACATGGCGGTGGTGGCGGGCGTGGTGTTCTTCGCGGTGCGCGCGCTGTTGGCGCTGTTCCCCGCGCTCACCGTGACGTTTCCGATCAAGAAATGGTCGGCCGTTGCGGCGCTGATTGCCGCGGCGTTCTATCTGCTGCTGTCGGGCACGGAGGTTGCCACGCAACGCTCCTTCTTCATGACCGCGGTGGTGTTGATTGCGGTGATGGTGGATCGGCG
>JAFVHU010000111.1 GCA_017474385.1 Afipia sp. | reverse complement strand
CGCTATTGACAGCGGCGGCGCAACTAGCCAAGTGAAGCACCGCTTTTTCAAGACATTCTCAGGACTATAAACCGTGGCCAAAGCCGATCTCGGAACCAAGCGCATTTGCCCGACCACGGGCAAAAAGTTCTATGACCTCAACAAGAATCCCGTGATTTCGCCGTACACTGGTGAGATCGTGCCGATTGCACCGGTGCCTCCGCCACGCACGCGTGCCGACGCCGCTGCGCGCGCCGCCGCTGCCAGCGCCGCCAGCATTGTGCCGGAGCCCGCAGAGGCCGAAGAGTTGGTCTCGCTGGAAGAGGCCGACGCCGAAGAGAATAGCGGCAAGGTCAAGGCCGTGCTGCCGGAATCCGAGGACGATATCGAAGTCGATGAGACCCTTGCCGACGACGACGATGATGATTCGACCTTCATCGCCGAGGACGAGGAAGACGACGAAGACGTCACCGACATCATCGGCGATGTCTCGGGTGATGAAGAGACTTGAGATAAATCCTCAAGTGTGATTTTTCGGGCTGGCGCGCACGTCGCGCGCCGACTCAAAAGTTCTAAACCGCGCTGTCCCACCGCGCGGTGAGGTGTTCGGGGCCATAGCTCAGCTGGGAGAGCGCTTGCATGGCATGCAAGAGGTCGGCGGTTCGATCCCGCCTGGCTCCACCAACCTTCTCTTACGAAGACCGCATCATTTTTCAAACCGCGTTCGCTCTCTGAACAGAGCGGCAGCGCAGCATGCGCGCGCGCATGGATGCCAATCGGCCACGATATTGACGACGCCGTCCGAATTCTTTCAATGTGACAGCACGCTGCATCGCTGCGGCATCATCTCATTCTCGGTTGATCGAAGGCTGACTCAATGACATCCCAAACCGCGACCGGGGCAATGGCCGGACTACGCGTGATCGATCTGACGCGCGTGCTCGGCGGTCCCTACTGCACGCAGATCCTCGCCGACCACGGCGCGGATGTCGTGAAGGTCGAGCCACCGGCCGGCGACGAGACCCGCGACTGGGGTCCTCCGTTCCACGACGACGACGCGGCTTATTTCATCGGCACCAATCGCAACAAGCGCTCGATCGCCCTCGACCTCGCGTCGGAAGGCGGACGCGCGGTGCTGATGAAGATGCTCGAGACCGCCGACGTTCTCACCGAAAACTTCAAGCCGGGAACGCTCGACAAATGGGGCATCGGCAATGATTTTCTGCGCGAGAAATTTCCGCGATTAATCCACTGCCGCATTTCCGGTTTCGGCGCGGACGGTCCTCACGGCGGACATCCGGGCTACGACGCGATCATTCAGTCCATGGTCGGCCTGATGGCCTCGACCGGATCGCCGCAGAGCGGCCCGACCCGCATTGGCGTCGCACTCGTCGACATGACGACGGGGCTTTATGCCACGGCCGGTATTCTGATGGCGCTGGCGGAACGCGCCAGATCCGGCAAGGGTCAGTTCCTCGAGACCACACTCTATGAAACCGGTCTCGCGATCATGCATCCGCACACCGCAAACTATTTCCTCCATGGCAAACCTCCGGCGCTCACCGGCAACGGACATCCGAACCTCGTTCCGTATGCGGTGTTTCCGGCGCGCGACGGCGACATCTTCATGGGGGTGGGCAATGACGGCACCTTCCGCAAGCTGATGAAGGAGCTCGGCAAGCCCGAACTCGGCACCGATCCGCGCTTCGCGCGCAATCGCGACCGTATCGCGCATCGTGACGAACTGCGCGCCGTGCTTGTCGATATCCTGAAGGACGAGGACAGCGAGCCGCTGTGCCGCCGTCTGCTTGCGGCAGGTCTTCCGGCCGGCCCCGTGCAATCGATCGACAAGGCGCTGGCCAACGAGCACACCAAGCATCGCGGCGATATCATCGAAAAGGATTGGTACAAGGGCGTTGCCTCGCCGATCCGGTTCGATCGGACCAAAGCCTCACTGCGGCACGTGCCGCCGAAGTTCAGCGAGCATACCGATACCGTGCTGGCGGAGTTCGGCTACTCGGCGAAAGAGATCGCCGAGATGCGCGCTGCGGGCGTCGTCGCGGGTCCCGAACGCAAGCGCTGATATCGATACCGGGCGCGCGGCCTTCCGCGCGCCCTCGAACTATGGCACCTTGATACCAACCCACCCTGGTTGATAGGTCCGCTGGAATGGCCGGCTCGTTTCATCTGCGTCGAACTGCGGCGGTCGCAGCAGCGTTGATCGGCCTGCTATGTCTGACCGGCGTCAACCCGGCGCTCGCCGACAACCGCGTGGCGCTGGTGATCGGCAATTCCGCCTACAAGAGCGTGACCCCGCTTCCCAATCCGGCCAAGGATGCCGCAGCCATCGGCTCCATGCTGACAAAAGCCGGATTCGAGGTGGTCGAGGCGCGGGAAGATCTCGCCGCCGCCGACATGAAACGTCTGATCCGGGACTTTTCCGACAAGGTCCGCGATGCGAATATCGCCGTCGTTTTCTACGCCGGTCACGGCATCGAGGTTGATGGCATCAACTATCTGATCCCTGTCGATGCCCGGCTTGAACGCGACATCGACGTGGAAGACGAGGCGGTGTCGCTCGACCGCATTGTGCGGATTCTCGATCCCGCCAAGAAACTGCGTCTCGTGATTCTGGATGCATGCCGCGATAACCCGTTCGATCGCAGCATGAAGCGCAGCCTCTCCTCGCGTGCGGTCGAGCGAGGTCTGGCAAAAGTCGAACCATCCAATCCGAACACTTTGATCGCCTATGCCGCCAAGGCGGGATCGACCGCATCCGACGGGGCCGGGGCCAACAGCCCGTTCACCACCGCCCTTCTCAAACAGCTCACCGTGCCGGGGCAGGATTTGCGCAAGTCGCTGGGCTATGTCCGCGACGATGTGATGAAGACCACCGGCAACAAGCAGGAGCCGTTTGTTTATGGCTCGCTCGGCGGCGACGATGTGGTGCTGGTGCCGCCATCGCAAACCAAGGCCGCCGTCCCGGCGCAAGTCACGGCGCTCGATCCCAATTCACAACTGCGCCGGGACTACGAACTCGCGGCGGCAATCAACACCAAGCCGGCGTGGGACGCTTTCATCGCCACCTATTCGAAGGGATTCTATGCGGACCTCGCACGGGCAGCGCGCGCCAAGCTGGACGCGGCTCCCGCCAACACGGTTGTCGCAAGCAAGCCTCCCGAAAACCGGAATACGCCGCAGGCGCGCGACACCGCAACGATGTCGGGCTTTGACAACTACACCGGCCGGTCGTTCACGCTCAAATTCCTTGAAGGCCAGCAGGAGGTGTCGCCCAATCCCGGCTTCAAGCACGCCCAGCGCGAAATCGTGGCCTATGTGAAGTCGCCCGAGGAAATCGCCAGCAGCGCTGCCTATGTCCGCAAGAACCCGATGTTCAAGCCCCGCTTTGCCTTCGGCGCGCTCGGCGAATTCAATCGCGGAATTCAGGTGACCTACAATCAGGGCCAGCTCAAGCAACTGATCCTGGCGGGAACGCACCGGGTGATGACATCGATCACATCGCTCGGAAGCACCTGCCAGGCCACCGTCACTTACGAACTGATGCCCGGCAAGGACCACTTCGAGTTACGGAATGTCCGGAACGAGCCGGTCAACATTTCCGCGCTGACTTCCGAGGCCGTGTCCTGCAAGGTCAGCAAGGGAGACGCCGTGGGGGCGCCGCCAACGGTCGAGGCATCACCCAATGCGGGGGATAGTACCCGCGCCCGATAGCGCGCCGAAAGTCCAATGCTTTTAGGGCTTCCCTCCGGCGGCCCTCCCCGACTACCATTCCGCGTCACGTGCACGTCATCCGGCGCTGTTACCGCGCAACGATGATGACGGCTTCAGGGAGAAAATATCGATGACAATCCGCCAGATGGGCTTTGGCCTGGCTGCTTCCACCCTCCTTGCCTTTGCAACGCCCGCGCAGGCGGTTACCGAGCTTCAGTGGTGGCACGCCATGACCGGCGGCAACAACGACATCGTCAACAAGCTCGCGGCTGATTTCAATGCCTCGCAGAGCGACTACAAGGTGGTCCCGTCCTTCAAGGGAAGCTATCCCGACACTATGAATGCAGGCATCGCCGCCTTCCGCGCCGGCAACGCACCGCACATCATCCAGGTGTTCGAGGTCGGCACCGCGACGATGATGAGCGCCACCGGCGCGATCAAGCCGGTCTACCAGCTCATGAAGGACGCCAACGAGCCGTTCGATCCAAAGGCCTATCTCCCGGCGATCACCGGCTACTACTCGACGGCGAAGGGCGACATGCTGTCGTTCCCCTTCAACTCGTCTTCGATGGTGATGTGGGTCAATCTCGATGCGCTGAAGAAAGCCAGCATCGCGGAGATTCCGAAAACCTGGCCGCAGGTTTTCGACGCCGCCAAAAAGCTCAAGGCGGCCGGATACACGACGTGCGGCTTCTCCAACGCATGGGCGAGCTGGGCGCATATCGAGCAGTTCTCCGCCTGGCACAATGTCGCGATCGGCACCAAGGCGAACGGCCTCGATGGCTTCGACACCGTGCTGAAGTTCAACTCGCCGCTGCACATCAAGCATCTGCAGAACCTGATCGACCTGCAGAAGGACAAGACCTACGACTATTCCGGCCGCGCCAATGCGAGCGAGAGCCGCTTCGGTTCCGGCGAATGCCCTCTCTTCCTGACGTCGTCGGGATACTACGCGACCGCGAAGGGCACCGCGAAGTTCGAGTTCACTTCGGCGCCGATGCCGTACTATCCCGATTCCGCCGGCGCGCCGCAGAATTCGATCATCGGCGGCGCATCGCTCTGGGTGATGGGCGGCAAGAAGCCCGAAGAATACAAGGGCGTCGCAAAATTCTTCGCCTTCCTGTCCGACACCAATCGTCAGGCCAAACTGCATCAGGAATCCGGCTACCTGCCGATCACCAAGGCGGCTTACGAAAAAACCAAGGCGGACGGCTTCTATGAAAAGAACCCGACACTGCAGACGCCGCTGAAGGAGCTGACCAACAAGGAGCCGACAGAAAACTCCCGCGGCTTGCGCTTCGGCAACATGGTGCAGATGCGCGACATCTGGGCGGAAGAGCTTGAGGCCGCGCTCGCCGGCCAGAAGACCGCCAAGGATGCGCTCGATTCCGCCGTGAGCCGCGGCAACGCCATGCTGCGGACGTTTGAAAAAACCGCGAAGTGAGATTTCGGGAGCGCGGCTACCATGAAACTGACCGCGCTGATCCCGATGTTAAGCGTGTCCGACCTGACGCGGAGCATCGCGTTCTATCGCGACAGGCTCGGTTTTCATGTCGTCAACGTATTCGGTGAACCCGAGCCGAAATGGTGCATGATCGGCCGCGATGCCATCAAGCTCATGCTCAACGAACCTCCGCGTGTGGAGATGGACACGCTGCCGCTGCATGCGAAGAACTTTCAGGTCTACTATTTCTACCCCGACAACGTCGCGGCCCTCCACGCGGCGTGGAAAGGCGACGGCCTGCCTGTTACTGATTTGCGCGTCACGCTATACGGTATGAAGGAATTCGAATTGCGAGATCCCGACGGCTATTGGCTCTGGTTCGGGCAGGAGTCAAACGATCCGTCGACCGTTCGCGAGTGACATCCTGAATGGAAAAGTCGGCCACCTTCAACAACAAGCTGCTGCCGTATGTGCTGCTGACGCCGCAGCTCATCATCACTTTCGTGTTCTTCTACTGGCCCGCAAGTCAGGCGGTCTGGCAATCGTTCAAGCGCGAAGACGCGTTCGGTCTTGCGTCGGAATTCGTTGGTCTGGAGAATTATGAGGCGCTGTTCGCGCAGCCTGAATACTACAAGGCGATGCTGACGACTGTGGTGTTCTCAACCCTTGTCGCCTCGCTGTCGCTCAGCATCGCGCTGCTGTTTGCGACCCAGGCCGACAAGAATCTGAAGGCTGCGCCGGCCTTCAAGACCCTTTTGATCTGGCCCTATGCCGTGGCGCCGGCGATTGCCGGCGTGCTGTGGATCTTCATGTTCCATCCTTCGCTCGGCACGCTGGCGCGCCCGCTGCGCGCCTTCGGCTTTGACTGGAATCCGCTGCTCAACGGCAATCACGCCATGGCCCTCGTTGTGATGGCCGCGGTCTGGAAGCAGATTTCCTACAACTTCCTGTTCTTCCTCGCCGGGCTTCAGGCGATTCCGAAAAGCGTGCTGGAAGCCGCCGCCATTGACGGCTCCGGTCCCCTGCGCCGGTTCTGGACCATCGTCTTTCCGCTGCTGTCGCCGACCATGTTCTTTCTGCTGGTGGTGAACGTCGTCTACGTGTTCTTCGACACGTTCGGCATCATCGACGCCGTCACAGGCGGCGGCCCCGCGGGGGCGACCACGACCATGGTCTACAAGGTCTACGCGGACGGACGCCTTGGCGGCGACCTCGGCGGCTCTGCCGCCCAATCGGTAATACTGATGGTCATCGTGATCGCGCTGACCGCCGTCCAGTTCCGTTATGTCGAACGCAAGGTGCAGTACTGATGGTCGAGCATCGTCCGCTGCGCGATTTCATCGCCTATGCCATCCTCACCTTCGGCATATTCATCGTCGTGTTTCCCGTTTATCTCGCGCTGATCGCCTCGACCCATGACGCGGCGACGGTGGTGAACGGAAACATGCCGCTCTCTCCCGGCGGTCACACGCTCGAAAATTATTACCGGGCGATCTTTGTCGGCGGCTCGCGCACCAGCCGCGAGCCGGTCGGGCACATGCTGATGAATTCGTTCATCTCCGCGATCGGCATTGCGGTTGGCAAGATCTGCATTTCGATCCTGTCGGCATTCGCCGTGGTGTATTTCCGCTTTCCATTCCGCAAGACCGCATTCTGGATCATCTTCGTCACACTGATGCTGCCGGTCGAAGTCCGCATCTATCCGACCTACAAGGTGGTCGCCGACCTGCACATGCTCGACACCTATGCCGGATTGATCCTGCCGCTGATTGCGTCGGCCACCGGCACGCTGCTGTTCCGGCAATTCTTCATGACCATTCCAGAAGAGCTTCTGGAGGCGTCGAAGATCGACGGCGCCGGTCCGTTTCGCTTTTTCAAGGATACGCTGCTGCCTCTGTCCATGACCACCATCGCCGCCCTGTTCGTGATCCAGTTCATCTACGGCTGGAATCAATATCTGTGGCCGCTGCTGATCACGACGCAGGATTCGATGCAGACCATTGTGACCGGCATCAAGAAAATGCTGACCACCACCGACGAGCTGGCGGAATGGCAACTCGCGATGGCGACTGCCGTACTGGCGATGCTGCCGCCGGTTGCCGTGGTGATCCTGATGCAGAGACTGTTCGTGCGCGGTCTGGTCGAGACAGAAAAATAGGAAGCGGGTGATGGCCAACGTCGTTCTGCACGATGTCCGGAAGACCTATCCCGGCGGGGTCGATGCCATCAAGGGCATCAATTTCGAAGTCGGCGACGGACAGTTCTGTGTGCTGGTGGGCCCATCCGGCTGCGGCAAGTCCACGCTGCTGCGCATGGTGGCGGGACTGGAGACCATCACCGGCGGCACCATCGACATCGGCGGCCGCGTGGTCAACGAGATCGAGCCGGCCGATCGCGACATCGCCATGGTGTTTCAGAACTACGCGCTCTATCCGCACATGACCGTCTACAACAACATGGCTTACGGTCTGCGCAATCGCGGCATGCCGAAGCCCGAGATCGATACGCGCGTCCGCGAGGCCGCGCAGATTCTCGAAATCACGCCGATGCTCGAGCGCAAGCCGCGGCAACTGTCCGGCGGCCAGCGCCAGCGCGTCGCCATGGGACGCGCCATCGTGCGGCAGCCGAAAGTGTTTCTGTTCGACGAGCCGCTGTCGAATCTCGACGCCAAGCTGCGCATCGCGATGCGGGTCGAAATCCGCAAGCTGCAACGCCGCCTCAAGACCACATCGATTTACGTCACGCACGATCAGCTTGAAGCGATGACACTCGCCGACATTCTGGTGGTGATGAACGGCGGCGTGGTCGAACAGATCGGCAAGCCGCTCGACATCTATCGCAACCCCGCCACCACCTTCGTCGCGTCTTTCATCGGCGCGCCGCCGATGAACCTGCTGCCGGTGAATACCAACGATCTTGGTGGGTTGCTTGACGCGTTGCAGATCAAGGTGCCCGGCGACGCCATTCTTGGCATCCGCCCAGAGGATTTCGCGCTGGCCGGCGCGGCGGTGCCCCAAGGACTTGCGCTTGAACTCGTGGTCGATGCCATCGAGCGGGTCGGCGCCGAAACATTCGTGTACGGCACCATGCGACGAGAAAACACCGGCCCAGCCGTCAGCGTAAGACCCGGCGAATTGCCGCCTGGCGAGATCATCGTCCGGCTGCCCGGAGAGGCGGCCCCCGCCATCGGCGAGCGGATCAAGGTCTCCGCAATGCGGGACAAATTGCACCTGTTCAGCCCCGACGGCGGCAGCCGGCTCCCTGGCTAGCCGGATTCACCCCTGTTTACGGGCAGTTAGAGGTTCTTGAACAACGCAAACGACATCGCCATATTTGTTTCAACCGGCAGGCCGCAAGGCTGCCGGGAACCCAGGAAGGGGTGCCGCAAGGGCTCCGACCCAAAGTCGCTTCGAGAGGACTTTGTGAATGTCTCGTGTTCCTTCGCTATCGAGTCCGTTCCTTTTGGGATTCGACGAGATTGAGCGTGCGCTCGATCGCGTCGTGAAAGGTGCAGACGGTT
>JAFVHU010000110.1 GCA_017474385.1 Afipia sp. | reverse complement strand
GCGGTGCCACTTCCTTTTTTGGCGCAGCCTCCATCCCGGGCATCGGCATGGAGTGATCCATCTGCTGGGCCGCTGCGGAGACGGGCAGCGCCGTGGCCACTGCCAGCAATGCGACTCGGAGCGTGGTCATGCGGGCCGCCGATCCAGCGGGCGGACCGTCACCACGTTGAACATGCCGGCGTGCATGTGGAACAGCAGGTGGCAATGAAAAGCCCAGTCCCCCGGGTTGTCGGCGGTGATGTCGAAACTCACCTTGCTTCCGGGCAGCACATTGATGGTGTGTTTCAGTGGATGACGTCCGGGATGCCCGTTCACCAACTCCATGAAGTGGCCGTGAATGTGCATCGGGTGCTGCATCATGCTGTTGTTGACCATGGTCACGCGCACGCGCTCGTTGCGGGCAAGACGGATGGGCTCTACGCCGTCGCTGAACTTCCGGCCGTCAATCGACCATATGAAGCGGTTCATGTTGCCGGTCAGATTGATTTCCAGGGTGCGCGTCGGACGGCGCCTGTCACGATTCGGCTTGAGGGCGACAAGATCGCGATAGGTGAGGACCTTGTGGCCGACATCCTTCAAGCCCAGCCCTGGATGACCGGTGCGGTCCTGTGGGTCCGGCGCTATCATGTCCACGCCGGGGTTGATGTCTACGTCTGGCGGCACGTTGGCCGGGTCGCGCATGTTCATATCCATGCCGCCTTGACCCATGCCGCTCATCGAGCCGCCGCCCGCCATGCCGCCGTGATTCATGCCCGGCATGGAGCCGCCGCCCGCCATGCCGCCCTGGTTCATGCCGCCCATCGACCCGCCGCCGCCCATTCCGGGCATGCCCATATCCTCCATGCCCAGCAGCGGACGAGGGCGAAGCGGAGGCACGGACGCCGACATGCCCATGCGCGGAGCCAGCGTCCCCCGCGCCATGCCGGACCGGTCGGCGGCCTCCGACACGATGGTGAAGGCGCGATCCTCCTTCGGCTCGACGATCACGTCGTACGTTTCCGCGACCGAGATCTGGAACTCGTCGACGCTGACAGGGCGCACATTTTCGCCATCGGCGCTGACCACGGTCATGCGTAACCCCGGGATACGGACCTGGAAGACCGTCATGGCCGCTGCGTTGATGAAGCGCAGCCGCACCCGCTCGCCGGGACGGAACAGCCCGGTCCAGTTTTCCTCAGGTCCGTGACCGTTAATCAGATACGTATAGATCGCGCCGGTCACGTCCGAGATGTCGGTCGGATCCATCCTCATCTTTTGCCACTGCAGCCGCTCCTCGAGCGACATGCGCTGCGCGGGATCGTCGCTGGAAAGACCAGCGACGGTCAGCCTATTTCGGTTGAAATGACCTCCCTCCTGTTTCAGCTGGACCATGATCCTTTCGGGATCCATGAAGCTCCAGTCGGACAGCACTATTACATGCTCGCGTTCATAGGTGACCGGATCGGGGGTGGCGGGGTCGATAATGACCGGCCCGTAATGGCCGAGCTGTTCCTGCAGCCCCGAATGGCTGTGGTACCAGAAGGTCCCGGATTGTCTGATGGGGAGTTCGTACACGAAGGTCTCGCGCGGGCGGATTCCCGGGAAGCTCACGCCCGGAACGCCGTCCATGTGGAACGGAATGAGGAAGCCGTGCCAATGGATGGACGTGGTCTCCTCAAGGGTGTTGGTGACCGCGATTCGGTGGGTTTCGCCCTCACGCAGCCGCAGGAGCGGCGCCGGAATAGTCCCGTTGATGGCGATCGCCCGGCCGGTTCGCCCGTCCACGTTGAACGGAATGTGCCCGATCGTCAGCGCGATGTCCCGCCCCGAGAGCGTCGGCAAGGTCGGGGCAATGCCGCGCGTTCCGGTGCGCGCCCAAGCAGGAAGCACGTGACTTAGCGCGGCTAGGCCTCCTATGCCGGCGCTTTGCGCAAGGAGGGTTCGACGATTGAGCATCAGCCTGTTCCTCTAAGCTTGCGAAAACTGCTGCTGGAGCATACCCAAGCTCACCAGGGCGAAAACGGGACATGTTCGAGAAAAGCTCGATTCTCGCTGCATGTTGCGCATTTCACACAGCGTTCCGCTGGCATCGCAGCGCTGAGGTACTGAGACGTCTGTCCGACAAACCGCCGTCAGGCCCTGATGAAAAGGGCAGCTGCCAGATCTGTGGTTTGTTGTATAAGGCCGCCATCGTGCGGTCTCTCCCGCCCATTCACACCGCCATCGTGCGCCTGCCCATCGGGTTCGTGGGCTAACAAAGTGCGGCAGGTTCCGGCGAGTGATATGGCCGCTAGGTGGTGGAGTCGCCTCGCCTGCAGGGCTACAACGTTTTTGCGCTGGTGGTTGTATCGTTTCGTCGCACCGGACGTTTTGCTGCCAAGGCGCGGCGGGCACTTGCAATGGTGGCTTGCGAGCCGGCGGATGCTGTCGCGCGTGGTAGGCATGAGTTTCGCCCAGTGAGCGAAGCGTCGTCGTCGATGCGAAGGAGAACCACCCGATGAGCGGATCGCCGAAGCAGACCGACCTCTGGGACGCGATCATAGTGGGCGGAGGCCCGGCGGGGCTGAACGCCGCCTTGGTACTCGGGCGCTGCCGCCGGAAGGTTCTGCTCTTCGACGACGGCAGGCCGCGTAACGCCGTATCGCATGCCTTACACGGATTCCTCAGCCGCGACGGCGTCGCGCCGGCGCAATTGCGTGCCATTGCGAGAGAGCAGCTCGCGGCGTACGCATCGGTCGTTGTCGACGAAGCGCGTGTCGTTGACGCTGCGCACACCGACACCGGCTTTTCGGTGCGCACGCGCGATGGCCGCAGATTTCGCGCCCGCAAACTGCTGCTGGCGGCGGGCGTGGCCGACGCGCTACCGGACCAGCCGGGCTTTCGCGAACTCTACGGCGCGGCGGTCTTCCACTGTCCGTACTGCGACGGCTGGGAGATGCGCGACCAGCCGCTCGCGATCTACGGCCGCGGCGACCACAAGGGCGGTGGGCTGGCGCTTGAGATGACGCTGTGGAGCTGCGACATCGTCCTTTGCAGCGACGGCCCCTCGGGCCTGAGCACCGACTACCGCCAGCGCCTGGATCGCCACGGCATCGCGATTCGAGAGGAAAGGATCGCGCGCTTGGAGGTCGACAGCAGCATTCCCTACCAGGCCTCGTTCGACATCGTGTTCGAGTCCGGGCCTCTCCTACGGCGCGCTGGTATCTTTTTTAACACGGAAAGTCGCCAGTCCACCGATCTCGCGGCGCGTCTCGGTTGCGACACGTATAGTCCCAAGGGCTGCACAGTGGACAACGACCAGCAGATGACCCATGTGCCGGGTCTTTATGTGGCAGGAGATGCGTCGCGCGACGTGCTGCAGGCCATCATCGCCGCTGCCGAAGGTGCGAAAGCGGCCATTGGATCAACACGGCGCTGCTCCACGAGGACTTGGCGTGATGGGAGCTACCAGCGCCGCGCACATTTGTGTGGCAAGCTCCTCGCGAATACCCAGCTGACTCGCCCTGATGCGGCACAAGCCCGATTTTATTGCGGGTCAGTGGGAATACAGCTCCTCTGGCCAGCAGTTTCGGAGTGCCGGCCGGACTCAATGCCCAGGATTTCGCGCACCAGTAGACGCGGCGTCGACCTGTGGCTTCCATCCGAGAGTCTCCGCAAACCTCCGACCAGCAATCCGGCGCTCACCGGTCAGTGCTTTTGAACACCTTTTGGCTCGGTCTGCATTCCGGAGCCGGACTTTTTGTCTTTTCCCGGCTTCTGATCGTCACTCTTATTCATGGATTCCATTTCTTCGTCGGGAGGTGCCTTGGCCACCAAGTCCTTGTAATGCTCCGCGGACAAGCCAGGCAGCCTGGTGACAAACGCGATGATGCTCCAGAGTGTCGCGTCGTCGTGTGTGAGGCCCCAAGCCGGCATGCCGCTCATTTTAAGTCCGTGCTTCAACACCCAGAAAGCCCTCTTGGGTTCGACGCGCTGCTCGGACAGGTTGGGCGGCCTCGGATAGAGTCCAGGTCGAATCTTCGAATCGGTCTGTTCGGGTGCGAGGTGGCAATTCGCGCACATTTCCGCATATTGTCCTGCTCCCTTCAGAACCATCTGTTCGTCCTGGAGGTCGGGTAGCTCGATTTGTTTCGCGCGTACTTCGATCGAGCGATCGCGAACAACCTCTATGGCCCTTCGGGTGACTTCCCAATGCGGCGTATCCGCACCGACATCGTAGGCGCCAGAACCGACATAAAAAACGATACCGCCCAGAAGAACCAAGGCTGCGAAGATCACAGTTCTCAACTGTTTGGTCATGCGACGGTTTCCTTTTCAATTTGGCGGTATATCGCGCCACTGATCCGCAACCGCGGCAGCGGGCTTTGCGGAGCAACGCACCAAGCTGCGAAGCGCTCCAAACGTTGGGTTCACAACTTCCGATGGGGCAAAGGAACAAAGCGAACCGAGGCACATTAACGAGAGCGAATGCCACTCCGCATCCGGATTGGAGTCTTCCTACTTTCGCAAATCAGAAGGAATATCGCTATGAAAACATTTACCTTGGTTGCAGCGACATTGGTCGCCGGTATGAGCTTCGCCTTAGCACAATCGGCGACCCATGAGCCTGCGGGTACTCATGGAACCGTTGGCGCTCATGCGGGTGTATTCTCGTCCGAGCACGGCTCGATGATCCGACAGCACGCGACGAGTCAGCGCTATCAGTCCCACCAGGAACCGGGGTTTCACGCACAGGTCGGTGTCGCCTTGCCTGGCTCTGCCCAGCTCCACCCTTTGCCTGATGGCCTCGTGACTCAAATGCCGTCTGCTCGAAACCATCAGTATTCGATTGTGAACGATCGTTATGTGATCGTTGATCCTGCAACCCGTCGTGTTACCCACGCGTTCGAGTAATCGGCTGCGTCGGCTGAACGAATCGTTTTTTGAAGCCCGGTTGGGAGACCCCAGCCGGGTATTTGATTTTCGGAAGATCTCCGGGAAAAGCCCAGACCAGCAAGTGGAGCTTGTCCTCGCAGCAGAAGGACGAGCTTTGGGCGCGATGGATGGCCGGTCAATCGCTTAGCGATATCATCCGCGGGCTTGGTAAGCATGCCGCATCAGTTTTGGCGTGCTGCACTCGCTACGTCGGCGTCAAGTCCAGGTGCGACATCCGCACATCCGTCGCACAGCGCCCAGCTGCACCGTCAGCTCACTCTTCGCTCGGTTAATGCGGGCGATTCATGGCACGAGCAGAGTATGGGACGTCTCAAATTCAATGAATGCGCCAAGAGGATAAAGAAGCGCGATGGCGGCCATATCTCTCTCGCCCATTCCGCTGCGTAACGCGGCTGCAAAACTCTCGCGGCATCTATGGACCTGATGTGTTCTGCTGGATTGATCAGAAAAACGCATCCCTCTCAAGTTCTGGGACAGTTTGTTGCGCAAGGACAGGCGGCGGCTTTGGGTCCGGCCATCGCGAGATAGGCAATTATTGTGACATGAGGCGTCTTGCCGTTAACCGATTTGCTCGTCTCCGGTTGCATCATTTTTGCTAGTGGACAATATCGCCAAAGAATATTGGTCCGCGCTGGACGTCCGAAAGAATGAAAACGGACCGAGGAGAGTTCAGATGAACCCGGTACTCGTCGCGCAAATTCTTGATCCAAAACAGAACAATTTCAACTTGCTGCGGCTCCTGGCCGCGGCTGCTGTGGTTATTTCACACGCTGTCTTTCTGCGCTCGGGCAGCAAGGCCGACGAGATATTCTCGGGCATCAACCACTATGATCTCGGCGCCCACGCGGTTAATGTTTTCTTCGTTCTGTCCGGGCTGACGGTGGCCGCCAGTTGGGCGCGTTCACGATCGACGGTTGAGTTCCTCGTGGCTCGTGGCCTGCGTATTTTTCCGGCCCTTGCGGCTTGTGCGTTTGTGTTGATCCTGCTCGGCGTCCTGGTGACGGCCTGCACCCCCGCGCAATTCCTGGCCGATACCCGGGTTTGGCAATATGGGTTGAAGACGCTCTTGCTCGGCTCGGCGGCTACCGGATTGCCAGGGGTGTTCACCGCCAATCCCCATCCCTCCGTCATGAATGCATCGATATGGACGCTGAAATATGAGGTGGCTTGCTACGTCGTCTTGGCGCTTGTTGGCTTTGTCGGCGTTCTGAACAAGCATCGGTTCGCATGGCTACTTGCCGCGTCTTGGGCGATCGCCGGCGGGTTTTTATTCTCTCGCTTCGGTTGCGACGCCGCTCCGATCGATCAGGTGGCCCGGCTTTGGCTGTGCTTTTCGTTTGGGGTCGGCCTTTATGTTTTTCGGGATCACATTCCTTTATCAATCACCGGGGTATTGGCATTGGGTTTCGCCTTCTGGATGGCCCGCGGCACGGGATGGGAGAGAATTGTCTCCCTCTTTGCGACGGGATATGGCGCTGTGTGGCTGGCAAAAGTGTCAACGGGAAGGCTGCGCGAGCTGACCAACCAGATCGATCTGTCGTATGGAATATATATCTTCGGCTGGCCCATTACGCAGACTCTCATCTTGACGTGGCCAACCATCGGGACCCTCGCGCTCGTCACGGCCTCCCTTATCCTCGCCGTAAGCGTGGCGCTCCCGTCGTGGTTCTTGATCGAACGGCCTGCGCTTCGGTCGCGCGGCTTGGTCGTCTCGCTGCTTAGATCGTGCTTCTCGCAAATCGCGAAACCGCGACGAGCATCCGTGTCAGATCCTGCCCTGCGTTAAGGTATTTTGGCGGCCAGCCGATATTCATCTTCCATCGTGCCAAAAAAGCAGATCGACCAGCTCTCGCCCTGAACGGGCAAGCCTGCCAGACCCCCAACCTCTTTGAAAACAGGTCGCGAACAGTCGCTCGTGATCATCGGCATTTGCGCCCATCTCGGGCGCATCCCGAAGTCCTTTCGGATCACTGCCGAATTCGGGCTGATCGCACCAAAAGGCGTCTGGCGGATTCCGGAACTTCACCAACTCGCCCAAGATAGCGAGAGTGTTCTGAGCTTCCAGAAGCAGCGCAGTCGTGCGCAAGCTGATCATGATGCAGATCGAAGATCTGCAATCCAATATAAAAGCACTCGAGCGGACCATTTTTGCTCGCCACCGTGCGAATGAGCTGAGTCTGCTTTGCGTTCCTCCGTCCGGGTCAATCATGTTCGGAATGGAAACGTAGTGCTTTGCGCCGGACAGATTGGTATTGATGACGGAAGCCCTTGCCAGGATATGTTGCGGATTAAGCGGCTGATCGGCCAGCCATTACCAAAGTTAGCACAACCCGGCGTCAACGTTTGTTACTCACACTGTTCTCGCTCGGCTTGGCCACCGCCCCCGCACTCCCGTCCTGGCTATTGATCGAGAGACCGGCCCTCCGCGCTCACAAAACGATCTGCGCGGCGGTTAGTCCCAAAACGCTTCTGCGAGTCAAAACTGTTGGATATTTGCCTGAGTTATCCATGTCGCGGGTCCGTACTCCGTTGATGATCGAAACCATTCCAAACATCTCTTCCTCCGAACAAACTTCTAAGTGACCGATGTCGAAACCGCCTTTTCACTGGATTTGGACGTCGCGGGTTGCTTGTCCAAATCCTTGGACCATGATCGGTAGTAGGCGACGGCCGTCATGAGCGCGATTCCAGACACACTCACGATGATCTGCGCGAGAAGTGAGTCGGAGACCAGCTCAAGAACGAAATGACCGACGAAGGAGAGAAACACTCCGACGCAAAACACTTCCAACGAACGCTGACCACAGATGATCAACGGGCGAAGCCAGCGGGACGTCAACCCGGGACAATCAAAGGGGAAAAACCGAACGACCAGCACGGCCAAGGCGACGAAATGCAGAATCCGATATGGCGCGAGATTTGTCTTGTCGTTAGGATTGAATGCGCCAAACAGTCCCTCAGGGATTATTTTTCCAAGCGGCGCGACATAGCCTGCAACTGTCATAAACAGCGCAAACCCCAGATAAACGAAACAGATCGATATGATCGCGGGCGACCGAATGAGCCTCTGTAGTCGCGACGCTCCTCCGAGCGAGCTCCAGGCTCCAAGCACAAAGAGGAGTTGCCAAGTGAACGGGTTAAAATACCAAACACCCGACGGATAGGCGGGAAGATTCCACCCAAATTGGCGTGCCGCGAAATAAAGAACGAGCGAGCTGGCGATTGCAAAGTCTGGCCGCCGAAGCATCAGCCACAATACCAGCGGAAAAGCTGCCATCAGAACGATATAGAGCGGAAGAACGTCGAGATTCAGAGGCTTGAATTTGAGCAGCAAGCCTTGCTTTAAGGTCAGCATTGGATGGTCGATCAACCCTGCAACGTTGAATTCATCCACAAGATGAGAATGATTGTAGGTTTCCGCGACCCAGCCGATTGCCGCGATATAGAAAACGAACAGCAGCACATGCGCGACATATAGTTGCCAAACGCGTTTTAATAGTCGAGCGGTTCCTGCAACGAAACCTTGGACGAGCATGCTCTTGGCGTAGACAAGCGCGGCCGTATAGCCGGAAATGAAGACGAAGATATCCGCTGCATCGCTGAATCCATAGTTTCTGGTCGTGAGCCACGCGACCGCGTTGTTCGGGACGTGATCGAGAAAGATTGCCCAGTTCGCAAGGCCGCGGAAAAGATCGAGTCGGAGGTCTCGTCCTTTGGCAGGAAGGATAGCACGGATTGTCATGAAAACTCTGAGCATGGCTTCAGGATAAGGGAACACTTACGGTTTTGTGGCAATCGAAATTCCAGGCGGACCCTCGTCCTAAAGAGGAGACCCACGGACCAACCATCGATCGAATGGTTGGTCCGTCGGTGACTAGGCAGCCATCGCGCGGCAGCTCTCTGCGCATTGTGTGCAGGCCCGGACGCAATCGTCCATGCCACCCAATCGCTCGCAATCCTTGGCACACTCGGTGCAAATCTCCGCGCATTCGCGGCACACATGCTTGTGATGAAGCGAGTTCAACAGCATGAAGTGTGCGGAGGTCCGGCAGATCTCGGCACATGCCATCATCAACCGGAAATGCGCTGGCTCGACATGTTTTCCGCCGGTCTCGAGGCAATGCGTCATGGCCGAACCGAGACACACTTGGTAGCAGCGCAAGCATTCGTCGATGCACTTTTGCATGTCTTTGCTCATGTGTTTCATTAAGCTCTCCTTGAATTTGTTAATTGCCCCTTATTGCACGTTGAGAACCAGCGTTAGACCGCCCGCTCCTTTCTGTTCGACGTTGTTGTTGGTGGTGTGATGCGGGATATGACAGTGAACAAGCCATCTCCCGGGTCTCCGAGCGGTCCAGACGACGTCATAGCGTTGTCCTGGTCCGACATTCACCGTATCGGCAAGAAACCGCTGGTTTTCTGCCAGCGCCTCTCCATCGCGGGCCACCACTTGGAAAGGCCCGCCATGAACATGCATGGGGTGAACGAAGTTATTGTTTGTGCCAATGAAGCGAATCTTGATGGTTTGCCCAACCTTCATGGAGACGGTGTCTGTCTCCGGATACGACTTCCCATTGATTGTGAAGTAATTCGGAAGGCCGCCCTCCATCAGCATCGCGGGGTACGTCAACCACTCGCGCTTCAACCATTCCTGGAGCTGGATGGTGTACTCGAGATCGGCTTTTACATCGGCGGCGCTGTCCTTCGGCGCGATCAGCAACGCGCCGTAGAGGCCTAGGCCTTGTTGACGATCGGGGTGGTCGTGGCTGTGATAAAAATAGGTTCCGCTTTGGCCTACGGTGAACTCGTATGTGTATTGACCGCCCGGCGCCACGGGCGGCTGGGTTATCTTGGCTGGGCCGTCCATCTCGTTTGGTACGATCAGACCGTGCCAGTGCACGGTCGTGGATTCCGGAAGGCTGTTGCGGAAATTGATCCGGACGTGATCGCCTTCGGTCAATTGAAGCCGCGGGCCCGGCACCTGGCGATTGTAGGCATAGGCCTCTACGGAGACATCGGGAAGAATATTCCAGCGTATGATCGAAGCCTCGATATCGAATATTTTCACTCCGTTCTCGATACGCGGTTCAAGAACATTGTCCCCTCGAGCGTCGGCAGGCGCCTTGTAGACCACCTGCCGAGGATTGACCGCCGCCATGTCCTTCATAGCTTCCCCCGGCGTGTCGAAGGTCATGATCATGCCCGGCGGCATAATGGCGCCGCCGACGTCGCGTACGCTCAGACCCAGATTGACCTTGAAACCCGGGAGCACCATTCCGGAAATCAGAAGGAATGTCGTCACGCCAGCGAGCGCAGCCAACTGTGGCGTCGTCGCCTCGCTCGTCATTTGATGGGTGCCATGAGACTTGTGGCCGTTGGCAGCCGTTTGTTTCTGCGGATGGTCGTCGTGTCCCTTCATGTGGCTCATGTCGGCATCCGACATTTCACCCATCTCGGACTTCATTCCGGACATCGAGCCCTTCCCGGCAGCTTGCTCATCCGAGCGGGCGGTCATCAGGCCGTGCTTGATTTTCTTCTTCACCATCCAAACGTTGAACGGATAGGCGGTCGCGAACCCGACCATCACGCCAAGGGACATCACGCCCCAGAAGATCAGCTCGAGCGGGTCCATCGCCCGCATGTCGCGACCCATCATCAACAGGCTCATGATCGGTGCCATGCCTGCCATCATGGCGTTCATGCTGATGAACTCCGGCATGAAACTCTTCCGAACATTTTCCCAATACGTACCGCCCATCATCTTTTTCATGAACAACGCTTGAAAGATGAAAAGACCAAACGAGAAGCCCGCGACATACTCGACGATCAGGTCGATCCACATCGGTAGACCGAGCAATGCGGTCACGGTCGCTGCGAGAATAATGCCGGTGGCATCACCTGCGACGCAATGAATGGTGCTTCCGATGCCCTGCTTCCAAAGCGGAGACGTGAACTGTTCATGTTCTCCGGGCCGCGGCTCCTTATCAGCGAGTACGTACAGGAGAAGTCCGAACGGACCCATGTACAGGGTCACAAGGATGAAGCCCCACTTCATCACGGTCGGTTCGGGATTTCCGTTGAACTGGTCGAAAGCGACGTAGGCCGTGGAAGCGGCCGCGATGACGAACCATGCGATCAGGAAATAGTCGTATGGGAGAGCAATCATGATGTCCTCAAGCTGAAGTCGATGTTCGTTCATCCGCCGAGTCTTGAGATACGGTCGCAAGGCGCCGCCTCACCGATTCGTCCCTTTCAACTCCGAGCGGCAGCATCATGAGGAGACTTCCGCCCGTGTGCGGCAGGTCGGGATGCCAGGGAATTTCCGCGTGACGAACCTCCTTGAAACCAGCGGCGAGATAGAAAGCGATCGCTTCCGTGTTGTCGGCCCAAACGTGCAACGTCACGGAGGGAAACGACTGCTGCTTGGCCTCATCGACGACCGCAGCCAGCAGTGCGGCACCCACGCCTAGTCTGCGGTGGCTGCGCACGACCGCGATGTTGTTCAGCAGGAAGCTGGTGGGATCGTTGAGCTCCGTGCGTGGCCACAGCAACTCCTCACGCTCGGTCAATACGGCCCCGGCAATCTCTCTTTCGATGAGCCGGGCGGGAAACGCGTTCGCCATGCCGACGATCCGGCTGCCTGATGCGGCAACCAGACAATTTTGATACGAGTATATTCCGGTCGGCGCAGCAGCCATCTCGCGATACGTTGGCATTGTTTCCGCTGTGGAGTCGATGCCGCGCAAGATGAACGCGAGCGTATCGCCACCCGCCATGTTGGCCAACTTTGCGATCAGGCGAGTGTCACGACTGGCCGCTCGTCTGATCTGAAACCGTCTTTGCGCCAAGGCTTTTTCCATAACTGTTCTGGTCCCACCGCTCCAGCCCGCACTTTCCATCCGCAACTCCCCGTTGCTGAGAGCAGTCGATCCAGCGAGCATATTCGATGGACGGACACCGCCGCTGCGACGTCGGCTCAGCTTGAGGTCGCTTCCTTGCAGAGCTTTCACCCAGTCGGCGCGACGGCCTAGGAACCGCCGCGCCGAAGAGTCGTCACTTTCCCTTTTGCATCTTCGTGATCGTGATTCCCGCGGTGGTGCGTTCGGCTTCAAACTGCACCTTATCGCCAACCTTCACTTGCTTCAGCATCGCCGGATCCTGGACGCGAAAGATCATCGTCATCCCGTCTTCATCCATGTCGAGATTCTTGATCGGACCGTGCTTGAGGGTGATCTTTCCCGCGGATTCGTC
This sequence comes from Afipia sp., assembly GCA_017474385.1. GTDB lineage: Bacteria > Pseudomonadota > Alphaproteobacteria > Rhizobiales > Xanthobacteraceae > Afipia. The sequence goes on along the minus strand of JAFVHU010000110.1, from coordinate 89,164 downwards.
GATCTTCTTCACTTCGCCATTGACCATCGCCGCTTGAGCAACGGCGGATGCTGCCGTAAAGGCCAACGAGAGCGCGAGGGCTGCGGCTGCGATTTTATTGATCTTCATGGTTCTTTCCTTTCGGTTCTTGGATTGATGTCGCGCATTACTTGACGACGATCGCGCCGACCATGCCCGCTTCCCGATGCCCGGGAATCAGACACGAGTATTCGAACTCACCGGCCTTGGTGAACTTCCAGACGATTTCATCGGCCTTCTTTGGAGCAAGCCGTTTTCCATTCGGATCATCGTGCTCCATGTCAGGGTTCTTCTTCATCGCCTCGCCATGCTTGAGATTTTCCGCCGTTGTGGCGAGGATGAATTCGTGGTCAAGCTCGCCATTGTTACGCAGCACAAACTTGATCTGCTCGCCCTTCTTCACCTCGACTTTCGCCGGCATGAACATCATCTTGCCGTCCATCTCGCCCATCGTTACCTGAACGATCCGGGCGGGCTTCTTCGGGTCACCGGGTTCGCCCGCCGAAAATCCTTCGCCGTGACTGTGACCTGCAGGTCCCGCTCCCGCCCAGGCAGACGCTGACAGGAACACCGTCGCAAACAGCGCGATGCCAGTTTGATACTTCTTCATATTTCGGCTCCTTTGTTGATCGTACGCTTCGGTCCTCACGTTGCCGCCTACATCCCCTTCATGCCTTTCATTCCCTTCATCGCTTTCATCTCAGTCGGTTTGGCCGACTCTTTCGGCTTGTTCTGCCGCGGCGCTTCAGCCGGCGGCGCGTCGACCTTGTAGGCGACAGTGCCCTTCGGATAATCATAAGGACCGGGATCCTTGTAATCGTCGCGGGCCAGCCCCTCGCGGATTTTCATGACCGAGAACATCCCGCCCATTTCGATCGGGCCGAATTGCCCGGTCCCTGTCATCATCGGTAGCGTGTTGTCGGGCGCAGGCATTTCCATTTCGCCCATTGCCATTCCGGTCGACCCCATCACCATTGCGTCTGGTGCGAGTCTGCCGACCGCCTTGGCGAGATCTTTCTTCGACACGCCGATCATATTGCGCATGTCGTGTCCCATCGCGTTCATGGTGTGATGTGACTTGTGGCAATGGAACGCCCAGTCGCCGGGATTGTCCGCGACGACGTCGAAGGCCCGGATCGCCCCGACGGGAACATCGATCGTCGTCTCGGGCCATTGGGCGCTTTCCGGAACCCAGCCACCATCGGTGCAACTCACGACGAACTTATGTCCGTGAAGATGGATGGGATGATTGGTCATGGTGAGATTGCCGATGCGAACCCGAACGTTATCGTTCAGCCGCACCGGCAGCGGATCGATCCCGGGAAACACCCGGCTGTTCCAGGTCCACATGTTGAAGTCGGTCATCTCGTTGACCTTCGGCAGGTAGGTGCCGGGGTCGATCAGGTAGGTGCTCATGATGAAGACGAAATCGCGGTCGACCGGGCGGAATGACGGATCACGTGGATGCACCACAATCATGCCCATCATGCCCATCGCCATCTGCACCATTTCGTCGGAGTGCGGGTGGTACATAAACGTCCCGCTATGCTTCATCTGGAACTCGTAGACGAAGGTCTCGCCAGGTTTGATGTGAGGCTGGTTGAGGCCGCCGACCCCGTCCATACCGCTCGGCAAAAGCACGCCATGCCAATGTACGGTGGTATGCTCCGGCAATTTGTTGGTGACGAAGATACGGAGCTTGTCGCCTTCTACTGCCTCAATGGTGGGACCCGGGGATTGGCCGTTGTAACCCCAGAGATGAGCCTTCATGCCTTCGGCAAATTCGCGCACCACAGGTTCGGCCACCAGGTGAAACTCCTTCCAGTCGCCGTTCATGCGCCATGGCAACGACCAGCCGTTCAGCGTCACCACCGGCCGATAGTCGGGACCGGACGTGGGATGCAACGGTGGCTGCATCGTCGCCTTGTCCATGATCGGCGCTTCCGGGATGCTGGCCGCCTGCACGCGGCCGCTAACGGCGCTGGCGCTGACCAGCGCCGCCGTTCCGAGAAATCCTCTTCGCGATAGCATGCTCATCTCCTTCAGTGGCCGCCGCCACTCCCGCCCGCTTGGGCGGTGGTGGTCGGGCGTGATTCTTTTTGAGTGTCTCCAGAGCCGCCGCCGTTGATAGCCGTCGTCAAATCGGATTGCGCCAGCCAGAAATTGCGCTTGGCATCGATTGCGGCCCGCAATGCGGCGATCCTCTGTCGTGTCTCGACCAAAAGCGCGAACACGTCGACCTGCATGCTGGAAAACCGCAGTTGCATTTCTTCGGTGATGATCTTGCGCAGCGGCAGCACTTCGCGCTGCCATTGCCCGGCAATGTCGTAGGTCGAGCGATAGACGCGGTATGCATCTCTCGCTTCCGAACGGACATTGACCGCCTTTTCGGTCAGGCGATTGAAGGCTTCGTTGTAAGTCGCCGCCGCGCGTCTCACGCGAACCTCGCCGCCGTCGAAGATCGGAATCTGGAACTGGATGTCAAAACCACGTTCCCGAAATGGTGCGCCATCAGGATCACGCGTCTTGCGATCAATGCCGGCGATATCGAGCAACGTGACGAACCGGGTTGCCTCCGTCAGGTTGAGAGATTTCGCCAATGTATCGAGTTCGATGCGGGCGATCTGAAGATCGATGCGATGACTGACGGCATCCACCTCGATGGAGGGGAGCGCAGAAGGGCGACGCGGCAAAGTGGGCAAGGTATCTGGCAGCCGGAAACTGAGATCGCTTCCCCATAGACCCATGAGCCGGGCCAGCCGTTCGCGCGAACTTGTCGCCTCTTGTCGCGTGGCGGCAAGATCCGCTGTCGTTTCGGCGTAGAACACCTGCTCGCGGGCCTGATCGAGCTTGTTGAGTGAACCGGTCTCTCCGAGCTTCTGGGCAAGCTTGGCGGTCGACTCCGCCGTCGACTTGGCGTCGGTGAGCAGTCCAACGAGTTCGTTGGCAGCGACCGTCCGGTAATATGACCGCCGGACATCGGCCGCGAGCCTCAGCGTTTCAAGCACAGCCCGCAGTTGCGCCTGCTGGAAGCGTTGACGCGCGATCTCGGAGCGGAACGGCAGCGTTGCCAGTGCCAGGATATCGCCAACCACCCGACGTTCGATCTCGAGCGCACCGTTGCCGGCGATCCGGGAAATCGAGAATGTCGGGTTTGGCGGCAGACTGTCCTGGACAAGGTCTGCCTCGGCGATCGCCAAATCGTTATAGGCCGCCTGCAGCCCGCGATTGTTGAGCAGCGCGATTTGAACCGCGGTATCGACCGTCAATCCACGGCGAAGCAGGTCTCGAACGGCGTCTTTGGCTTGCGTCGCATCCTCGGTCGAGCGAATTGCTACGACGTCCTTTTTGATGGTTTGTCCTGCGACATCGGCAACAACCGACATACCGCCATCGGGCGAAAACGTCGCACAGCCGGAGAGCGCAAACGCCGACACCAGCGCGGTCAGGCCCGCTTTCTTCGACCACAATCGGCCAAATTGCAGGGAAGCATCTTCAAATCGTTTGAACATCGCGCGCTCCTAGTGACCAGACTTGGGCGCCGGAGCGACCTGTTCGTTTTGCTCGCGCCACGACCGGGGCGCCGTGGGACGCAGCGTCGTATAGGGAGCGACCGTCGATCGATAACCCGCTACAGCCACCGGTACCGAGGGATCGGCGGGGTCGGCGCCAGCCAGCAAATAGGAAGGCCGGCTGCAGCCCGCCAGGCCGACCGCGCCAATGGCGACACTTCCGATCGCGGCATTCCGAACGAACGTTTTCCATGTCATAGTTGTCCCCCTGCGGCGCAAGATGCCGGCTTCTGCGTATTCATCATTTCCCCAATCTCGCTACCCAAGTGATGAACATCCTTCGCGTAATCCATCGCTGTCTGTGATGACTAGAATCCAGACACCGCCAGAATCCGCAGTATGGCTTGCGTGACCTCCCGCGCATTCGCTCCTATCGCTCCCACGACAATGGAAGATCCACTGAGGCGCTGCGGCGAATCGGATGAATCCGATGATCTGTCGCTTTCCCGCAATGGAATCGCACATCCGGACAAGCATACTGCGAGCACGACGATGCCGCATAGTCGGCGAACCTTGGATCGTCTACATCGCCAGTCGATTGCTTCGATGACGGAACCCGCCGCAATTTGTGCGCGCATAAGCTTGCCCTGATCTGATGATGGACCACGGTGCGCCGTGTCCTCACCGGACACGGCACCCGTCGTGCGATCGGATCAGGTACTTGGGGGACGGTAGAGTTGGTGCGGCGTATTTTTGACCACGTCCCGATAGTTCACGGACACGCAGCGTGCAGGCGGGACGGCAGGCTGAGCAATTTCCGTGATGGTGGCCGACAATGCACTCACGCATACCATACCGCAGCACTGTCCGGGTGCGGATTTGTGGTGATTCCCGGCAGGTACCTCCGGGTCCGCTTCGGACCACAGTAGTCCGGCGTCAGGTTCGAATCCTGCGGCAGTCACCGCGTGATCATACGCACGACCATCGTCGTGAAGGTGCTGCGCCAACTGCACGTGCTCATGGACATGTACAATGCCCATCCCGTGCTCATCTTCCGTCAGACACGGGGCTGCGCGAGCACCGTCCGCAAATGCAAATGAGAGTGTTGGTGCCAGTACGCAAAGCAGATAGATCGCTGAGAGCAACCTCCCGGCCATCAATCGCATTGGTCTGGTCACGCGTCTCAACATCGACGTCGGTCTATCTCACAGCTCATACGGAATACCCTTGCACCGTACATAAGCTCTTTTCGAAGTCTGTGCCAAGATATTCAGATTTCCTACCCGGGTTTCTGCCCAAGTGTTGCTCATCGGTCGGCCCGACTGACCACTGCCATCAGTTCCGCAATCTTTCGCCGTTGATCAGCCGCATTGCCGCTCGCGATCGCATGCTCGACGCAGTGGGCGACATGGTCCTTCAACACCGCTTCCTCGACGCGGCGCAGTGCAGCACGAACGGCGGAGATCTGCGTGACGATATCAATGCAGTAGCGGTCCTCCTCCACCATCTTGGCGAGGCCGGGCACCTGCCCCTCAATTCGGCTCAAACGTTTCTGGCATGACGTCTTGATGTCTTTTCGCGTCTTTTGCGGCGGCGGCCATGGCGCTGTCGTCGGTAAGCGTGGTCGGAAACGCGCTGCGGCTGCGGATGGTCACACTGTGACCGAAAGGAAGTCGCTGCTGAACATCTGGTTGTCGCCATGTTGCCTACCAGCCATTCACCCCACTGCTCTACGACATGCCGATCTATATGATCAGCATCGGCTTTAGGAGATCAGAAATTACTGTTCTCGAGACCGTTTTAAATATGCGCCTCGACAGGCGTGCCGGGACAGCAGCTGCGTTATATCTTCAGCTCACCAGTTCGGCCTGAACGGGAACAGAACGGCAATCCCAAACCCGCCCACTATCCAGTATCGCCTTGATGATCGGGACATGGCACTCCTTGGCCCGGCAGCACAGCGTAGGTTTCTGGCTAGTCAGGCGAGACAGGCTTCCGCAATTTAAGTATGGACCGTAGCCTTGGAAAACCAAGTCAGGCTCGCAGCCCGTAGTTCGGTTAGTCCGGAACGTTGCCCAGCTTGTTAATGTCATCGACATCTTGTGAGTTTTTGAGCAATCGTCCAACCATTTCATAAGAACGAGTAATCTCGGCCAACCGGCCCATTTCGCGCATCGTTTGCACGTTGGATTTTTCGATGGCGCCACTGACGACGCGGACTTCGCCGGAGCTTTCGACCAGCGGCTGATCCGAGCGCAGCAATGTGCCGCCTGCGGGTTGCAACAACTCAGGTCGCGCGAACCGCACCAACCGCAATTGGCCAAAGACGGCACGCTTGGTGGCTATGGTCCCGTCCGCGCTGACATTGACATCGCCTTCGTTAAGCGGCCCTTGCAAGGGCCCATTTTTCCCGAGCACAGCCTGTCCCGCAAGCGTGACGATTCCGCCTCGGCTGTCGATCGTCAGCGCGCCGACGCGGGTGTAACGCTCGCCCTCGGCCGTCTGAACGACGAAATAGCCCTCTCCATCGATAGCCAGGTCGAGCGGGTTGCCTGTCTGCTGAAGTGCGCCTTGCTTTACCTCGTTGAACTGAAAGCGCGGGTCCACGAGCGAAACCGCGCGTTCTTTCTTGCCCCTATCGTCAACGCCCTTCTCTGGCTTCAAATATTCCTGAAACGACAGCTGGCGGGCTCGAAACCCGCCAGTATCTGCATTTGCGACATTCTGCGCCGTCATATCGAGCTTGCGCTGGAGCGCGATCATACGCGACAGATGAATAAGCGTCGTTTCGCCCATAGCTTCAGCCCTTTGGGAGCGAATCAAAGCCAACTGCTGGCAGCAGTTTGTCAGCGGGCCGTCAACGCCGCAACAGAGAAGAAATCCGAATCGATTGGTTATAAAGGGTCTTAGCTTGCCGAGGGCGTTGGCGTTAAGCCGGTGACGCCGCCGCTTGGGCAGGAGGCGCGCGGCGAAATGAGCGCGGTGGTCAACATAAAAACACAACGCGTCTCACCAATTGGAATGGTCTCTAAATAAAAACGGACACCATTGTCGGCACGGCCACCGTTGTTCGCGGCGATCCATCCATCGTATCCAAGACGCTGCCCCACATCGCGCAGCCAACCCTGAATTTCTGTATGCGTCCGCTCGACTTCACCATTCGAGTCAGCCGCCTGGACAGCCGCTTTGGAAAGCACCTCGGCGAGGTCCTTCATCCAAACATCCATGGTCTCCGCGGCATTCTCCATCACCATGCGCTACCAAGACCTGCGTGCCAATGCTCGGCTCAATTCAGCGACAATGGGGCTTCAACGCCGCCGCCGACCAACCTCCACAACAATGCTGAATGGCCGCTGTCCCGCAGAGTTGGCGCTGGGTGAGGGGGGAGCAAGCCGCGTTGATGATCGAGAATATGGCCGATCTTGGCCTCTGAACTGAGAAGGCGTGTACTGGCATTCGGATCTATTGCAACAACCGAAATTCCGGCCTGCCTTATGCGAGCATCCAGTTCCGCGGCGGATAGAAGACCGACAGCGACCTTCTGGGACATGATGAACCTGTCAACCACAAATGGCTGGCCGGCCTGCCGGCAGACCGTCGGAATGGTGCAGACCGCCAAGCCGACGTTTTTCCTGATAGCGTCTGTCTCCTTCGCAACGATAGTCAAACTGCGCTGCGCGTTGTCCCGGTACGTCTGGCTCGTCAGGACCAGATAGGGTTCGAAGCGAGAAATCAGAAGCAAGCGCAAGATAACGACGGCCAGGATAGTAGTCTGCACCATACGTGACGTTGCTTGACGGCAGCCGATGCCGCCCAACGCAAGTCCGAGGCCGATGGCTATAGCCGTGACAAGCTCGAACTGCGAGTTCGTGTCGACTCCCTCGCCGGTTTGCTGGAGAAGATGACTGAGTAAACCGCAAAGGCAGAAAAGCCCGCAAAATTGTGCCTGCCAACTGTTTCGCGCCTGCCCGATCCAGATGATGACAATCACACCGGCCGGAGCAATCCATTGCATATGTCCGATGCGCTGGACGATACGGAAAAACCGGATCTCTCGCGGCGACAACAATTGATACAGAAAATCGGGCCCGAATGCGATCGTAGAGACTACGAAGCCGGCGGCGATCAGTGCGATAGACGCCGCGATCGCTCCCATGGCCGTGCGCCGGTCGTGAATCAACAGCCAAATGATCGCAGTCGCAGGCGTCGCGAACAAGTTGTGCTTGAAGAAGCCGGCCAGCACCATCAGGGCAAATGCCGGGATCACTGAGCGGCGATCGCGGTAGGCGACGATGAAGCAGACCATACCCGCCATCATGATGCTGCCGGCGAAAATCTGCGGATCGTTCATGCCGGCAAAAATGTCGAAATGACGCGACATCGCAGCGACGTACCACGCGACGGACAGTGTTACGGCTGCCGCTCCTCCGCCCATGACCCGGGTGGAAAAGCCGCAACCAGCTGCAGTTATAAGGATACCGAGCAGTGAAAGACATCGACCAATAATTATAGCGTCAAAGCTCAAAACTCTCGTAAGCCAATGGGCCAGGATGAATGAAAGAGGAGGATAGTTATTTGCGATCAGCGCGTCAGACGGGGGATAGAGCGGCAACCCGGCGGCCAGTCTGTCGACCTGATAAGCGTTCCAAGCTTCGTTGCCGTCGATTTCGAGCGGCCATTGCGCACGCCACACGAGCCAATTGAAGAAAATGACTGCCAAAGCGACGAGCAGAGCGATCAGAATATTGGGCCACTCAAGGCGGCTCCTAAGCGCGGTCATACAGCTTCTTTCCTGAGATCCCGGAGTCGTTGTAGTAGTCGCGCGCAAAGTCTCCAGGGATCTTCATCATGGGTGAAACATCCTCTCGCGCGACTAATGGCGTTTCGCTATTGTCAGTGTTCAAACGGCTTCAAAAGCTGCAGGACAGCGCGAGCATGACGACAGGCGGCACACCTAAGACTTTGGCTCTAAATAGACTGCCAAGTTCGCCCAACGCTCTGGCGCATATGCTTTCGAAAAATTGACGATGAACCAGCTTCGCACGCCCTTAGCGGGGCGCGACTCCGAAACTCGTCAAGTTCAGATCAGGTAATGGGGGGACGGTAGAGGCGAACCGGAGCATTGTCCGCGACATTGCGGTTGAGGGGGGCCATGCAAAGCGACGGCGGAACCAAAGGCTGCACAAATTCCGTAACCGTCGCCGGCAAAGCCGTTACACAAGTCAGTCCGCAGCATTGACTGTCTGCAGACTTGTGCTGGTCAGACCCCGTTGATGGAGTTTCAGTGGACACTGACGGCCCGCCTTCACCACGCGCTTGCTTTGAAACCGGGCCCGAATGTTTGTCGGCCTCGAAGTCAACATCTGCGTGTTGCACAATACGAGCATCTTGACCGTGGACATGCGCAATGCCCGCAGCGCGGTTCTCGTCGGTAAGACATCGCGCGTTCCGCGCTTCGCTGAACGCGAAGGAAAGACCCGGCACCAACACGCAAATCTGATAGATCACCGCGAGTAGCAGTCCTGCCCTCAGTCGCATTGATCTGTCGACACGCGTCAACATGAATGTGGCCTATCTCGATAGTTGGATGCTGAGTACTATGTATAACACTTACGTCAGGTCGTCGTTTGCGCCAAGGCCCGTCATATCTCAACCTAGAGTTTCCTCGGACTGTTGCGACTCGATCTGCCCGAACGCGGTGCCTTGTCAGCTTGCGGGTCGCCCCCTCCAGAGCCTTCGGCTTGCGCACCTCGGCGCGCTGCAAGCCGACCCGCGACGATCCCGCCGGGAAAACTGAGTGCAAGCGGACGGGAGAGCGGCTGCCTCCCCCGTTTAAGGACGATCTGCCGCACCTCTTGGACTGGCAACAGTATGGGCATGTTGTTATCTCGCAACAATGACGCTGAAGACGATCCGGCCATTTCTAGCGCTGATTTTGACGTTGGCTCTGCTTCTCGGGCACATGACACATGGTGCCCAGGCAGCCGCAACGGACGCCCGAATGGCTTTCACCGCGACTGAAGCGAGCGTGTCAGCGGAATGTGACGGCTGCGCCGACGGCGACAGCAGAATGACCGATTGTGCATGCGCCATACCGTGCAGCAACATGGTAGCGATTCCGGCGGTGGAGTTTATCCTTCCTGCTTTTCCTCTCATCACTTTTGATCAGGTCGCGACCCCTTCGGGTACTGAATGGATCGCCCCGCCGATCGCATCCCCTCCAAAGTCTGTTGTCCGGACCTAAGACGCGTCGCGTTCCGCGATGGCGCCTCGTGTGCGCGGTACTGGTGTGTCTCTTCTGACACACGGGTAGCGTTTCCAGCCCTCCGCAGCAGCCCCAGGATGACGATCAATGACACCAATTTACTCTTCGATGCTCGACCGCCGGGAAATTCTCCTCGCCGGTGCAAGTCTTGCCACAACGGCATCCGTGCTTCGTGCCGCACCCGCTCCAGAATCGCCGATCAAGCAATTCAAACTGATTGCCGCTCCAAGCCGTCAGTCCATTATTGGCGCTCACGGTCCCGACACCGATGTCTGGTCTTATGGAAGCAATGTTCCAGGCCCGGAGCTTCGGGTCCGCCAGGGTGACCGCATCCAGGTGCAGGTCGAAAACCGATTACCCGAGGAAACGACCGTACATTGGCACGGGCTGCGCGTGCCGAATGCCATGGACGGTGTCGCACATATTACCCAGAAGCCAATCGGCCCCGGCGAGACCTTCACGTATGAGTTCGACTGCCTCGATGCGGGTACGTTCTGGTATCACCCGCATCATCACAGCTCCGCACAGGTCGCGCGCGGCCTCTATGGAGCACTGATTGTCGATGAGCGGAATCCGATCGCCGTCGATCGTGACATCACATGGGTGCTCAGCGACTGGCGCTTGCAGAAAGATGCGTCAATCAAGAACGATTTCAATAACCTGCACGACGTCGGACACAACGGCCGCATCGGAAACACAGTCACGGTGAACGGCCGCATTCCCGGCAACTTCGACGTCCGCGCCGGCGAACGCATCCGTCTGCGCCTGATCAACGCTGCCAACGCACGCATTTTCGGTCTTGAGTTCGAGGGTCATACAGCGCAAGTGATTGCCATCGATGGCCACCCGGTCGAACCACACGCCCCGGCCAACAACCGCATCGTCCTCGGTCCCGCCATGCGCGCAGACATCTTGCTCGATCTGCGCGGACAGCCGGGCAAGCGCTACCGTGTGGTCGATGCCTTTTATCGCCACCGTGAATACAAACTGCTGGACCTCGCCTACAGCGATGCGGCCCAACTGCGGGATCTCGCAGACGCAAAGCCGATCCGCCTCCCCGCCAATCCGCTGTCGGAACCCGATCTGGAAAATGCTGAGCGGCACGACATCATGCTCGGCGGAGGGATGATGGGCGGCATGATTTCAGCGATAATGGACGGTCAGCGCACCAACATGCGAACGCTCATGCACAACGGTCTCTTATGGTCGATCAATGGCGTTGCCGCCAAAGGGCACATCCTTGATCCATTCCTCACACTGAAGCGAAACCAATCCTGTCGACTGACCCTCATCAACGATACGGCCTGGCACCATCCGATGCATTTGCATGGCCACGTTTTTCGGGTGATCGCGCGCAACGGTCAGCCGACACGCCGCAGCGAATGGCAGGACACGGTGATGATGGACCCGCGCGAGCGCGTCGAAATCGCGTTCGTTGCAGACAATCCAGGCGACTGGATGTTCCATTGCCATATCCTGGAGCATCAGTCCGGCGGCATGTTCGGGCTGATACGCGTCATATGAAGGCGACGCGGGCATAGAGAACCTGCATGAAAGAAGCGCGCAGTTGGCCGACCAGCCGGCTCTTGCACCCGCTCCTTGTGGATGACATTGGTGCCGATCGTGAGCGTGCGCGAACCCGCGCCCGCTTGCAAGGTTCCGCTTCACCGAATCTCCGCTTCAACTTCGATCGGCAACATCATGAGAAGGCTTCCGCCCGTTCGTGACAAATCTGGGTGCCAGGAGATGCTCGCGCGACGAACCTCCTTGAAACCAGCATGGAAATAGAACGCGACAGCTTCCGTGTTGTCCGCCCAAACATGCACCGTCACAGACGGAAACAACTGCCTCTTGCCGTCTTCGATGACCGCAGCGAGCAAAGCCGCGCCTACGCCTAGCCTGCGGTAACCAGGCAGAACAGCGATGCTGTTTAGTAGATAGCTAGTGGGTTCGTTGAGCTCCACGCGTGGCCGCAGCAATTCCTCACGCTCAGTCAATATCAGACCCGCGATCTCAGATTCAATCAGCCGGGCGGGAAACGCATTTGCCATGCCAACGATTCGATCGCCTGACTCCGCAATTATGCAATTCTCTTGCGAGAGTATTCCCGTCGTCGCAGCGGCCATCTCCCGATAAACTGGCATTGCTTCCGCTGTAGGGTCGATCCCGCGCAGGATGAACGCAAGTGTATCGCCATCCGCGAGATAGGCCAATTTCGCAATCATACGACTGTCTTCGCGCGTCGCAGGTCTGATCGCAATCTGTCTGCGCCCGGTGGCTTTGTTCGCAAATGCTGGAGTCCTGCCACCTCTGCCCGAGATGGTCATCGGTAAGCCCACGTCGCTGAGAGCAGTCTATCTTCCCACAGAGGGCTTGACGTCGCGAAAACATTGTAGCCCACCCAGGCGTGCCGCTTGATCCGATCAAGATCGGATGGTTCGGTCACCGCAAAAAAGAGGCCTTTCGCTGGGTCGAAGGCAAATGTCTTGAGGCCGGTACTTTGAATAAGGTGACGAGTGACGCTGTGTGTCCGGTCGGCTCCGTGATCTTCGCAGACAACAACGCTGTCGCCAGCCAACACCTGGCGAGCCCCCCCCAGCGACTCTATCTCCTGTCCTTCCACATCCAACTTGATCAGACACGGTAAGGACGCGTCGATGAGCCCCTTATCTGCCAATCCGTCTACCGACATCATCCTGACCGCATCGCGTTCTTCAGATTCGATAGGTATTGCTGCGAAAGCCTCATGCTTTTGACCCACGATCCTCGCGTAACCAATCGATTGTTCACCGATGGCGGCGTTAAGACATCGAAAGCGGCCACCGTTCAGCCTGGCATTGGCCTCCAGCCGCGTTGCGTTTGCTGGAGCAGCCTCGATCGCCAGCGCCGATTGCTTGCCGAACGGCTCGCTGGTCGCGAGCACAGACCAGTATCCGAAATTCGCGCCGCAATCGACTAGAGTGTATTTAAGCCCGGCTGCGCTCCAGAGCAGGGCTTCCATCTCCTCCTCATAGTCGTAACGACGATTGAGGATCCTGCTCCAGTAAGGGTCGGCAAGCGGAATAGCGAAGGCCGCATCGGAATTCAACTTCACCACAATGTCGCCGTTCGTCGCCAGGACGGAAACCATCTTGCATCCAAGTCCATAGCCGCGGTGACCAAACGGCCTAGTCAGCACCGACCCGGCCCGGAGCGCGCCAACCGCTATAGTGTCGAGCGGACCTGCACCGGTCAGAGTCCCGGTTTCGCGGTCGTATATGATCGTCGGTGTGTCCGCTGCAGCGGCAATTCGACTCAAGCGAGGTCTCCCTTCCGGTCGGAACATGCAATCCTATCCAACGGCCCGGTGGTACGATGGTTTGAAGACCTTCGCGCGGACCGCCGCTCCCTACTTTCTCTTCTGCATCTTGATAATCGTGATACCGGCGGTGCCATTTCCGCTTCAAACTAAATCGTGTCGCCACCGTCGCGGCGAGTTACTTCGCCACGACGATACCGACCATGCCAGCTTCACGATGTCCGGGGATCAAGCAGGCGAATTCGAATTCGCCTGGCTTGTTGAACTTCCAGACGATCTCGCTCGACTTCTTTGGAGCAAGCCGCCGGGCGTTTGTATCGATATGCTCAATGTCCGGGTTCGCCTTCATCGCCTTAACATGTTGAAGATGATCTGCCGCGCAGCCGAGGACGAACTCATGGTCCAGCTCGCCATTGTTGCGCAGCATAAACTTGATTTGCTCGCCCTCCTTCACGTCGACTTTCGCCGGCATGAACATCATCCTTCCGTCCACCTCACCCATGGTCACTTTGACAATTCGTGCCGGCTTCTTCGCATCACCTGATCCTCGATCCGAGAATGAATCGTCATGGTGGTGGCCTGGAACTCCTTCGGCAGCCCAAGCCGATCCCGTTGGGGGCGCGACCGTCGAGCGGCAAGCTACGCTGGTTACCTTCGCACTTGGATTCGCCGGATCCTCGTTCAAGGCGATTGGGACCACACATCCCGATGCCAAGCCGCCCATAGAAAGCAGAGCTAATGTCGCAGTGACGTTGATGCTCTTATGACGATAGATTTCGCACACCACCGAATGAACGGCGGCGAACTTCGCCCCACACTGCGTGAACATGACAGACTTCCTGAACTGTATGAATCAAAGGTACGCAAGCCCTCAACGGGCTCAGCACCAGTTCATCGTCAGTTCAGGAAATGGGAGGACGGTAATGCCGGGAGGACGCGTTGCCGGCGAGATGCTGGTAGGTCTCAGATACAGAACGCGACATCGGTTGAGAAGGCTTACCGATTTCGACCAATGCTGCGGGCAATGCACTGACGCAAATCATACCGCAGCATTGCATCCCTGAAGACTTGTGGTGGTCATCCGTGGGGACTGAAGTTTCGCCAGCGATCGATATCGGATCGTCAGAAGTGTCCGACATACTGAAATGGCTGTATCCCGCAGGATGTGCGTGGACATGGCCATCCCTTTGAACATCCTGCAAGGTGCGCACGCCCGATTGATGGACCTGCATGATGCCGAATTGGTGGCTTCCGTCCATAGGGCACAGCGCTGTACGGGACCCATCGCTCAACGCAAACGAGAAGCCCGGCGCCACTACGCAAAGCAAATAGACTAGGGCAAGAAGCCATCCAGCCCTCAATCGCTTAGCTTTGGTGAGATGCACGAACATTCCCGGATGCCGGATTTCCAACTAATTTATGTTTGGTCTGAGCCGCAGAGCATAGAGGCGAACCAGACGGCTGCCAAGCGGGCAACCGGATTAACCCTTGAGCAACGAGTTCGACCCGCCGAGGGCGCCGTCGTTGGATTTTTTTGTGCGCGGCCGTGCGCAATCGCCAATATCGATATCGAGGTGCCGTGCCAGAGCGGAATTCGAGGGAAGGTGTTCTGCGAACTCTTCACCCCTTTTACATTCCATAGTCGTTCATTCATCGCCTCATTCGCTGGTTCAAAATGGTCCACCAAGTCAACATTCAACCTCTTCAAGTTTGCCGAATGGAGTGTGCGCTCAGCCAACGATAGATCCGTGCGCCATGTCTCCTCCGATAGACTTTCCTGGAGTTATGAATCATGCGTTTGGCTCAAATTGGGCGAGGCTTTGCAAGCTGGCGGTCTATGAACCTGGCGCTGCCATAGTAAAACCCCCGGCAGGGCATTGCCGGGGGTTCTGGAGGTTTTAGACTTCATTAGGATTCGACTTGAATCTCCCTTTGAATCTCCTTTCAGTAGCGTTGCACTCAGAAGGTGCGGCGGACGCGGACGTTGCCCGACCAGATACCCTGGTCCTTGTAGTCGTAGGCGCCGGCGGGCTTGAAGCCGCCGATCAGATTCGCACCGGTCGTGCTGATCGAGCCAGTGTTGAACTGGTCGAGCATCGTGTACAGCAACTCGCCCGAGAAGGTCAGGTTGCGGACAGGAGTCCAAGCGGTGCGGGTACCGACCTGCCAGATGTTGAAATCCGGGTTGCAGGAGTAGCCGTTAGCCGTTGCACCGCCAGTGAGCGTGCCAACCGATGCAAACTGACGTGCGCAGATCGCAGCAGATGCATTACCGTTGTAGTCGACGCGGGTGTAGCTACCGAATACGCTGGATTCCCAGTTCGGGGTCCAGTTGTGCACGAAGGTGCCACGGAAGCCCCAAGCCTTGGTCTTCTCGATGCTGCCACCGTTGGTGTAAACACCGTCATACAGGTTGACCGAAGCGAACGACTGGTAGCTGCCGGCGTTGACCGCCGAGCCGAAGTTGTCGAACGTGTTGCCGGTCACGCCGCTGATCACATACTTCGGAGCACCGTCCGTGTAGGTGAAGTCCAGCGACAGCTTGTCGCCAGCGCCGGTCGGCAGTTGCTTCAACTGAAGACCACCAGCGACAGCAAAGCCCCAGACACTGCTCGGACGACCGGAGCCCTCGTTTCCGAGAGCACCAGCAACGGTGCTGTAGTAATTAGCATTGACATTGTGGGCCGCACCGGAGATCTGGGCAGTAAACGCTGCCTGATCGATCTTCATGTTACCGGTGATGTCAGGCGACAACTGACCGCCCGTACCGTTCTGGTTTGCTGCCAGCGCCCCGGCGCCGAGATAGGCACCTGCTGTAGCGGCTGGAGTTGCGCCGGCGATAACAGCGCTGGCGTTCAACAGTGGCGCACGATTGATGACCTTGTTGTCTTCAAGACCCAACTGAGCCGACAGGCCGTTGCCGAACTGCCACGTGTAGGCGATCTGGTTGATGCCAGTCGCGTTGTCGTAGCCGCCGATCAGGAATGCGGTGTTGTTGTTGGCGCCGTAAGCGCCCCACGGCGTCTGAAAGGTCGAGAGCGCCTTACCGAAGGTAAAGCCGGCGAACTGGATGAAGCCGTAGTCCACCGTGAGGTTGCCTGACGACGGCCCGAAGCCCGTGCTGTGCTCGAAGTGGCTCGACCAGTAGGTGCGAACCACGCCGTATTCGGTAGCAGTGCGGGTATCAAGGTTGAGCTGGACGCGCGCGCGGGTCGTGAACGAATCCGAATTGCGGCTCTCGGTGCCGAAAACACCGGCGCCGTTGGGACCTGCGTTTTCATTCCACGCCGGCCCATTGTAGTTGTTGCCGTTGATGTTGGCGTCGGCCTGAATGTAACCACCCAGCTTGATGCAGGTGTCGGTGCCGGGCATGTAGTAGAATCCGGCGCCATAAAGGGAGCAGATCTTCACGTACTGGACCGCTTTGGCCTTGACGGGAAGATCAGCTGCCTGTGCCCCGGCGATCGCGACGAAACCTGCCGCCGAACCCAGGATAAGGCTCTTAATCTTGCTCATAGAAACCTCCAAGTTTTGCTCTGTTGAGGAAGGTTCCGGTCCGTCGGTGCAAACCACACCGGATGGCAGGTCCCTTTAATCCCCGCTAACCGCCCGGTCGCCTTGCGCCTTCCGACACTCCCGCATGAACGCGAGCGACTTAAGCGAGGCCTCCAAACGGGATGACTCTGAGGTGCCCCCCTGTCACTCAAAAACGGTGCCACAAGAAATTCATTAATTCCATTAATTATTTTGAATAACAATAAGGTTGGCAACGAGTGTTGCCCTGTGGCAACAGCTACGTGAACGGGCGCGTATTCGGGGTGTTCGATCCTTGCCTCAAACCGGCGATTGACCTAGGCCCTTCGTCAAACTCCTTTTGGGAAATCCGCAAATGGTCGCTCGGAAGAGGAATCCGAAAGATACTGATTTTCCGGCTAACGGAGTGGTCACGCAGAGCCACGCGGCCAATATCGACCGAGATCCTGCCACGGTCCGACAACTTCTTTGGGATGTGGCCGCTATCAATATCCATCTTGGGGAAATCGATAAAATCTGGGCCAGCCGGCTTGGCGTTTCCGAACCCCAATGGCTCATTCTTAAAGCAATTGAAGATTTGGACAGAGGAGACGGGGTTTCCGGAATCGAGGTTTCCGCGAAACTCCATATCTATCCAGCGTTTGTGACCAATCAAACCAAGAGTCTGGAGAAGTCCGGATTTCTCAGGCGAACCGTGTCGGCTACCGATGGTCGCGTCGTCTTGATGTTTCTAACGGCAAAAACCCGCAGAGAAATGGACAAACTTGCCGTCAACCGTCGCGAGGCTGATAGAGCCATCTTTGCGAGTTTGAACGATGAGACGCTAAAGGACATCACTGACAAGCTAAATCGAATTCGGAAGGACGCGGAACGAATTGCGGGGATCTTGTTAGTCGAAAGCAAGACCGAATGAGATCAGTACGCATAACTGAATGAAATGCGTCTACTCGCCAGTAGTGCGCCCTTTGCACACCTGATAATGTTCTTCGCTCACATGCGATCCCTTCTACCAAATGAGGAGCATCGCGATGACCCAGCCCGGTCAGAAAAATTCCAATCATTGACTCGGCGTCTATCGAGACCGCTCGTAGATGGTGACGGCAGCCAAGACCTCCCCCATTCCAATCAACCCTCCGCCATTCTGTTGTAGTCCAATAACCGCATTCTGGACCTGACGTTTTCCAGCCTCTCCCCTCAACTGAGTCACCAGTTCATAACACATGGAGAGACCGGTCGCGCCCGTTGGGTCTCCTTTAGAAACGAGACCTCCAGAAGTGTTAACGGGTAGCGTGCCGCCGATCTTGGTTGCACCACTTCCAACGAACTGTCCTCCTTCACCGATCCTGCAAAAACGCATCATCTCGCATTGATAGATCTCACTAAAGGAAGTTGCATCGTGGATTTCTGCCACGTCCACGTCACTCGGACAAAGGCCCGCTACAGCGTATGCTCTGTCCGCGGCGGCGCGCGTCAAGCTTAACTCACCGGGCAGTCGATACTCGCCACCCGTTATGGCCAGCGCCCGAATCTTGATTGCACGATCTTTTACTGACGCCGAAACCGTTCTTAAGTACCGCTCTGAGCATACAATCGCAGCAGCAGCGCCATCTCCAATTGGAGCGCACATTGCTCTCGTTAGCGGCGCGCTCACGATCCGATCGGCGAGAACTGATTCCGGCGACATTCCCAAGCGATACTGTGCCTTTGGATTCAGGGCACCGTTGCTGTAATTCTTGGCTGCGCCAATTGCAATTTGTTCGGCAGTCGTCTTGAACTTCTTCATATGATAGTTTGCTTGGATTGCGTACGTATCAATCGCCATCAGTCGACCGATGCTTAACCCAAATGGCATCCCGACGCTTTCACCCAGTCGCTGGTGGTTTTCGATCAGATCCAACGGGTCCGTGCAATCAAATCCCCCCGCAATTTCCGCCGGAAGGCTTGGGGGTTGCTCCCGGTCGTAGAGCTTCTCCACGCCGATAGCTAAGGTGAGATCCGCATCGCCTGCGCGAATTTCCTTAATGGCACCAGCCAACGCAATACTTCCCGTCGCGCAGGCGCCTTCAACGTTAAAGATGGGCGCACGGTCGGGGAAAAGCCCTTCATGCACAAGCGGAATGAAACTAACACTCCCGCGAGTCATGGCCTGCCCCCAGTAACTCATCAGGCAATTTCCAAACCAGGCCGCAGACAAATCTAGTCCGTTATCCATACCCGCGTCGCGCAAAGCTCCGATGTAAGCTTCACGAACCAGATCCTCAAATCTGCTATCTGGCCACGGTTGAAACGCGGTGCTGTAGGCACCCAGCACGTAGACATTACTCGCCATTCCCGTAACTCTCCCCGCCAAGCTGCATGATTTTCATACGGCCCGCTGTTGTCCGCGCTCCCGATGTGAGAACGAATCCCGGACTGATACAGCTCATCGATCAAATTCGCACAGCACGCTGGGGTAAGTGGACGAACGCCGAAAGAACGGCGGCCCGACTCGCACTAAACTGCGCAAGCATGATGTTCCCAAACTGTCGATGAACCACAAGCACACGCGCCTTCAATAGGCACGGCACCACGTCATTCCGTCAGTTCAGGAAATTGGGGGGCGATAAAGTCGGGAGGGAGTGTTATCGACGACACCCCGATCGTTCTCGGACGCACAGGCGGACGTCAGCGCGATGGGATTGACGATCATCATGACCGTCGCAGGCAGCGCAATCACGCACATCATGCCACAGCACTGCGCGCCCAAGACATCATGCTGACCGTTCGCGGGGACCGGCGTTTCGGCACCCACAGTTTCTATGTCACTACAGCTGTCGGATTGGCCGAAATGCGCGTGGATGCCGGAATGATCGTGCGTATGACCGCCCCCGGTAAACGCGAAGGAAACACCCGGCGCCAGCACGCAAAGCACATAGGCCAAGGCGAGCAGCCACCCGGCCCTCCATCGCTTGGTTCTTGTCAAACGCACGAACATCCAGTCGTTTATCGCGCAATCACAAAGCTTATGGCAAATGGAAGCCTACTCGGCAATACTTTCTCTGCCAAGCATGAATATATCTGACCTACAAAGGATTCTATCGCTCATCCCTCACGATCCTGTGCATTACCGGACAAGCTCGCGCACGCGGGAAAGCCAGCAGTGCGGCTGTTAGTCCCAAAACGTTTCTGCGAGTCAAAACGGTCGAATACTTGCCTGAGTTATCCGTGTCGCGGGATCGGTACTCCGTTGCTGATCGAGACTGCTCCAAACATTTCTTTCTCCGAACAAACTTCTAAGTGACCCCAGTTCAAGAAGGAAAATGACCGACGAAGGAGAGAAACACTCCGACGAAAGCCCCCCCCAACGACGCGGACCGCAGATGATCAGCAAGCGACGCCAACACGACGTCAACCCGGGGCAACCGAAGGGGAGAAACCGAACGACCAGCACGGCCGAGGCGACGAAATGCAGAATCCGATATGGTGCGAGGGTCTTGTCATTAGGATTGATTGCGCCAAAAAGTCCTCAGCCGAATGTCGCGGCCCATTATCAACGAGCTCATGATCGGCGCCATGCCTCCCATCATGGCGATCATACTTATGAACTCCGGCATGAATCTCCTACGCACCTGCACTCTTGCCGGCGCGGTTTGGTGTGGCCGAACAATCACTTCGGATCAGTCAGCCAAAATCAGGCTAGCGAAGCCCTCACCCGCTAGAGAATGCGAATATCTTCGCAAACGATTTGAAAATACCCGTCGGCCAACGCGTTAATGTTGCGCTACCCGTACGCGGGGGCGGGCAATGATGCATTGCGACACCACATATCCTTCAAGCCACATCTGTTTCTTATGGCATCGTCGTTACCCTTGTCGGCTTCGTCGGCGCGTTACCTTCATTGCCATCGCTGGCTGATCCCACCGAACACCAGCGCTGGGGTTTCTCAGACAAGACGAGAGGTCAACGATCAAGATGCCTTGTCGTAAATAAGCTGACCTCTCACTGCCCCCCATGAAACCCAGCATGCCTTTCCGAAGGAACTAAGAACGGGAAAGACCGCGGCGTCACCACGGCTCAATGCTCGGGCTCATTACTTCAGACCAAGGAGTTCTACTCATGCCACGCTACGATATTCTCATCCTGGGTGCGTCTTAAGGATCGTTGCTTGCGTCCAAGATGATGTTCGGCGGCACAATGTGAAACTCGTGTGTCTGCCCGCGGAAGCCGATTTGATCAACGCCGATGGCTTTCGCGTCAGAATGCAGATTCGTGGCCGCGCGGATCAGATCGAAATCGACTCACGCAATCTATCACGCACGGTGTCTGCCGCAGGCCTCGCCGAAGTGAACCCGGCCGATTACCATCTGATTGGGCTTGCGATGCAGGAGCCGCAATACGGCTCGCCCGGGGTGCGGGAGCTAATGGATGCGGTGGCGAAGTCACGGGTACCTTGCATGTCCATCATGAACATGCCGCCGCTGCCCTACATGAAGCGCATTCCAGGTCTGAACACGGACAAGCTGAAGGCTGCTTATACCGCGCCAGCGGTCTGGGACAATTTCGATCCGCGCACGCTGACACTGTGCAGCCCCGATCCGCAGGCCGTGCGACCTCCGGGCGAGAAGGTCAATGTGCTGCAGGTGACGCTGCCGACCACTTCAAGGTCGCGCGCTTTGACAATGACGCGAGCAACGAGATCCTGCGCAACATCGAGAAGGATATCGATGCGGTACGTTTTGACGCGCCGGAGGGCAGGATCGAGTTACCAGTGAAGTTGCGCGTTCACGAATCGGTCTTCGTCCTCTTGCGAAGTGGGCAATGCTAATGGCCGGCATCTATCGCTGCATCACGGAAGATGGCATGCGAACCGCACAGGAAGCGGTGCATTCCAATCTACGAGAATCACGCACCATCTATGACTTCGTGATCGCTCTTTGTATCCAGCTAGGCGCCACGAGCAGCGAACTGGTACCATTCGACAAATACGCGGCGGCGGAAAGCCTGTCTCGCCCTGCGTCCGCAGCACGCGCGATCAACAGCGGTGCACTTAATATCGAACGCGCCGATAAGCTTGTGCAGCTCGTCGCCGAGCAACAGGACATGAGTCATCCTGATCTTGATGCCATCGTTGCACTTATCGATCTCCGGCTTGACGCCAATCGAAAGAAAGCGACCGCATGATTGCGGTTCTGAACACTCGAACCCATACCGCTATCTCCGATCAATCCAGAACTGTTGCTGTCGCCGATCGCTACCTCGGCGGCCATGCGCTGTCGTCGGTGAGCGACGTCGAAAACGCGCAGCGCTTGCAATGGCCAGGCTTTAGAGGTTGCCCTACGTCCAGCTGATGTCGAGCTTTCCGCGCGGTCATGTGGGTGTCATCCGCAGATGCACAGGTGTGAACGTTACATTCTGAGTCAGGTCGTGACAAATCGAGACGTTTCGATGTATCGTTTTGACTCGATTTGTTTCGGGAGAGCTGGATGAATTCTGACGTGCGACGGCGGCTGAAGGCACTGGCTGACGATCTCGAGGGACCACTCGGACGCATTCCGTTCGATCGGGCTTTGCGGGGACATATCGATGTGTTCGAGGAGTTGCGGCGCGAAGGGTGCTCCTGGTCACAACTGGCGCGGGCGCTCGCGGCAGTCGGAGTTAGGCGCGCCGACGGGGGAATGGTTTCAGCGGATCATCTGCGCGGGGCAATATCGCGGCAAATGAAGGCGACAGCATCCGCACCAACAGGCCGGCTCGTGGGAGAGAGCACTTTGCGGACCGCCGCCCCAAACGCGTCTTCCGGATCCAGGACCGGTGAAACAGCCGCGCCCCGGGCGCGGAAAGCGGCTGCGGTCAAACCGGTCGGCGTGCAGAGACCAGATCAGCCCACGGCTGTTTCGCGTTCCATCCACGACAAGCTTTCGCGGGTGGCGAAGTTACGCGGCGGTTAAGCGCGGCTCACAGGAACGTTACCGGCCGAATACTCAGAATCCATCTTATTCCCGATGAGCTTGTTAGCCTCGCGGCCCAAGGAATGCCTTGCGGCGGCGATGATAAAGGAAACAAGCATGGCGGCAGACCTGCCGACTTCGGACATCGAAAGGAGCAAGCTGCGTAAGCTGTTGCTGTCGGACACGCCCTTCCAGGGCTATCTCGACTTCAGCCGACCGATCGTTGCAGTGAGCGGGGAGGCCATACGTAAGGGAAGGGCCGCCTATCCGCCGCAGGTTCCGCTGAAGATAAAGATGGCGGCCGGCTGGCCGGCTCAACGTATCCAAGGGATGATTATCGATAGCCTCGACAATCCGCTCGCGATCCAGGCAACGCCCGAGGAACGGGAGCGGTTCGACCGGGGCGAGCCGCTGCTGGTTCGAGCAAATATGGTCGGCATGCGGCCTGAGCGGTCAAGCGGCGGGCAGGTCACCGACGATATCGAGAAGCAGATCAACGACGCCTTCGCCGTCACCGTCTTCGTGATCTTCGAGCGCCTTCGGCATCTTGTGCCGCTTCGCGACGGAAGAAATGTCCGCAACTGGGCGGATCAGGAGGCGGCGCAGAACTTCATCTTCGACAAGGAGTTACTCTCGCTTCCCTGGCCCGAGCGCGATCATCGCACGACCGGGAAGCGCCGCCGTCGGCTCATCGATACGGCCTGGCGCAATGGCCAGCGCCCGAAATTCCTGCGATGCCTGTACCCGAGCAGCACGCTGCGCCGGGAGATCGCGGACTGGGCGGAGGGCTTTCGCGGCCAACGCAAGGACATGATCGGGGAAGAAATACGTTTCCAGAAGACGCAATTTGTCGCGCTCAACATGTGCCGCGCGCGAGCGCAGGAGTTTCGCCGCATCGAGAACGAAATCAGCAAGAGCATGCGGCAGGACCCGGATGCGGAGGAGGTTGTCGATCCGAAGCAGACGGAGGTGGCCGCGGGTATGAACCACCCGATCGATGCCGGTGCGGTCTTTCCGGCTGTCTACGCCGGCAATTTCGACCCAAAGCTGATGTTCCATCGGCTGGTGAGTTTGAAGGGCTTCGAATTTGTTCGGGACATTGGGAGGATCGCTCGCAGGCAATCCGCACCGTTGTCTTCTGCGCAGTTCATCGAACGGATCGAACGCAGCCGGCAGCATCTTAAAGAGCAGCCCGAGATGTTTAGCGAACGTCGGCATCCCGAATTGATGAGCGGGCGGGAATTCCTGCTTTACGCGTACAAGATTTTTGAACATCACCGCGCACGCTGAACCTTTTTCGGCAAAGAACTCAGAATCCATCCGGCCTCTTCGATTCCATGGCTTCTTCCTTGACCCGTGATCAAGCGGGACGAAGGAAGAAGCCATGACCGAGAGCGACAAAGGGCGCAGGGCTATCGTTGTCGCCAACGAAAAAGGCGGGGTCGGCAAATCGACACTGGCGTTGGCAATCACCGACAAATTGGCGATCGCGGGATATTCCCCCGTTGTTATTCAAATTGACCGTCAAAAACGGTTGTCGGCCGCGCTGGGCCAGGACGTCATCACCATTGCGTCTGATCCCAAGGCGGCGCGTGCCGATCCCGGCAAGGAGCTGGCGCGGTTTAGCCCGGTGCTGGACGCCGTTACGCGACTGGACACGGCCGCTCCGATCCTCATCGACATTGGTGCTGGCGAGGTTGGCCGGTTCTCCGAATGGGCGGCTCTGGTCGATCTGGACGAAGAATTTGGCGAATTCGGTTTCCATCCGGTCGTCTTCGTACCGTTCACGGCCGAAGCAGAAGCGATGCGACAGGCGCATTGGACAGTCGAACGCCTGACAACCGCGATCCCTCGCGCGAATATTATTCTTGCCGAGAACCAGCGCGATGGCCGTATCGCCGATCTGCATCCGGCTTCCGCTGCCTGGCAGGAGTGGAGCGACAAGCTCAAGACCACTGCGAAGAGCAATGCACTCATCATCATGGGCGCGATTCCTGGCGGCTCATGGCGGCATTTCGAGGCGGCCGGCTCTCGGTTCATTGATGTCGTGGACCTCGATACGCCGGCCGCCATGCAACTGAGCGGCCTGCCACGCGCGGAAGCCAAGATCGCACGCGGTGACGTTGCCCAGTGGTTGGTAGCGCTATTCGCGGAACTCGACCGTGCCTTCAAGACGATGGAGACCGTCGATGAAGAATGAGAGTTTCAGAGCGGCGGCATCACGCGCCATCGACGAAGGCAGCCGTGAGCGGCGGGCAACCGCACAGCGGCTGGCCTCTCAATTCGAGACGGGTGCGGGCGAATTCGACCCCAGCGCGCTGGCGCGCCTTGGAGAAGAGGGCCTCGCGGCGTTCCTGTCGAGCCTCGGCCATCAAAACCCATTTCCGAACTGGCGAGAACCGGAGCCCACCCCGCACGCCCAATCTTCCGCCGTTCCAGAGGCCGGAGAGGATTACGGCTGGGCGCTCTTGCGAAGACGCGAACCCAGATGGTTCGTCCGGGCTGTCGTGCGTGGATGGGCTGCGGGTTTCGGCCTTGTCATCCTCGGCTCGATCCTTCTCAAGATTGTGGAGTAACAGCACAATGACAGGCATCAAGCTCAAGAAGTCCACCGGCCCCGCATTGGCAGCCGCGCTACTTGCGGCATGTGGCGTCATGATCTTTAGCTTCTTCATCATCGCCCTTCTTGCTCCATTTGCCAGTCCGAACATCACCCCGGCTTATTTCTGGAGAACGGTCTGGGATGACGGTTTCCAACGCTACTGCGGACCGGGGCCGTTGCAGGTCTTCAATCTCGATTGCCGCACAGCCAATCTCCGGGCGTGGTTGGCTTGGCCGCCGTTCTATGTCCGGCTCTACCTTTTTCTTGGCTGCTCGATGATCGCGGCATTTCTTGCGGCGATCTGGAGCTGGAAGCATACTTCGCCGAAGGAGACGGTCCGCACGATCCGGGGTCCGTGGCCGATATTTGGGGCGCAGGGCCGAATCTCACTGCGCAACGCCATTGCCGTGACCGGAGCGGCGCAGCCGGATTCGCTCTGGCTTGCGCCCTACGTTCAGCTTACGCCCGTCGCAGAGGCTTCCAATATTCTTGTCGTCGGCGACCAAGGTTCGGGCAAGAGCGCGATGATCCGTGGTTGGGCTGAACAGATTCTGGTGCGTGGGGGGCGATCGATCATTCACGACGCCAAGGGCGACGTTCTCTCCTGCGCGCCGATTGACCGGATTCTTCTGGTGGCGCCTCATGACGCAAGAGGATGGACTTGGGATATCGGCCGCGACGTCACCAATGCGCAAGGCGCTCGCGAGGTTGCGGAAAAGCTCGTGCCGTCGGGCCCAGAACTGGAATCGATGTGGTCCAATGGCGCGAAGGCCATCCTGTCGGGAACCATCGAGGCGTTGCAACGTGAGCGCAAAACCGATTGGGGATGGGCCGACCTGTTTAAGTTCGTGTTCAAAAGCCCGAAAGAGCTACGCGCGGCTCTTGAGGTCGCGCGTGCGCCGAGTGCCCATCTCATCGAACTCGACGACGACGGCGCGGCCAACAGAACCACGCTAAGCCTGATGCTGACGCTGTGGGTCGCGGCCTTGACGACGATCCGCCCGCTGGCGCAGGCGGAAGCCTCCAGCAACGAGCGCCGCTTCAGCGTCGGCGACTGGCTTTCCGAGCAGTCCGGTCTGCCACGGACGATCGTTCTCCAGCATAATGCGGAGTATCCCCTTCTCTCGACGGCGATCAGCGGCCTGCTTGTGGATGTCGTCTGCGGCAAGTTGCTCAGCCCCTCCATGCCGAAACGGGATCGTCCGTGGCTGCACCTGATCCTGGATGAGCTGCCCGTTCTGGGGCGTCTTGAACAGTTTCCGAAACTGCTCAATGTCGGCCGGGAAAAAGGAGCAGCCGCCATCGTAGCGACCCAGGACTGGGAGCAAATCCTCAAGCTCTATCAGCAGCACGACGCGGCGACGCTTGAAGCGCGCTTCAAGATCAAAGTCGTGTGCAAACTCGGCATTTCCGAAACACGCGAACGCGTGGTATGCAAATATGCAGGTCGCCGCACAATCGAAACGTGGGTTGCCGCCAGCAGGGACAAGCCTGAGAAAATCCGGCAAGAGAATGAAATCGACGTGATCGCGCCAAATTACCTGGACAACGAGCTTGGCGTGCGCATCGTTGACGGTGTCCTTGCCGTTCGCGCTCTTGTTTTCGGTCTCGGCAATCCTGCCGTCGTCGAAACTCCGTTCACACATTGGCGAAAGCGGCGCGAAGCCTACAGGGACGCCGCGTGGGCGAAGACCGGCGCGTGAGCAAGAACGAATGATCAAGAGAGCCCCGCATGATGCGGCGCTCTCAGTGATGCTTTAGCAGCCGTGCTTTTCGAGCCGGGCGGAGCCCAGCGAGCGGCTCTTTTGCGCTGCACCGTGTTCGCCGGTCCGCGTGCGGACCAGCGGGAAGTTTTCGGCACGGGGCAAACGCCGAGGAGCTTTGTCCGGCCCCGGCATTGTGGGTCGGGCGGATTATGCGGGGCTGAGCATTGTGCGTAGCGCTTTGGCTTGAGTTCTGGGTTTGCAGCGCCGTCTGGCCTCGGCACTCTGCAAATCCGGCAGAGAGGAGCGGCGGCGCCTCGCGCCGGTGCGAGGCGCCGCAAGGTGATCAGCGCGACCAGACCAGCGCGTAGGCGTCATCGACCGCGACGAGGTTGGCGTAGATCGGCGCCGCGAAGGATGGATCATCGAGCTTCACCGAGTGATAGATGGTGTTCTCCTTCGAGGTCCGCTGCCACGCGGCGCCGATCTCGATCGTGCCGGCCATCACGCGCAGGTTCGGAGCCTTCTCGCTCTGCGAGGGGTCGACCGGGAGCAAGCGCGCCTTGACGTTGAGCGAAAGCGTCTTGATGGTGCCGGTGTACGAGCCGTCTTCGGCGCGGGTGAAGGTGCCAATCTGAGCCATGGTGATCTCCTGTTGCTGTTTCCAAGCCCGCGACCATCGCGGCCTTGATGGCGATCTGTGAGCGCCGCAACGACCGACCCGCAGCCTTTGGCCCGCAGCGTTAGCGGAGGATGGCGGGCTGAGCGATCTTGTTGACTCGCGAGGAATGCCGCCGCTTGGCGGCAGGGGAAGAAGATCGCGAACTAGCCATTGCGGGTTGAGGTCGGCGAGCGCAGCGAGCGTATTGTGGCGTGTGATCGGCCAGCAAAAAGGCAGGTATGGACGCCGGGCCTAAGCGGCCTGACAGGAGCGCAACGGCTCAAAGGCACTCCGCCGCCCCGCGACCGCGACGCCATAGCAGCAGCAGTGGCGCGATCCAGAGGTCCAGGCGCGGTGGCTTGACCCGCCGAACCCGGACCAAAGGAAAGGCTCGATCGCTCACGAAGACGGCATCGTGCTGTCGCCGCGTGGGATCGGATCCAAGATATTTGTCGTGACGGCTGGCTGTCCGACGATCGTCACGCCGCAGATAGGCGATGCGTCCTCCAAGGGCGAAGCGATCAGCGCGTCTGGCGCCTTGAACCGTCTGCGGCGTAGCTCGGGCGGAATGGGCGCTTTCACCGCCCGTATCGCGGCGCTGCTTTTCCGCGCATTCGTGGATTCTAAGTAGAAACGCATATCGTGGGGCCAGAATCCAGCTCTCTCCCCTGAAAGCACTGCATGTCAATGGTCTTAAGTTCGGAGACCATTGCGGTGGTTGCGACGTGGAATGTGGCGGCGTCCAGCGCTTATTATGCGCGCGGCGCCGAATATTATCTTGGCAGCAGGGAGCCGGAGGGCGTCTGGTATGCGCCGCGTGGCGATCTCGGCCGACGCGATGCAGCAACGGTCCAGCCGAAAGATTTCGCCCGCCTCTATGAAGGGCTCGGCGAGAACGGGCAGTCGCTTCTCACCAACGCGGGCAGCACGGTGGACCGGCGTGTTCCGGCCTTCGACCTGACGTTTTCCGCGCCGCGCTCGGTGTCGCTGGCGTGGGCCTTCGGGGATGAAAATCTGCGTCGCAACCTCGAAGCTGCACAGGAGCGCGCCGTCCGCGCCACCCTGGTCACGATTGAACGCGAAGCGATATACGCACGCCGCGGCAAAGATGGCGCACGCGTCGAAAAGGTCGCGCTGACGGCCGCGTTGTTCCAGCATGGCGAAAGTCGCCCGGCGGAGCATGCCGACGGTCGGGTCTTCGGTGATCCGAACCTTCACACCCATGCCGTCGTCCTCAACATGGCGACGCGCGCCGATGGCACGGTGGGAGCGCTGCATTCCACCGTCCTGCGCGACTGGAAGATGGCGGCGGGTGCCGTCTATCATGCGGCCCTCGCAAACGAGATGGCCGAACTCGGCTTCGATATCAATCGCCTCGGGCAGAACGGCACGTTCGAGCTGGCCGGTATAAGCGACAAAGCCATAACCTATTTCTCCGCGCGCCGGCAGGAAATTGAAAGGGAGCTGGCCGAGGCGGGCACGAGCAGCGGTTCCTCGGCTGCGCTGGCCTCAGCTGTCGCCAAATCGACGCGCCACGCGAAAGAACTGGATGCCGAACGCAAAACGATCTGGCGGGAGGCGGCACAATCGACCGGTCTTGACGGTGACATCCGCGCGGCGCTTCAGAAGCGATCGGCTCGGGAATTTATCGCCGGGGATGCCGGGCACATCTTCGCCGACCGGCTGGCGACGCTGCCGGCAGAATTGACGCAGCATGAAAGCGTCATCGACCGCCGCGAGTTGGTTCGCTCCGTCCACGCGGCAAGTGTCGGGCTCGGCCTGCCACTGTCGCGAGTTGACCAGGAGGTCGATCAGCTTGTCACCTCCGGGACATTCGTCGAAATCGGCCGCGATGCCATAGGCCAGGCGCGTTACTCGACGCCAGAGATGATCGCGATCGAGCGCGACCTGGTTGCGACCACCTCAAGGCTGGCTGAACGGCGCGGGGCGGGGATTGAACGCGCCGACATCATGGCGCGAAGCGCCGCGCGTGGGTTGAGCGCTGAACAGGCCTTTGCCGCCGAGGCCGCAACGGGTCCAAATGCCATCGTCGTCATCGAAGGCGCTCCGGGCTCGGGCAAGACCACGACACTCGCGCCGATCGTGGAAGCCTGGCAGGCGGCCGGTCATCGCGTTATCGGCACGGCCACCGCATGGCGTGTCGCCCGTGCGCTCCAACAGGATCTGAACATCGAAGCGCGAGCAACCGCGTCCTGGGTCGAACGCCTTAGGACCGGTGAGCGCTTCCTTGACGAGAAGTCGGTTCTGATCGTGGACGAGGCGGGTCTCCTGTCTTCACGAGAAACCCATGCACTGCTATCGGAAGTCGAGCGGGCACAAGCCAGGGTGATCCTGGTCGGCGATCGCCGGCAATTGCAGGCGATCGGCGCGGGCCCGGGACTCGATCTCGTCGTTCGCAGCGTCGAGGCCACGCGCGTTGACACCATTGTGCGCCAGCGTGACGCCTGGGCGCGCCAGGCCGTAACGGATTTCGGCGCGGGTCGGGCCGAGGAAGCGCTTGACGCATTCCAGGCGCACGGCTGCTTCGAAGAAGCTCCCTCCTACCGGGCTACGCTGCAGCGGATCGTCGAACTCTGGAACCATGCAAGCGTCGAGCATCCCGACAGTTCTACCCTCCTGATCGCCCGGACCAACAAACAGGTCGCGGATGTCTCACGGGCGGTTCGCGCCGAACTCAAACGCGAGGGTGTCATTCACGGCGCAGAGGCCAGCGTTGAAGCGGTTACGCCATCGGGCCGGTCAACCCGTCTTGAAATCGCGGCCGGCGACAAAATCCGCTTCCAGCTTCGCAACGATCAGCTCGGCGTCGTCAACGGCACGGTTGCGACTGTGACCGCCATCCACGCTGATCCGTCGAAAGACCAGAATACGCCCTGCAACATCCGTATTGAAGCGGTCATCGCCACGCGCCGCATCAGCTTCGCTCCCGCCGACATCGCCGACGAACGCGGACGAACTCGGCTCGGCTGGGCCTATGCCAGCACCGTGCACGGATCACAGGGCATGACAGTTGATCGCGCCGTCGTGCTGCTCGATCCCCGGTTCGATCGCCATGCCGTACATGTCGCAGCGAGCCGCGCCCGCGACGAAACCCGCCTTGTCGTCGATCGCTCCCAGATCAACGCGCTGCTTTCCTCCGGTCTGCCGCTGGATCGCGCGCAGCAGGCCGAAGCAGCATCCGCCGAAGAGCGGCGCGCACTACTCGCCGGACGACTGTCCAACGGACACGCCAAGACATCGACGATCGCCGTCATCGAACAGGCCACTCCGCCGGCGAAACAGGCCGATCGGCATCACAGCCGGCAATCGGCGGATATGGCAATGCGGCCACCTACCAAGCCGCCTGCGGCGCAAGAGGCCGTCCGCCCCGCTCCGCCATCCAGTGGGCGCACGCATGACCGCGGGTTGGACTATGGCCGCTGAGCGGAGAGCGGCGCGCACCTCGCGGCGGTCGGCGACAAGAGGAAATCTGGGCAAGGAGGCCGGCTGGTCGGTTGAATTCGATATCGACCGCTCTCTTCGCGTTTCCGACGCCGAGGTGCAGGTACTGGAAACCTGGCTCGGCAGACAGCTCGATGCGCTGTTTGGGGGTGCTGACTTACCACGAAACGGCGCCGCTGCACCGGATGAAGCGATGAAGATCCCCAAGCGGAAGTGAGCATGATGCTTGATGGTCAGCATGACCAAGGGCGACGACATTTGCACTCTCGCAGAAAACAAAGAAATCCGGCGGAATTGCACGGTGTTGATGTATTCGTTGACATCATGGTCACACTGATGTATTAAATTCCATCAATGGCCAAGGCACGTAAGATTACGCGAACCCGCCTTGTCGTCGGCCCCGGCTTTGCGGAGCTGGTTGTGTGGGAGGTTCCCGAGCCCGTCTCGGGCAGTCAGCACAACTACAAATACCGGCTCGCC
This sequence comes from Afipia sp., assembly GCA_017474385.1. Taxonomy (GTDB): domain Bacteria; phylum Pseudomonadota; class Alphaproteobacteria; order Rhizobiales; family Xanthobacteraceae; genus Afipia. The sequence continues at coordinate 57,702 of JAFVHU010000110.1, read as the reverse complement.
TATGTGGTGAACGGCGTCTGCCGCGTGCGTTACGATAACGAGCGCGGCAAGGGCGATCATCGCCACCTGGATGGCAAGGAAAGCTCTTATACGTTTCGTGGGCTGGAGCGGCTGCTGGCGGATTTTTGGCGCGACGTGAATAAGCGGAGATAGAGCATGCGGACGGTTATCCTGGGCGTCGAGACACAAATCGACCTAACGCGCCGCATCCTGGCGACTGCACACGGGCAGCGTAAGGCTGGCGACGACCGAATTTCATTCGAGAGCGTCAGCGACCTTTGGCGGGTGCTGGCACCCAAGCGCATGGAGATCGTGCGCGTCATGACCGGAGCCGGCCCGCTGACGATCCGGGAAGTCGCGCGTCGGGTCGACCGAGACTTCAAGGGGGTCCACTCCGACGTGACGCTGCTGCTGGGCGTGGGGATTTTGGAGCGGACCGAAAGTGGGGGCGTGGAATTTCCCTATGACCGCGTTCATGTCGAGTTCGACATGATGGCGGCGTGACGTCCCCGCCCGCATCAATAGTAAGATGGAGACAGCGCGATCACGCGAGGCTGTAGAGATTCGTCAATGACCCGGAATTTGCAAACAAGAACAAGTCTTGCTGCAACGGACTGTCCGGAGCCGTTGAGAGCCGCTGTTTATCTGCGAGTCTCGACCGGACGGCAGGCAGAGGGCGAGGTGTCAATTCCCTCGCAGCGCGACTTGACCACGCGTCATTGTCTGTCGAACGGCTGGACTGTCGTCGATGAGTATGTCGAGCCCGGCGCCAGCGCGACCGACGATCGGCGGCCGGTGTTTCAGGCGATGCTGGAACGGGCCTGCGATGCAGATCACCCCTATGACGTCATCGTCGTGCACTCCTTTTCGCGGTTTTTCCGCGACGGCGCCACGATGGAGTTGACGATCCGCAAGCTTCGCCGTCACGGCGTCGAGGTCGTCTCAATGACGCAGCCCACCGGCACCGATCCGTCCCAGGAAATGATGCGCCAGATCATCGGCATCTTCGACGAATATACCTCGAAGGAAAACGGCAAGAACGTGACCAGGGCGATGAAGGAGAATGCCAAACAAGGGTTCTGGAACGGTGCCTCGCCTCCGCTCGGTTACACCATTGTCGAAGCCGAACGGCGGGGGCAGAAGATCAAGAAGCACCTCGCTGTCGAGCCCGTCGAGGCCGAGACCGTCCGGCTCATTTTTCGCCTCTATGCGGAAGGTGACACCGGGACCGGCACGCCACCGCTCGGCATCAAGCAACTGGTCAAGTGGCTCAACGGACGTGGTTACCGGACCAAGGCCGGCGGGACCTTTGGCGTCGGTCCGGCGCACCATATCCTGACTAACACCGTCTATGTTGGCCGCTGGCGTTACAATGTTCGCTCCGCCAGGACCGGCGAACGCAAACCCGCCTCGGAAATCGTTGAGATCGCAACTCCCGCCATTGTCGAGCAGGATCTGTTCGACCGCGTCCAGGCCCAGCTTGTGGCCAATAACCCCAAGGTCACGGCCCCGCGCGTGGTCACTGGTCCGATCCTTCTGACCGGACTTGCCAAATGTGCGCATTGCGGCGGTGGGATGACGCAGCGGACCGGGACCTCCAGCACAGGGCGGATTTATGCCTATTACACCTGCGCCAGCCGTGCGCAGAAGGGACCGACGGCCTGCCGGGGGAACACGATCCGGATGGCGTTCCTGGATGATCTGGTTCTGAGGGCGCTCAGGGAGAACATGTTCACGCCCGAGCGTCTGGCCGAGTTGCTTTCCGCGATTGCCGCCCGGCGTCAGGAACGCACCGCCGCCGTTGACCGCCGCCTTGCTACGCTAAAATCTCAGGTCGTCGATGCCGAAGATCGCCTCAAGCGTCTCTATCGGGGGATCGAGGAAGGCATCGTCGAACTCGACGATCTTCTTCGCGAGCGAATCGTTGAACTCAAAGCCGACCGCGAGAAGGCCCAGGCGGCCTATGACCACGCAGCGTCGCAAGTGCTGCCATCGGCCAGCATCGACCCGGAAAGGATCGCTGCGTTCAGCAAACTTATGAGAGACCTGCTCGATAATGGCGAAACGCCCGCGCGCAAGGCGTATCTGCGGACGGTCGTCGGCGCTATCATTGTCGGCGACAAATCGGTGAAAATCGTCGGCAGTCGGGAAGCCGTCAGAGCGGCCATTCTCGGCAAATCCAGCCCCCTCCAAAACGTTCGTGGTTTGGGACCGGAATGGCGCACCCGACACGATTCGAACGTGTGACCTTTGCCTTCGGAGGGCAACGCTCTATCCAGCTGAGCTACGGGTGCGGCGCATTCCATTTAGCCGATTGGTCCCGTGCGGGCAACGGCTGGCATGAGATTGAAAGCCCCGGTTTGGAGCACACTAGGCGGGTCTGCCGCAGGTATCCGGCCCTTCAGCCCTCAACCCTGAACTGAAGCCCGGCATTGTCCTCCAGCCGCTTGATCAGGCGATCGCCCAATGCCGCGCCCGGCGTCCAGATGCCGCCCGCCACATCCTGTGCGTCGCGCACCAGACAGACGGCGCACTCGGCGATCATCTTGGAGGTCGATCCGTAGCCAGGATCGCGGTCGCCCTTGACCGAAGCGTGGACCTGCCGGCCGTCCAGCGACACGCCGACGAACAGGATATCGTACAGGCCCGTCTCGCGCTCTTCCTTTGAGGGGCCTTCGCCGGGCTTCGGTCCGCCGGGTCCGCCCATCGCGGCGTTGGCAGCGACGATGGCCCTGGCGGTGGCTTCGCCCTTCTCGCCGGGACCGGCCAGCATCATCTCGTCGTAGACGAAGTCCTTGCCATACGGGAAGCCCATCAGGAGATTCGAGCGGTGCACGTTGCGGGTGTTGATCGTCGCCATCACGAACGGCGCGACCCACATGTCGAGCTCATCGTCGAGGAGCGGCTTGTTGCCTGGCGGCTGTTTCGGGCCCTCGAAGCCCGGTGTCAGCGCGAACGGATTCTTGAGCAGCGGCACGATGCTGAGATCCTTGGCTGCGGCCGCGTAAGTGGCTTTCAGGCTTGCCGCCGTGCCGCCGGAGAATGTGCCCTTCATCCTGCGCACGCGGCCCTTCACCCGGTGCACGGTCGCCCCAAATTTTTTCTTCGCCGCGTTTTGCAGGAAGAGCACGCCGAGTTCGAACGGGATCGAATCGAACCCACACGAGAACAGGATGCGGGCGCCGGTGGATTGCGCCTTTGCGTGATGGGCGTCGATCATCTGGCGCATCCATGCCGGCTCGCCGCAGAGATCGAGATAGTCGGTGCCGGATGCGGCGCAGGCCGCGACCAGCTCGGACCCGTAAAGCTGATAGGGGCCGACGGTTGTGAGAACCGCCTTGGTCTGGCCGACAAGCGCCTTGAGCGACGCGGGATCGCTCGCGTCGGCTTCGATCAGCGGCGTGTCCTTCGGTGCGCCGATCTCGTCGCGAACCGCCGCGAGCTTGTCGCGGCTGCGGCCTGCCATCGCCCATTTGAGATTGCTTCCGGGGCCATAGTGCGCGGCGAGATATTCCGCGACGAGCCGGCCGGTAAAACCGCTTGCGCCATAAACCACGACATCGAATTTCGGTTGGGTCATCGCGATATCCTCTTCTCGTGTCTCGGGCGTGTCCCGCTTACGCCAGCAATTTCCTCAGTTCCGCCTTTGCCACCTTTTCAAGCGTCGAACGCGGCATGTCTTCGACCAGATGGACCTCGCGCGGCACCTTGAAGTCGGCCAGCGCGTTCTTGCAGGCGCTCAGAATATCATCCTGCAGCGTGGGCGGTGCAGTTTTGAGGCCGCTGGTTGGAATGACGAACACCACCGGCACCTCATCCAGCATCGGATGCTTCTTGGCAACCACTGCCGCCTCGCGCACACCCGCGACCGTCATGACGACCTGTTCGATCTCGGAGGCGGCAACATTCTCACCGCCGACCTTCAGCATGTCCTTGGCGCGGTCGCCGAACCGCAGGAAACCGTTTTCCAGCAGCTTCACGCGGTCGCCGGTGATGAAATAGCCGTGCTCGTCGAAGCTCGCGCGCGTGGCCTTCTCGTTGTGCAGATATTCCTTGAACAGCGAGAGACCGGGAACGCCGCGGATCAGAAGATCGCCAGTGCCGCCAACTTGCGTCGGTGCGCCGTTCTCGTCGACAACGCGGATGTCGTATTCCGGCGCGGCGCGGCCGATGGCGAGCGGAATGTTGGGCTGGTTGGGTTCGCCAACAATGCCGTGGGTGATGGTTTCGGTCATGCCCCACCAGCCGATGGTCTTGACGCCGAAGATCGCATCGGTCGGTGGTTCGCAGACCGCGCTGCCCCACAACCGGAAGTGATGCGCTTTGGGCGCATCGTGCTCCATCAGCGCCTTGACACAGAACGGCACCAGAGATGTCCAGGTGCAGCGGTGCTCCAGCGCGGTCGTCCAGAACCGGCTGGCCGAGAAGCGCGGCTGGATCACGGCGGTACCGCCGACCCACAGTGTCGACAGCATGGAATAGGCCAGCGCATTGGTGTGAAACAGCGGCAGATAGATATGGTGAATGTCCTCGGGCCGCAAGTCCTGATGCACGGCGTTGATCTTCGCGCCCCACAGCGCGTTAGCGTGGGTCCACAACACCGCCTTCGGCCGCGATGTGGTGCCGGAGGTGTATTGCACGCTGCATGGCGCGTAAGGATCGGCGGGACGGCGCGGCCGGCCCGCGCTGTTTGCGAACAGCGCTTCGAAGCTCTCGCTCTTCGGCGGCTTGTATCCTTGCGCAGGCGCTGCGCCCGCGTCGTGAGACGTCACGGCGAGCCACCGCAGGTTGCGGCAGTTTGCTGCAATCAATTCGGCATAGGCCGGTTGGGTGATGGCCGCGACTGCGCCGCAGTGACCCGCGAAATACTCCATCTCGCTAGGGGCGGAGCGGGTGTTGGTGGTGACGGCGATGGCGCCGAGTTCGACGCAGGCGAACCACGCCAGCAGCATCTCGATGCAGTTGTCGAGATGGATCAGAACGCATTCGCCGGGCTTGATGCCGCGTTTCGCGAGACCCGCAGCCAGCGCGCCGGCGCGGTCGTGGAACTCGCCGTAGGTCCAGGGACGCGACGGCGCGTCGAACGGCGCCCAGATCAGAAACGGATGGTCGCGCCGCGTCTCGGCGCGCAGTCGCAACAGCCACGGCACATCCAGTCCGGCGAAGGGGCCGACATGACCCGGCAAGAACTGGTGAGGTGCGTGATCAGTCTTAGGCATGTTTTCTCCCGGTCCCGCTTTTCCGTTGCGGGTTGCCTATGGCTTGAATGGCGGGGTGAGCGGAGTCAACTGTTTGGCATCCGCTGCCGCGTCGTGAACTTGTCGCAAATCCTTCGGCTCACAGTCAATTTGCGCGGGCACTCTTCGTCGTGATTCGGCGAAGGATGAACGATGGCGGTGACGGTTCGCGACAGCAGGAGTTCGACGCGGCGTCAGTTCCTCACGCGGTCGGCATCGACGGTCGCACTGGCGGGACTCGGCGGCATCGCCAGACCTTATCTTAGCCGCGCCGCCGATCGCCCCCAAATTGCATGCGGGCTTCAGTCGGGCGATGTTTCGGCCGATTCCGCCGTGGTCTGGGCCCGCGCAAACAGGCCGGCGCGGATGCAGGTGGATTTCTCAACGGTCGAGAGTTTCAAGACGATCTTTCACGCGATGTCGATCGATGCGCTGCCAGACGATGATTTCACGGCGAAGCTGCTGATCGAAGATCTGCCGGCGGGACAGGACATTTTCTATCGCGTTCAATTTCATGACATTCAGGAGCCGGCGATATCCGGAGAAACGCAGGCCGGTCATTTCCGGACGGCGCCTGTTGACCGACGCTCGGTATCGTTCGTCTGGTCTGGCGATACAGCGGGTCAAGGTTGGGGTATCGATCCATCCCGTGGCGGCATGCGTACCTACAAGACGATGCTCGACAATCGACCGGACTTTTTCATTCATTCCGGCGACAGCATCTATGCCGATTGTCCGATCGAGAGGGAGCTGAAGCTGTCAGATGGCGGGATCTGGCGCAACGTCGTGACCGAGGAGAAGTCCGCCGTCGCGCAAACGCTGGCGCAATTTCGCGGAAACTATAAATACAATCTGCTGGATGAAAATGTGCGCGCGTTCAACGCGGAGATTCCCATTCTCGCGCAGTGGGACGATCATGAAGTCACCAATGATTGGTCGCCGGATGGCACGGTGGACGCCGCGGGGTATTCGAAGGACGGAGCGTCACGGCTGGTGGCGCGCGCCTGCCGTGCGTTTCACGAGTACATGCCGATCCGGCAACTCTCGGCGCAACCCGACCGGGTCTATCGCAAGGTGGCTTACGGGCCGCTGCTGGATGTCTTTCTGATCGATATGCGCAGCTATCGCGATTCGACATGGAACAAACGCGACGATCGGAGCGATGCATGCCTGCTCGGAGCGGCTCAAATGGCATGGCTCAAGCGATCCCTCGCCGGTTCAAACGCGACATGGAAAGTCATTGCCGCGGATATGCCGATCGGGTTGGTCAGTGAGGACGCCATTGCCTTAGGCGACGGGCCGCCCGAGCGACGCGAAAGCGAGATCGCCGATCTGCTGTCTTTTATCAAGCATGCCGGTGTCAGGAACACGGTCTGGCTGACGGCCGACATGCACTATACGGCTGCGCACTATTATGATCCTAACCGGGCGGTGTTTCAGGAATTCGAGGCGTTCTGGGAGTTTGTATCCGGTCCGCTTCATGCTGGGACGTGGGGGCCGGCACCGCTCGACAACACGTTCGGCCCGGCAGCGGTGTTTCAAAAGGGCTGCAGCGCGGAGCAGGGTGAAAACCTGGCACCCTGTTACGGGCTGCAATTTTTCGGCCGTGTCGATATTGACGGAGACTCCCGGATCATGACCGTCACGCTGAAGGACGTCGACGACCGAGATCTCTGGTCAGTCCAGATCGAGCCGCAGCCGGATGCGAGATCGGGAAAATCCTGACTGAGGGTTACTGGTTGAAAATGCTGGCTCGCCGCAAACAGAGGCGAACTTCGGATTCAGGACACGAGCGTCACGCGCAATCCGTCCTTGGGTTTCGGGATCGGCCACATTTGCCACGACGGCACATAGCCCGGCTCCAGGGTGACCTTGAGATTCTGCAGGAAATGAAACGCGAAACATTTGGCCTGCATGTAGGCGAAGTGTAGCCCGATGCACATGTGCGCGCCGCCGCTGAACGGAATGTAAGCGAAGCGATGGCGCGCGCGCTGCGCTTCGTCGGTGAAGCGCAGCGGATCGAATGTTTCGGGATCGGACCAGTGCTCGCTCATGTGGTGGGTGAACAGCGGATTCATGCTGACCAGCGTGCCGGCTGGAATATCGTAGCCCTTGAAGCTGAAGTCCCGCGTCGCGCGGCGCGGGATCGACGGCACCGGCGGCTTCATCCGCATCGCTTCCTTGAACGCCATTTCGGTGAGCGGCATGGCGTCGAGTTTCTCGAACGGCAGCGGCGCGCCGGGCTCGATCCCGAGCGACGAGATTTCGTCGCGCAATCTCATTTGCCACTCTGGATGCGCCGCCAGCATCGCGACGAACGATGTCAGTGATGATGTGAGCGTGTCGTGCGCCGCCATGATCAGAAAACTCATGTGGTCGACGATATCCTGCGTCGACAGCAGCGCGCCGTCTTCGTGGGTCGCGTGGCAGAGCTGCGAAAACAGGTCGTCGCCGCCGTTTTTGCGCCGCAGGGGAATCTGCTGCGAGAAATAGGCGACGATGCGCTGGCGCCCCTTGACGCCGCGCGCCATCTGGGTGCCGGGCCATGGCTGGCGCACAACTGCGACAGAAGCAGCGATCATGTCGACAAAGGAACGCGTAACCTCCTCGACATCAGGGCCGATATGGGTGCCGAGAAACGACGTGGCGGCGAGATCGAGCGTCAGTTGCTTCATGGCCGGATAGAACAGCATAGGGCCGGGCGCTGCGCGCCACTCGCTGACCCGCGACGCGATTCCGTCGTCGAGTTGCGCGAGATAGTTCTTCATCGGTCCCGACTTGAACGCGACCGACATGGCGCGGCGATGCAACCGGTGCTCCTCGAAATCGAGCAGCATCAGCCCGCGCGGAAACAGCCGCCCGAGGATCGTTTCCCATCCGTTGGTCGATGAAAACAGCTTGGTCTGGTCGAGCAGCATGAATTCGTTGGCCTCGGGGCCGAGCAGTGAGACGCTGGTTTCGCCGAGAACCCGCGAGCGATAGACGAGGCCATACTTGCGCGCCATCGCATCGACTTCGCCTTTCGGATCGGCGAGGACGTTGAGCGTTCGCCCGACGAGCGGCCAGCCTTCGTCGCCGGGAATGTGAGCAAGCTTGCTGCGGTCCACCATGACAGGCGGCTTGACCGCGGCCGGTGATGTCAGGCTTTGCATCGACATGGCGTTTCCCCGGAGTGGCTGCCGGAATTATCGCCGAGTTGGCGGATGCCGACAACTCCGATCGGAGCTGGATGCGACAGTTGTGATGCTGCGGTGCATTGAACCTTTAAGCCGGAAATGCCGATGGATTAAGTGGAATCCGCTGCCGCTTTCGCCAGCGCCTCGATGCGTTTGCGGAATGATCGCGGCGATTCCGCAAACACCCGCCCGGCCAGCGACCGCGCGCGGCCGAGGTGAAACTGTTGCCGGTTGTCGATCTGCGGCGTCAGGCGTGAGCGCCAGTGCGCCAGCGGCTGTCTCGGTTGTATCAACCCGCGGAAAGCGACGAGATCGTTACTCCTGCCAAGCTGCGTACGTAGCTTCTGTACTTCGTCGATGAAGGTGTTCCACATCTTCGGCCACAGCGGCGCAATGAGGTCGAGCTGATAGCGGAAAGCCACAACGGCCTTGCGGAAATCATGAACCTCCTCCGGATTGGCAATGTCCCATTCGTGCGGGCGCCGCCGGCGGGCACGGCGATAGGATTTTGCGAGCGCGGTCACGATGTCGTCGAAGTGGATTCGCTCAAGCGGCCAGTTTGCTGCACAGGTAGACGCCCGGGCAAGGCCGGCGCGCAGGTGTTGAATGGCTTCCGGATGAAGCTGCTCGGCCTCCAGGGTCTTTCGCGCATCTTCAAGCCGCTGGGTGAGGGTGGCCTTGGTTCTTTCCGAGAGCGGCGGCGTCTCGGCATCTTTCGGCATTGTGACGTCGGCCAGTGCATCGAGAGCGGTCTGGGCGTCGCGGCTACGGCCGAACTCGCGGGCGAGGTGGCTTGCCTCGTGGCGCAGAACCACGGTCTCCTCGCCAATCGAGTCCTCGATCAACCGCAACAAGGCTTTCCAGCGCTTGAGCGCGACGCGTAACTCATGAATGGTTGTGCTGGTTTCCTCGCTGTCGAGCTTTTCTTGCGCAGCCCGCGCCATAGCGAGGGTGTCATCCGCGACATCGCGCAGCGAATGGTCATTTGGCTCAGCTTGGGGGCCGACCATCATCGATGTCTGTCCAGAACCAGCTCGCGTCAAATTTACAGCTTCTCCGCACCGGTGGAAGTGGTCCATCCAGTCATATTGCAAATGCGGGATGTTGTAATATTGGCGAACCGGCCAACAGACAGCGGCTTGGCGCACAGAAATCTGTGCCCTGCAACATCATGCGGGCACGATGGTCTTTCCAATCGGCCACAGCGCGATGGCGCCGAGCTTCAAATGCGCCCAGGCGAACGGAATCCCGATGATCGTAATGGCCAGCAGGAGCGCCGTGAAGAGATGGCCGAGCGCCAGCCACCATCCGGCCAGGATGAGCCAGATCAGATTGCCGATAAACCCGAAAATGCCGGTGCCGAAGTCACGCTCGCCGATATAGATCTCGCGCGAGACGGCCTTCTGGCCGAACGGAAACAGCGTGTAGATGGCGATATTCCAGGCGCCGCGCGCCCATGGAATGCCGATGATGGTAATCGCCATAATGACGGCGGCGACGGCCCAGCCGAGCGCCATCCAGAAACCGCCGAGCACGACCCACAGAACATTGAGCATAAAGGAGACAGGCGACATCGGAACTCCTGCGTTGGCACGGATTTGATCCAGCGTAGCACTTTCCCGGCGACGTGGCTGGAAAACAACGTGTGACACGTTGGAGATAGCCAATCCGGTTGCGATGCCCGTATAGAGGGACACCAAGGAGATTCGAAATGCTGAAAATCAATTTGGCGGCCGGTCTCGCCATAGCCGCGGTTGCGGCACTGGTGATCATACCCAGCTCGCCAGCTCACGCCTGGCGAGGGGATGCGCCGTTCTGCTCGGAAAATTACGGGCGCACCGGACTGGGCAGGGTGTGCGACTATTACACCTACGAACAATGCCAGGCCGCCACCAGCGGTGTTGGCGGGTCGTGCCATGTGAATGCATGGTATCAGCCTCGCCAGTATTATGATCCCGCTCCGCGCCGCTATCGCAAACCCAAGCACAAGCATCATCGCTGACGCTGGTCCGGCGACCGGCTCAGTCACCCTGGCGATCGGCGCGGTGTTCCCGCGCCGATTTTGTTTGCGGCAAGCATGAACCCGTCTTGCTGATGGCTCGTATTTTTGGAACGCTGGCCTGATACAAGTCACGCCCGAGCAAACGGCAACGCCATGGTTATGAACGTATCGCAAGAGCAGAGTGCAGCGGACATTGGCGGCCGGGACGATTTCTACAGCGCCATGCCGGTGTTTCGCGGCTTCGCTAATTTGATGGACCCGTCGCTGTACCGGCCGGTGCCGAATGGCTGGCTGATCGGCGTCGCCGACATCGTGCAATCCACCAAGGCGATCGCGGACAATCGCTACAAGGCGGTGAACATGGCTGGTGCGGCGGTGATCGCATCGGTGACCAATGCACTCGACGGCCGCGATTTTCCGTTTGCCTTCGGCGGCGATGGCGCGAGCTTCGCGATATCGCCGCGGGACATCGACATGGCGCGCGAAGCGCTGGCGGCGACCGCAACCTGGGTGAAGGAAGATCTCGATCTGTCGCTGCGTGTCGCACTGGTGCCGATCGAGGCCATTCGCGCGCAGGGTCTCGATGTGCGCGTGGCGCGCTATGCGGCGTCGCCGCACGTGTCCTACGCGATGTTTTCCGGGGGCGGACTGGCGTGGACGGAAGCCGCGATGAAGCGCGGCGAGTTCACCATACCGATGGCCTCGCCGGGTGCGCATCCCGATCTGACCGGACTCTCGTGCCGCTTTTCCGAAATGCCGGCGGAGCGTGGCCTCATTCTGTCGATGCTGATCGTGCCTGCATCTACGGACAGCGCGGCGTTCCGCCGCCTGATCGAAGACGTGGTGACACTGGTCGAGCGAAGTCCCGGTGCGGGACGGCCGGTGCCGTCATCAGGTCCGCGCATGCGCTGGCCGACACCGGGCGCGGATTTCGAGGCGCTGGCGCAGCGTGGCGGGCCGCTGTTCGTCCGGCGGCTCAGCGTTCATGCCTGGACGCTGTTCGCCTATCTGCTGTTTCGCCTCGATATTTCGGCTGGCGGCTTTGTGCCGCAGATCTACATGCAGCAGGTGGTCGAAAATTCGGATTTCCGGAAGTATGACGACGGCCTGCGCATGGTGCTCGATTGCAAGCCTGAACTGGCCGATGCGCTGGAAAGCCGTCTTGCCGCCGCCGCTGCCGCCGGCATCGCGCGTTACGGCCTGCACCGTCAGGATGCGGCGATGATGACATGCTTCACGCTGTCGGCGTCACGTCCGGACCATTTTCATTTCGTCGATGGCGCGCGGGGCGGTTACGCGTCCGCTGCCACTGCTCTCAAAGCCACACTGAACTAGCGCACATCCTCATCGATCGAATGCGATGGTGCGCTTGCACGAGGCCAGGCCGCATCTCGGAAGGTTTTGTTAACCGTCTCTCGTTGCGCAAGCGACACACTGGTGCATGTTTGTTTGATTGAACGAGAGCCTGCAATTGCTCGCTTGAATGGACTCATCTAACGTGCCGCGCAGCTTCATACGCTGCATGTGAGTGGGCTGCGTCGATCGGGGCGGTCCTGAATAAGACTGGAGCAAGCGTCCATGCGCCAATGCATCGGAGCTGTAACGATCCGGCGACAACTAGATGACATGCAGCGCGAGAGTCCGAATCAGGCTCGGCGATCGCCCGTCCGCAACAGCCGTTTCCTTCGTCTGCTCCTGATGAGCGTATCGGGAGTGGCCTTAACGGCTCTCTCCGCCGGATCGGCCGCGGCCCAGGTCGCATGGACCGGAACCACGAACAACGACTGGACGGTTGGGACCAACTGGTTAGGTGGCGTGGCGCCCGTCGCCGGCAACACGGTCGTTATTAATACGACTTCGCCCAACCCGACTGTCCTCGGCGTGGGTGGTCCCGCTGTTGGCACGACAGGTCAAATGATCGTCGGCAATACGACTGGATCGTTTGGTAATCTGACAATTCAGAACGGCAGCACGCTGACAAGCACCAGCGCCGGCTTCTTTCAGATCGGCGCCGATCCCGGGAGCAACGGCACAGTCACGGTGACCGGAGCCGGGTCGCAGTGGATTACATCCGGCTCCCAGCTCAGGGTCGGCGTCAGCGGCAATGGTGCGCTGAACATTCAGAACGGCGCTCAAGTTATCGCCCAAGGAGGGGTCGTTGTCGGGACCCTCGCGGGCGGCACGGGCACGCTCAACATCAACGGTGGCAGCACGCTCGAGACCAACAGCCTCGGACACGGCGCTGGTTCAACCGGCCAGGTCAATTTCGATAATGCCATTCTGCGAGCCAGGACAAATAACGCCATTGGCTTCGTCGGCGGATTTTCGCCAGGCACTCTCAATATTGCTGCGGGCGGCCTGACCGTTGACACCCAGGCTTTCACCGTGGGCGCGAGTTCCGGTTTTAGCGGCGTCGGCGGATTGACCAAGATCGGCGCCGGTACCCTCAATCTCCGGGCTCTCAATACTTACACCGGCGAGACCGTGATCCAGACAGGCACGCTTTCGCTTGCCAGTAGTGGCTCGATTGCCGCGTCAAGCCGGGTGGTAGCAAACGGAACCTTCAACATTTCCGGTATCACTGCGGCCGGTACAAACATCCAGAGCCTGGCGGGAAGCGGTGCCGTCGTGCTGGGCGCAAAGAATCTGACGATCACCAATGCGAACGATATGTTCGCGGGCATCATCGGCGGCACCGGCGGGCTGACGGTCAGCGGCGGGACGCAGACGCTGTCAGGCGCCAATAATTACACCGGCGCGACGACTGTGAACGGCGGCACGTTGCAGGCCGGTGCGGCAGGAGCATTCAGCGCTGCGTCGGCTTATGCGACGCTCGCCGGTGGCACGCTCAATCTCAACGGCTTCAATCAAACCATCGCTTCGTTGGATAACGCGGGCACCGTCAATCTCGGCGGCGCTCCGGGGACGACGCTGACCGTGGCTGGCAATTACATCGGCAGCGGCGGCGTTGTGAACCTGAACGCCGCGCTCGGCGGCGACGCGTCGGCGACTGACAGGCTCGTGGTCCAGGGCAACACGTCAGGCAGCTCAACCTTGCAGGTCACCAATGTCGGCGGCGGTGGCGCGCAGACCGTCGAAGGCATCAAGATCGTTGACGTTGTCGGCGCTTCGAACGGCATATTCGCGTTGCAAGGCGATTACGTCTTCCACGGTCAGCAAGCCGTGATCGGCGGCGCCTTTGCATATACGCTTCAGAAGAACGGGATCGCGACGCCCGGCGACGGCGACTGGTATCTGCGTTCCAGTCTGATCAATCCGCCGCCCGTCGTGCCGGCGGGCCCGATCTATCAGCCCGGCGTGCCGCTCTATGAGGCGTTTCCGCAGGTACTGCTCGCGCTGAACACCCTGCCGACCTTGCAGCAGCGTGTCGGCAATCGTTATCGCGATATCAATGCCGTCGGCACCGCAACGGCCCCGTCCGGTAGTGAGACCACGACGGAACCGAACGTATTCTGGGGCCGGACCGAAGGCTCCTATGGCAGCTTCAAACCGGACGGTTCGACCACCGTAAGCGGCGCCAACATCGGACAATGGAAAGCGCGCACCGGACTCGATGGCCTGCTTTACGCCAACCAGGACGGCACGCTGATCGGCGGCGTTACCGCACATTTCGGCACCGCTATCGCGGACGTGCGCTCCAAATACGGCGACGGCCGCATCAGCACCACCGGCACCGGCTTCGGCGGCACGCTGACCTGGTATGGCGAGAGCGGTTTCTATGTCGACGGCCAGACGCAAGCCACCTTCTTCAACAGCAACCTGCGATCCGATCTGGTCGGCCGCGAGATGGCGAACGGGATCGGCGGTTTCGGTTACGCGATGAGCGTGGAAACCGGCAAGCGGTTCGGTGTCACCGGGCCATGGTCGCTGACGCCGCAGGCGCAGCTTGTCTATTCGGCGGTCGGTTCAGACTTCCGCGACAACTTCGGTGCGCAGGTGACGCTGGGCCGCAGCGACAGCCTGAATGGCCGGCTCGGCATGGCGCTCAACCATCAGAAGACCTGGAGTGATAGCTCGGGCATCGTGCGCTCAGACGTCTACGGCATCGCGAATTTGCATTACGAATTTCTCAACGGCACGAGCGTCGATGTGGCTGGCACCGGCTTCGCAAGCGCTCAAGATCGGCTATGGGGGAGCATCGGCGGTGGCGGCACCTATAGCTGGGGCAACGGCCGCTATACAATCTTTGGCGAGATTTCCTACAACGCGAGCCTCGCCAATGGCGGAGATAATTCCAGCTATAAAGGCACGGGCGGCTTCCGCGCGATCTGGTAAGCGAACGCGCCGGTCGGCGGGTTCTGCGATTGCCACACTGAACTAAATCAGGTCGCGGTTCATATTTCCGGACATTGAAAAGACCTGCGGAAAGCTGCACCATCGTCGGACTTTTGTGGTGTTTCATATTGGCGGACGGTGTTTTGAGGACGATCGATTGCAGGGATGATCGTGGTGGCCGGATGCTTCGCAGTGTCTCGCTCGGCTTGCTCGTTGTTCTTGGCGCCTTCGATCTCGCCCGCGCCAGCGACGACGATGACGAAGAGCCAACCAAGGCAGGCTCAAAGCAGCCGAACATCTATCTGGGTTACAACACGCAATACACGAGCGTGCCGCCGAACACGCTCGCCATCGGGTTCAGGAATTTCGTTTCTCCGATTCCGGCAGCGGCGCAGGTCGTGACGCTGAACGCGCCGCTGACGGTGGATATCACCGACCGGTTCTCGCTGTATGGCGGCGTCAGCGCCAGCACGTCGCGCAGCGATGTCACGTCATGGTCGTCGATGACGCTCGACAGCTGGAACATCGGTTTCAACGCCGACGTCATTCAGCAGGACAGCAAGACGGTGACGGTGATTTCGACTCTCACGCGGTCGATCACCAGCGCCCCGGGGCTGGCCTCGACATCGAACCAGACGGTGGTCGAACTCGATTACGGACTCGATGAAGATCAGACCAGGGGTCTGCTGTTCGGGACGCGATTGACCGCCGTCTGGGTGGATTCGGGTCTTGCGAAAGTCGAGCCGGCGTTCGCCGGATATCTCGGCGGCTATTATCAGTGGCCGAACAACTGGAAGGTGTCCGCGCGGATGGGCGTTCAGACATTCGGCGGCGCTCAGATCGGCGCTGGCATCATCAGGGCCAAGGCGTTCACCCAGCCGTTGCTCAGGTTCGATCTGGAGCGGATGGATGACAACGATAACCGGCTGTTCGGCGCCTCGGTCGAGGTCGCATGGACACCCGAGCCGCTGGTCCAATTCACGTTGCGGACACCGCTTTATGCGATCCGGAATTGAGTGTCGGTCGTGAGCAAGGGATCAGGGAGGGAGCGAACATGGAAATCCATGGACAAAAACAGCGCCTCGATGTGAAGGGGTCGGACGTTTCGGGTTCGACCTTCGAGGACGTCAACATGTCGGGCTGCACCATGCACGACATCAATCTCAGTGGGCTCCGGATCGATTACACCAATCTGTCCGGCCTGCACGTTAACAACGCGAATATGGCCGGGGCCTGCCTCACGGACTGCCGGATCGAGGGAATGACCATCAACGGGATCAAGGTCGAGGACATGCTGGCCGCCTATGAGAAGCAGAAATAGACGGCCTCCCGAGCCCTCCTTCGACTTTAGGCTAAGTCCTCCCATTAAATGGAACTTTACCGAAACGGCGGCGTTTGGCCCTGTTGGCACAGGGTTATATTGAATGGCCTTTGAAAATACCGCTTTGCAGACATCGAACCGGTTCGATGCCTCCCTGACCCCGGACGGGCGTTACCGGCTTCTGGTGGAAGCGGTTACCGACTACGCCATTTACATGCTCGACCCGGAAGGACGGGTGACGAGCTGGAATCCGGGCGCGCAGCGCTTCAAGGGCTACACGCACGACGAGATCATCGGACGTCATTTCTCGCAGTTCTATGGCGAGGAGGATCGCAAGGCCGGGCTTCCGGCGCGCGCGCTTGAAATCTCGGCCCGCGAAGGCAAGTTCGAGAACGAAGGCTGGCGTATCCGCAAGGACGGCAGCCGGTTCTGGGCTCATGTGGTGATCGATCCGATCCGTTCGCCTGACGGCCGGCTCGTCGGCTTTGCCAAGATCACGCGCGACCTCACCGAGCGCAAGGCGGCCGAAGATCGTCTGCGGCAGAAGGAAGAACAGTTCCGGCTGCTGGTGCAGAGCGTGACCGACTACGCCCTCTATATGATCGACGCGGACGGCTATGTCAGCAGTTGGAATCAGGGCGCGGAACGCATCAAGCAATACCGTGCCGAGGAAATCATCGGTCAGCATTTCTCGAAATTCTATACCGAGGGCGACCGGCAGAAGGGCGAGCCGCAGAATGCGCTCGCTACCGCGCGGCGCGATGGACGTTTCGAGAAAGAGGGTTGGCGCGTGCGCAAGGACGGCACGCAGTTCTGGGCCAACGTTATCATCGATCCGATCCGCAATGTGAGCGGCGCCATCATCGGTTTCGCCAAGATCACGCGCGACATCACCGAACGCAGGGACACGCAAAAGGCTCTCGATCAGGCGCGCGAAGCGCTGGCTCATTCGCAGAAAATGGATGCCATCGGACAACTGACCGGCGGCATCGCGCACGACTTCAACAATCTGCTGATGGTCATTCTCGGCAGCCTCGAGCTGGCAGGCAAGCGGCTGCCGGACGATGCGCGGGTCACGACGCTGATTTCCAATGCGGCGCAGGCCGCGCAGCGCGGCGCGGCGCTGACCCAGCGCATGCTGGCTTTCGCGCGGCGGCAGGATCTCGATCTCAAGCCGATCGATGTCCCTGCTCTTGTGCGCGGCATGACCGATCTGTTGCAGAGTTCGCTGGGACCGTCGGTGCGGATCGAGACGCACTTTCCGCTCAAGCTCGACCTCGTCCACGCCGACGCCAATCAGCTTGAAATGGCCCTGCTGAATCTGGCGGTGAATGCGCGCGATGCGATGCCGGACGGCGGCAGTATTATCGTCGCGGCGCGCGAGGAAATCGTCAAGCCGCGCTCGCGGAGCAAGCTGAAAGCCGGTCGTTATGTGCGTCTTTCGGTGAAGGACACCGGCGAGGGCATGGACAAGGCGACGCTGAGGCGCGCCATGGAGCCGTTCTTCACCACGAAAGGTGTCGGCCGCGGCACTGGCCTCGGATTGTCGATGGTCCACGGCATGACCGAACAGTCCGGCGGGCGTTTTTTCCTGAAGAGCCAAAAAGGCGAGGGCACGACAGCCGAAATCTGGCTTCCCGCCGCCAAAGCGACCCGGCCCGCGCAGGGCGGGCGTTTCATCCAGGACGGCATGACCGGCACCCGCCCGCTGGTGGTGCTTGCCGTCGACGACGACGGTCTCGTGCTGATGAACACCGCAGTGATGCTGCAGGACATGGGACACACGGTGTTCGAGGCGACGTCAGGCAACCAGGCGCTGGAGATCCTGCGGCGCGAGCCGTCGGTCGATCTCGTCATCACCGACCACGCCATGCCGCGCATGACAGGCGCCCAACTCGCCGCTGCGATCAAGGCCGAACGGCCGGGCCTTCCGGTCATTCTTGCGACAGGCTATGCGGAGCTGCCGCCGGGCGTGGATGCCAACCTGCCGAAGCTTGGCAAGCCATTTCGCCAGCAGGAGTTGATGCAGGCTGTCACCGCGGCGATCGCGAACTAGTCTCCTGTCACAAATGCTGTCTGTGAGTTTGTGCGCTGCCATGGCAGGCGGATTGGGATGCTGCGCCTGCACAGGCGCGCGTCTGTCAACTTGACGCCCTCGGCTGCGCACCTAAGCTGCCCGCGCTCAAGTGCCAAATCGATTTATGTCTTTCCTTGTCAGGAGAAGATCATGTCAGTTGCACGCGTCACCGAGCTTATTGCCGCTTCCCCGAAAAGTTTTGAAGACGCCGTTCAGAATGGCGTCAAACGCGCTATCAAGACATTGAAGAATGTCGAAGGCGTCTGGGTCGCCAACCAGAAATGCGTCATCAAGAATGGCAAGATCGCGGAATACCGCGTCAACCTGAAGGTGACATTCATTCTCAAGGACTGAGGCGTCCTCCCATCACATCCTACTGCCGCGACCATCCCGCTCTCGACACGCCGAGGCGGACAGGACTATCTTTGTCTCATGAGCGGACACGATCGCGGCGCCTGGGACCATGCCGCGGATCGCACGCCGCATGGCCAGCCGATCGAGCTGACACCGGAAGATTTCAAGACCGTGTGAAACCAATCTAGTCGGGGCAGCATGGTTTTGCGTCCCGGTCGCCGCTGCGTTGCGCCTGAATAGGCGGACATGGCAACGAGCCGTAGGAGCAAAACACGCAGCAGTCCCGGGTCTTCGGCTTCAGCCGGGTGCCGCACTCTTTGCAGTCGTAGAAAAACTGGCAAGCGTCGGTGGGCATCGTTTCCAGCGCGCGATGTCCGCAGTCCGGGCATGTTATGGTCGATTGAAGCTGCATGGATGAACCTTACAGGCTTTGGTTCAGCGTAGGGCTCACACATTGATGTGAGCCTATCCGGCGCTGGACCGATGTGGCCGGCGGCTTTCTCGTCAGCCTAAGCCACCATTGAGGAACGGGTTAGTTGCGCGTTCGTGGCCGAAGTTCGAGCCGGGGCCATGGCCGCAGATGAAGCCGATGTCATCGCCGAGCGGCAGCAGCTTGTCGTTGATGGAGCGGATCAGGGTGGCATGATCGCCGCCGGGCAGATCGGTGCGCCCCACCGAGCCGTTGAACAGCACGTCGCCGACGATCGCAAAGCGCATGTCCTTGTTGAAGAACACCACGCTGCCCGGTGAGTGTCCGGGGGCGTGATAAATGTCGAACACAAGATCTCCGATCTTGAGCTGATCGCCTTCATTCAGCCAGCGGTCCGGTGCGAAGTTGCGCACGCCGGTCATGCCGAAATTCGCGCCGCTCGCGACCACGTTGTCGAGCAGATACTTGTCGGCAATGTGCGGGCCGATGATCGGCACTTTCAGTTCGTCGCGCAATTCCGCCGCGCCGCCGACATGGTCGATGTGGCCGTGCGTGATCCAGATTTCGTCGACCGTGATGCCGGCCTGCTTGATCCCGGCAAGGATATCCGGAACGTCCCCGCCAGGATCGATCACGACCCCGTGCTTGGTCGCTTCGTTCCACAGCAGCGTGCAATTCTGCTGAAACGGGGAGACCGGGACGATCAAGGCGCCAGCCTTCGCTGGTTCCTGGGCGGATGCATTCTGGGCTTTATCTGTCATGCGGCCACAATGCTGATTTTTTGCGCCGCGCCAAGCGGATTCCGCCGATGTTCCGGAGGAGGAGGGCTGCATGCCGCGGGCGAATTTCGCTCTGCGGTCAGGCGACCCGGAGGTTGGGCTGGCCAGCGATGGCAGGGCTCGCAATCTCGAATGGTTCCGGCCGGCCGACGCCGTATCCTTGCGCATAATCGACGCCGATTTCGCGCAGCGCCTCTATGGTGGCGTCGTTTTCGACAAATTCGGCGATCGTCTGTTTGCCCATGACCTTGCCGATGCGGCAGATCATCTCGACCATGGCGCGGTCGATCGGATCGTCGAGCATGTCCTTGACGAACCCGCCGTCGATCTTGAGGTAGTTCACCGGAAGATTCTTCAGATAGCCGAACGACGACATGCCGCTGCCGAAATCGTCGAGCGAGAACCGGCAGCCCAGCCGTTGCAGCACTTTGATGAAGCGGGCGGCGTTGTCGAGATTGCCGATCGCGCTGGTCTCGGTGATCTCGAAGCAGATCATCGCCGGCGGAATGTTGTGAAGCTCGAGTTGTTCGCGAACGTAGTCGATGAATCCCTCGTCGCTGAAGGTCGCGCCGGACAGGTTGATCGCGCAGGTGGCGATGGTTGCCGATGCAGCGCGGCCGAGGCGCGTCGCAATGGTCTCAAAGGCGTGACGCACCACCCAGCGATCGATCAGCGGCATCAGGCCGTAACGCTCGGCGGCGGGAATGAAATCGCCCGGAGGCACGAGATTGCCGTCCTTGTCGCGCAGCCGCAGCAGAAGCTCGATATGCGCGCCGCTCTGGCTCTGACCCTGCAATGAGGCGATTTTTTGCGCATACAGGCAGAAACGATGTTCGTCCAATGCATCGTGAATCCGCTGCACCCAAGCCATTTCGCCAAACCGGTGCAGCAATTCGCTGTCGCTTGGATTGTGAATCTGGATGCGGTTGCGCCCCTTCTCCTTGGCGAGATAGCAGGCGAGATCGGCCGTGCGCAGGGTTTCGTCCTTGGTCGCACCGCCGCGGATCTGCACCAGACCGATGCTTGTCGTGATCGTGAACGGGCGTCCGTTCCAGACGAAATTCAGGTCGTGCACCGCCTGCCGCAATCGTTCAGCAACGATCGCAGCCCGTTCAAGACCGCCGTTTTCGAGCAGGATCGCGAATTCATCGCCTCCGAGCCGCGCCAGCAAATCGTCCACGCGCAGATGCTGCTGCAGCGAGTCCGAGACTTCGCAGAGCAGCTTGTCGCCGGCGGCGTGACCGCAGGTATCGTTGATGATCTTGAACTGGTCGAGGTCGAGGAACATCAGCGCATGCGGGCCGTCCTGGTCGCGGTCCATCCGCTGCAACGCCTTTTCCAGCCGGTGTTCGAACTCGCGGCGGTTGGCCAGCTTGGTCAGGCTGTCGTGCGACGCTTGCCACGACAGGCGGGCGATGTATTTCTTTTCGCTGGTCATGTCGTGCAGCACCAGCACGGCCCCGGCGACGGCGCCGCCTTTGTAGACCGGCGTGCCGACCATGGAGATCGCCACCGATGTGGAGTCGGGCCGTTGCAGCAGTTGAGGGCGGGTGTTGGCGGCAAGATCACGTCCGTTCAGGATCTGCTCGACCTGGCCCTCGCGCGGCTGACCGCTTTCCTCGTCCAGAATCCGGAACAGCGACGTCAGCGGCAGCCCCTTGGCTGCCGGAGCCCGGCAGGCGACCAGCTTTTCTGCGGCCGGATTTATGTAATCCACACGGCCTTGCGCGTCGGTGCTGATCACGGCATCACCGATCGACGCCAGGGTAATCTGTGCGCGTTCTTTCTCGGCTTGCAGCGCGTGCACGAATCTGCGGCGCTGCGCCAGGAAGTAACGCGTCATCGTCAGCAGCAGCAGTCCCAGCAATCCGGCGGTGAACAGGTTGGCGATCATGAGCACGAACTTGACCTGCCGCGAGCCGCTGCCGAGGCTTTCGGCGAACGCCATCGCCTCGGGCGCGAAGCGCGTATTGAATTCGCTGATCTGGCTGCGCAGCTCTTCGATCTGCTTTCGCGAAACCGGGCCGTCGACATTTCCGATGCGGACCGTCTGTGCGAGATCGGCGAGTTCATCGAGCATCGGATCGGTGTTGATCCAGTGGGCGATGGCTTTCCTGAAAGGCGGCAAGTGCCGGAAATAGTGATAGAGCCAGATCAGCCCGTCGACGTCGTCGGGATGGATGCCGCCTTGCAGAAAGCCGGCGCGGGCAGCCGCGAGGTCGGGCTTTTTCAGTTCGAGCGCACGGCGTGCGTCGCGATCGCCAAACGGCACCGCGGCTGCGTCCCGGAATTGCTCATAGAGCCGTTCTTCGCCGGTTTCGCCATAGAGATAGAGATAATGGATGGCGTCCTTCTGGCCTTTCGACCACAGGCTTTCGCCGCCGACATAGGCGCGGACCGACGACAGGATCGTCAGGCTCATTCCGGCAAGAAAAGCTTGCAGCAAGACAATGGCGATGAAAGGCGAGACCAGCCGCAGCAGGCGCATATTCACGGACACAAGATTGAGCTTCATCGGACGCGTACGCCCCCTGCCTGCTGTTCGACGCGAAATCCCTGCTTCAAATTCCCATTACCAGTCGCAACCGGACTGCCTTTGGACCGCCCTCAATGCGCATCCGACATTGGCGGCATCTGATTAAAGGCGCGCCAATGTTGCGCCTCCCGGTTGCACAACTGGAGAGTTGCGTGAATCGCGGGTAAACGATCAGATAAGGTTTGCAGGTAATTTTATGCCGACAGCAAGAAGCCCAATCAGAACAGGCTCTTCCGGATCTAAGACTGGCCAGTCCCATGCTGGACCGGCCAGTTGAGGCGGCGTTGCGCCGGATCGCCGCGGCGCGCGGAACGACTGAATTATCGCCTGGTCTGGGCTTTCAGCGTGTCTGCAACCACCTGGTCGAATGACGAGGCCTTGGCAGGCGCGGCTGTGCGCCGTTTTTCGGCGACGAAGGCGTCGCGCTTCTGCACCAGGGTTGCGAGCTTTTCGTTCAGGTTTTTGCGCGTTGCAGTTTTCTTGTCGATCTCGGCCTTACGCTGCTCGGGCGAGAGCTTGCGCAACTCGTCGGGCAATTCATCGTCCTTGATGACCTCGACTTTGGTGCGACCCGACGCAACGGCGCTGACCAGATCGCCGTCGCCGGTAACCGCCTCTGAAGAAAATTTCGAGCGCTTGTTGAGATAGCTCGCCATGTCGGAAGCGGATGCCGGCGCTGCGGCTGCGACCTGCGAGAGCTGACGGGTCTTTTCCTCGACACGCTTCTGCATTTTCTGCGGACCATATGGAATGACGGTGCCGTTGATTTCCTTCTGCAGGATGATGATCTCGTCATCGTAAGGTGTTTCGATCACCACGACCTCGCCGCCGTCCTGCGGGATCGGAATGAAGCGGCCGTCGCCGAGCTGCGCGATGTCCTGCCAGACCCGTTCGGTATCCCGAGCATTTCCGGCCAGCACCGCGTTGACCACGATGTCACGCTGTTTGGCGACCGCAAGCGTCTTCGGATATTTGGTGTCCTGCGCGTAGTCCATGTGCGGCGGGGCGTCGCCGACAAGAAACACGATGCGCTTCGCATCGCTGCCTTTGGTCCACTGCAGCTTGTTGACCGCCACATCGAGCGCTTCGTTGACGCTCTCGGGCCAGTCCCCGCCGCCGCGCGCTTTCAGTTCGAGCAGGTTGGCGTAGATATCCTGAATGTCGGTGGTGAGATCGAAAGTCTTGGTGACGTATTCGTCGCCGATGTCGCGATAGGCGACAAGACCGATCCGGATGTCGGCGTCGGGGTTGGTGTCGACAACACTGGTCGCGATCGACCAGATTTTTCGCTTGGCGCCTTCGAGCAAGCCGCCCATCGATCCTGTTGTATCGAGAACGAACGCGACTTCGACGGTCGGCTTGGCAACGGCTTGCGAAAATGTTGATGTGATTGGCAACGAGAGAACGGCAAGTGCGAATGCAGTGCCGCCGAATTTGAATCTGTCGGTGATGCGCGAGACCATTTCCCCCTCCAAGGGCTGAAACCACGTTCGCTCCCAGCGGAACCGATGGTTCCCGTGCTTCGCGACCGCTCGGGGTCCGAATTGTGTCGGGGCGCGTACGCTTTTGAGGCTGAGGGGACTTTGCTTTTCTGCTACGCTTGCCGGAATCATGCATTCACCGTTTCGCCATATCGAGCCGAGTTTGCCGCCGGATCGCCGCCAGTCCGACACAGCGCTGGCGATTGCGCGTGGCACTTCCAGGTTTTTGAAATCGCTGGGATTTTCCTGCGTGAGCGAATTGACCCTGCCGTCAGGCCGCCGCGCCGATCTGGTGGCGATGAATGCGCGCGGTGACATCTGGATTGTCGAAATCAAATCGTCGGTCGAGGATCTGCGCGCCGATCAAAAATGGCAGGACTACCGGATGCATTGCGACCGGCTGTTCTTTGCCTTCACGCAGGAGATGCCGTGTGAACTGTTTCCGGCTGATACGGGCTTGATCGTTGCCGACGCTTACGGCGCGCATCTGCATTGCGATGCGCCTGAACACAGGCTGCCGGCGGCGACGCGCAAATCGATGATCGTGAGTTTCGGATTGCTGGCGGCGCAGCGCATCAGCCGACTCATCGATCCGCAGGGACATGCGAACATCGACGAGGGTTAGAGATTTGCCTGTGTGAATGAGGTCGCGGCGACGCTGGTGACCGGAAGCAGGGCATCCTCAAACATTGCAAACGCAGTCTCCGCGCCGCGCACGACGCCTGCCGGATCGGCCAGCGCCGCGGGATGATTTTCGAGCAGCGTGAGAAAGCTCGGCCAGAACCGCTTGCCGAAGCCATGACGAAGATAGGCCGTCGCATTCATCGCATCGGAGTCAGGATTCTCTGCCAGACGTGCCAGCATCACCCGTTCGCTCATCCGTGACGCCTCAAGGACGTAGACCGCGCCAAGCATTTCCGCGGCGGATTTGAAATCGGGTGCGGGCAGCGGCTTGCTGACGATTCCCAATGTTGCAAGGTCGCGTGCAAGTGCGGGTGTGCGCACGCGCAGCGTCCAGTCGGGAATGAGATTTTCAATTCCGCCCGCGTCCAGCGCGGCTTCGATCGGAAACAGCGCCTCAGCCTGGCTTCGCAGAAAAGCCTCGTAATAAATGGGGATCGCGATATCGAGCCGGGACAGCGCGATGTCGAGACGGCTGTGTGATGTCCGTGTCGCTTCGCGGATCATGTCCCAAATTGCGGCGCCCATGGCGGTTTCGCCTCCTGGGCAGATAACGCAGCCGCGTCCGAAAAGGTTCCGCGGCGGAACCGCCGCTTAGCGCGGGGCGCGTTTGGCCAGGATGCGCTGCAGGGTCCGGCGGTGCATGTTCAGACGCCGCGCCGTCTCGGAAACGTTGCGGTTGCACATCTCATAGATGCGCTGGATGTGCTCCCAGCGGACGCGGTCGGCGGACATCGGATTCTGCGGAAGCTGCGACTTGTCATTGCCGCTCGCGAGCAGCGCGGCGACCACGTCGTCGGCATCGGCGGGCTTCGAGAGATAGTCGACCGCGCCCATCTTCACCGCGGTGACTGCGGTCGCGATATTGCCGTAGCCGGTCAGCACGATGGCGCGTGCATCAGGCCGCTGCCGCTTCAGCGCCGACACCACGTCAAGACCGTTGCCATCGCCAAGCCGCAGATCGACCACCGCGAAAGCCGGCGGTGTCTGATCGATGTGATGGAGGCCGTCGGACACATTGTCGCAGGTGCTCACAGCGAAACCGCGAGTCTCCATGGCGCGCGCCAACCGCTCGAGGAATGCCTTGTCATCCTCGACAATCAGCAAGGAACGGTCGGCAATCTCGGTCAAATCGACAGTTGCGGTCACGGTTTTGCGCCTCCTGGGTACTTCATAATGATTCATAATGATAATGTGTCTTATAGATATGGCGCGTCAATCGGGCGATGCCAAGGCCGGCGCGGGCTTAACCATATCAAACCGCGATCAAACGCGTCGCGCGTGCAGCCGCATTAAGTCAGTGTCGCTGACGGAACTTCCGAGGTCTCGAAGCTGCTGCGGGGCCAGACGATGGTCACGACCGCGCCGTGGTCGGGGAATGTGCGGTTGGTGAAAGACACCCGCGCCCCGGTCCGTTCCAGCAGGGTTCGCGCGATGAAAACACCAAGGCCGAGCCCGCTTCGCTCGCCTCCGGTGTCACCAGCGCGCCGCCGAGTCAGGTAGGGTTCGCCGATCCGCTTGAGAATATCCGGCGGGATGCCGGGTCCGTCGTCGGACACCACGATCTCAACCGTGTTCGCGTTCCACCACGCATTCACCTCGACGCGCTCGCGTGCGAAATCGACGGCGTTCTCCAGAATGTTGCCGACGCCATAGAGGATTGCCGGATTGCGCATACCGACCGGCTCGGCGTCCTGCGCCAGTGCAATACGAACCTTGATGGCGATGCCGAAGTCGCGATGCGGAGCAACTGTCTCCTCGATCAGCGTTGACAGCGGCATCCGGTCGAACGGCGCGCCCTGCGACGACAGCTGTGTGATCTTGGCGAGAATTTCGCGGCAGCGCTGCGCCTGCTCGCGCAGCGTCTTCAAATCGCCGCGGGCATGCTCGTCGAGACCGTTGGTCTGAATCGCCTGCTCCAGCTCGCGTGAAATCAGGAAGATGGTGGAGAGCGGCGTTCCCAGTTCATGCGCAGCGGCTGCGGCGAGGCCGTCGATTTGCGTCAGATGCTGCTCCCGCGTCAGCACGAGTTCGGTGGCGGCCAGCGCGTCGGAGAGCTTGCGGGCTTCCTCCGTGACTTGAAACGCGTAGAGGCTGGTGACACCGATCGCCAGTACGATCGAAATCCAGACGGCGATCATATAAGTGCGCGGCAGCACAAGAGGTTCTTCGCCGTTCCACGGCAGCGGCAGATGGAAAAACCCGAGGGCCGTGGCGCAGGCAGCTGCGAAGATGCCGAGCGCGAGCGTGATCCGTGTCGGCAGCGCGGTTGCCGAGATCAGGACCGGCGCAAGGAAAAGAAATGAAAACGGATTCTGTAAACCGCCGGTCAGGAACAGCAGGGCGGCAAGCTCCGCGATGTTGATGGCGAGAAGGGCCGCGGCGTAACGGGGCGCCAAGCGGTGCACGGGGTTAAACCGGATCTGCAGCACCAGATTGAGGAGCGACGACAGCCCGATGATGACCACGCAGGGGATCACCGGGACTTCGAAATCGAGTCCCTCCGAGACGATGAAAATTGTCGCCAACTGCCCGAGCGCGGCCAGCCAGCGCAGCCGAAGGATGGTGTCGAGGCGCACATAACGGCGTGGGTGGCGGAAATCGGAGGTCGTGATGTCGCTCATGCCGTATCTTTAGCGTCCGGCAACGCCGATCACAAACCGGCCCTGCGTATCCGGCTCTTGCGGATAGCGCCCTGTTGGCTATGAACGCATATTATGACCGTGCAGATCTCGCCCTCCCGTGCCACGTCGCATTCCGGTCCGGCATCGCCCGACGCGGCGATTGAGCTCGATCGGCTGGTAAAGGTCTACAAGACCACGCGCGCCGTGGATGATATCTCGTTCACGATTTCGCGCGGTTCGGTGACCGGGCTGCTCGGCGGCAATGGTGCCGGCAAGACCACGACCATTTCCATGATCATGGGGCTGGTGTCGCCGACCTCGGGCCGCGTTAGCGTGCTCGGCTGCGCCATACCCGAGCAAAGCGCCGAGGTGCTCGGCCGGATGAATTTCGAGAGCCCGTACGTCGATATGCCGGGCCGTCTCACGGTGCGGCAGAATCTCACGGTGTTCGGCCGGCTCTACGGTGTGACGCATCTGAAGGACCGGATCCTTTCGCTCGCCGCCGATCTCGATCTCGGCGAGTTTCTCGACCGCCCGAGCGGGAAGCTCTCCGCGGGCCAGAAAACGCGCGTGGCACTGGCGAAGGCCCTGATCAACGAGCCGGAACTTCTGCTGCTGGACGAGCCGACCGCGTCGCTCGATCCGGACACCGCGGACTGGATCCGCAGCCATCTCGAAACCTATCGCAAGGAGCGCGGAGCCACGATCCTGCTCGCCTCGCACAACATGCTCGAAGTCGAACGGCTATGCGACCGGGTTATCATCATGAAGCGCGGGCGGATCGAGGACGATGACAGCCCGTCCGCCATTCTGGCGCGCTACAACCGCACCACGCTGGAAGAAGTGTTTCTCGATGTGGCGCGCGGCCGCGTGCAGCAGGCTGCGTCATGAGCAGCATAGAGTTTCGCCGCGGCAATCCGCATATGATCGCTCCGCATCGCATCGGCGCGATGATCCTGCGCCACTGGTATCTCCTCACGTCATCGTGGCCGCGGCTGCTCGAACTCATTTACTGGCCGGTGCTGCAATTGATCACGTGGGGATTTTCGCAAGCTTACATCTCGCAGAACGCCGGATTCTTCGCCAAGGCCGGCGGTACTTTCATCGGCGCGGTGATCCTGTGGGATATTCTGTTCCGCGGACAGCTCGGCTTCTCGATGTCGTTCCTCGAAGAGATGTGGTCGAAGAATCTCGGCAACCTGCTGATGAGCCCGCTCAAGGTCAGCGAGTACCTGATCTCGCTGATGGTGATGAGCGTGGTGCGGCTGGCTGTCGGAGTCATTCCGATGACGATCCTCGCCATCGCATTTTTCGGTTTCAACCTGTTCGGATTCGGCCTCGCGCTGGTGGCGTTCTTCTGCAACCTGATCTTCACGAGCTGGTCGTTCGGCCTGATCTCGTCGGGGCTGGTGCTGCGCAACGGCATGGGCGCGGAGGGACTGGCGTGGACGCTGATGTTCGCGCTGTTGCCGCTGTCATGCGTGTACTATCCGGTCTCGGTGCTGCCGGATTGGCTTCAGGTGGTGGCGTGGATGCTGCCGCCGACTTATGTGTTTGAGGGGATGCGGGCGCTGCTGATTGATCATGTTTTTCGGGCCGATCTGATGATTCAGGCGCTGGCGATCAATGTTGCTTTATTTGCTGTATCGACTGTTGCCTTTTTGCTGCTGCTGAAAAGCGCCCGAAACAACGGATCGTTGGTCCAGAGCGGTGAATAACCCTGCTGGCGGCCTCCGCCCGTTAATTAATCACCTGATCTGTAAAATGGGCGGATTGACGCTTTGTCGCAGGCCCGACAGTATGTTGCGCCGCGAAACCGGGAGCGAGTATTTATTATGCCGATTGGCGAATTTGGCAGGCCGCCTGGCTTGCCGTCCGAGGTCAGCCCTGCGCTGACCACGCCCATGTACTGGATGTACGAAATGGGCCAGGCCTCGCTCAATCCGGCGCGGGCGATGACCGACATGATGAAGCTGTGGTTCGAGAACCCCTTCAATCCATGGTCCAGCACCGAATTCGGAAAATCCATCGCCGCCGGCTGCGAACTGTTCGAGCGCACCACGCGCCGTTACGGCAAGCCCGAATGGGGTCTGCACGATACCGAAGTCAACGGTATGCGGGTTCCGGTCGAGATCAAGACGGTCTGGGAAAAGCCGTTCTGCCGGTTGCTGCATTTCGAGCGCAAGCTTACGCAGCCGCTGCGCGCACCGCATCCGCGTGTGCTGATCGTGGCGCCGATGTCAGGACACTACGCGACACTGTTGCGCGGGACAGTCGAAGCCTTTCTGCCGGGGCATGACGTCTACATCACCGACTGGGCCGACGCCCGCATGGTGCCGATGGCGCAGGGCCGCTTCGATCTTGATGACTATGTCGATTATGTCATCGAGATGATCCACGCGCTGAAGGGCGACGTGCATGTTGTTGCCGTGTGCCAGCCGTCCGTGCCTGTCCTGGCTGCGGTGTCCATTATGGAAGCCGAGAATGATCCCTACTTCCCGACATCGATGACGCTGATGGGCGGGCCGATCGACACCCGCCGCAATCCGACCGGCGTGAACGATCTGGCCGAGCAAAAAGGAATCGACTGGTTCCGCAACAACGTCATCACCAAGGTGCCGTTCCCGCAACCGGGTTTCATGCGCGATGTCTATCCGGGCTTTCTTCAACTCACCGGCTTTGTGAGCATGAACCTCGACCGCCATGTCGATGCGCACAAGCGGCTGTTCGCCAATCTCGTCAAAGGCGACGGCGATCTCGTCGACAAGCATGTCGAATTTTACGACGAGTATCTGGCGGTGATGGATCTCACGGCCGAATTCTATTTGCAGACCGTCGATGTGGTGTTCGTGAAGCACGCTTTGCCGAAAGGCGAGATGAAGCATCGCGGAAAACCGGTCGATCCGTCGAAGATTCGGCGCGTTGCGCTGATGACGGTGGAGGGCGAGAACGACGACATCTCAGGTTTGGGTCAGACTGAAGCCAGCCACGGGCTGTGCAGTTCGATTCCGGACGCGCGGCGGGTACATTATGTACAGAAGGGCGTCGGTCATTACGGCGTGTTCAACGGCTCCCGCTTCAGGTCGGAAATCGTGCCCCGGATCTCCGATTTCATGCACTCGTCAGCCCATACCAAGCGGGCTCTGGCGGCTGCCGAATAGGCTTTTTCGGGTTCCTGAGGTCGAAAAAGCCCGTTTTATGCGGGATTCCGGAGCTTTGCGCCCCTGAGTCCGCGGCATTCTCGATAACTATCTGAATTCACACCTGATTTGGCCCGCTCCAATTGAGGCAGCGGAGTGAATTTTGCGAGCGGTTTCCGGCTGCGGTTTTGGCTTAGAAATGAATCGTGACTTCATGTTTCATCCCCCCGGATGTAGGAGGCTAAGTCCCTAAAACTACGATATATTGGGCAAATGATTTGTTTTTGCGCCGATGAATTTCACTGGCGGCGGATATGGCAGAATCCCGGCGAATTCCTGCTGTCCGGACCTGCTGACATGGCCTTTCGCGCTCTCCTTTATCGCCGCCCGACCGAACCGCGTACGCTCGCGGTCAAAATTGGCTCATCGATCTACACGATTCAGTTGCGACGTCATCGGCGCGCGCGGCGATACACGCTGCGCATTCATCCGAGCAGGCGTGAAGCCATTCTCACCATGCCTCCGCGCGGAAATCTGTATGAAGCCAAAGACTTCGCGCAGCGTCACGGCGCCTGGATCGCCGCGCGTCTCGGTGGTTTGCCGAAAGCCGCGCCATTCTCACCCGGCACTTCGGTACCCTTGCGCGGTGTTCCGCATCGAATCGTGCATCGCGCGGGTGTGCGTGGAACCGTGTGGCCGGAGATGCGCGACAGCGGCGACAAGATTCTGTGTGTCGCGGGTGATTCTGAATTCATCGATCGCCGCGTCCACGACTTTCTGAAGCGCGAAGCTCGCCGCGCACTGACAGAAGCCTCGCATCGTTATGCCGAGGAGCTTGGCGTCAAGGTGAAGCGGATCACGATCCGCGATCAGTCGAGTCGTTGGGGATCATGCACCTCCGCGGGCGCATTGTCGTTCTCTTGGCGGCTTATTCTCGCGCCGCCCTACGTGCTGGATTACCTTGCGGCGCATGAGGTCGCGCATCTCGTCGAGATGAATCACTCGCCGCGGTTCTGGAAGGTCGTAGCAAAGATTTGTCCGGCGACCGAACGCGCCAAGCGATGGCTCGACACTCACGGCAATGATCTTCATCGCTATGGCATCGAAGAATAGCATCTTATCGGTAGACGCGAGGCGAGTGTGATTCAGTAAAGCTGAATCACACTTCAGTTTGCGCGATCAGCGCCGTCCGCCGAAAACCCGATCGATCAGCCAGCCATCGAGACCCGCTGCCGCTTCCGGACGCGCAGATGTCTGCGTGACGGGCGGACGGCTTTGCTGCTGCGGCGGATAGGGCGCAGGCGCATTCGGATAATCCTGATTATTCGACTGCTGTGGATAGGATTGCGCAGGGTAGGGCTCGCGCGCAGGCGTCCGCGAATTTCCGGGAAACAGATTCGAGAGGAAGCCGCCGGGCGACTGCGTTGAGCCCGGCAATGGCGCAGCCGCGACGTTCTGGTGCGCGGCCTTCATGAACCGGGTCCAGACCTCGACCGGCAACCCGCCGCCGGTCGCCTTCTTGGTCGGCGAGTTGTCGTCGTTGCCGAGCCAGACGCCGGTGACAAGGTTCGCGGTGTAGCCGATGAACCAGGCGTCACGGAAATCCTGACTGGTCCCGGTTTTGCCCGCCGCCGACCAGCCCGGAATGTCGGCCTTCTTTGCGGTGCCGGTGACCAGCGTCTCGTGCATCATGACATTCATCATGCCCACCGCGTTGGCATCGATCACCCGCGTCGGGGGATCGTTGCGGCGTGCGTAGAGCACTTTGCCCTCGGGGGTGCGAATCCTGTTCACCACATGCGGCGAGGCGCTGAATCCGCCATTGGCGAATGGCGCGTAGGCGCCCACCAGTTCGTTGAGCGAAACCTCCGATGTGCCGAGCGAGATCGTCGCGTTAGGCTCGAGCTTTGAGGCGATGCCGAGACGATGCGCGGTCCGCACGACATTGGCTGGACCGACTTCAAGGCCAAGCCGGACGGCAACGGTGTTCAGCGACATCGACAGCGCCTGCGTCAGCGTCACCGGGCCGAAATATTCGCGGCTGTAGTTCTCCGGCCGCCAGCCCTTGACGTCGAGCGGCGCATCCTGACGCACCGTATCCGGTGTCATGCCGCCTTCGACGGCGGTGAGATAGACGAACGGCTTGAACGCCGAGCCGGGCTGGCGTTTCGCAGTGACCGCGCGGTTGAACTGGCTTTCGGCGTAGTTGCGTCCGCCGACCATGGCGCGCACCGCGCCGCTCGGCGTCATCGCCACCAGCGCGCCCTGGGTGACGTTGAACTTCACGCTTTTGGTGGCGAGCTCATCGATGATCGCGGCTTCGGCGACGCTTTGCAGCTTCGGATCGATCGAGGTTTCCACCACGATGTTCTGGTCGATCTGGCCGACGAGATCGTCGAGTACCTCGCCGATCCAGTCGGCGACGTAATTGATGGTGCCGGCGCCAACCGGTTTGACGGCATAGGATGGCTTTTCGATTGCGGCCTTGGCCTGCGCATCGGTGATGAAGCTCACATCGGCCATCGCGCTCAGGACGATTTGCGCGCGCTTCTCGGCGCCTTCAGGGTTGCGGTTGGGCGCCAGCCGCGACGGCGACTTGACGAGACCTGCGAGCATCGCAGCTTCGGAGAGCGAGACGTTCTTCGCTGACTTGCCGAAATACTTCTGCGCCGCCGCTTCGACGCCGTAAGCGCCGGAGCCGAAATAAACGCGGTTGAGATACAGTTCCAGAATTTCGTTCTTCGAATACTTCCGCTCCAGCCAGAGCGCGAGTTCGACTTCCTGCAGCTTGCGCTGGAACGTGCGCTCCTGCGTCAGGAACAGGTTCTTGGCGAGCTGCTGGCTCAGGGTCGAACCACCCTGCGAGACGCCGCGATGCAGGAGATTGGTGACGGCCGCGCGCATGATGCCGGTCGGGTCGACGCCGAAATGCGAGTAGAAGCGGCGGTCCTCGATGGCGATGAATGCCTTCGGCAGATAGGGCGGCAGATCCTTCACCGACACATTGGCGCCCGGCATTTCGCCACGGGTAGCGATCACGCTGCCGTCCATGCCGGTGATCTGGATGGTGGGAGGTCGCTTGGGAATTTCCAGCGACTGGATCGCGGGCAGGTGCGCACCGACCCAGATGATGACACCGGCGCCGGCGATGATCGCCCACAGGCCGAGCACGGCACCCCAATACACAAGACGGCCGAGACCGGAGCGCGCGCGCCCTTTCGCCTTGGTCTTGCTTTCCTTACGGGCTGCCGCGCGAGTCTTGCGCGGACGGGGCTCGCGCGGGGCATCGTCCTCGTCGTCATCGACGGGACGGCTTTTCGCCGCGCGCCGCTTCGGCTTGATGTCTTCGTCATCCTCAGGACCGCCGACGCGATCCCATGGATTGAGGCGAACGCCGTCCAGCGATGCGGCGCCGTCGAATTTCGGCTCCTTGCGACCGCTGTTCTTTTTACGCCCCAACGCCATCCAAGCCCGTGCCGACATGCTGATAATGCAAGGCGTGCAGGCTAGCGATGGCGGTTTAAAGGCGCGTTACGCAAAGGTTAACGAGGGATTAGATGTTCCGCCGCGGGCATGGCAGAAATGCCGGCCCGGAGTTGTCTTGACCCGGCTTGGCGGATCGACTGAGTCTGCCGGTCAATTTCATGCACAAAGGTAAAGATGATGACCGGCCATATCGACCCGACCAAGGAAGTCTTCGCGGCGTTCCGCGCCAACGATCGTCCCGGTCCGATCCACATGCTGAATCTGGTGCGGCTGCATGCGCAGGCGAAGTATCCCGACGGGCGCAAGGCCACCGGTGCGGAGGCCTATGCCAGTTATGGGCGCGAGAGCGGGCCGGTGTTCACCCGGCTCGGCGGCCGGATCGTCTGGCAGGGCAAGTTCGAACTGATGCTGATCGGCCCGTCGGAAGAACGCTGGGATCACTGCTTCATCGCCGAGTATCCGAGCGTCGCCGCTTTCGTGGAAATGATCCGCGATCCGGCTTACCGCGAAGCGGTCAAGCATCGTCAGGCCGCGGTCGAGGACTCGCGGCTGATCCGCACCGCCCCTATGCAGGTCGGCAAAACCTTCGGTGAAACCCCGGAGTAGATACGACCTACGCGTCGCGATCTCAGGTCGCGGCGCGTGCCAGCCAGAGCAGGATAAGCGCGACCGCGGCGGGAAGCGCCTGCACCATGATGATCCGCTTGCTGACCGAATAGCCGCCGTAAAGTCCGGCCACGATCACACACAGCAGGAAGAACACCTTGATCTGGAAGCCGAACGCCAGGTTGGGGTGGAGCAGACCCCAGATCAGCCCGGCAGCCAGGAAGCCGTTATAAAGTCCCTGATTGGCGGCCAGCACCGCGGAGGCCTGCGCCTTCTCGATCGTGTTGCCGAATGTCGCGAGGCCCTTTGGCTTGGTCCAGAGAAACATCTCCAGCACCAGGAAATAGATGTGCAGCGCCGCGACCAGTGCGACGAGAACATTGGCAATCAAATTCATGGCAATTCCCCCTGTAGGGGCGGGAACCTAGCAGCAAGCGCGACAATTGCCGAGACCCCGATGTTGTCGGAAAACGGAAAGACTTCCCGCATCACGGCGGCCAAGATGGCGGAAACTCGTGATGACGGAAACCGAACATGACCTCAAATCAACTTCAGCGATTTCATCTCGACCGGCTTGAAACGCCGATCGGCACCGCCTTGCTCGTCACCGACGATCTGGGCTTCCTGCGCGCGCTCGACTGGAGCGACTACGAGACACGGCTGCATCGCCTGCTTCGGCGGCACTATGGGGACTACGTGCTGGAACGTGCGTCGGCTCCCAAAAACATCACGGCAGCACTGACCCGTTATTTTGCCGGCGATCTTGGCGAATTGAAAAAGATCAAATGGCGGACCAACGGCACGGCGTTCCAGCGCAAGGTATGGACGGAGCTGCAGAAAATCCGCGCGGGTAAAACATCGAGTTATGGTGCGTTCGCGGCTCGCTTGAACGTGCCGAATGCTGCCCGTGCGGTCGGCCTCGCCAACGGCTCAAATCCGGTCAGCGTCGTCGTGCCGTGTCATCGGCTGATCGGCGCCGACGGTTCTCTGACCGGCTATGGCGGCGGGCTCGCGCGCAAGGAATGGCTGCTTGCCCATGAAGGCGCGGCACTCGGCAAACGAGCGCGCAGTTAGGCTGCCGGCTTCTCCGCCGCATCGCCGTTGGCGAGCAGATGGATCAATGCCCGCTTGATCGCGGCCTGCCGGGTGGGCGCAGTGATCTGCGCGCCGAGCAGATCCGTGACATAGAACACGTCGCGGGCGCGCTCGCCGAAGGTCGCGACGTGGGCCGATGCGATGTTCAGGTTCAGTTTGGAAATCGCGGTGGTGAGCTGGAACAGCAGACCCGGACGATCGAGGCCGGAGACCTCGATCACGGTGTAGCGATCCGACCACTGGTTGTTGATGCTGACTTCCGGCTCGACGCTGAACGGCTTGAGGCGCGTCTTGGACGCCGTGCGGCGCGCCATCATGTCCGGCAGGCGCAATTTGCCTTCCAGCACCTGTTCGATGGTGTCGCCGATGCGGGTCGCGCGCCGTCCTTCGTCATCGTCGCGATCGTACTCGCGGGTAATCGCGATGGTATCGAGCGCGATGCCGTCGGTGGTGGTGTAGATCTGCGCGTCAACGATGTTGGCGCCGGCCGAGGCGCAGGCGCCGGCGATGATCGACAGCAGCCAGGGATGATCGGGCGCCATGATCGTCAGTTCGGTGACGCCGCGTCCCTCATCGAAACCGACATTGACCGCGAGTTTGTGGCCGCCGGCCTCGCTGGCCTTGACGAAGCGCGCGTGGCGAATTTTGCGCGGCAGCTCGACCTTCAGCCAGTACGCGGGATAGTGCCGTGAGATATAGGCTTCGAGTTCGCTGTCTGGCCACTCGGTGAAGTTTGCGCGGAATTCCGCTTGCGCAACCGCGATGCGCTGGGCGCGATTGACCTCGGAGAAGCCGCCGGTCAGCACGGGTTCGGTTTCGTAATAGAGCGTGCGGATCAGCTGCGCTTTCCAGCCGTTCCAGACGCCGGGGCCGACGCCGCGGATGTCGGCCGTGGTCAGGATGGTCAGCAGTTTCATCTGCTCGACCGACTGAACCACCGCCGCGAAATTCTCGATGGTTTTGCGGTCCGACAGATCGCGCGATTGCGCCACTGTGGACATGGTGAGGTGTTCTTCGATCAGCCAGGCGATCAGCTCGGTGTCGGCGGCATTAAATCCGAAGCGCGGGCACAGCCGCCGCGCGACCTTGGCTCCCGCGATCGAATGATCCTCCGGGCGGCCCTTGGCGATGTCATGCAGGAACACCGCCATGTAGATCACGGCGCGGTGCTCGGGATGGATTTTCCGCATCAGGTCGCTGGCGACGACGAATTCGTCGTTCCCTCCGCGCTCGATGTCCTGAAGGATACCGATACAGCGCAGCAGATGCTCATCGACCGTATAGTGATGATACATGTTGAACTGCATCATCGACACGATCCGCCCGAACGCGCGGATAAAGCGGCCAAGCACGCCGGCCTCGTTCATCCGCCGCAGCACGGTTTCTGCGTCGTTCGAGGTCAGAATTTCCATGAAAAGTTTGTTGGCTTCGGGATTTTCGCGAAGCTTCGGCGTGATCAAGCCGAGCGAGCGGGTCGCCGCGCGCATAGCATCGGGATGGAACGCCAGATTGTTTTTCTGCGCGAGCCGGAAGATGCGGATCAGGTTGACCGGATCGGTCTTGAACACGTCGGGCGCCGCAAGATTGATGCGGTTGTTGTCGATGACGAAATCTTCGCCGCCCGGTACGCGGCCGCGTTTGCGGCCGGGCCGGAGCCTCGCCATCATCCGGCTCAGCACCGGCGCGGGCTTGGCCTCCTGATCCTCCAGCTTGGCGCACAGGATGGCGGTGAGATCGCCGACTTCCTTGGCGATCAGGAAGTAGTGCTTCATGAAGCGCTCGACGTCCTGCATGCCGGGATGCGAGGTGTAGCCGAGCCGCTGCGCGATTTCGCGCTGCATCTCGAACGACAACCGCTCTTCGGGACGGCCGGTGAAGAAGTGCATGTTGCAGCGGACCGACCAGAGAAAATCCTCGCAGCGGCGGAACGTGCGGTATTCCTGCGGATCGAACACGCCACGTTGGACGAGGTCTTCGGTATTGCTGACGCGGTAGACGTATTTGGCGATCCAGAACAGCGTATGCAGATCGCGAAGGCCGCCCTTGCCGTCCTTGACGTTGGGCTCAACCAGATAGCGTGACTGGCCTGCGCGCCGGTGCCGCTCTTCGCGTTCCGCGAGTTTCGCGGCCACGAATTCGGTAGCCGTTCCCTGCACGACTTCCTTGTCGAAGCGTGTGACGAGTTCGTCGTAGAGCGCGGTGTCGCCGGTGAGGAATCTCGTTTCCAGCACCGAGGTGCGGATCGTCATGTCGGCTCGCGCCTGCCGGATCGATTCGTCGATGGAGCGGGTGGCGTGACCTACCTTCAGTCCCATGTCCCACAGGCAATAGAGAATCGCTTCCGCGACCTGCTCGCCCCAGGCGGTCTGCTTGTAGGGAAGGATGAACAACAGATCGATATCGGACTCAGGCGCCATCAGACCGCGGCCATAACCGCCGGTGGCGATGACGGCCATGCGTTCGGAATCCGACGGGGTCGGCGAGTGATAGAGATGTTTGGTCGCGGCGTTGAACAGGATGCGGATGATCTCGTCCTGGACAAAGCAAAGCCGCTCGGCGCATCGCCGCCCATGCCGGTCTTTCAGCAATTCCGCCTGGGCAACCTCGCGCGCCTGCGCGAGTTCGATTTTCAGCAATTGTGTGATGGCCGCCCGAAGCAGGTCGTCTTTTCCGGCATGCTTCTGGGCGAGCACGTCGATTTCGCCTGCGATACGTGCGCTGTCGAATATCACGTCGTCGTCCGGGGGGAGTGTGGCCGTCACGCTGTCCATTCCATTCGGATAACGGACGGCAGCAACGGTGTCACCAGCGGATTGCGGCAAGACGAACCGTCCGTTCTGATTTTCCTCGCCTTGGGGGAAGGCGGTTCTCCTGCGGGTTGCATTTGCGGAGTTATTTTCTCATTGACGATGGCATTTAACTTATTGAAAAATAACATGATTTTTTCGTACCGGGCAAGCGGTCGTCCTCGCTGGAAGTCCCAAATCACCCGCAATTCGATCCAGATGGAGACTACGATGTTCCGACCAACCCGACGCGCTGTTGCTGCCCTGATCGCAGGCGCTGTGTTCGCCCCGGCTGCAGCCCTTGCCGCCGACGCGCCGAAGCAAATCGCGATCGACTGGGCGACCTACAATCCGGTCTCGATCATCCTGAAAGAGAAGGGTCTGCTCGAAAAGGAATTCGAAAAGGACGGGATCAAGATCGTCTGGGTGCAGTCGGCTGGTTCCAACAAGGCGCTCGAATTCCTCAACGCCGGTTCGATCGATTTCGGCTCGACGGCCGGTTCGGCTGCCCTGGTCGCAAATATCAACGGCAATCCAATCAAGTCGGTCTATGTCTACTCGCGTCCCGAATGGACCGCGCTGGTGACGGGCAAGGACTCCAAGATCGCGAAGGTCGCTGATCTGAAGGGCAAGCGCGTTGCGGTCACGCGCGGTACCGATCCGCATATCTTCCTCGTCCGTGCGCTGCTCGACGCGGGCCTGACTGACAAGGACATCACGCCGGTTCTGTTGCAGCACGCCGACGGCAAGGCCGCGCTGATCCGCGGCGATGTCGATGCGTGGGCGGGGCTCGATCCGATGATGGCGCAGGCCGAGATCGAGGACGGCGCTAAGCTGTTCTTCCGCAAGCCCGAAGCCAACACCTGGGGCATTCTCAATGTCCGCGAGCAGTTTCTGAAGGACAATCCGAAGATCGTGCAGCGCGTGCTCGCGGTCTACGAGGAGGCGCGCAAGTACTCGCTCGCCAACTACGACGAACTGAAGAAGGGCTTCATCGCGGTGACCAAGCTGCCGGAAACCGTGGTCGACAAGCAACTCAAGGAGCGCACTGAACTAACGCATAACCGCATCGGCGCGCCGCAGCGCGAGTCGATTCTGGCCGCGGGCCTTGCGCTTCAGCAGGCCGGTGTAATCCAGCCGGGTGTGGACGTGAAAGCGACGGTGGATGCGCTGATCGACGATCAGGTGCCGCTGCCGACGAACTGACGATGTGCCGCAAACGGCGCGTTCAAGGGCCCGCATGCTGCAAGCTTGCGGGCCTTCGCTCTGAGCACTCTTGCAATCGCCTGTAATAAACGGTCTTTGCTATGACCATGACACTCGACACGCCAGCGCCGGAAATCATTGGAGAGGAGGCAGGATCGCGTCGCGCCGGCCGCCTGCGCCGCTTCGCGCGCCCTGCAATTGGCTTGCTGTTGCCGCTCGGGCTTGCGCTGGCATGGGAACTCGCCGTGCGTTTTGGTTACTCGAATGGACGGCTGGTGCCGCCGCCGAGCCGCATCTGGCAGACGCTGGTCGAACTCTCGGCCAGCGGCGAATTGAGCCGGCATATTATCGCGACGCTGAGCCGCGTCGGTGCGGGTTTCGGACTTGGCATCGCAGCAGGAACAATTCTTGGCGCGATCTGCGGTTACTGGACGCTGGTGCGGCGACTGCTCGATCCGACATTCCAGGCACTCCGCGCAATCCCGTCGATTGCCTGGGTGCCGTTGTTTATCCTGTGGCTCGGGATCTTCGAAACCTCCAAGGTGGCGCTGATCGCGGTCGGCGTCTTCTTCCCGATCTATCTCGGTGTGATGGGCGCGATCCTTGCCGTCGATCGCAAGATCGTTGAGGTCGGCCGCATCTTCCGCCTCAGCGGCTTTGCGATGATCCGCCGTATCATGCTGCCGGCAGTGCTGCCGGCCTATGTCGTGTCGTTGCGCTCCGGTCTCGGTCTTGGCTGGATGTTCGTGGTCGCCGCTGAATTCATGGGCGCGTCGGAGGGACTTGGCTACCTGCTGACCGACGGCCAGCAATTGGGCAAGCCAGCGCAAATCGTTGCCGCCATTATCGTGTTCGCAGTCCTCGGCAAGACCACTGACTGGCTGATCCAGTTGGCCGCGGCGCCATTCCTGCGCTGGCAGGATTCGTTTGGCGCGCATGCGGGAGGGGTGTGATGCTTGCTCTCGATCATGTCGGCAAGACCTATCCGAACGGTGTCCACGCGCTGGAGAATTTTTCCGCGCGCATCAAGCCCGGCGAGATCGTCGCCATCATCGGCGGCTCGGGCTGCGGAAAATCCACGCTGCTGCGCGCGATTTCCGGGCTTGACCGCGCGACGACCGGGTCCGTCACGCTCGATACCATCTCGATCACCGCGCCTCATGAAAAGATCGGCATCATCTTTCAGGAGCCCCGGCTGTTGCCGTGGCTCAGTGTCGCCGAGAACATCGGCTTCGGCCTCAGCCATCTGACGTCCGCAGAGCGGCAACAGCGGATTGCGCGTGCGCTTGCGCGGGTCGGCCTTGCCGACAAGGCCGATGCATGGCCGCGCGAACTGTCAGGCGGGCAGGCACAGCGTGTCGCGATCGCGCGGGCGCTGGTGCCGTCGCCGGAGGTGCTGCTGCTGGATGAGCCTTTCTCGGCGCTCGATGCATTCACGCGTGCGGACTTGCAAGATCATCTGCTCGATCTGTGGGCCGACACCAAACCGACGCTTGCTCTTGTCACCCACGATGTCGATGAAGCGGTGGTGCTGGCGGATCGCGTGATGGTGATGCGGCCGCTGCCGGGTCGTTTGTTCGAGGAAATCAGGGTTGACCTCACCCGGCCGCGCGACAGGAATTCGTCTGCCTTCGAGGTGGTCAAGCATCAGGTGCTGGCTTCGCTGGATCGTTCGCTCAACCGTGCCATGCGTCCGGCGGATGTTTTGCTGATGGTCGGCGAGGGGATATAAGGCGGAATAAGCTGCACGCGGCGTTGTTGATGCCGATGGAAACGGAGAACGAGAAAATGGATTCAACCGCACTCCGCGCCATGCAGGCGCCGATCAAGGATCGCTACAAATCCGATCCCAAGGCCGCGTTTATCACCTTGAAGGCGAAGGGCTCGCTGGATAGCGAAGGCCTGTCCTGCAAGGTCGAGACCGGCAAGGCGGCAGCCGCGATCGCGGGGTTGCATCCGGCGACCGGCGGCTCCGGACTTGAACTCTGTTCGGGCGACATGCTGCTCGAAGCACTGGTGGCCTGTGCCGGCGTGACCCTGAAATCGGTTGCGACCGCCATCGACGCGCCGTTGAAGTCCGGCAACGTGACCGCCGAAGGCGATCTCGATTTTCGCGGCACGCTCGGCGTCGACAAGGAAGCCCCGGTCGGTTTTGCGGAAATTCGTCTGCGGTTCGATGTCGACACCGACGCGCCGCAGGACAAGCTCGATCAACTGTTGAAACTGACCGAGCGCTATTGCGTGGTCTACCAGACCATCAAGAACGGCCCGAAGACGGTGGTGTCGCTCAATCGCATCTGACGATTGCTACTTCGGCAGTTTCGCCTTCAACGCATAGAGCGTATCCAGCGCCTCGCGCGGCGACATCTCGTCGGGATGCAATGCGTTGAGCGCCTCGGCAACCTGATCGGCTGCGCTCGGCGGTTGCGGTTCAGCGGCTGCGCGCGACGGGACTGCGAACAGCGGCAGATCGTCAGCCAGCGCGCGCGCCGTGCTGCCGCGATCCTGCGCTTCGAGTTTCGCCAGCACCGACTTTGCGCGCGTGACCACTGCGGCGGGAAGGCCAGCGAGCTTGGCCACCTGGATGCCGTAAGAGCGATCCGCCGATCCCGGCAACACCTCGTGCAGGAACACCACGTCGCCTTGCCATTCCTTGACGCGCACGGTGGCGTTGAACAGCCGTGGCAGGTTCGCCGAGAGCGCGGTCAGTTCATGATAATGCGTTGCGAACAGCGCGCGGCATCGATTGCTCTCATGCAGATGTTCGATCGACGCCCACGCAATCGAGAGCCCGTCGAAGGTCGAGGTGCCACGGCCGATCTCATCGAGGATTACCAGCGCCCGCTCGCCGGCCTGATTGAGGATCGCAGCCGTCTCGACCATCTCGACCATGAAGGTTGAGCGGCCACGTGCGAGATCGTCGGCGGCGCCGACGCGGGAGAACAGCCGGTCGACGATGCCGATATGGGCGAGCTTTGCCGGGACGAAGCTGCCGATCTGCGCCATCAGCGCGATCAGTGCGTTCTGTCGTAGGAAGGTCGATTTACCCGCCATGTTCGGGCCGGTCAGCAACCAGATTTGCCCCGATGCCTGTGACGGTCCGGGTGACAGGTCGCAGGCGTTGGCGATGAAGGGCTGGCCGTCGCGCTTGAGCGCCTGTTCGACCACAGGATGGCGGCCGCCTTCGATGGAGAATTTAAGCGAGTTGTCGACCACGGGGCGTGCGTAATTCTCGTCGACCGCGAGTTTTGCCAGCGCGGAGGTCACGTCGAGCAGCGCAAATGCATGCGCCGCGGCGCGCAAGTCGTCGCCCGCGGCGACCGCCATCGCACACAGCCTGTCGAATATCTCGAGTTCAAGCCCGAGGGCGCGGTCGCCGGCATTGGCGATCTTGGCCTCGACTTCGCCGAGTTCCGTCGTGGTGAACCGCACCTGTCCCGCCAGCGTCTGGCGATGGATGAAGGTCGCATTGAGCGGCGCGGCCATCAGCTTGTCGCCGTGCTGCGCCGTGACCTCGACGAAATAGCCGAGCACGTTGTTGTGGCGGATCTTCAGACTCTTGATGCCGGTGTCGTCGGCGTAACGCGCCTGCATCGCGGCAACCACCAGCCGCGAAGCGTCGCGCAGGTTGCGCGTTTCATCGAGCGCCGGTTCATAGCCTGCGCGGACGAAGCCGCCGTCGCGTTTGAACAGCGGCAGTTCGTCGGCGAGCCCACGTGCGAATTCCCGTGCGAGATCGCGGGACGGGCGGCGCAGCGCGTCGATTGCTAGCGTGATGTCGCGCGGAAGTTTTTCGATCCGCGCGAGCCGCTCGACGGCTTTGTCGGCGGCCAGAATTCCGTCGCGCAGGGCGGCGAGATCGCGGGGGCCGCCTCGTCCGACGGACAATCGCGCCAGTGCGCGTGAAATGTCCGGCGCCGCGCGCAGGATGCCGCGCAAATCCTCCCGTGCAGCACTGTCGTGTGTGAATAGTGCAGCGGCGTCGAGCCGATGCGAGATGGTGGCACTGTCAGTCAGCGGCGCGGAAAGGCGTTGTGCCAGCAGCCGCGAGCCGGCTGCGGTTACCGTGCAATCGACGGCGTCGAGCAGCGACCCGCGCCGTTCGCCCGCCAGCGTTCGCGTCAGTTCGAGGTTGGCGCGGGTGGCGGGATCGATCGCCATCGTCGTGCCGGCCGCCTCGCGCGCGGGTGGCGACAGCGGCAGGTGCTGGCCGACCTGGGTGCGGTCCACGTATGTTACGGCTGCGGCGGCGGCGGTCGCCTCCAGCCGCGACATCGCGCCGAAGCCGTCCATGGTGGCGACGGCGAAATAATCGCACAGCCGCCGCTCGGCGGTGACGGCGTCGAACACATCGCGCGTCACCGGCGTCACAGCGGCCAAGGTGCGAAACAGCGCGGACAATTCTGGATCGGAATACAGCGCGTCTGTGACGATCACTTCATTGGGATTGATCCGCGCCAGCGTCGCGCCGAGTTCGCCCGCGCTGCATTCAGTGACGCTGAACTCCGCCGTCGAGATGTCGATCCACGCGAGTCCAATGCGGTCGCTGGCGGATGAGGACCCGCGCGTTCGCGCAATCGCCAGCAGATAGTTGTTGGTCTTGGCGTCGAGCAGGTTGTCTTCGGTCAGCGTGCCCGGCGTCACCAGCCGCACGACGTCGCGACGGACCACGCTCTTGTTGCCGCGCTTCTTGGCTTCGGCAGGATTCTCCGTCTGCTCGCAGACCGCGACGCGATGACCCAGTGCGATCAGCCTGTGCAGGTAGTCGTCGGACCGCTCCACCGGCACGCCGCACATCGGAATGTCTTCGCCCATGTGCTTGCCGCGTTTGGTCAGCGTGATGCCGAGCGCGCGCGAGGCGATTTCCGCGTCCTCGAAGAACAGTTCGTAAAAGTCACCCATCCGGTAGAACAGCAGCAGCCCCGGATTGGCGGCTTTTATTTCAAGATATTGTTCCATCATCGGCGTCACGCGTCCGGCAGCCTCAGATGAGGCAGTTTCGGCGTTTGGCGATGCGGGGGGCGTGGAATGGATGGTCATGGAGCGAACATTAGCAAAGTTCTTTCGCATGGTGGAATTGCACGGGACGTTTTCCACGCCTTGAGACGGTCCGTGCATGGCCGCTCTGCCGGGCAATAAGGCTGTTCCGGCCATCGATCATTTGACGCCCCGCGCCGTGCTTCCTAAAACTCGCGGCAGTTCGTGTGGTCGTTCGCAAGTCCGCGTCATGTTCCCGGCACGTTCTTTTGCGGACTTGCGAACTAAAACCACACGAGAATCTATTGTTGCCAGTGTCCTTCCGAATCCGAAGTTCGCGTGTGGGCCTGCTGTAGAATGCGGCGAACTTCGGATTCGGGACACTGGGCGGGCTCTATACGTCCGAACC
Organism: Afipia sp.; assembly: GCA_017474385.1. GTDB lineage: Bacteria > Pseudomonadota > Alphaproteobacteria > Rhizobiales > Xanthobacteraceae > Afipia. The sequence continues at coordinate 13,003 of JAFVHU010000110.1, read as the reverse complement.
AACTTCAGGGAGAACGACCATGCGTGATGTTTTCATTTGTGATGCGGTGCGGACGCCGATCGGCCGGTTCGGCGGATCACTGGCCAAGGTGCGTGCGGACGATCTGGCCGCGGCTCCCATCAAGGCGCTGATGGAACGCAATCCCAAGGCCGACTGGGGCGCGCTGGACGAAGTTGCATATGGCTGCGCCAATCAGGCCGGTGAAGACAATCGCAACGTCGCCCGCATGGCGCTGTTGCTGGCCGGATTGCCGGAGACGGTGCCGGGCATGACGGTCAACCGGCTCTGCGCGTCGGGCCTCGATGCGGTCGGCGGTATCGCGCGGGCGATCCGCGCAGGCGAGATCGATTTCGCTATCGCGGGCGGCGTCGAATCCATGACCCGTGCGCCGTTCGTCACCGGCAAGGCCAACGAGGCCTATCAGCGTGCGGTCGAAACCTATGACACCACAATCGGCTGGCGGTTCGTCAATCCGCTGATGAAGAAGATGTACGGCGTCGATTCGATGCCGGAAACCGGCGAGAACGTGGCGACGGATTATCAGATCTCACGCGCGGATCAGGACGCCTTCGCGATCCGCTCGCAGCAGCGCGCAGGCAAGGCGATTGCCGCGGGTTACTTCGCTGAAGAAATCACGCCGGTTACCGCTCCGGGCGGCAAGGCCGGGCCTGTGATCGTGGACAAGGATGAGCACCCGCGCCCGGAAACCACGCTTGAGCAGCTTGCGAAGCTGAAGCCGGTCACGCGCCCCGATGGCACGGTGACCGCCGGAAACGCCTCGGGCGTTAACGATGGTGCGGCTGCGCTGATCCTCGCTTCGGAAGAAGCCGTGAAGAAGCACGGCCTGACGCCGCGCGCGAAACTCCTCGGTCACGCCTCGGCCGGTGTCGCGCCACGCGTGATGGGCATGGGCCCGGTGCCGGCAGTGCGCAAGCTGCTCGAGAAACTCGGCCTCAAGATCAGCGACATCGATTTGATCGAACTCAACGAAGCCTTCGCGTCGCAGGGCATCGCGGTGCTGCGCCAGCTCGGTGTTCAGGAGGATGCTGATTTCGTGAATCCGCATGGCGGCGCGATTGCGCTTGGTCATCCGCTCGGGATGAGCGGTGCGCGGCTGGTGCTGACCGCCGTCCATGGCCTTGAAAAGCGCGGCGGCAAGTACGCGCTGGCCACCATGTGTGTCGGCGTCGGTCAAGGCGCCGCGGCGGCCATTGAAAAATTGAACTGAGCTCTTTTGGACGTGACGAAAACGGGGAGCCTGGGCTCCCCGTTTTGCTTTTCGCAATGCTGAGTCTGCTTAATCCATCACCGCAGCATGATCGGAAGCCTGCGACTGCTTGCGCAGCGCCGCTTTGCTTGATCCTATCATGATAGCGAGCGGCGCCGCGCACAGTGTGATGATCATCACCATCTGATAATCCCACGAGAAGGCGATGATCTGCGCCTGCGCACTGATCATGACATCCATCATCGCGCGCCCTGCGTCGGTGCCCATATTGATGATGCCGGCGACGTCCGGCATCTGCATGGGTTTGTTGAACGGCGTCACGTTCTCGTTGATGATCGCATAAGCTTCCCGGCCGCCCTCGGTCAGCTTGGCTGTTACGACCGAGATGCCGACAGAACTGGCCACATTGCGCATCAGCGTCAGCATCGAGGTGCCGTCGGTGCGCAGATGATTGGGCAGCGTCAGGAACGCAACCGTGCTGAGCGGAACGAATACCAGTCCCAGTCCAAAGCCCTGTGCGATGCTCACGATGATGATCGTCGGAACGCCGGTCTGGTCGGTCCATCCGGTCATGAGATAGAGCGACGCCGACATCAGCAGCATGCCGCTTGCGATCAGCGTGCGGGCCTCGATGTACTTCATGACGCGCCCGACCAGCATCATCGCGACGAAGGTGCCGAGCCCGCGCGTGGCCAGCAGCAAACCGGCGGTCAGGATCGGATAACCGATGACGTTCTGCAGATACGGCGAAGCAAGCGCCATCGTGCTGTAGAGCACGAGGCCCATGACCGCCATGAAGACGCAGCCGCCGATGAAGTTGCGATCCTTGAAGATCTCGAACTGAATGAATGGCCGTTTCGTCGTGAAGGAGTGCGCGAAAAAGTAATAGAAGCCGACAATCGAGAGTATCGTTTCCGCGACGATCTCGGGCGATTCCAGCCAGCCCAGTTGCTCGCCGCGATCGAGTGCGACCTGCATGGCGCCGATACCGATGGCCAGTGCGCCGAAGCCGAACCAGTCGAACTTCATTTCACTGTCGGTCTTGGTCTCGTCCATGAAGATGATGAGCCCGGCTACGGTGACGATGCCGAACGGGATGTTGACGAAGAAGACCCGGTGCCACGAATAGGTTTCGGTCAGCCACGCGCCGAGCGATGGCCCCATGATCGGACCCAGCATCACGCCCATGCCCCAGATCGACATTGCCTTGGCGCGCTCATGCAGCGCGTAGGAATCGAGCATCACCGCTTGCGACAGTGGCACCAGTGCCGCGCCGAACACGCCCTGCAGCAGGCGGAACAGCACCATCTGCGTGATGTCCTGCGCGAGGCCGCACATCACCGAAGCGATGGTGAAGCCCGCTGAACAGACAATGAAAACTTTCTTGCGCCCGAACCGGTTGGCGATCCAGCCGACCGGCGCGGTCATGATCGCCGCGGCAACGATGTAGGACGTCAGCACCCAGTTGATCTGGTCCTGCGAGGCCGACAGCGTGCCCTGCATGTAGGGCAACGCGACGTTCGCAATGGTGGTGTCGAGCGCTTGCATGATCGTCGCCGTCATGGCGCAGATCGTCACCATGTTGCGGCGAAATCCCGGGACCGCCGCCGTGGAGGCGGGGGCGGCGGCGGTCACCGGGTTTTCTCCTGGGCCGAAGCGGAGGAGAAACCGAGAAGGCCTGCGAGCGAGCGTTTATGTCCGGTATCGACCCAGACATAGGTGCTCATGCCCGCCTTGAGCTTCTGAACGGCCTGGTCGTTCTTGTCGAAATAGATGCGGACCGGCACGCGCTGCACGACCTTGACGAAGTTGCCGGTGGAATTCTGCGGCGGCAGGATCGCGAATTGTGCGCCGGTGCCGGGGCTGAGCGAGCCGACCTTGCCCATAAAGGTGTGGTCGGGGAACGCGTCGATCGACATCGTGACCGGCTGTCCGACACCCACATAGGTCAAGTCGGATTCCTTCAGATTGGCGTCAACCCACGGATTGGCGTTGTCGATCACGCTGAAGACCGGCGATCCGGCTGCAACGAAGCGACCTAACTGGATGCTGTCTACCTGTGTCGCGGTGCCGTCGATCGGTGCGCGCAACACGGTGTGATCGAGATTGCGCTGCGCCTGATCCAGCGCGGCTTTCGCCTGGAAGTAGGGCGGGAATTCCTCGAGCGGCAGATCGGGATTGCCGAGCAATTGGTTTTTCGCGTTGGCGAGTTGCTGTTGCAGCAGTTCGAGTTGCGCGCGCGCGAGGACGAGATTTGTTGCGCTGGTGTCGAGGTCGAGCTGCGAGCCGGACTGCGACTTGACCAGCGATGACTTGCGATCGACATCGCGCTGCTTCAGGTCCACGCCTTGCCTGGCAAGCTCCAGCAACTGCGTATAGGACGACACATTGGAGCGCAGGTTGTCGTAGTTGGTTCTGGCAGTTTCGAGTGTGGCTTTCGCCTGCTGAAGTGCAAAGCGGAACGGCACCGGATCGATCTCGAACAATTCGTCGCCGGCCTTGACCTTCTGGCCCTCTTTGATGAGGACCTTCTCGATCTTGCCGGAAATATCCGGGGTGATCAGAACCTTTTGCGCGCCGACATAGGCGTCGTCGGTGGTCGCGTAGCGGCCGCCCGACAGATAGAACGCAATGCCGCCAAGCAGCGCGATGGCCGGCACCACCACAAGCAAGAGCGTGCGCCGCTTTTCGCGCGCCAGCTGGCCCCAGCTTTTGCGTGGAGATTCGGTTGACGGCAGAGGTGTGTCTGTCAGCTTTTGCTCGGCGGGAAATTTGACGACCGGATCAGCCATAACGCGGCTCCTTGGTTTTTGCGTCGCTGGCGGCCTGGAGCGCGTCCCGCACGTTGTTCTTGATGGATTCGAGTTGACCGACCAGCGCAGCGGCCTCGTCAGCGTTCAGATGATTGAGTGCGGTCTGCGTGATCTCGGCGCGGAGCTTGGCAAGCCGCGCCAGCATCGGGCGCGCTGCGGGGCGCAGATAGAGACGATTGACGCGGCGATCCTTCGGATCTTCGCGGCGCTCGATGAGGTCGTTGTTGCAGAGGCGATCGATCAGCCGCGTCAGCGTGATCGGCTGCATCTCCATCATCTCGGCGAGTTCGGACTGCTTCAGGCCCTCGGTGCGCTCAAGTTTGGCCAGCACCGCCCACTGGGCGCGGGTGATACCGTGACGCACCGCCAGCTTGTCTGCATAGAGCCGCAGCATGCGCTGGGTCTCGAACAGCACGAACAGAAAATCGGTATTGCCCTTCGGCATCGGCGCGCCCTCGATAAGCTTTGGCTATAATAAGCTTGCTTATCAATTCCGGGAACCGCACGAATGGGATGCAAGCCATGTCGGGTTGCATGGATCGAAATTCGTTATTTTTATCAGTCGATTAGGTAAATTACGCCCATTCGACGCCGGATTCGGCGGCAAGGTCGATTGTGCTCCGGCAGCCGATATCGTCGAAATGATTGTCGAGAAATTTCTTGGCGGCGCGCATGCCGGCCCGGTGCAACAATTCGAAGAAGTCGTAGTCGGTTTTCATCTTGCTGGAGGCGGCGAGGCGTGTGCCGAGACCACCAAGATCGATGCGGTGGATGTTGAGCCGGCGATACTGGTCCTTGCCGGTGCCACGCGGCAATCGGCCGTCGTCGATCAACTGATTGACGAAATCCATGGTGCGCAATTCGGAGATCAGCGCCGAGTTGAAGGTGATTTCGTTCAGCCGGTTGATGATCTCGCCGGAGGTTCGCGGCGTCGTGGTGCGCGACACCGGGTTGATCTGCACCACCAGCACGTCTTCCGCATCGGTTGCCTGCAAAAAGGGAAAGATCGCGGGATTGCCCATGTAGCCGCCATCCCAATACGGCACGCCGTCAATCTCGACCGCGCGAAACATGAAAGGCAGCGCCGCAGACGCCATCACCACATCCGCGCTGATTTTCTCATTCGCGAAAATGCGCAGCCGGCCCGTGTGAACGTTGGTTGCCGAGATGTAGAGCGCGAGATCTGTGTTGGCGCGCAGCGCATCGAAATCGACAAAACGTTCGATGAGCTGACTGAGCGGATTGATGTTGAGCGGATTCAGTTCGTAGGGCGAGAAGTAATGCGCCATCGCCTCGAACCAGTTCTGCATCGGCGTGGCTGCAAACGGCATCAATGAAAACATCCGGTCGGTCATGGCGCGCTGGACCGGAGGAAGATTGCCGCCGGTGCTGGTCGCACGCCAGAATTCGGCGAGGCGTTTGCGTGCTTCTTCCGGGCCTCCGCGGGTGAGACCGTCCGCGACCATCACCGCATTCAAGGCACCGGCCGATGCACCGGAAATCCCGGTGATTTCCAGTCGCCCATCGGAAAGGAAATGGTCCAGCACGCCCCAGGTGAAGGCGCCATGAGATCCCCCGCCCTGAAGCGCCAGATTGATCTTCTTGGCGGCGCTTGCCTTGCGCACACCGGAGAAGTTCCAGGGCGTCAGGCTGTCGAGATAGGTCTTGAGAGTGGTCGCCATGAGCTCTTTCTCTCTGAAAAGATGCAGTTATTGGGTTATTGGGTTCCCTGGAGACCCGCGGAGTTCATTTGTATGCCGATGATTTGGGGCTTTTATGATGCAATGCAATAAAAATGATGCATTGCAAAACATTGCATCAACTTATGCCGCTGAAATTATGAGCGGAATCACATTAGCCGCACTACATATTGAGCCAATGAAACAAGCGAAGCCGGTTTTTCCTGACCCAAACCATGACCACGGGCGCTGCGCCGAGGATGCGTTCTTGCATGCCGAAAAGGTTTGCACGGGACGCGGTCAGAAGTTCACGCCGATCCGGCGGCAGGTTTTGGGCGCGTTGTTGTCGAGCCATCGGCCGCTCGGCGCGTATGAAGTGATCGACGAACTCGCCAAGACCATGCCGCGGCCGGCGCCGATTACTGTCTATCGCGCGCTGGATTTCCTGATGGAGAACGGCCTCGTTCACCGCATCGAAAGCCGCAACGCGTTTCTGGCCTGCGCCCATAATCACGATGAGACGGCGGTGGTGGCGTTCCTGATTTGCGAGACCTGCGGATCTGTCGGCGAGATTCCGGCCGCGCCTCTGGCGCAGAGTTTCAACGAAGCCGCGCGCGGCACGGGCTTCGCGCCGAAATTGTCGGTGGTGGAAATCACCGGCACCTGCGCGCATTGTCAGCGAACTGCATAATCAGAACAACACGGCGTGAAGCCGGACACGGGGTGCCATGCCATCAGACAGTTTGAAGGTCGCGCCAGCGGGGCGTCCGTTGAGCGCGACGGCCATCGCCCTGATGGTGATGCTGTGCCTGAGCTGGGGCTTCAATCAGATCACGGTCAAACTGGCGCTTCCCGAGATTCCGCCGCTGTTGCAGGCGACGATCCGCTCGGCTGGGGGATTGGTCATTATCCTGATGGTGGCGTGGCTGCGTGGCGTGCAGCTGTTTCGGCGTGACGGCACGCTCAAGGCGGGCCTGCTCGCCGGATTTTTCTTCGGGGTCGAGTTCATTCTGATCTATCGCGGACTGGTCTACACCACGGCGTCACGGGCGGTGGTGTTTCTCTATATCGCGCCGTTCGTTGTGGCACTCGGCTCGAAGCGGTTCCTTGGCGAACAGTTGAGTCCCTTGCAATGGAGCGGTCTGGCGCTGTCCTTTGCAGGCGTGGCGCTGGCAATCGGCGTGCCGCAGCCGTCGGTGGATGCCAAGGTCATCCTGGGCGATCTCCTTGTGATGGCGGGCGGCATTCTGTGGGCCGTGACCACGCTAATCGTGAAGGCATCCCCGCTGCTGCAGGCGCCTGCCGAAAAGACGCTGGCCTATCAGGTCGCGGTCTCGGTCCCGATATTGGCGCTTGGGGCGATGGTCTCGGGGGAGAGCATCACCCAGATGCCGGGACCCCTTGCCTGGGGGCTGATGATCTACCAGACGGTCTGGATTGTCGGGACGACATTCCTGATCTGGGTCTTTCTCATAAAGCACTATTCGGCCAGCAAACTGTCGTCATTTACCTTTATGACGCCTCTGTTTGGGGTCATTGGGGGCTATTTCGTGATGCACGACACCCTGACATTGGCCTTTGCGGGGGCTGCCCTTCTGGTCATGGCGGGCCTATATCTGGTAAACCGCCCCGGCGAGCCGGCAGGGAACCCTCTGCTTCCGGCCGCTGAAAACGACACCTGAGCGCAAAGAGATTCTGACGTGAGCGATCTGAAAGAACGGACCAAGGAAATCCAGGCCGGCCCCAAGGGGCGCCATCGGACGGTTCAGGTGACAGTCGGCAACGTCAAGGTCGGAGGCGGCGCACCGATCGTGGTGCAGTCGATGACCAATACCGACACCGCGGACATCGAGGGCACCGTCAAGCAGGTTGCAGCGCTTGCGCGCGCCGGCTCCGAAATGGTTCGCATCACGGTGGACCGCGATGAAGCGGCGGCCGCCGTTCCCCACATCCGCGAAAAGCTCGACAAGCTCGGGATCGACGTGCCGCTGATCGGCGACTTCCATTACATCGGCCACAAGCTGCTGGCCGATCATCCGGCTTGCGCTGCGGCGCTGTCGAAGTACCGCATCAATCCCGGCAACGTCGGCTTCAAGAACAAGCGTGACACGCAGTTCACCGACATCGTCGAAATGGCGCTCAAGCACGGCAAGACCATCCGCATCGGTGCGAACTGGGGTTCGCTCGATCAGGAATTACTGACCAAGCTGATGGAAGAGAACGCCAAGTCGCCTGACCCGATCGATGCCCGCGCGGTAACGCGCGAGGCGATGGTGCAGTCGGCGCTGTTGTCTGCGAAGCGCGCCGAGGAAATCGGCCTGCCGAAGAATCGGATGATTCTGTCGGCCAAGGTGTCCAACGTGCAGGATCTGATCGCAGTCTATCGCGAACTCGCCGCGCGCTCGGATTACGCCATCCACCTCGGACTGACCGAAGCCGGCATGGGCTCGAAGGGCATCGTCGCGTCGTCGGCGGCGCTCGGCATTCTGCTTCAGGACGGCATCGGCGACACCATCCGCGTCTCGCTGACACCGGAGCCGGGCGGGGACCGCACGGTCGAGGTGAAAGTCGGTCAGGAAATTCTCCAGACCATGGGCTTCCGCACCTTCGTGCCGCTGGTGGCGGCATGCCCGGGCTGTGGCCGCACCACCTCGACGGTGTTCCAGGAACTGGCGCGCGATATTCAGGATTTCATCCGCGATGAAATGCCGAGCTGGAAGACGCGTTATCCCGGCGTCGAGCAGCTCAACGTCGCGGTGATGGGTTGCATCGTCAACGGTCCCGGCGAATCCAAGCATGCCGACATCGGCATCTCGCTGCCCGGGACGGGCGAAACCCCGGCCGCGCCGGTGTTTGTCGACGGCCAGAAATTCCGCACGCTGCGCGGCCCGACTATTGCGACCGACTTCAAGGCGCTGGTCATCGACTATATCGAGCAGCGCTACGGCGGCACTGGAGCCAAGGCTCCTGCGGTGACTGCAGCGGAATAATTTTAGCGCGTACTACGCGACGAACCGCGGCCCGCCGTCACAGCGGGCCGTTCTTCTCGCGATTATCGACCACAGCTTCTTCAAGATCGAGGTCGCGCTCGATGCGCCGCCTTGTCTCGTCGGTGATCTTTCCCTCGCGCAACAGCCTGTGAAGACACATCCGCTCGATCGTGATGATTTCGCGGACCAGCGAGGCGCCCTGTGTGGCCGGCGTGAACTGGCCTTCTTCCCTCGGAGGTTCCGGCAGCGCGCGCATGCGGGTTTCGTGACGGGCTTCGAGAAATCTGGCCAGACCCTCGGGCAGATTGCGTTCCTTGATGATCCGGTCGAGCGAACCGCGCGCCCATTCGAGAATCTCCCGTCGCGCTGCGATCTCGGCTTCCCGTTCCCGAATGGCCTCAAGACGTCCGTGATCGGAGAGGCCAAGGAGCCTGACCAGCATCGGAAGGGTCAGTCCGATGCCGATCAACGTGAAGATGATGACGCCGAAGGTTATGAGCAGGATGAGATCGCGGTGCGGGAAGTCCTGTCCGTTCGGCAGCGTCAGCGGCAACGCGAGCGCGACGGCAAGAGATACAACGCCGCGAATGCCGGTGAAGCCGATAACGACAATGTATCGCCACGGTGGTTTGGCATCCCGCGCGGCGACCCTCTTGCTAAGGAGACGCGGCAGGTACGTGCCGGGAAAAACCCACAGGAAACGCGCAATAACGACGATGGCGGAGACGATCGCGATGGCCGCGAGGATCTCGGACACCGGAAGCGCTTTCGATTTTTCCATCAAAAGCCGCAACTGGAAGCCGATCATCAGGAACAGCACCCCCTCGATCAGCCAGATCACGAAGTCCCAGAAGAAGATGCCCTGCAATCGGGTTTTCGATGAGATCAGCAGCGGTCCATTCCAGCTCACATAAAGACCGGTCACGACGGTGGCGATCACGCCAGATCCATGAAAATGCTCCGGCACCCAGAAGGCGAGGTAGGGCGTCAGCAGCGACAATGAAATCTCGACGCGCGGGTCGCGCGCCCATTGGCGCAGACGGAGGCTGAGCCAGCCCACCGCAATACCGAAAAGAATTTCACCGACGATGATCGCGACGAATGTTCCGGCGGCGGGAGGGAGCGAGAATGCGCCCGTGCTGACGGCAAGCACCGCGAACCGGTACAGGATCAGGGCAGTGGCATCGTTCGCGAGTCCTTCGCCTTCGAGGATGACAAGAATGCGATGGGGCAGCTTCAACCGTTTGGCGATGGCGAGCGGCGCCACGACATCAGGCGGCGATACGATTGCGCCGAGGACGAAGCCTACACTCCATGGGAAGCCGAGCGCGTAGTGCGCGGCTGCGGCGACCAGCACCGTCGTAAAGATCACGCAGCCGATTGCCAGCAGGCCGATCGGGCGCAGGTTGGCCTTGAACTCGCGCCAGCTCATCGCCACGCCGGACGAATAGATCAGCGGCGGCAGCACCAGTAGCAATACGCCTTCCGGCTTCATCTCGATGCGCGGGAATCCTGGCAGAAACGCCAGGATGATTCCGACAATCAGAAAAACGATGGCCGGCGCGACCGCAAGCCGCTTCGCGAGCGTTGCGGAAGCCGCGAGTGCCGTAAGCACAAGAAGGAAGGTCAGGAATGTCGTTACCATGGAGGGATCATATGGCGCTGGCCGCGATATTGACCATCAAGGCCACCAGCGCGGTGTTGAAGACAAACGATACGACACCGTGGACCGTTGCAGTCCGGCGGATGATCTTGTCGGTGACCCCGACATCCGACACCTGCGCTGTCATGCCGATCACGAAAGAGAAATAGACGAAGTCCCAGTAGTCAGGATCGCCTCCGCCTGGAAACGAAAGTCCGCCAGCCTTGGCGTTGCGATAAAAATCATGGGCATAATGCAGCGCAAATGTGGTGTGGATCATCGCCCATGACAGCACGATGGTTACAACCGCAAGCGTGAGTTGCGGAGTTCCCTGCGGTTTGATGGCAAGCTCCATGACGATGGCGGCAATGCTCGCAAAGGCGCCAAGGCCCGTCATGGCGAGAATAAAGAAGCGCCCGTCGTCCTGGATCGCCGCCTGCCGCCGGATATGAGCGGTGTCGCAAGTGAACACCGTCACGTAGGCAAGGATCATATAGATTGCGACGAAGACATCCCACGCAACGAGAAGGCGGCTCGCAAGCCGCCACGACATCGGCAGCACCAAAAGCGATGCAAGACCGATCGCCAGCGCGATGAATGTGCGCGGGCGTCCGTAGATAATGCGAAGCGGCTTGGGCATGCCTTTAAGGCGAAGAAGATACGGATCGCCGTCCTTCTTGCCCGGCATGATGCGCCTTTCTAGTTCTGCCGCTCGGCGACGAAACGCGAGGTCGCGCGCAGGACATCGCCCTTCGCGCCGAATGGCGCAAGCGCGGCATCGGCGTGCTTCCGAAGATCGCGCACGCGAGCTTTGGCGCCATCAATCCCCAGGAGCGTGACGAACGTGGTCTTGCCGGCTGCCGCGTCCTGTCCGGCAGGCTTGCCGAGCGCCGCGGCGTCGCCTTCGACGTCCAAAAGATCGTCGGCGATCTGGAACGCTTCGCCAAGCGCGTGACCGTAAGCATCGAGCGCATCGTACTGATCCTTAGGCGCTTGACCGAGCAGCGCGCCCGCGATGCAGCCATACTTGAGCAATGCGCCGGTCTTCATCTGCTGCAGCTTGGCGACATCCGGCGGCTCCGGGTCGCCGAAGCGGCCTTCGCCGGCGAGATCCATGATCTGTCCGCCCACCATGCCACCGATGCCGGCAGCGCGCGCGAGTGCGCGGGTCAGCAACAAACGCACCGTCGGGTCCTTGTGAACCTCGTCGCGGGTGATGATATCGAAGGCGATGGTGAGAAGCCCGTCGCCTGCGAGGATCGCAGTGGCATCGTCGAACTTCTTGTGCGAGGTCGGCCGTCCGCGCCGCAGATCGCTGTTGTCCATTGACGGCAAATCGTCATGGATCAGCGAGTAGCAATGAATGCATTCCAGCGCGGCGCCAGCCATCAGCGCGGCATCGCGCGGCACACCGAACACTGTGGCGCTTTCCACCACCAGAAACGGACGCAGCCGCTTGCCGCCATTGAGGCTCGAATAGCGCATCGCCTCCATCAGCCGGTGCGGGCGCACGATTTCGCCTGACAGCGGCGTGTCAGACAAAAGACGCGTCAACAGCGCCTCGGTGTCGGCCGCCGTGGCGTCGAGCCGTTTCATGAAATCCTGTGGTGAAGTGCCGGTGGTCATCAAAAGCTCCAAACGAACGCAAATTTCGGCGGACAATCGGTTATGGCATCGCCCGCGTCAATTCCGCAAAGCGTGGCTTTGCCGGGGATTGGAAAAAACAGAAAGGCATGGTTTCTGTTGGCTGGGCCGCTGGAATAGCCCTCCGGGCGTGAGGTGTGATGCGACGTTTGATCCGTGCGGTCGCGCTGGTGGTGCTGGGGCTGGTGCTTTTGCCCTATGTGCTGACCCCATTCTACAGCAGCGGACATCCCGTCTCCACGCTGATGATCGGACGATATCTCACAGGCGAAACCGTCACCCGCAAATGGGTCGATCTCGACGAGATGTCCGAGGCGCTGCCGCGCTCCGTGGTCGCCGCCGAGGATGCCAAATTCTGTTTTCATCACGGCATCGACTGGGATTCGGTCCGGAACATTATTGAGGATGCACAGGACGGCGAGGTCGCGCGTGGTGGATCGACCATTACGCAGCAGGTGGCGAAAAACCTGTTCCTCTGGCCGGGCCGCAGCGTGGTCCGCAAGGTGATCGAGTTCCCGCTGGCGATGTGGATCGATCTGGTGCTGTCGAAAAAGCGTATTCTGGAGCTTTATCTGAACGTGGCCGAGCTCGGCCCGGACGGCCAGTTCGGTGCGGAGGCCGGTGCAAACTATGCATTTGGCCGCCCGGCAGCGGCGCTTTCAGCCCGCGAAGCGGCCCTTTTGGCGTCGATCCTGCCCAATCCGGTGACCAGAAGTGCCCGGAATCCGGGGCCGGGCGTGCGGCGGATGGCAGGGACCTATGTGGTCCGGGCCCAATCGGCCGAAATCTCTGATTGCTGGGAGCGAAATCGCTGATTTTGGGCCTTTTTGGCCCATTTTCTCGCCCCCTCTGGTCTAGCTTTCGCAGCAACCTTCATCTATAAGCGCGGCCTCAATCCGAATTCTGGAGAGCCCCCGCCCGGCGGGTGAGCCTTGATTTAGAGGACGACGATCCCATGGCCGTTCCACGCAGGAAAACCTCGCCGTCACGCCGCGGCATGCGCCGCT
>JAFVHU010000109.1 GCA_017474385.1 Afipia sp. | reverse complement strand
GTGGTACCGGAATCGCCCCGCCGAGGCGGAGCGCATCCTCGCCGCCGCCCACGCGTGGGTGGACCGCTTCCGCGATCCGGCGCGCGAGCGCCTCGTCTCGCTCCGAGTCCTCGACCGCTACTTCCGCGCGACCGGACAGCGGTAGCGGAACAACGCTGCCTTTTCGCCGCCGCCTTCGTTTGATCCTGCGTTTTTTCCGCCGATCCAATCCGGCTTGCCCCGATCGTCGGGGTCTGATAGAATGCATCCCCCGTTCGCGCCGCTGCCCGGCAGGCGGGACGGGCCGCGCCCGGGTGACGCCCTGCGTGAAAGTGCCCGGAGCGCACGCACCGGAAGCGCACCGCCGCCGGCTCCTGGCCGGCCTGCTCCGCGGCCCGAGGCCAATGGCGCGCCGGACCAACGCCCGCCGCGCAACCTGCGTGGCGATCAGCCGCCGCCGCTGACCCGCCCGCAACCGCCGACCCAGCAGGGCCTGCCGTCGTCGATGCGCGATGTCCGCGCGCGCGATCAGCGCAGCGACGACACCCGCATGCTGGATGAATTCACGGAAGGTGCGCGCGCGGGACGCCGGCCACCGCAGGGTTCGGGCATGCGCGATGTGGTCGCGGATGCCAACGATCTCGGCAGCGCGACGCGTTCGGCGCGGCGCAGCCAGGCGCAGGACTTTCCCGATCAGCGCGGCGGCCCGGCGCCCTACAGCTACGATGAATCGGTTGAAGAAGCGGGGCGCTATCAGCCGAACGACCGGCCGCGCGCGCGCATCTCGCGCGACGAACCTGAAACGGAGAAGCGCAGTTTTCCGCTGAAGACCGCCATCGCGGTCTGCGTTGCGATCATCGCCATCGGCGGCGCGGTCTGGGGCGGGCCGAAGGCCTATTCGCTGTTCAAGTCGCTCACCAAGCCAGCGCAGCAGGCCGACACCGCGCCGAAGGATGCGTCCGGCACGCGGCCGAAGATCACCGATCGGGTGGGCCAGCCCGGCTCGTCGCAGATTGCGCCGGTGGCGCAGCGCGTGGTGCTCTATGACGAGGACCCCTCGGCGCCGCAGGGCAAGCAGTATGTCGGCTCGGTGATCTGGCGCACCGAAGCGGTCAAGGTGCCCGCCGGTCAGCCGCCGGACATCGGCGTGCGCGCCGACATCGATATTCCCGAGCGCAAGATCAAGATGTCGCTCTCGATCCGCCGCAACACCGACGCGTCGCTGCCTGCGAGCCACACCGCGGAGCTGACCTTCGTGCTGCCGCCGGATCTCGGCACCACCATCGCCAACGTGCCCGGTGTGCTGATGAAATCCAACGAGCGGGCGCGCGGCACCCCGCTGGCGGGCCTCGCGGTGAAAGTCACCGATGGTTTCTTCCTGGTCGGGCTGTCGAATGTCGAGGCCGACAAGGCGCGCAATCTTCAGCTTCTGAAGGAGCGCTCGTGGTTCGACATTCCGCTGGTCTACGCCAACCAGCGCCGTTCGATCATCGCCATCGAGAAGGGCGCGCCGGGCGAGCGCGCATTCAACGAAGCATTCACGGCCTGGGGGCAGTGACACTATGAAGATCACACTCGCTGGCTCGCGTCATTTCGGCGTCGAGACGCTCAACATGATGCGCGGTCATGGCATCGAGGTGATCCGCGTCGTGGTCGCGGACGGCGATGACCGTCTCGCCGCGGCGGCCCGCGCCGCCGGCATCGAGGTCGTGGTGCAGGCGAAGCCGAAGCTCATCGTGGCCTCGGAGATCGCGCCGGGCACCGATCTGATCGTCACCGCGCACAGTCACGCGCTGGTCAGCCACGACGCGCTGAAGGCGGCCAAGCATGGCGGCATCGGCTACCATCCGTCGCTGCTGCCGCGCCATCGCGGCATCGCGGCGGTGGAATGGACCATCAAGGAACGCGACGCGATCGCGGGCGGCACGATCTATCACCTGTCGGACCGGCTTGATGCGGGCGCGATCGCCGCGCAGGACTGGGTGTTCGTGAAGAAGAACGAGACCGCGCGGGAATTGTGGGAGCGGGCGCTGGCGCCGCTCGGCCTCAGGCTGCTGGCGCAGGTGATCGATCAGGCGAAGACGAGCGGTAATCTGCCGTCGATGCCGCAGGACGAGCAGTTTGCGACCAACGCGCCAAGACTTGATGTTGAGAAACGGCTCGACAAGGAAACGCCTCACGCCGCGCCCAGGAGCGCGGCAGCATCGGGCTCGTAGCGGCGAGCAGAGATTTCTGTTTGTCATGGCCGGACTTGTTCCGGCCATCTCGGTCAAATGAGCACCGAGTTAAAGATTGTGCCTTGTCAGTCGAGATCACCGGGTCAAGCCCGGTGATGACATTGTGCTTGTTGGCATTCAGCGAGCAATATCGTCACGCTGCGCGGGTCTCCCCGACGCGCACAGCGCTCGACACGAGGTCGTTGGCATCGGTGATGCCGTCGGCGGCGCGGCGCACGATCGTCTGCGCCATCTTGGCCTTGGTCGCAGGCGTGCGGTTCTCCTGCGCGATCTGCTCGACGGCGATGTCGAGAATCTTTCTCAGCGTGGCGACGTAATCCGGATCGAATTTTTCATTGAGGTTTCCCTGCGGACGACCGACCATGCACTTCTCCTCTTCGGACATTTCAAAGCGCGATTGCATCGGATGATGTCTCTGCGATCGCGCTTGCGGTGAGCGGGCGGACCATGCTCCCGCAATGGGGCAGATGTGAGTCAGAACGGCGAAGTGCAAGCCGCATACACCGATGTGAAATTGGAAATGCTCCAGTCACATTTCCTTCAAGGTGATGAAGATTCCGCAGCGCACTTTGACGAATTGCCACGGGAATCGCACCACATCTTGTGCCTGCGATTCGACAATTCGCGCGGTGCGATGCATGCTTTCACATCTGCGACGAAATCGTGAACGCGAATGGCGATGCGGCTTTAGTTCCCGCGCCGCAATTCACGGAACACACAAGGAGACGTGATGGCCGATACGCCCGCAACACCCGCCGATCCGCATTTCGTGCCGATCGAAGGCACGCTCGAAGCGCCGATCATCTTCTTCGAAGTTTGCCCGACGTTCGGGAACAATGGCGGCCTGATCAATCTGATGCTCGCGACCGGCCTGATCGACTCCGCGCCGCATGGCAAGGTGGCGAGCCGGGTGAAGGCTGTGGCGCATCTGCGCATGACGGCGGCAGCGGCGGTGAACCTGCGCGACACGCTGAACAATGCGCTCGCGATGGGCGTGCCGAAGCCCGAAGGCAGGACGAACTGATCGCGTATATGAATCTCATATGACTTTGTTTGTTTTCTGCGAGGATAAAGCGATGTTCCCGATAACGATGTCCTCTACCGCGTGACGCTCACGCGTCTCGCTTGCGGCGATGGCGATGGCGTTGCTGGCATTGCCGCTCGCGGCGGAATACGTCGTGCCGAGCAAGCCGTTCCTGGAGAAGAACGCGTTCTACCTGCGCTCGGCCGGTTTCCGCATCCAACTCGCCAACGATGCCGCGGGCCAGCGCGCGCTCAAGGTGCTGCCGCCGCACCGCTTCGTGGTTCACAAGGCCGGCGGCACGCCGCGGTATGTCTATGCCGATCCGGGCGTGTGCAACTGCATCTTCAGTGGCACCCTCGACAACTACAAATCCTATCTGGAGATCCTGCGTCAGCCGCTTCCCGGTGTCGACGCGGTGTCGCCTGATTACAAGACGCAGGCCGGCGCGCTGCTGCTGGAGCAGCCGATCGACTTCGGCATGACCAACGACGATGACAGCCTGGCGGATTACTTCCGCGACTATCTGTAACCCGGTACGCACGCTCACCTCTTGTGCGCTGCCATAAGCGCGCCGCGCGCATCGTGCGCCTTGTTCGCTCGCGTTTTTGTTTGTTACGCTCGCGTGTTGTCCATCAACACATGCTGACCGCGCGCCAAGTCGCGGCAGCCGGGGAGAAACAGGGGTAACAAAAAATGGCTTCACGACGCGCCGCGATCGGTCTGATCGCGATGAGCTTTGCTGCATTCGTCTCAACAGGTGGCGCTTGCGCGCAGGATTATCCGTCGCGTCCGGTGCGCTGGGTGGTGGGCTATCCGCCCGGCGGCGCGACCGACATTCTCGCGCGCCTGATCGGCCAGCGGCTGTCGGAGCGGCTGGGTCAGCAGTTCATCATCGAGAACAAGCCGGGGGCAGGCAACAATGTCGGCACCGAAGCGGTGGTGAATGCCGACCCTGATGGCTACACGGTTCTCCTCGTCAATCCCGCCAACGGCATCAACGCCTCGCTCTATGCGAAGCTGAACTTCAACTTCATCCGCGATATCGCGCCGGTGGCCGGTCTCGCGCGGGTGCCCAACGTGATGATCGTGCCGAACGATTTCCCGGCGAAGACCGTGGCGGAATTCATCGCCTATGCGAAGGCCAATCCCGGCAAGATCAACATGGCGTCATCCGGCAACGGCACCTCGATCCATCTGTCCGGCGAACTGTTCAAGGCGATGACCGGCGTCGAGATGCAGCACGTTCCGTATCGCGGCTCCGCGCCCGCGATCACCGATTTGCTGAGTGGACGCGTGCAGGTGATGTTCGACAACATGCCCTCGGCGATTTCGCACATCAGGGCGGGAACGCTGCGCGCGGTGGCGGTGACGACGGAGAAGCGCTCGCCGGAACTGGCCGACGTTCCGACCGTCGGCGACACGGTGAAGGGCTATGAGGCCAGTGCGTGGTTTGGCATGGGCGCGCCCGCCAAGACGCCGAAGCCGATCATCGACAAGCTCAACAAGGAGATCAATGCGATCCTGGCCGAGCCCGAGATGAAAAAGAAGATCGCGGACATGGGCGGCGTCGCGCTTGTCGGCACGCCGGAGGATTTCGGCAAGATCATCGTCTCAGAAACCGACAAGTGGGAGAAGGTGGTCAAGTTCGCCGGCGCACGGGTGGAGTAGGCGTGAGATCGAATCGTTAGTCTCTGCTTGTGCGGAACGGCTCCCCTCTCCCCGCGCTTGCGGGGAGAGGGTTGGGGTGAGGGGCAAAGCCGCGATAGATGCGATGCTGTGCCGCTTTTGTGAAGCCGCCCCTCACCCGGATTGCCATAGCGCGTCGCAGACGCGCGTAAACGCGCTTATGGCAATCCGACCTCTCCCCGTAAACGGGGAGAGGTGAAAGCACGGTCGTCATTGCGAGCGAAGCGAAGCAATCCAGTCTTAGGAAGAAAATGGATTGCTTCGTCGCTGCACTCCTCGCAATGACGAATGGTTGCGCCGCGCTTTACCCCCACCCCGGCGCTGCGCGCCGACCCTCCCCACAAGGGGGAGGGATGAAGGAAGAGCCGCGCGTTGCCGCACCTTATCCCTCCCCTTGAGGGGGAGGGGGGCTGGCCGAAGGCCAGTCGGGTGGAGATGGAGCAGGAATCGGGGGATGCCTTGACTGCAAATGCTGCTTGCACCAATCGTTGACTACAATCGATACTGGCCCCGCTTGGGGATATATGGCGATAAACTTCGTACCGGAGCGCGGCCGCATCTTGTTGTGTGATTACGATATGGCTCGTGTTCCGCCTGAAATGGAAAAGACGCGGCGGGTTGTTGTAGTTTCCCCGCGCTCTTACAACGGCCGTCACGGCCGCCAGCCCGGCAGATGTGTTGTCGTACCCTTTTCAGCTACCGATCCCGGAGAATGGCTGACACCTTCCGATGTCCCTTTTCCTGCAAACCGGTATTTTTGTTTGACAGTTCAGACGTGGGCGATTTGCAGCGCTGTGATGAGTGTCTCGCACGATCGGTTGGATCGCCATTTTATTTCTCGTGTACGAGGGTATTCCACCGAGCTTTTGTCTTCAGTTGATATGGCTCGCATAGATGAGGGGTTGCGGCACGCTCTAGGTGCGGTTCCTTCGGTTTCCGCGACTTGAATTAATACCAAATTGGTATACTTTATTGAGCATCCCTTCGGGGACCTGATGGGGCCGTGTTTATGCTCCCTGCGCGCGGAGTTGATAACCGGCCCCCAAATAAAACCTCGCCTTTCAGGCGAGGTTTTTTCATTTGGCAGCTGAAATCCGAAAGTATTGAACGATGCAAGCCGGGATTGGCGAGCTGTATTCTAGGAAAATATTCCTTGACAATCTTCCGGCGCTAACGCATCCTCACGCCATCCCGCCTCACTTGAGGGGCGTTGCCAGGGACGCTTGAGAGCGCGGGGCGGGATGCGGCGCCTGCGCGCGCGGGAGAGACGTTCTCCCTCGCGTCCGGGAGGCCCCGGGTCATCGTCCGGGCCAACTACGTGGCTCTGCCCGCAACGGGCTGGACGCGGACAGGATGAAGGCGGGCGAAAGCCTGCCGGATCGGGGCGCGTGTCGCGCTCGTCCTGTCCCGGAAGCACGATCCCGAGGACACAAATCGCCGCGGCGGAGCGCCGAAAGGCGATGCGCGTTGCGGATTTTCCGCTGCGCGTCCCTCCACCCCGTGCGCCTTTCGGCGTTCCGCCCCCTCAATGGGGGCCAGTTTCGGTGAGGCCGCCCACGTTTGCGCGGGGGCCGCAGCCGCATGTCCAATCCGTTATCGCGGAGATGTTTGCATGATCACGATGTTCGATCCCGACGATCCGCGCCGCGCGCGTTCAATCGCCGAGATGAAAGCCGAGCAGGTCGAACGCGACTTCGATCTCTGCGTCAGCATCATGCAGCGCGAGATGTCGGATTATGTGCGCGGCTATCGCACCTGCCGGCTTGGCGCGTGCCGCCGTGCGCGGCGCTGCGCAAGTATCTCGCGCGATTGCATCGCCACCATGCCGCGGATTCCATTATCCTCATTCGAACAGGCCTGCGCGATCGAGGATATTCTTCAGGAAATTGTGCGGCGGCGGCGCGAGCGCCGCGCGCAAAAGCCGGCGTGAGCATCACGTGCGTAATGCTCACGCGACCAAATCATTTGATCCCGGCCGCTTTGACCAGCGCGGCGCTGGCGATCGTCTGATTGGCGACGAGCTTGTCCATCTCGTCGGGCTTCATCGGCCATGGCTCGACGCCGAGTTTTTTCAGGTCGCGCTGCATGTCGGGGTTCGCCAGCACTTTGGTGCCGGTGGCGTAGAGCTTCTCGACCACATCCTTCGGCGTCTTCGACGGCACGAACACGCCGAACCAGATCGCGCTGTCGGCGTCCTTCAGGCCGATCTCGGGCGGAGACGGCACGTCGGGCAGATCAGACGCGCGCTTCGGCGTCGAGACCAGCAGCGCACGCACCTGTCCGCTCTGGATCAGCGGCAGCGCGGTGGCCAGCGGACAGAAATAGAAATCGATGCGGCCGCCGAGAATGTCGGTGATCACTTCCGAGCCGCCGCGATAGGGAACGTGGGTCGCATCGATGCCGGCGGCGAGACGGAATTTTTCGGCGCTGATGTGAACCGCGCTGCCGATCCCGACCGAGCCGAAGGTGATGGAGGCGTCTTTCTTCTTCGCGGCCTCGATGAACTCCTGCGCCGTCTTCCACGGCTTGTTCGGCGAGGTGATCATCACGTTCGCGCTGTAGCCGATCATCAGCGCCGACGACAGATCCTTGGTGGCATCGTAAGTCAGTTCGGTGAAGATCGCCGGCGCGATGGTGATCGCCGAGGAATGGGCGAGGATCGAGTATCCGTCCGGATCGGAGCGGACCACGGCGGCGGTCCCGATCGTGCCGCCGGCGCCGGCGCGGTTTTCTACCACGATCGACTGCCCCAGTTCGGTCGACAGCCGCTCAAAAAACATGCGCGGCACCACGTCGGTCGCGCTGCCCGCGCCGAACGGGATGTAGGCCTTGATCAGTTTCGAGGGCCAGGTCTGCGCGCTGGCGGAGACGGAGACGAGCAGGCACGTCAAAATCGTCAGCCGCCGAAGGTGCGCCTGCATGTTCCATCCTTGTGTCATGATTGGTCCTTGCCCCGTGTTCCGCAGCATCGTGCTGCCAACACCGGCTTTGCAAGAATTATTCCGGGGGAGGTGCGGGATGCCACGTTTCCCTCGCCCCGTTTACGGGGAGAGGGTGCCCGAGTGAAACGAGGGCGGGTGAGGGGCGTTGGTCATTGTGAAGTTTACAGCCCCTCACCCGTCTCGCATCTGACGATGCTCGCCACCCTCTCCCCGCATGCGGGGAGAGGGTCTCAACAAAAAAGCCGGCCCGAAGGCCGGCTTTTGCAACTCGTTATGCAGAAGAGATCAGTACGCCGCTTCCAGCGCAGCGTGCTCCTGCTTGGCGACAGCGGTCTTCACCGCTGCCTGCACCTTCTCGAAGGCGCGGACCTCGATCTGCCGCACGCGTTCGCGCGACACGCCGAATTCGGCGGCGAGGTCTTCCAGCGTCATCGGTTCTTCAGCCAGACGCCGCGCCTCGAAGATGCGGCGCTCGCGGTCGTTGAGCACGCCCATCGCGCCGTTCAAGGCGCTGCGGCGATGATCGAACTCCTCGCTCTCCGCCATAATGGCTTCCTGGTTGGGCGAGGTATCGACCAGCCAGTCCTGCCATTCGCCGGGTTCGCCGTCGTCACGGATCGGAGCGTTGAGCGACGCGTCGCCACCGAGGCGGCGGTTCATGTCGATCACGTCCTGTTCCGTTACGCCCAGGCGGGTCGCGATCTGCTTCACCTGTTCGGGGCGCATATCGCCCTCTTCAAGCGCGGAGATCTTGCTCTTCGCCTTGCGGAGATTGAAGAACAGCTTCTTCTGGTTCGCGGTGGTGCCCATTTTCACGAGCGACCACGAACGCAGGATGTATTCCTGGATCGACGCCTTGATCCACCACATCGCAGAGGTGGCCAGGCGGAAGCCCTTCTCGGGCTCGAAGCGTTTGACAGCCTGCATCAGGCCGACGTTGCCTTCGGAGACAACCTCGGAAATCGGCAGGCCATAACCGCGATAGCCCATGGCAATTTTGGCCACGAGCCGCAGATGGCTGGTGACGAGTCTATGCGCGGCGTCGCGGTCGTCATGCTCCCGCCAACGCTTGGCGAGCATGTATTCTTCCTGCGGTTCCAGCATCGGGAACTTGCGGATTTCCGTCAGGTAGTGAGCAAGACCGGATTCTCCGTTGAGAACCGGCAATGTAGCGGCACGGGCCATGGTGCGCCCTCCAGAGTTCACGCCCCCGATAGCGGCGGGCGAGGCAGGCCATCTGCTGTGTCAAAGCCAGAAGCACTGCAATGTTCCGCGCCGGGACGATCCCAGCGCAGGTGCAACATACTCCAAAACCCGAGGGGGAGGGAAGAACAAAACGGGGTCACGAACCCGTGACCCGGGTTAAATGTCTGTAACCATGCGGCTTTTTAGCGCACCACCTTTAGTCTGTGCTACGGAGGGCTGCCTCCAGGAGGACTAAATCCTCCGGCAGCGGCGATTCCCAGTGAAGAATTTCTCCGGTCACCGGGTGCTCCAGCACCAGCAAATAAGCATGGAGGGCCTGCCTGCCAAGGGCCGTGAGCGCCGCCTGACTTTGCGGGCCGAGCTGGCGGGCTTTGGTCTTGAAACCGGAGCCATAGACGTCGTCGCCGAGCAGTGGATGGCCGAGATGGGCGAGGTGGACGCGGATCTGGTGGGTGCGGCCGGTCTCGAGCTGGCAGGCGAGCAGGGAGGCCACCGGCTTTCCGTCCCGGCCGGTGAAGCTCTCGAGGGTCTCCCAGTGGGTAACCGCGTCGCGGCCGCCCTGGCGTACCGCCATCTTGTCCCGCGAGTAGGGGTGGCGGTCGATCGGCTGGTCGATGGTGCCGCGAGTCCAGGCCGGCGATCCCCAGGCGAACGCCATGTAGCCGCGCCGCATTTCGCCGGTGCGGCCATGGTCCGCGAACTGCGCCGACAGCGATTGATGCGCGCGGTCGTTCTTGGCGACCACGATCAGGCCGGTGGTGTCCTTGTCGAGCCGGTGGACGATACCGGGACGGCGGACGCCGCCGATGCCGGAAAGGCTTGCGCCGCAATGGGCAATCAGCGCGTTGACCAGCGTGCCGGTCTCGTGCCCCGCGGCGGGATGCACCACAAGGTTCTTCGGCTTGTCGATGACGATGATGTCGTCGTCCTCGAACACGATATCGAGCGGGATATCCTCGCCTTCGGGCTCGGCGGGGGCGGCGGGCGGCACGTCGATTGTGATCGTATCGCCCGCTTTGACATGATAAGCGGGGTCGCGAACCGGGGCGGCGCCAATGCTCACCTGGCCCGCGAGGATCAACGCCTTCAGGCGCGAACGCGACAGGCCGGGACTGCGCACGGCCAGCACGCGGTCCAGCCGCTGCGATCCTTCATCGCCCTCGACCGTGACGGTGAGTAGCCCCGAAGTTTCGTCGCGTTCGTTTTCGTCCTGATCGGAAGAGTCTTGCATGTCTGAAACTGTTGCGCCCGAACCGACGCCTGAGCAAGCAGCGCTGATCGCGCGGGTGCGCCGGATGATGTTGATTGCAGGCCTGACCACGGCGATTGGCGTGGGAGCCTTGCTGATCGCCATCGGCTACCGCCTTTTCCGCGCCGATGGAAGCGTTCAGGTGACCGATGTGACCGCCACGCTGCCGAAGGGCGCGCGGATCGTCTCCACCGCGGCTGTCGGCGACCGGCTCGCGGTGACCGTCGATATCGGCGGCGCCACTGAAATCCGCACTTATGACGTTAAGACCCTGAAAGCTGTCGGACGTCTCAAATTTGCCAATGAGCCCTAAAGGCGGCGAAAGTGGCGGACGGCCGTGGCCATCCGCCAATGAGCAAATCAGGGCTGCGTCAGCTTGGCCTTCAGGAAGTCGGTCATTCCCTTCGCGTATTCGGCGGCCTGATCGCCTTCGCTGCCGATCGTGACGCCCTTGTGCAGGAAGCCGCCCTTGACGGAATAAGTGGTGAGCGCCTGAGCGGTAACCGTGGGATCAGCCTTGCCGGTGCGCATATTATAAAACGTGCCCTGATCGTCCATGTAGATCGTCGGATAGATGGTGGATGTCACAGCCGCGGGAATTTCCGTGCGCGGCACGCCCGCGCGATCGAACGCATGCAGCGCGCCGGGAAACAGCTCCATGACCACATCCTGCTTGGCGACGTCCATGGCATGCGCCGCATCCTGACATTGCTGCGGAGACACCCAGTTGTCGCGGTCGCCCGACATGATCAGCAGGCTCGCGCCATCCGCGAGGCGTGAGGAACGGAATTGCACGCCGCACCAAGGGTAACCCGCGACGACGGCGCGCAGGCCTTTCCCCTTGCCGAGAACTGCGTCCGAAACCGGCGCAGCGATCGCCATCATGACCGCTGTTCCGCCGCGGCTGCCGCCTGTGGCTCCGAGGCGTTCCGGATCAATCTCCTTGCGCGTGCGCAGATATTTGGCAGCGGCCAGAACATCGTAGGCGCTCGCGGCAAAGGTCAACTGACCCTGATCCGCAATCGTGTCTTTGATGCCGCGTCCGAAGAATGGATCGACGATCAACACGCCAAGTCCTGCCGAAGTGAGTGTGTCGGCGTGCGCGATATGATGTGGCCCGAGATTGCCACTGCCCGGTGTTTCGATCACTGTTGGCACAGGGCTCTTGGCATTCGCCGGCAGGAAGAGCTGCGCCGTGAGCGTCACCGCCTTGCCCATCTCACCCTTCATGAGCGGGCCGTAGTCGACCGGGTTGGCGCTCTCGAATTTGACGAGTTCGCCGCGAAGGCCATTCGGCAGGACGAGGGGGGTCGTTGCGAACTCTGACGAATCCACCTTCGGAAGCGGCGTTTGCGCGATGGCGGTCCCGGACATCACCGTCGCAAGCAGGGTGAGGGTTACCGGAAATGCGAATTTGCTGCGAAGCATCAAGAGTTCTCCCAGAGCAGTTTTTGGCTGAGTATTTTGCAGCGCGGTTATCGCGGTGGCATCAGCCTCAATGGCCGGGCAACCTAGTGAGGGCTCACAGGCCGGACCAATGAAAAATCGGGCGTTGAACTATAGAGATGGTGCATGGAACTGACGGCGTTTACCGGATAGCTTGCGATGGATTTTCAGAGTTCTCGCATGGCCCGCCTGACATGAATTCCCTTGGCAAGATCGATCTCAATCTCTTTGTCGTACTCGAAGCCATCTTTACCGAGGGCAACATCACGCAGGCCAGCAAGAGTCTCAATCTGACCCAGCCTGCGGTCAGTCATGCGCTCGCGCGATTGCGTCATCTGCTGAATGATCCCCTGTTTGTTCGCGACGGCCACAAGATGGTGCCGACGTCGTTGACCCGGCAACTGATCGGGCCGGTGAGAGCCGGGCTTCGCGAGATGACCGGCGTGCTTTCGCAACTGGATGATTTCGATCCCGGGACCTCGCGCAGGCATTTCAGGATTGGGCTGCGTCACACCATCGAGTCCACGATCTTTCCGGCGCTGGCGACCCTGATCTGCGACGAAGCTCCGGGCGTCGAAGTCTCCACGCACCATCACGATCGTGAAAACATTCAGAGCGCACTTGCCGCTGGTGAGTTCGATGTGGTGATCGATATTCTGGTGTCATCCGCGCCGGATACTCCATTGCGGCGGCTGTATGGCGGAAAGCTCGTTGTTACCGTGCGGAAGGATCATCCGGCTCTCCGCCAGCCTTGGGGACTGGAGGCCTATCTCGCGCACGACCACATTCTGGCGAGTTCGCGAAAGTCGGCGTTGGGATATGAGGATCAGGCGTTGCAGGAGATTGGCCGGAAACGCCGCATTCGTGTTCGGTGTCAGGGCCAATGGACCGCGAGCCGGCTTGTGGCGTCTTCTGACATGCTGTTCACGCTGCCGGAGCGGTTTGCCGAATCTGTTGGGCGTCAGCTCGGAAACCAGATTTTACCGTTTCCGCTGGATGTTCCCTCAGCTCACCTGTTTCTCTATTGGCATTCAAGCACCGAGCACGATCCCGCAAACCGATGGCTCCGGGAGAAAATCACGCATCTCTACGGTACGGAGGGCTGATCGACGGTCCAGTGTACGGCATCCGCCGACTTGGTTGCATTGACCATTTGAGCTGGACGCGCTTGCAGTGCCGCCATTTCGAGGCTATCCCTTCCCCGCGCTTGCTCCCTTCGTCTAGCGGTTAGGACGCGGCCCTCTCAAGGCTGAAACAGGGGTTCGATTCCCCTAGGGAGCGCCAGCAAACTCAGGTACTTAGGTAGCCATCGGCCTCGTTCGTTGAATAATGGTTGAATAAGACGCTGGTGAACAGCGGCGAACGCTTGGGGAATTTGCCGCCGACATCAGCAGACCATTCTCGGCGCGATGCCTCACTGTGGCTGGCGCATTCGCGAAAATTTCCTCGTCGCCCTTGGTGTCCGGAAATATTCAAACCATCGCTGTCGTGCGCTGTCGTGCGCGAGCGCGCTCGGGTGCTCGCATTGACGTTGCTCGTTGCACAATCAACTCTTGTCCTGTCGAGCCTTGTGCGAATTGGAGAGCTACGTGAGATACAATCGACGAGAGAAAACTGGCGGTCAACAGTCACAAGTCAGTCTATTCGCTCCGAAAGCCGCAGAATCGAGCACGATGCCATTCGCCCAGCGGCTCACCTGCACGATTGACGATGCATGCGAAGTGACCGGCTTGGGACGTACGAAGCTTTATGAGTTGATAGGAGCTGGGCGTATCGTCACGACAACGATCGGACGTCGGCGACTAGTACTGGTGCGCTCACTTCTGGCGCTCCTTGACGCCAACATGTCGAACTAGTGGACGTGCGACTTAAGGAAACAACCTCAGCTAGGCTGAACTCGGTCCATTCCGCCTGTCGCAACTCGCCAGATCGCACAAAGACCAGCGGAGGCAGTTTCAGCGCATAAGCGATTGCACAAGAGTCGAGTTCATAAGGCATCATGACGTATTTGTGCGCTGGGTGGATGTAACGATCGCGAGAAGGAGGGTATGCGTGAAATCTGCACTCTTCTTGTGTCATGCCTCGACCGAATCCTGGGCACTGCAAACCCAAAAAGAACAGAAGAAAATAACATGACCGCAATCATACTGACCCGCGTCGATGAGTGCAGGCATATGGCGCGCTACTACAAGCTGGATATTAAGCCCACGCTGTTTGGCGAGTGCTCGCTTGTGAGAAGGTGGAGGCGCATTGGGCGTGCCGGCACTGTTCGGATCGAAACGTATTCGTCCCAAGGGCCGACATAGCTATGATTTCAAAATAGGCGCAAAGCAGAAGCGAGGCTATCGGTGAAACAGTCCGAAGTGAATTGGAGAGCCGGCATTTTCCATCCCCTACACTCCGGAACAATCGCCCAGGCTACCGGGCGGTGACCTGAGCATTTTGCTCGAACGTGATCCCAGTTAGGCCAATGTGTAGCCGATAGCCGCTGTGGGCAGCCACCATCACCATCACCAGCAGGGCTACCAGGGCCGCCAGTCGGTCTTTATTCAGTTTGCCCGGATCGTTTAAACCGTTCGGGGTCATAGTGTAGCTCTGCCTTTCCGGACATCACCTCTGGAACCAGCCGCAACGCGGCGTCGATTACCTGCGAGCGGTTCATGCCCAGCCGGCTGCACACCTCATCCAGTTGCTTGAGGCGTTCGTCCGAAAGTCGAACTGAAATCACGCGCTTGGTCATGTCCAAAACATACGGGCAATTCCTAAATGAAAGCTTAAGTATGTAATACGCCGTACGCGGACGGGACTTGCCGCCATCTGTTGCCGGGAGGACTCGGGTCACAGCTTTTTGCCCGCTCTGGCCGCAAAGCGGGTGGTCATCGCGGCTTCTTCGGCGCTATTGTGATTCGATGAGGTCGATCGCTAGCGAAGATTCAACGGTTTGTTGGGCTGTATCGCGGCATATTAGGGCCGCGCCCCTCCTGAGGATTTAGTCGTGCGAGATCGGGATGTCAGACAGGCTCTGCACCGAAAGGTGCTGAAAGAGCATCACGGCGACGCCGACACTTTGGTGCTCGACGAGTTGGGCCTGCGTCATGGCACCTGCCGGGTCGATATCGCCGTCGTAAATGGCTACCTGCACGGTTACGAGATCAAAAGCGATTCAGACACGCTGGAACGGCTTCCCGCCCAGATCGCCACTTATGGGCTCGTCCTGGACCGGGCGACGCTCGTTGTCGGCGAGCGCCATTTGGAGAAGGCGAAGCCGCTGATCCCGCAATGGTGGGGTATCAAGGTCGTGACGGCGGGACCGCGTGGCGGCATCAGCTTCGAGACTGCGCAGGCCTTTGCGCAGAACCCCACCATCGATCCGCTCGCCCTGGCCGAATTGCTCTGGCGACCGGAAGTCGTTGAAATCCTCCAGGAGCGCGGCGCACCGCCGGCTTTGCTCAGAAAACCGCGCGGCGTTCTCTACAAATACCTGGCCGAAACCGTCGACCTGCAGGAGCTTCGGCCGCTTATTCGGCAGCGACTGAAAGCGCGTGCGCGCTGGCGAGGTCATCGACCACCTTCGTCAGATGCCGGTTCGTCGACACCCACACCCACGTCGACAGATTTCCCGTCGTGACGGTGCCTGCCGCGCAGTCCGCGATATAGGCGTCGCCGGCCGAGAACGCGCGGCCACTGAAATAAGGCAGGGCAACCAGCGTCGCGCACATCTGCTGGTACTGGCCGAAGCCGTGGGTCCGTACCGGCGTCCCGCGGGCGACATGCCAGTGGTCGGTGATGGTGTAGCGCAGCTTCGCGAACGGCTTAATCATCCGCATGTCGAGCTCGACCAGGTCAGGGTGGGCGACGGCGTAGTCCCCGAAGGTCGGTATCCGCGTCTCGTGACCGATGGTTGCGATGAACGCGCGATAAGCCTGCCATTCATGGCGCGGCAGCAACTGGTACGGCGCGGCGATGTTCGCCACCGAGTTCGGGTAGGACGTGCCGGCGATGGTGACGGTGCGCCATTGGTTGAGCATGGGGACCCGGGCCATCAGCGTCTGCATGATCGTCACCATGATCGCGATCGGCACATAGGTCGGCGTGCCGAGATCGATCACCAGGTCGCATTCGCCATAGCCGTCCGCCATGGGGCGCAGCAGGTTCTCGATGTCGGCCTGGAGATTGTGCCGGTCGAAGTCGGGAAGGGACAGGCGCAGGCAGACGCCGCGCCGGTCCTGCCGGGAAACGGTGGCCACGGCCGCCAGGAATGCGGCGTCGTTTGCGAAACTGACGACCGGGATGGCCGCGCAGCCTTCGGCGCGGGCAGTCTCGAACAGAACCTCGACGCAGTGGCGTCCCCCAGCGCATCGGGTCGCCGCGGGCAGGTGCTTCAAGTCAACAAAGCAGGGCCGGGCCTGCCACTTGGATTTCAGGCGCTTGCCGAAGTCGCCCAGGTGGTCGTCTGCGCTCTCCTTGTTCCGCTGCGTCTCGAAGTCGAACCCGACCGGGGGGATTTCGAGGAGGGGGGTGATGCGGTCCTTGACCGGCCCCGCCAGGCGGCTGAGCGCCTGGTACTCTCCCATTTTCCATTTCAAAATTGGCACGTAATGGCGATGATTGAACACAAAGGCCTCCAGAATTGATTACAAAATGGCGTCACCACAATCAGGCTGGCATTTATGTAGACAATTTTGATGGAACTGTCAATCGGCTCCCCATTTTGTTGCGAAATTTTGACTGCGGTCCCAAAAAGCTCGCCATGAAGGGCCGGCCCACGATGGACGGTGCATCGCGGAATAGCTCGCATTTTCAACGGGCTAAATTGGGAAAAGAGGCCCGGAGCGGATGCTCGATCGGGCCTCTCTAAAAACTTGCGAGAGTATGCAAATGAGGACCCAAGCGGGCGTACGTCTAACCTCTAGCCTTTCGAGACATCCTGTCCCTGTAACGGCCGCTGGTTTCTCGATTGGGTCAAGCTGCGAACGGCTCCGTGCTCGAATAGCGGTCGATTATGAGCCAGCCAAGCTGGCCCCAGCGTCGACTTGGGGTAACGTCTCGCCATGAATTACAGCGAATACATTGTCTACATCGACGAAAGCGGCGATCACGGCCTCACCAACATCAACCCGGATCACCCGGTTTTCGCGCTCGCCTTTTGCGTGGTCGAAAAGGCCAAATACATCGAAAAGATCGTGCCGGCTTTCCAGCGGTTCAAATTCGACTTCTGGGGCCATGACAGCATAGTGCTGCACGGTCATGAAATCCGCAAGGCGACCGGCGATTTCAACATCCTGCTAAATCCTAACACGCGGGCATCGTTCATCGACCGGGTAACCCAGCTGATCGGCGACGCTGAATTCACACTCATTGCCGCGGTCATCGACAAGGCTAAGCACGTCAAGAAATACAGCGACCCGGCGGACCCCTACAGCATTGCCCTGGGCTTCTGCATGGAGCGCCTGCAGCGTTTCCTGATCGACAAGGGCCAGGCGAACGTCCAGACCCATTTGCAGGTCGAATGCCGTGGCAAGACCGAGGATGCGAAGCTGGAGCTGGAGTTTCGCAGGATCTGCGACGGTCAAAACGCCGTCGGCAAGATGCAGAACCTCGAAATCCGCTTCATGGACAAGAAGCACAACTCGACCGGCCTACAGTTGGCTGACCTTGTCGCACACCCCATTGGGCGCCACGTCATCAAGCCAGATCAGCCCAACCGGGCCTATGATGCCCTGAAGTCCAAATTTCGGGCGAGCCCTAACGGCAAGATCGAGGGCTACGGCTTGAAGATTTTCCCCTAGCCCAAAAAGCGAAGGGCCCCGGTGTTCACCGAGGCCCAGCGCCGATCGAGCATTCCCAATCCATTTGATCCCTAAATAGGACGTTTTGTCCTAAAAGTCAAGGTGTCCCCGAGACCCTTGCGTCTCCCCCGGGAGACCCCAAAATCTAGGCGGGGCGACTTTAAACACTTCCCCCCGGAAGACCGGCCCGCCCTCCAAAAAAGGATACGCATAATCACACGTCATTCCCATACGCCCATTGCAGCATTCCAATACGCATAGGGGGAGGGCTCCAGGGTCTCCCCGGCGAAGTTGCGCAACGGCGAAACACGCTCATATTGGCGGCAACACGTTGTTTCGGGAAAACACTATGTCGAACACAGTGCGGATTCCGACGAAGTCGCCCGGGTGTACCGATATGAAGTCGCCCGGGGATTCCGAGACGATGTCGCCCACCTCTCCGATTTGATCTCGCCCGGGGGCGAGGCGTTCTAGCTGCTGAGGTTCTCTGGCATTGGGCAAG
>JAFVHU010000011.1 GCA_017474385.1 Afipia sp. | reverse complement strand
TAATCATAGCATATTGAATCAGATGTGAGTTTTATATTGCTCCGGTATCTCAAGATTGAAAGTTCTGCATAACAACAGAACATCGTGGACATCATTTTCATCGTATTCATATCCAAGATGGTGTCCACACCTCGATGTTCGCGCGTGCGCGTTTCAGCGCGTCGCCATCGTGGCCCATGTGATGGGTCAGAGAGCCGCAGCACTGCTCATCGGCCACCAGCGCCACCTCGATGCCCTGGCGAGTCAGCATCCGGATCGCTGCCTGGTTGATTCCCGGCGACAGAACCTGCTGGGCGCAGCCCTGCAAGAGCGCCACGCGGCCGCGTCTTTGGCCCTCGGCGGGGAAGACCATGCCACCGGATGGACCGGGTGCAGGCGGGCGTCCTGGCGCCAGCGCGAGCATGGCGCGAAGACGGCCGAAGAATGTCGGCGTCGTCCGGCCTGCGGGCGAGGCCGGCAGCAAGGCTGCGAACGGCCGGGCCAGCCGCGCCGCAAGCATGCTGACCCGGAACAGGCCCGGACGCGGCAGGACATAGGCGAGAAGACTGCGCAGAAACCGTTCGGGCAACGGCCGCGCATACTCTTCCTCGACCTTGACCCGCGCCTGATCGACGAGGTGCATGTAGTGCACCCCCGAGGGGCAGGTGGTCATGCAGGCGAGGCAGGAGAGACAGCGATCGATGTGCTTGACCACCTCCTGCGTCGGCTTGCGGTCGTTCTCCAGCATGTCCTTGATCAGGTAGATCCGGCCACGGGGACTATCGAGCTCGTCACCCAGCAGGACGTAGGTCGGACAGGTCGCCGTACAGAAGCCGCAATGGACGCAGGCGCGCAGGATTTTGTCGGCTTCCCGGATGTCGGGATCGGCGAGCTGGGCGAGGGAAAATTCGGTCTTCATGGGTTGCCGTTCCGGATCATGTGCGCACCATCCGGCCGCGATTGAGAATGTTTTTGGGGTCGAAGCTCGCCTTGACGCGGCGGCCGAGCGCGGCGACGCCTGCGTCCTGCGGATGAAAGACATCGACCGTAGTGCGGACCTGGTCGGTGGCGCGAACCAGCGTGGCATGGCCGCCGATCGGCTTCAGCCGCTGCCGAAGCAGCGCGGCATGGGCATCGGCCGCAGGCGGCAGTGCCGCCCAGATCAGCCCGCCGCCCCAATCGTAGATCACGTCGCCGCCGGTCTCGCGCGCCAGCGCCTGACCGAATGCACCGCCGGAAGCCGGCGGACAGACGATGCGCCATACCGGCCACGCGCCCAGCGATCCCGATGCCGCGAACGGCGTGACGTCGCGGAGTGACGCCCAGAGTGCGGCGGAGGCGTCGTCCTCGATCATCTCAGCCGCACCGAACGACGCGAGCGCCTTGCTCACCGAGCCTGCGCGATGAGGCACCGAGGCGCCGATGCCCTCGAGACGGATGAGCGTCACCGCCTGCTGCGATGATCCGAGACCGGCCAGCCCGCCTCCCGTATCCCGGAAAACCGACAACGGAAGATGCGCCACGCCCGACACGTCGTAGGGCGATCCGAGCGCCGCGGTCATGGCCCGGTTCGCCGCGACGTCATCGAGGCCGCGCAGCACCAGCGTGCGCTCGGTTTCGGCTTTCGGCATCACCTTGAGCGTCACCTCGGTCATCACCGAGAGCGTGCCCCACGAGCCTGCGAGCAGCTTGCAGAGGTCATACCCGGTGACGTTCTTGACCACCTTGCCACCGGTCTTGAACGAATCCCCGAAGCCCGAGACCGCGTTGGCGCCGAGCAGATGGTCCCGCGCCCCACCGGCCTTGATGCGGCGCGGCCCTGCGAGCCCGGCCCCGATCATGCCGCCGACGGTCCCTGCCCCGCGCGGCGTTCCGAGCAGCACCGAGGTATCCATCGGGTCGAAGGCAAATTGCTGATTCTTGGAATCGATCAGCGACAGCAGATCGGCCATCGGCGCCCCGGCCTGCACGGTGACGATCAGCTCATTCGGCTCGTAGGATGTCACCGCGTTCAGCGCAGACAGATCGAGCACCGCATTGGTGGCCGTCGGCAGTCCAATGGCACGCTTGCTGCCGTGCCCGATGATCTCAAGCGGCTGTTCGGCGGCAAGCGCGCTGCGCACCGCATCTTCAACATCCTTCGCGTCGCGTACTTTCAACGTATCCACGTCGACGGCCCTTTATCCATATCAACGAGCATCTTCTGCTCGTCATGCGCGGGCTTGACCCGCGCATCCATCAAAAAAGAAAAGTGACTGAAGCGATGGATTGCCGGGTCAAGCCCGGCAATGACCATCCAGAGCATCTGGCCAGCCAAGGTGCCTGACATCAGAATCTCGGAATGTCGGGGAAGGCAAGCTTGCCGCCATGGACGTGAACACGTCCGAGTTCGGCGCAGCGGTGCAGGGTCGGAAACACCTTCCCCGGATTGAGTAGCCCCTGGGTATCGAAGGCGCATTTCAGCCGCTGCTGCTGGGCCAGGTCGATATCGCTGAACATCTCCGGCATCAGGTCGCGCTTCTCGACGCCGACGCCGTGTTCGCCGGTCAGCACGCCGCCGAGCTTGACGCAGAGCCGCAGGATGTCGGCGCCGAAGGCTTCCGCCTTGTCCATCTCCTCGGAGATATTGGCGTCGTAGAGAATGAGCGGATGCAGGTTGCCATCACCGGCATGGAAGACGTTGGCGACACGCAAGCCATACTTTTCCGACAGGTCGCGGATACCCGCGAGCGCTTCCGGCAGCTTGCCGCGCGGAATGGTGCCGTCCATGCACAGATAATCCGGCGACAATCGTCCAACCGCCGGAAACGCCGCCTTGCGCCCGGACCAGAACAGCAGCCGCTCCTGCTCGGAGTTCGATATCTGCAAGGTGGTCGAGCCGCAGGCGCGTGCGATCTTCTCCACGCGCTCAATCAATTCGTCGACTTCGACCTTGGGGCCGTCGAGTTCGATGATCAGCAGCGCCTCGACGTCGAGGGGGTAGCCCGCGTGGACGAAGGCTTCCGCCGCGACGATGGCGTTCTTGTCCATCATCTCCATGCCGCCCGGGATGATTCCCGCGCCGATGATATTGGCGACGCATTGCCCGGCCGCTTCGATCTCCGCGAAGCCGACCATCAGCGCCCGCGCGGTTTCCGGCTTTTGCAGGATGCGCACCGTGACTTCGGTGACGACGCCGAGCAGGCCTTCCGAGCCGGTGATAATTCCCATCACGTCATAGCCGTCGGTCTCCGGCGCCTTGCCGCCGATCCGCAGGATTTCGCCGGTGATCAGCACGAATTCGCAGCCCAGCACATTGTTGGTGGTCAGGCCGTATTTCAGGCTGTGAACGCCGCCGGAATTTTCCGCGATATTGCCGCCAATCGAGCAGGCGATCTGCGACGACGGATCTGGCGCGTAGTAAAAACCCTCATGCGCGACGGCCTGGCTGATGGCGAGATTGGTCACGCCGGGCTCAACCACTGCCACACGGTTCTCGAAATCGATCTCGCGGACCCGCTTGAACTTGCCGAGGCCGAGCAGCACGCCGTCAGCCAGCGGCAGCGAGCCGCCCGACAGCGACGTCCCGGAGCCGCGCGGCACCACCTTGATGCCGTTGTCGTAACAGTACTTCAGGACTTGCGAGACCTGCTCGGTGGTGTCGGGCAGCACCACAACCATTGGCGGCTGGCGATAGGCCGTGAGCGCATCGGATTCATAGGGCTGCATCT
Organism: Afipia sp.; assembly: GCA_017474385.1. GTDB lineage: Bacteria > Pseudomonadota > Alphaproteobacteria > Rhizobiales > Xanthobacteraceae > Afipia. Next base: position 17,651 of record JAFVHU010000011.1, on the reverse strand, counting down.
CGCGCGCGCTCGAAATCACACCCTCGCCCGGCACGATTTTTTGCAGGGCCGCGACGATCTCGTCACGGCGGGCAAGCACCGCCTGATCCGCTTCAGGCATCATGATGGACATACGCGCACTCCAAAAACCGGCGCGTCGTATCACGCCTTGCTGTTCTGATATATCAGCATGTCTTGCACGATTTGAACAGTTCCAAACTGGAATAGCGAATCTGAGTTCGCCGCATTCCACGGTGCCTTGGCGATGCTCGGATTTGAGAGGACGTGAGTCCGGCTCGGGCGCGCGATCTATCCGACCAGCGCGCCCAGTTCCCGCCGCGCCGGCATCACCGGCATCACCGCCTGCACCACAAGACCGCGGGCGCGGGCATCGAGCACGCCAACGGCCCGCAGCGCGAACAGCGTGATCGCCTGCACCGCATCGCGCAGCTTCACCGGGTCGTCGATATCGGCGGACGCCAGCGGGCCCACCAGCGATTCGTGGAGGGCCCCGATCAGGGCGGTGGCAGCCAGCGAGATATCCTGCGCCGGAAGATGCCCTGCCCGCACCGCTGCCTCGATCCGGGTTTCGAGCTCAGCGGCGATCTCGCGGCGGCTGGCGACGCGGGATTCGGTGACGTCGACATCAACCGGCTCGGCGAGAATGCCCCAGGCGAGTTTGCGATTCGATACGACATGCACGGCGATGGTGGTCACCGCCGCGGCAAGCGCCGACGAAGGCCCCGGTGCAGCATCGGCGGCACGGCGAATCGCGGTGAGTTCCGCCCGCGAAACATCCGCGATCAGTTCCGAGATCAAATCGGCCTTTGAGGGGAAATAGCGATAGACCGTACCCGCCGCAACATTGGCCCGGGTGGCGACCGGCGCGATCTGAACCGCGGCCATTCCGCCTTCAGCAGCGGCGTCGCGTGCTGCCGCAAGGATCGCATTGCGGCGAGCCGCAAGGCGCTTAACGACCTGATGAGTTCGCCTGTAAACCATTGATGGCGTTCGTCTCCCAAAAAGAAGTGAACACCAGTTCAAAAGCGGAGACAAGCGTTTCGGTGAGCCACGATTCAAATTCGCAGTGCAGCAAAAAGATACTTCGGTTTCGACGCGGATTGCCTGCGAATCCGGTTCCGTTTTTTCGGAATCCTCAGCCGCTGAATCCCAGCGCGCGCGCCAGTGCCGCCACCGCCATGCCGGTGATCACGGCGACGAATTCGTTGCGCCGGATAATGGTGATGGCGATCGCTGCACCGATGGCGAACAGCACGACCGCACCGCCATTGACCGCAACCGGCAGCGACGCTGCGACGATGATCGAACCCGGCAGCGCATCCAGCATCCGGCGCACGCGCGGCGTGATGGTGACGTAGCCCATCAGCCAGTAGCCGCCGAGACGCGAAGCGACCGTCACCGCCGTCATCACGGCGAAGGCGATCATCACATCGGAACGCATGAACTCGCTCATGCGGCGCCTCCGTGCTTTGCAGCCTGCGCATCAGACGGCGGGTCGTCCATCAATCCGGCGCTGATCGCGCCCGACAAGGCGCCGGCGATGATGAACCACCAGCCCGGCACCAGCCAATGAACCGTCAGCGCCACCGCGCCAGCCACCGCCCACGGGATTGCCCGCCGCGGGCCCTTCCAGGCGGGCACCAGCATCGCCGCATAGAACGCCGGCACCACCAGATCGACACCGTATTTCTTCGGATCGCTCAACTGCCCGGCCAGCAGATATCCCGGCAGCGACGACACGAACCAGAGCACGTAAAGCACGACGCCGCCGGCGACAAAGAACGATGCATCGGCGCCGCCGTGAGTGCGATAGCGCGTAGCGGCGAGCCAGCCGCCGTCGGTCACCAGCAGCATCGACGGATACGACTGCCACCACGGCAGCGTGCCGAACCAGGGACGCAGACTGGCGCTCATCAGCGAGAAGCGGATGTTGACGGTCGCCGCGAGCAGCGCCAGCGTCGCGATCGACGAGGCCGTCAGCGTGTCGGGCCACGATGAGACCGCAACGAACTGCGACAGCCCGCCATAGACGAAGGCCATCATCACCTGCACCTCAGTGAGGGTGAAGTTCTTCTGCGCGCAGAGTGCGCCGAACGCCATGCCGAAGGCGAGCGTGCCCGGCAGCATCGGCGCGATGGCGACAATGCCCGGCATGATGGCGTTGCGCGACCAGTAGGCCGGCGCGTGGAAATGATCTGGGGGGACCGGGGCCGTCATCGATTCATCCGCATGAGAATTTATGCGTGCGGTGAATGCGGCGAACGGTCAAGCAGTGCGGCTGCGGGGCTGGTCGTCGTTTCCCACAGATCGCAAGACAAACTCCAAGACAAACTCGATGTCGTCCCCGCGCAGGCGGGGACCCATAACCACCGAATGTCGCGACAAGAGCGAGAAGATCGCTCCAACATCTCCTTAAAATCGATGATTCAGGGAGTATGGGTCCCCGCCTGCGCGGGGACGACACCGGAACTATTGCGCGTCCTTGCTCCATCCCGAGACGACGAAGCGGGATCCTCCCAAAGAAAAAGGCCGGTCAGAAGACCGGCCTTTCTCAAATTATGTCGTGTGGCATCAGGCCTGCGGCTGCGGCTCAAGGCCCGCATCCGGACGCGGACGCGGCTTGCCGGCGGGCGGCACCGCCGAGGTGCGCGGACCGGTCGGCTCGAGCACCGACTCGCGGTTCGGCTTCTTGCCGGCCAGCAAATCGGTGATTTCGTCACCGGACAGCGTTTCGAATTCGAGCAGGCCCTTTGCGAGGGTTTCGAGATCGTCGCGCTTCTCGGTGAGAATGCGCGTCGCTTCGCGATAGCCCTCCTCCACGAAGCGGCGGATTTCCTTGTCGATCTTCTGCACCGTGGCTTCCGAAGCATTCTGCGTGCGCGACACCGACATGCCGAGGAACACCTCGTCCTGGTTCTCGCCATAGGACACCGTGCCGAGTTCTTCCGACAGGCCCCAGCGCGTCACCATCATGCGGGCAAGCCGTGTGGCCTGCTCGATGTCGGACGATGCGCCGGAGGTGACCTTCTCCTTGCCGAAGATCAGTTCTTCCGCCACGCGCCCGCCCATCATGATGGCAAGACGCGAGGTCATCTGCTCGAGCGACATCGACAGCTTGTCGCGCTCCGGCAGTTGCATGACCATGCCCAGCGCACGGCCGCGCGGAATGATGGTCGCCTTGTGGATCGGGTCGGTCGCGACGACGTTGAGGCCGACGATGGCGTGACCGCCTTCGTGGTAGGCCGTCAGCATCTTCTCTTCCTCGGTCATGACGAGCGACTTGCGCTCCGCGCCCATCATCACCTTGTCCTTGGCCTCTTCGAACTCGGCCTGCGTCACCATGCGCTTGTTACGGCGCGCGGCGGTCAGTGCGGCCTCGTTGACGAGGTTCATCAGGTCCGCGCCGGAGAAGCCGGGCGTGCCGCGTGCGATGGTCTTGAGGTTGATATCCGGCGCCAGCGGCACCTTGCGGACATGGACCTTGAGGATCTGCTCGCGGCCGACGACGTCCGGATTCGGCACCACGACCTGACGGTCGAAGCGGCCGGGACGCAGCAGCGCGGGATCGAGCACGTCGGGACGGTTGGTCGCGGCAATGAGGATCACGCCCTCATTGGCCTCGAAGCCGTCCATCTCGACCAGCAACTGGTTGAGGGTCTGCTCGCGCTCATCGTTGCCGCCGCCGAGACCGGCGCCGCGATGACGGCCGACCGCGTCGATTTCGTCGATGAAGATGATGCACGGCGCGTTCTTCTTGGCCTGCTCGAACATGTCGCGCACCCGGCTTGCGCCGACGCCGACGAACATTTCGACGAAGTCTGAACCGGAGATGGTGAAGAACGGCACATTGGCTTCGCCGGCCACCGCACGCGCGATCAGCGTCTTGCCGGTGCCCGGAGGGCCGACCAAGAGCACGCCGCGTGGAATGCGTCCGCCAAGGCGCTGGAACTTGCCCGGGTCACGCAGAAACTCGACGATCTCCTGCAAATCCTGCTTGGCCTCATCGACACCCGCGACGTCCTCGAACGTCACGCGGCCGTGGGCCTCAGTCAGCATCTTGGCGCGCGACTTGCCAAAGCCCATCGCCTTGCCCGCGCCGCCCTGCATCTGGCGCGACAGGAAGATCCACACGCCGATCAGGGCGATGAATGGCAGCCATGACACCAGCAGCGACACGAACCACGGCACGTTGTCTCCCGGCGGCTTGGCGGTGATCGACACCTTGCCGTCATAGAGGCGCTTGATCAGCGTCGGGTCGTTCGGCGCGTAGGTGTGGAAGGTCGAACCGTTGGTGAAAGTGCCGTTGATGTCCGGCCCCTGGATGACCACGTCGCGGACGCGGCTCTGGTCAACCTCGGTCAGAAGCTGGGAGAACGAAATGTCCTGCGAGGCAGCCCGCTGCCCCGGATTCTGGAACAACGTGAATAATGCCAACAGCAGCAAGACGATAATGACCCAGAGGGCGAAATTGCGCAGATTGGCGTTCATTGGGCTTCCTTCGTGGCCGCATGGAACGCGGCCTGATGTCCTTGGGTCTTCAACACGTTTTCGGTGCGGATTGCATTACAATCTAGGTGTGGTCCCCCCCGATGCCAAGGGAACCTCTCGGGACTATTTAACGCATCTTAATGCCATTCCGGGTGAAATAAGGGCGGTTTGGTGGGGCTGTTTCAACAGTGGTTAAGGCAAACCAGCCATCCGCCGGCCGCGCCGCGGCGCCGGGCCGATATGGATGCTGTTGTTCCGGATGCTGATGAGGGCCCCGGCCAGCGTCTGCTTCAGCTGAATGCCGCCACCCGGCTTCTTCTTGGCCACCACGGCCCTGTCCATCGCTTGCAACAGCGTCTCGACCTTGCCGAGTTCGGCCGGCCCCTCGTGACCGGCGCGGTCGATCGCGCGCATCAGCAGCCGCACCCGGATCTCGTCGGCCAGAGCCGAGAAAGCGGCAAGGTCGAAGCTGCCGGAGGTGGCTCCGTTGATGCTGGCCAGATAGCGCTCGGCGCCATCGGTCATGACTTCGAGCGCGGTATTGGCGCGGGCGAGCCGCGATGCGAGCCGCGCCAGGCCCCGCGCATCGGCGCCTTCCGCCGCAAGCGCCGGCATCAGTGCGCGCAGCCGCGGGCGGGTGAAGCGCGGATCATGATTGGTCGGGTCGTCGGCGAACGCGATACCGGCTTTCGCAAGCGTCGCGACCAGCCGGGACTTCGGCACATCCAGAAACGGCCGCGCCAGAATCACACCGCCGCGGTCCGACTGCCGCGCCATCGCCGCCAGTCCCGCGATGCCGCTGCCGCGTGACAGCCGCATGATGACGGTCTCGGCCTGATCGTCCCGCGTGTGCGCGGTGAAAATGTGGGATGCGCCATGGTTTGATGCCGCGCGAAGCAGCAACCGGTAGCGCGCATCTCGCGCGGCCGAGGGCAATCCGGTTGTCGGCTTCTCGCCGCGCCATCGCAGCGTGCGGTGTTCGATATCGAGCGCCCCGGCAAGTTGCTTGACGGCACGCGCCTCGCGCGCGGCCTCCTTGCGCAAGCCGTGGTCGACGGTGATCGCGAGAAGACGCGGTCCTTTTGTCAGCGCACGCCGCCAGCGCGCGGCCAGCCACATCAGGGCCATGGAGTCGGGACCGCCGGACACCGCAAGTACCACCGCAGGCGCAGCTTTCCAGTCGGCGAACAGCGCCCGAGCCTCGGCGGCGGTGATGACTTGAGAATCGTTCGGTTTCGACATGACGCGTGGAGATGATCTCAACCGGACATCCGGTTACGCGATCATGCCCCAAAATTCGACCGAAGTCCCCGCACCGGATCGAGGCGCAAGGTCCGATCGTGGACGATCAGCACCCCACCCGCTTCTGCTCGCGGGCAACGCCCTGCTTCACCCCGTTCGAGGCACGGGGATACTTGCGGGTGACTTCGCCGAACGCGGCGCAGGCGGCTTCCTTTTCCTTCAGCGCGGCGAGCGACTGGCCAAGGCGCAGCAGCGAGTCCGGCGCTTTCGCCGAGGTGTCGAACTTCGTGGTCACGCCGAGAAAGGCCTCCGCAGCGTCGCGGTACTTCTGCCGCTGGTACAGGCTCTCGCCGAGCCAGTACTGCGAATCCGGCAGCAGCGCGTCGGTCGGATATTTCTGTGCGAAGTTGCGCATCGTCTCTTCGGCAAGCGCATAGTCCTTGCGCTGGATATAGCCGATGCCGAGATCGAATTCGTCGCGCGGTGTCGCGGATGGCGGCAAGGTGGTCAGCGACGCTGTGCTCTGAGGCGCGGCTGGGCGCTGCTGTGGCGCTCCATAGGGATCGCGCGGACCGCCGACATTCGACAGATCGAGCGGCTCGCCTGCATCACGTCCGCCCGGCGCACCGACCTGACCGCCGGACAAAGGTGCCTGCCCTCCGCCCAGTGCACGCGGCACGCCCGGCGCGTTCGGATTCTGGCTTGGATCGAAGGCATCGCCGCGGCGGCCGCTGCTGGCGACAGGCGCCGCGATCACCGCAGGCGCGGGACCGGTGGCAGGCGGCGGCTGATAACCGGGATTGGGCTGGTAACCGGGCTGCGGCGCGACGGCGACGTTCGGCGCTACGGGGCGCGGCGCGGCGACCTGGCCGGGCTGCGGTTGTGCGCCCTGCAACGCCCGCAACTGCTCTTCGAGCTGGCGGTTGCGATACTGCAATTCCTCGTTCTGGCCGGTCAGCGTGCGAAGCTGGTTTTCCAGCCGCTCGATGCGCATTTCGGGATCGAGATCCTGCTGCGCCACAGCGCTGACAGGCAGCCAAGCGGGCGCGAATGCGAGCACCGCACAGACGAAAATTTGAAATCTGGATGACATTTTGACCCGAAAAACAGTAAGGGCATCGCTTTTCAAAGCGACCAAGATTGAACGGTTCAGTACGCCAAAAATATGGCTTCCGACAGCGGCTCGTTGCCTCAGCATGATCCCTTTCGAGGTCATATCCGCACCCGCTCCAAAACAAAACGGCGCCCGCAGGCGCCGCTTTTAGAAGCTATCGACAACGCCCTTACGAGCTGGCGTTGAGCACGGTCACAGCGCGGCGGTTCTGCGACCAGCACGAAATGTCGTTACACACCGCGACCGGGCGTTCCTTACCGTAGGAGATCGTCCGCATGCGGCTTGGGTCGATGCCGCGCGAGGCGAGGAAGCTGCGAACCGACTGGGCACGTTTCGCGCCGAGCGCGATGTTGTACTCGCGGGTGCCGCGCTCGTCCGCGTGACCTTCGATCAGGAAGGAATAGCGGTTGTACTGCTGCAGCCACTGCGCCTGCTTGTCGAGGGTCGCAATCGCCTGCGGCGACAATTCGGTCTGGTCGCTTTCGAAGAACACGCGGTCGCCGACATTGACCACGAAATCCTGCTGGCTGCCCGGCACCGCCGCGCTCGCCATCGAGTCGCCGCCGACTCCGGTCTTGTTGGCGCAGGCGCCCATCGAAAGCGCCACGGCCAAAACGGCGGCAAGCTTCAATCCCTGGAGGATACGCATCTGATGTTTCATTCCGGAGCCTCCACGCTCTGGTTCTGATGACTAGGGGTCCGGTCTACAGTGGCTTGGTTAAGCGAACGTTCCGTCAACCTTGATGAGGCGTTGCCGGAGACACTCAAATGCCTCACATCCGGCAAAACCAATCCCGATGGTTAATGCGGTATGAATATGGCGCGACGGTGAATGCGCCAAGCAAAAAGGGCCCCGCCTGCGGCTGGAGCCCTTCATTTATGGGAAATTCTGGCTGTTAAGGCCCGCTCAGGAACGCGGGGCGATGGTCGCCTTGGCGAACGGAAACTGCGGCAGGGTCAGAACCGGCGCCGACTCGGCCAGCGGCTGGCTGCGCTCGAACAGCTTGCGGCGCTCAAAGAAACTCGAGCGGAAATAAGGGTAACGGGCAAACACCCGCTCGCGCATGGCCGGATAATCGACCGCCATCAGGCAGATCGGCTTGGTGAGGCTCGGATAATCCCGCGGCTCGCTGATCGGCTTGTGCAGGAACACGCGGCGATAGAATGCCTGATGCTCGGCGCGCACGCTCGCCAGCCCGATATCCGCATCGAAATACTCGCAGGCCATGTAGGCAAGACGCAACGTAACATACGGCAGTTCCGGGCAACGGGCTTCGCGATCGGGATCCGCGACGAACCGCGTCGGATCGATCAGCACCCGCCCTTTGGCGATCTCTGGTTCGAGCAGATCGGAAAACACGCCGAGCGACGGACAGGTCGGCGTCTCCGGCGACGAGACCGTGATGCGGAGCGAGCTCATCAGTACGCCATCGCGATACACGCCAAAATTCCAGGAATTTGGGAGATCGTCGTACGAATCCTGAATCATCTGCTGCGCATTGGGGTCGATGGTCCCCTCGCGCAGATAGGCGCGATAGCGCAGACGATAGAGTTGTTCTTTCTCGGCCTGCGTTTCGGCGAGTTTATAATCAACGGCTTCCAGCGGATAGGTTAACCGTTCCGATGAACGGCTGGTCGTTCGGACAGCAGACACCATTTTCGATGCTCCGAGCGATACGACGGTACCGCACCACATGAACAGAGGTTAATACCATCTTAACAAAATCGCAAAGCGTTGCATGAGTTAACCTTAACCCGTGCGGGTGCGCGCGCGATCAATTGGTATTGCAGTCATGTCGTTGCGGAGACGACGTTCGAGCCGTGCGCTGTCAGCGCAGTGTCTGACGGATCGGGATAACGTCCTTGTTGACGGTGCCGTGCGAAGCTTTCAGCAGCTCACGCACACGTGCGGCCGGGACCGGACGGCTGAACAGGAAGCCCTGCGCTTCGGTGACGGTACCCTCGGCGCTGATGAGCTCAAGCTGCTCGTTGGTCTCGATGCCCTCGACCACGACCGACATGCCGAGATCGGCACTGAGGCGCGCGACGCCGCGCAACAGAGTCAGCGGCCGCTGGCTGCTGCCGATATCCTCAAGGAACGAGCGATCGATCTTCACTTTCTGAAGCGGGAAATTGTGCAGATAGCTCAGGCTCGAATAGCCGGTGCCGAAATCGTCGAGCGAGATGCGAACGCCGGCCTCGCGCAATTGCGTCAGCACGTCCAGCGTCCATTGCGTGTTGCGCAGCAGGGACGACTCGGTGATTTCAATTTCAAGCCGGTGCGCCGGCAGCCCGGATACCTCGAGCGCATAACGGACTTCGGTCATCACGTCGCGCTGATGGAATTGCTGCGACGAGAAATTGACCGCAACACTGACCGGATCCGGCCACTTCATGCACTCCATGCAAGCCTTGCGCAGAATCCAGCGGCCCAGGTCGACGACGAGACCCATGTCTTCCACGACCGGAATGATGTCGGCCGGAGAAACCGCTCCGCGCGTCGGATGATTCCAGCGCAGCAGTGCTTCGCAGGTCGAGATGCGGCCCGACTTGAGATTGACCAGCGGCTGATAATAAAGCTCGAACTCTTCATGCGCGAGCGCGTGACGCAGATCCAGCTCGAGCACGCGGCGCGTCTCGACGGTGTGCGCCATTTCTTCGCGGAAGAAGCAGAAGGTGCCACGGCCGTCAGCCTTGGCGCGATAGAGCGCCATGTCGGCGTTCTTCAGCAGGACGTCGACGCTGGTCTCGGCCGACGTCATTGCGATGCCGATGCTGGCGCCGATCTCGACGAGGTGATGGTCGATCTCATAGCGTTCACTGAGACGATCGACGATTCTGCGCGCAAGCGACGCCGCATCCTCGGTTGACTGGATTCCCCGCTGGAACACCACGAATTCGTCGCCGCCGAAACGCGCGACAAAATCCTCCGGGCGCAGCAGCCGCCGCAGCCGCGCCGTCACCGCACAAAGCAGCTTGTCGCCGCTCGGATGGCCGAGGGTATCGTTGACTTGCTTGAATTGATCGAGATCGATGAACAGCAGCGCGCAGAGAGATGCACGGCTTGAGGCCAGCATCTGGCCGATCTCGTCGCGGAAATGCACGCGATTTGGCAGCCCCGTGAGTTCGTCGAACCGCGCCATATGACCGATCCTGGCCTCGGCGTTGCGGCGCTCGGTGATGTCTTCGACCAGAACGACGGTGCCGCCATCCGCCATCGGCTCGAAGGTCCATGCCAGCGCCCGCTCTTCGGAGCCTGTGGAATAGAGTGTGACGATCTCGGCCTGCTGCTGTCTCGCAGTTTGAGAAATGATCGTATCGGCGTTGGCCGCCGTAAGCGTGCCGGCCTTGAGACAGGCCGCGACCACCTCGGCTGCGGACGCGCCGGATCCGGTCAGATCGACTTTCAGCCCCATCATGTGATGGAAGCGATAGTTCATCACGGCGAGGCAACCATTTGCGTCGAACATGCAAAGACCATGAGGCATGTTGTTCAATGCCGTGTCGAACTGAGCCGCGATCGCTGCTTCTCGCTCGTTTGCCAGCAGCGCTTTCACAAAGATCGAGTGAAGGCTGAGATTGATGTCCTTCAAACCCAGGAAGAACAGCACTAGCAATCCCGCCAGCCCGATATGGTAGAGATCGCCGTGGATGGCGAGCGCCAGAGACATCGGCCCGCAGGACAACAGGATGTGGAGCTGGACGATGCGCGGGCGCCCGTAGTTACGCGCAGCCCCGCCGCCGGTATAGGCGATGGTCACCGTCGTGCAGAGCATATGGGCGATCGGATCGTCGGTGCCGAGAAGCACCACCGCGCACCAAAGTCCGAGTGCCCCGGCGTAGAGCATCGCGCCGACCATGTAACGCGGTTCAAATTCGGCGGCCTGCTCGGGGGTAAGAACCGTGGTGCGCTTCTCGTATTTGCGCATCTGAAACGCGCGCGCGATACCGATGGTGATGATCAAAAGTGCGCACGGCCAGATCGGGGCGTAGCCGGTCTTGAGCGCCGTCATCAAAGCCGCGGCGGCCGCACAGATCGCCCCAAACAGCATCGGCCAGGAATTCTGGCACATCGAATCCACGAGCGCCGCATAGATACGCGGCGACAGATTCTCGTCTGCCAGATTCGCTTTACGTTGAATCAATTGCATTTTTGCGCGCACGTCCTCTGGACGCACAGCATTACCCACCGCAGATGAAGTCTTTCTGAGGGAACATCGTTACCGATGTATTGCCGCGGTCAGCGACGAAACAAATCTGCCAACAAATTCAGCAGAATAAACAAACCCTAGCGGCCGGGCTGAAGAAACCCGGCCAGGATTTTAAGGTTTCGTTTACGAAAGCAGCGGCGACCACGCGGGGTCGGACGCGAAGCCCGGCGTCGGCACCTTCTGTTCGTTGCGGCCGGAAATATCCACCGTGTAAAGCGACGGTCCGCCTCCCGCTTCGCGGAAGAACATCACAACGCGGCCGTTCGGCGCGAAGGTCGGCCCTTCATTGTGATAGCCGGAGGTGAGAATCCGTTCGCCCGAGCCGTCCGGCTTCATGATGCCGATCGAGAACTGGCCGCCGCCCTGCTTGGTGAAAGCGATGTAGTCGCCGCGCGGCGACCACACCGGCGTCGAGTAGCTGCCTTCGCCGAATGAAATGCGCTGCGCCGCGCCGCCGTTTGCGCCCATCACGTAGATCTGCGGCTTGCCGCCGCGATCGGACTCGAAACAAATCCGTCCGCCATCCGGCGCATAGGACGGCGACGTGTCGATCGCCGGCGTGTCGGTCAATCGCGTCATCGACTTGGAGCGCAGGTCCATCACGAACAGGTTGGAGTTGCCGCCCTGCTGCATGCTCATGACGATGCGCTGACCGTCGGGCGAGAACCTTGGCGAGAACGACATGCCGGGGAAGTTGCCGACGATCTCGCGCTGGCCGGTTTCGACATTGAAGAGATAGACGCGCGGATCGCCCTGGCCGAATTCCATGTAGGTGATTTCCTGCGTCGACGGCGAGAAACGCGGCGTCAGCACGAGATCGGCGCCGCGCGTGAGATAACGCACGTTGGCGCCGTCCTGATCCATCATCGCAAGGCGCTTGACGCGGCGATCCTTGGGACCGGTTTCGTCGACGAACACCACGCGGCTGTCGAAGTAGCCCTTTTCGCCGGTGAGGCGTTCATAGATTTGATCGGAGATGATGTGCGCGATGCGGCGCCATGACTCCGGCGACGTGAAATACTGCTGGCCGGTGAGCTGTTGCGCCTGCGGCACGTCCCACAGGCGAAATTCGGCCTTGAGGCGGCCGTCGCCCTGACGGGTGGCGCGGCCGGTGACCAGCGCCTGAGCATTGATCTGACGCCAGCTCGCGAACTGCGGCGGCACGTCGATGTTGGAAATGCGTTCGATGAAGGCGGCCTGATCGATCGGCGCGAACAGTCCGCTGCGCTTGAGGTTGTTGGTGATGACCTGCGCGATGCCGGACGCGACCTCGTTATCGCCCTGCGTACCAGGAACGAAATTCGGGATCGCAATCGGGATCGGCTGAAAGTTGCCTTCGGTCACGGTGACGCGGGCCTGCGCGAACGCCTTGCTGACCGGCGTTGCCAGCAACAGTCCGGCGGACGCAGCGCCCGACATCATCTGGCGACGGGTCAATTTCAGATGGGTCTTCGCGATCATCGTCGTCAACTTGGCCTGCAACTCGTCCGAACCTTCGTTATTCAAGTCTCGCATGCTATCCAAACTTCATTCTGGCGATGTCGCCGTTTGTAATATGTCCGGGCATGATCTGATCCGAAAACCGGTTTCCACTTTTCGGGATCATGCCGTTACGAAAATTTTTCAGTGAATGCGGGTTCGAAAAATTTCCACTCGTCGAAATAGGCCGCAGGCAGATTATACGGCTGGCACTCGATGATCGCGCGCTGCGCGCTCTCCTGATAGACGCGGAAGTAAGGGCTCGATCCGCCCGGCAGCGGCACCGGCATGGTTTCCAGCGTGCCGTCGCGCTTCAGCTTGATGGTGAAAACCGCTTCCACCTTCTGCGCTTCGACGCCGCCATAGGGCTTCTTCCAGCATCGCTCCACCTGCTGGCGGAACATCGCGCCCCACGTTGCGGAGTTGTCGGCAGCCCTGCCCTTCGCCGTGCCAAGCGCGGCCTGCGAATTCAGCGCGGCGCCCGTGATCGATTCACGCGACGGATCGCGCTTGTCGAGCAGTGCCGCGATCTTCGATTGATCGAAGGGACGCTCGGCCTTCTGCTTTTGCGGCTCGGGCGGCGTAGCCTTGACCTGCTGCGGCTTCGGAGGCTTCTTGGCCTCTTCCTTCTTCAGCGCTTCTGCGATCGGATCGACCTTCGCCTGATCCGGCTTTTTCTCCGCGGGCTTCTGCTCTTCCTTCGGCTTGTTCTCGACCACCGGCTTCGGCGGGTCGGGCTTTTTCTCGACCGGCTTTTCCTCGGGCTTCGGTGTCGGCGGCGGAGCAGCCTCAGTCACGACCGGGGGCTTCTTGTCCTCAATCTTGCCGACGGCATCGTCAACCGGAGGCTTGGCCTCGGCGACCTTCTCCACCATCGGCTTTGGATTTTCCTTCTTGCCGGTTTTCATTCCCTGCATCGCCTTGGCGAACTGATCGGCGGAAATGATGTCGACGGGAACGGAATCCTCCGGCATCGACTCGAAAGCTTTGGTCGAGAACGAGACCATGCCCCAGCCGATGACCAGGACATGCAATGCGACAGACGCTGCGAGGGTCTTGTCGATCTTCACGTCAGTTTCCCTGCTCGACCTCGGTCACCAGAGCCACGCGCTTGAACCCTGCGGCGGACAGGCGTCCCATCACGCGCATCACTGTACCGTAATCCACTTTTGTGTCGCCGCGAACAAAGATGCGCTCGTCCATACCGCCGCGCGCCTGTGTCACTGCCGTCAATTTCGGCACCAGTTCGTTCATCGGAATCTCGGTGTTGTTGAGAAACACCTTGCCGCTGAGCTGGACCGAGAGCGTCAGCGGCTCCTTGTCCTGATCGAGGCTCTTGGCCGCGGTCTGCGGCAGATCGAGCGGCACGCCGACCGTCAGCAGCGGCGCGGACACCATGAAGATGATGAGCAGCACCAGCATCACGTCCACCATGGGCGTGACGTTGATCTCGGCCATGACGTTGGCGCGGCGATAGCCGCGGCGTCCGCCGCCGCCCGATCCGCCCCCGAGGCTCATGCCCATGACGAATATACCAAGCCGTGGTTCAACTCGTTCCCCTTCACGCGCGCTCGTCGATCTGGCGCGACAGGATCGCCGAGAACTCGTCGGCGAACCCTTCAAGCCGCTGGGCCTGCCGGTTCACCTCCGAGGTGAACTTATTGTAGAAAATTGTCGCCGGAATTGCGGCGATAAGGCCGATGGCGGTGGCAAATAGGGCCTCGGCGATGCCGGGGGCGACCACCGCCAGGGAGGTGTTTTTCGACGCGGCGATGGACTGGAAGCTCGACATGATGCCCCAGACCGTGCCGAACAGGCCGACGAAGGGGCTGGCCGAACCGACGGTCGCCAGCACCAGCAAGCGGCGGTCCAGCCGCTCGACCTCGCGGGCAATCGACACGCTCATCACCTTGTCGATCCGCATCTGGAGACCGGCAAAGGAGCGCGAATTGCTCTCGAACGAGCGCTTCCACTCACGCATCGCGGCCACGAACAAAGCGGCCATCGATTGCGTCGGCTTGGCAGCCAGCGCGCGGTACAATTCGTCGATGGATTGACCCGACCAGAACGCCTGTTCGAAACGGTCCATGGCCTTCTTTGTACGCGCATAAAGCAGCATTTTGTCGATGGCGATGGCCCAGACCCACACCGAGCACGCCAGCAGACCGAGCATGATCGTTTTCACGACAAAGTGGGCATGCCAGAACAGCGAGATCAGCGACACGTCAGCGGAGGCGAGCGGCAGGGCCGACTGCGCTACGTCTGCTGGATTCATGATCGGTATCCTCTCAAGGCGATTATCACTTAAATTCACGCGCTAACGCGCTGGTCGCGGTCGCCGCAAGGCAATGACCGCCGCAGCGAAAGCGCCAACGCTGCCGATCGCCCCGTTCCGGTCTCGTGTCGCGTGGGATGGCCTGTCCCAGAGGCCGGGCTCTGAATCCCCTGCTAACGTGTCAAAACGAGGGCTATCAGCCCATATAACCAAACGCTAATCAGGGTTAAGGCGGGGTTACCGCGGGCCATTCAGGGCCCGAAAAGGCCCTCGAAACCAACCCTGTGGCGCACCGGGACCGCCGGTTCCAACCCGGATCATGGCGAGGGCGCGGCAGCGCCCCGCAGCCGTCGTACCAGCGGCGTGAGTAATTGCGGTGACAGGTAAATCGGGAACTGGGCCAGCGCGAAATAGAGCCAGGTCAGTCCCGGCAATGCCCCGTCCACACCGGCCAGCATCAGGCCCATGTTGCGCTGGGACGCCATCAGCCCGAGGGCAAGCGCCCGTTCGAGACCCGCCTTGCGGAACACCAGCGTGGTCACGGCCAGTAGCGCCGCAAAGAGGACGAAGGCCAGCACGAGGAGACCCAGTACGCGGACGGGCGCAGCCCAGAAGCTCACGGCGACGGTACCCATCACAGCGCTGACGAACACCAGCAGCACCAGAATGTTGAAACCATCGATCGGCTGCTTGTAGCGGGCAATCGCCTCCGCGCCGGCGAGACGGCGGATGACCGCAGCAACAAGAACGGAGCCAAAGAGGATCGCGAACAGTTTCAGCCCGAGCGCCAGCGGCGAGAGCGTGAGCGCGTCTCCGAAAAACAGCCAGGCGAACAGCGGCGCGCTAAGCGGTACCAGCGCGGTCCCGGTGACGAGCGTGATCAGGACCAGCGTTGAGTCGAGGCCCATCAGCGCAACGAGCGCGGGCGATGCCATCATCGGCGACGCCACCGCCTGAAGCATCAGGCCGAGAAACAAATCCGGCGCGGATCGATCGATGCCGCTAATGACGCCGCCGAGGCCGAACAGCAGCGGCACCGCGAAACTGCTCCAGAGCGTTGCACCGATCACCAGCGCCGGTCGCGCGAGATAGCCGCGCATTGCGGCGACATCGACCCGCATGAACGAGATACAGAGCAGGACGAATATCGCCTCGGTGACATAAGGCTTCAGCAAGACGCCGAGCGGCGGCACGGCGATGCCGATAAAAACCAGCGCCGCAATTGCGCGCGCGCCCTGACGGCCAAGCCAGGTGAGCGTCGCCACAGGCAAGGCAAATAAATGCTGCATGATCGCAGGCATGATGACTCCCACGGGCCTAATAAACGAGGCCATGAATCGATAAGACGGATCGATGAGATTGGATGACAGAAGGAAGCGTTGATGCATGCCATGAGCGCAAACCGGCGCTCGCACGCGACCGCGAGGATCAGCCTACCAGATGCCGCTGCATGAGACGGCTCGCCACCAGCGGCGGCGCGATGAGATCACGTTCCTGATCATGCTGTATTCAAACCCATGCCCGCTGCTGTGGCAATTGGAATCCCAAGCCACCTGCTTTGTTTGTGACGCAGGATCGGATTTAATCGACGGATGACATCCACCGTCCCGACCACGACCGGCTCAGGCGCATCCCGGCGCGGCACGTTCACGTCAATGATCCTGATCCTGTCGAACCTGGTGCCGCTGGCGGGAATCCTGTTCTGGGGCTGGGACACCTTCGTCCTGCTCTGTCTGTATTGCCTGGAAACCGCGGTGATCGGCTTCTGGACCATCCTGCGGGCCGCGACGATGTCCCGCGATCCGGGATCGGCGGCAGGCCGCGGCATCGCCGGCACACTCGCCCTGGCGGGGTTCTTCACCGTGCATGCCGGGCTGTTCATGTCGGTGCACATGCTGTTCATCTACGCGCTGTTCGCAGGCCCATGGGCCGGACGCATTCACGACGCACGCGATTTCATCCGCCTGATTGTGATCGGCAAGGACCTCTGGATTCCGCTGCTCGCGCTGTTCGCGGGACAGGGCGCGATCTTCATCAACGACGCCGTCAACCGCTTCGTGTTCGCCAAGGTGCCGCTGACCAACGCCGACACCGGCGAGATCATGGGCGAGTTCTACAAGCGCATCGTGATCATGCATGTGGCGATCATGGGCGGCGCGTTCATTGCGCAGGCGATCGGAACGGCCGCACCGCTGATCGTTCTGGTGCTGCTCAAGATCGCGATCGAAATCCGGTTTCAGATGAAAGCGCGAAAACTCAAGGCTTGAAGTTCAAGTCTGATCGCTTGCCGCTCTACGGTCGTCCCCGCGCAGGCGGGAGATGTCGCAACACGCGGCGAGATTCCGGAATGACAACGAGCCTGTGCCCGGATGGAGATTTCCCCACCCGTCATTCCGGGATGCGCCTCTTGGCGCAGGCCCGGAACCACTGCGGGGAATCTCATTTGTGGCTGTGGATTCCGGGCTCGCGCGACGACGCGCGCCCCGGAATGACGGCGGATAATATCGAGCGAACGCCTCCCGCAACATTTCGTGATGGGGATACGCATTCCCGCCCGCTGAACCTCGCTTACGTTCGGCCTGTCCTGTTCGTGAGGGGCGCTTCTCGAGGGCGCTTTTGAAGCGGAGCAGGATGCGGCGCCTGCACGCATGGTTCGCAGCCGTGTCGTCCGGGAGGCGCGATAAACGCAGACGGCGCAAGCTTGTCTGCGGGGTCACCGTCCGGGCCAACTACGTGGCTCTGCCGTTCGCGGCTGGACGCGGTGCGGATGACGGCGGCGAAAGCCGTCCGGATCAGGGGTCGAGTACCTCCCCCGTCCGCACCCGGAAGTACGGCCCTCTCG
>JAFVHU010000108.1 GCA_017474385.1 Afipia sp. | reverse complement strand
TCGATGGCAAAGATGAAGGCCGTGCAGCCGCAGCTTGCCGCGCTGAAGGACAAGTATCCCGACGACAAGATGAAGCAGCAGCAGGAGATGATGGAGATCTACAAGAAGGAGAAGATCAACCCGATCGCGGGCTGTCTTCCGATTCTGATCCAGATCCCGGTGTTCTTCTCGCTCTACAAGGTTCTGTTCGTCACCATCGAAATGCGGCACGCGCCGTTCTTCGGATGGATCAAGGACCTCTCCGCGCCGGATCCGACCAACCTGTTCAACCTGTTCGGTCTGCTGGCGTTCGATCCGACACACCTGCCGGTTCTCGGCTATTACCTGCATCTCGGCATCTGGCCGATCATCATGGGCATCACGATGTGGTTCCAGATGAAGCTGAACCCGACGCCACCGGATCCGACGCAGAAGATGATCTTCGACTGGATGCCGCTGATCTTCACCTTCATGCTCGCGGGCTTCCCGGCCGGTCTTGTGATCTACTGGGCCTGGAACAATCTGCTGTCGGTGCTTCAGCAGAGCTACATCATGAAAAAGAACGGCGCGAAGATCGAGCTGTTCGACAACGTGAAGTCGACCTTCGCCGGCAGCAAGAAAACGACATAGACCGTCTGAAACGCGAAACGCCCGGCGGATTCGCCGGGCGTTTTCATATTCGAGAACCTTCGCATGACCGATAAAACCGATGCGGAGCTGATTGAAGCCGGACGGAAGATCTTCGCCGGCGACTGGCAATTCTTCTGGGCCTCGCCGTCGATCGAAGCGCTGCCGCCGATGAAAGGCGTCGAAGTCGCTTTCGCCGGACGCTCCAATGTCGGCAAATCCAGCCTCATCAATGCGCTGACGGGCCGCAACGGGCTGGCGCGCACTTCGCATACGCCCGGCCGCACCCAGGAACTGATCTTCTTCGAAGGCCCGACGCCTGCGGACGGCAAGGACGCCGGCCTGCGGCTGGTGGACATGCCCGGCTACGGCTACGCCTCCGCGCCCAAGGCCAAGGTCGCATCATGGACCACGCTGATACACAAATTCCTGCAAGGCCGCGCCAACCTCGCCCGCGTCTATGTGCTGATCGACTCGCGCCACGGCTTCAAGGACGTCGACAACGACGTGCTGAAAACGCTCGACAAGTCCGCCGTCAGCTATCAGGTGTTGCTGACCAAGGCCGATCAGGTGAAGAAGGCCGCGCTTGAGGAAACCATCGCCGCGACCAAGGCGGCGCTGTCGAAGCATCCCGCGGCATTTCCGGACGTTCTGGTGACGTCGTCGCGCAGCGGCGACGGCATGCCCGAGCTGCGCGCCGCCATGATCCGTCTTCTAAGGGAAAGAATCTGATGACCCAGAATGGTGTGTTGCGCCTCGCGGTTGTGCTCGCCGGGCTGATGGGCGCGGCCGGTGTCGTGCTGGCTGCCGCGTCCGCACACCAGCCCGATGCCTCGCGGCTGGCCTCCGCCTCGTCGATGCTGCTGTTCCACGCCAGCGCCGTCATCGGCGCGGCGCTGCTGACCGGGCACGGCATCGCCCAGCGCCCCCTCGGCCTCACCGCGACTTTCGGCTTCATCATCGGCGCCACGCTGTTCGCCGGAGACCTGACCATGCGCCAGTATGCCGGTCATGGATTGTTCACAATGGCCGCGCCGACCGGCGGCACACTCCTTATTCTGAGCTGGCTGGTGCTGGCGATCGCCGCAGCATGGCCGCGGCGCATGGCCTGACTTGCGCCGGCGGCACTTTGCACGCCTCGCGCCAATCGGCTAAACCCTCGGCCACCTTTGCCATCCGCGCGTGAACGAGATTTCCCCCATGATGGATCTGCCGACGAATATCAGTGCACAGGATCAGGCCCGCATCCTGTCGGAAGCGCTGCCGCATATGCAGCAGTACGACGAAGAAACCATCGTCATCAAATACGGCGGCCACGCTATGGGCGAAGAAAACCTTGCCCGTCAGTTCGCCAGCGACATCGTGCTGCTCGAGCAGACAGCGATCAATCCGGTGGTCGTGCACGGCGGCGGCCCGCAGATCGCGGCGATGCTCAACCGGCTTGGCATCAAGTCAGAATTCGCCTCCGGCCTGCGCATTACCGACGCGGCGACCATCGAGATCGTCGAAATGGTTCTGGCGGGCTCGATCAACAAGTCGATCGTCAGCCACATCAACGAAGCCGGCGGCAAGGCCGTGGGCCTGTGCGGCAAGGACGGCAACATGGTTACCGCCACCAAGGCGACCCGCACCATGGTCGATCCCGGCTCCAACATCGAGAAGGTGGTCGATCTCGGCTTTGTCGGCGAACCGGACAAGGTCGATCTCACGCTGCTCAACCAGTTGATCGGCTACGAACTGATCCCGGTGCTGGCGCCGCTGGCCTCGTCCGCCAACGGCCAGACTTTCAACGTCAACGCCGACACCTTCGCGGGCGCCGTCGCCGGTGCGCTGAAGGCTAAACGTCTCTTATTGTTGACCGACGTGCCCGGCGTGCTCGACAAATCGAAGAAGCTCATCCCTGAACTGTCGATCAAGGATGCGCGCAAGCTGATCGCGGACGGCACGATTTCCGGCGGCATGATTCCGAAGGTCGAGACCTGCATCTATTCGCTCGAAGCAGGCGTCGAGGGCGTGGTCATCATCGACGGCAAGACGCCGCACGCGGTACTGCTCGAACTGTTCACCAATCAGGGCACGGGAACGCTGATCCACAAGTGATGCGAAACAAACCATCTCTTTCAGTTGTCATGGCCGGACTTGTTCCGGCCACCCCGACTGGAAGAGCACAGCGCCAAGCTAATCGGGATCACCGGGACAAGCCCGGTGATGACACTCTTAAGATCGTTGATCGCTCCCGAATCATCGCAGCGGCTGCGATGGTCACCCTCGTCGCTTTCAGCAGCTCCGCCCGCGCCGACCTAAAAATCTGCAACCGCATGAGTTATGTCGTCGAAGCCGCCATCGGCATCGAGGACAAGACCGCCACCGCGACCCGCGGCTGGTTCCGCATCGATCCGGCGACATGCCGCGTGGTGGCGCAGGGAAACATCACGGCGGAACGTATTCTGCTGCACGCACGCTCGCTGCCGGTTTATGGCGCTTCCCCGGCGCCGCAGAACGGCACCGACAATCTCTGCGTTGCTCCAAAGGACTTCGTCATCGCCGGACGCCAGTGCCGCGGCGGCCAGACCGCGGCGGCCTTTACCGAAATCAAGCCGAGCACCGGCGAGGACGGCCACCAGATCGCGTATCTCGCCGAAGGCGCCGAATACGACGACGAGCAGGCGCGGCTGGCCGCGATCCAGCGGCTGCTGCTGATCGCAGGCTATGACGCAGCTCCGATCGACGGTGTCGACGGCCCGAAAACGCAGAACGCCCTTGCCGCGTTCCTGAAGGCGCGCGGCCTCACTGCCGATGCGGCGCAGGCTCCCAACTTCTTCGAGACCATGATCGCGGCGGTTGAACAGCCCTCCGCCACCGGCCTCACCTGGTGCAACGACACGCAGTATCGCGTGATGGCCTCCATCGCCACCGATGACGGCAAGACCGTCACCAGCCGCGGCTGGTATCGCATCGAGCCCGGCAAATGCCTGCATCCCGACGTAACGGGACAGCCGCGCAGGATCTACAGTTTCGCCGAAGCGGTCGACGCCGATGGCCGCACCATCAAGATCAACAGCCGCCCGGTGAACTGGGGCGGCACCACCATGCTCTGCACCCGCGAGACGCAGTTCGAGTTCACCGAACAGGGCGACTGCAGCGGGCGGGGATTAAACGCCAGCGGTTATGAACGTGTCGAGATCGGCGCGGGCGCAGGCAAGACTCTCAGATTCGGAACGCCATGATTCAGAAAGACAAGCGCGGTTTCACCCATATCGAGACATGGGTGTTCGACCTCGACAACACGCTCTATCCGCATCACGTCAACCTGTGGCAGCAGGTCGACGTGCGCATTCGCGATTTCGTCGCGCAGTATCTGAATGTCCCGAAGGACGAGGCCTTCAGGATTCAGAAAGACTATTACCGCCGTTACGGCACCACCATGCGCGGCATGATGACCGAGCACGGCCTCAAGGCCGACGACTTTCTCGAATACGTCCATCAGATTGACCACTCGCCGCTGGAGCCAAATCCTGCGATGGGCGCTGCGATCGGAAAACTTCCCGGCCGCAAGCTGATCCTCACCAACGGCTCCCGCGCCCATGCCGGCAAGGTGCTCGAACGTCTCGGCATCGAAAAGAATTTCGAAGACGTGTTCGACATCGTCGCCGCCGAACTCGAGCCCAAGCCCGCGCGGCAGACCTACATGAAGTTTCTCAAGCTGCACGGCGTCGATCCCGCCAAGGCCGCGATGTTCGAGGATCTGGCGCGCAATCTGGTGACGCCGCACGATCTCGGCATGACCACCGTTCTTGTGGTGCCCGACGGCACCAAGAACGTTGTCCGCGAGGACTGGGAGCTGGAGGGCCGCGACGCCGCCTATGTCGATCACATCACCGACGATCTGACGGGATTTTTGGCGGCGATTAGAGCTCGATAAAAATCACCCCACCCGACTGGCCTTCGGCATAGCCGATGCAAAGCATCGGCGTTCTATCCTACGGACGGCGGCCGGAGGCCGCCTATGCACCCTCCCCATCAAGGGGAGGGACAAGAAATGCGGCAACACCAGTTCTTTCTTTTCCCTCCCCCTTGTGGGGAGGGTCGGCGCAAAGCGCCGGGGTGGGGGTACAAATCCAACCGCAATTGCGTGACAGAAGCCCTCTGCCGCAGCTTGACTCAACACCTGCAAAACCGACAAAAGAATATGCAGATTGTCAACATACACACTGACTATCAACAAATCCGCACGCACTCCCCAAGGAAACTCACTGTCCCTCTCCGCGCTTGAAACCACGCTGAATGCCGACTTCGAGGCCCGCGATACCGTCAACGCCAACACAAAAGGCGAGGTGCGCGACGCCGTGGAGCTGGCGCTCGACCTGCTCGACAAGGGCGAAGCGCGCGTGGCGGAACGGCAGGCCGACGGGAAATGGCATGTCAACCAGTGGCTGAAGAAGGCGGTGCTGCTGTCCTTCCGCCTCAACGACATGGCGCCGATCACCGGCGGCCCCGGCGGCGCGCAGTGGTGGGACAAGGTGCCGTCCAAGTTCGAAGACTGGGGCGAGAACCGCTTCCGTGACGCCGGCTTCCGCGCGGTGCCCGGCGCGATCGTGCGGCGCTCGGCCTATATCGCGAAGAACGTCGTGCTGATGCCGTCGTTCGTCAATCTCGGCGCCTATGTCGATGAAGCGACCATGATCGACACATGGTCCACGGTCGGCTCCTGCGCGCAGATCGGCAAGCGCGTTCATATCTCGGGTGGCGTCGGCATCGGCGGCGTGCTTGAGCCGTTGCAGGCCGGTCCGGTCATCATCGAGGACGACTGCTTCATCGGCGCGCGTTCGGAAGTCGCCGAAGGCGTCATCGTGCGCAAGGGCGCGGTGCTGGCCATGGGCGTGTTCCTCGGCGCATCGACCAAGATCGTCGATCGCGAGACCGGCGAAACCTTCATCGGCGAAGTGCCGGAATATGCGGTGCTGGTGCCTGGCTCGCTGCCGGGCAAGCCGCTGAAGAACGGACAGCCCGGTCCGAGCACCGCCTGCGCCGTCATCGTCAAGCGCGTCGATGAGCGCACCCGCTCCAAGACCAGCATCAACGAATTGCTGCGGGACTGACGCCTGATCGGCTAGTCATTCTCCACGCAACATTGAGCAACGCGAGCTTCCAATGTTCGAGCCAGCCCGGATTTTTTGGAACGCCGTTGATCCCGAAACAGGGGTAAAGCTGAGGATAGGCGCTTCTGCGGATATCGATTCAAAATCAATAATCGTTGAAATGCCAGATGGTCGGATAGCTAACTGCGGATTTCTGATCGAACCTTATCAAAGCGACACAGACCAAAGCTTAGTCCGTCTGTTCGTAGCCTCACTCGAGCAACTCGCAAGGTTGAGGAATGGCACCCGGAGCGAAAATACGAAATTTGTGCATTACATTTTAACGGGTCTCTCGGTTATTCATCATAAATGGCCGATTGTGAAGAATGCTCACTTCTACATTGATCGCGATTCCTACAAAGATCGTGATCTGACTTCACTCTTCACGTTTGACGTCCCTAGCGATGACGAAATATCAATCCTTCAAACCTAGTTGCTTCATGACTGACGCCCTCTCCATCGCCCGCGATCTTTTGCGCTGTCCCTCCGTGACGCCTGCGGATGCCGGTGCGCTCGGCGTGCTGGAAAAGCTGCTGGGCGATGCCGGCTTCGAGGTGCACCGCGTCACCTTCTCCGAGCCCGGCGCGGCCGACATCGATAATCTCTATGCGCGCATCGGCACTGGCAGCCCGCATATCACCTTCGCCGGCCACACCGACGTGGTGCCCGCTGGTGACGAGGCGGCGTGGACCCACGGCGCGTTCGAGGGCGACGTGAAGGACGGCATGTTGTACGGGCGCGGCGCTGTGGACATGAAGGGCGGCATTGCCTGCTCGGTTGCCGCCACACTTGAATATCTCGCCGCGAACGGCGGCCAGCCCAAGGGCTCGATCTCGTTTCTCATCACCGGCGACGAGGAAGACATCGCCGTCAACGGTACCGTGAAGCTGCTGAAGTGGGCGGCGGAGCGCGGCGAAAAGTTCGATCACTGCGTGCTGGGCGAGCCAAGCAACGTCAGCGAGATGGGCGACACCATCAAGACCGGCCGGCGCGGCTCGCAGAGCGGCACCATTATTGTCGATGGCGTGCAGGGCCACGTCGCCTATCCCCACCGCGCGTCCAATCCGGTGCCGGATATCGCGACGCTGATCGCGTCGTTGAGCGGTGATCCGCTCGACAAAGGCACCGATCACTTTCAACCATCGAATCTCGAATTCACCTCCATCGATGTCGGCAACCCGGCCTGGAATGTGATTCCGGCGCAGGCACGCGCGCGCTTCAACATCCGATACAACGACTGTCACACCCGCGAGTCCCTGCGTGCGCTGATCGAGGAACGCGTGACGAAAGCGAGCGGCAACCGCATCAAGGCGCATATCACATGGGAGCCGTCGAACGCCGACGTGTTCCGCACCAAGCCGGGGCCGTTCACCGATCTCGTGGTCGCCGCCATTGAAGACGTGACCGGGCGCAAGCCCGAGCTGAACACCGGCGGCGGCACCTCGGACGCACGCTTCATCACGCACTACTGCCCGGTGCTGGAATTCGGCCTTGTCGGCCAGACCATGCACCAGATCGACGAACGCACGCCGGTGTCCGATCTCGAAAAACTCACAAAGATCTATCGCGGCGTGCTGGAACGTTACTTTGCATGAACGCTGAAAACATGAGCGGCCACGTTGTCATTCTCACCGCCATCGATACCGAACTGAACAAGGCGCGCGCGCCTGACGGCGTCGAGGTGATCTACACCGGTGTCGGCAAGGTCAATGCGGCGAGCATCGCAACGCTGGCTGTGATGGCGCTGCAACCGAAGCTCATCGTCAACTACGGCACCGCCGGCAAGATCGCTCACATCCACAACGGCCTTGTGGAGGTCGCTCACACGGTTCAGCGCGACATGGCGGCGATGCCGCTGGCGCCGCGCGGCCGCACGCCGTTCTCGCCGGAAATGGACCGGCTGTCGTCCGGTCACGGCACCGTCGTCTGCGGCACCGGCGACAGCTTCGTCACAGCGACCGATCCCTGGCTGGTCGAGAACAACATCGACATCGTCGATATGGAGCTGTTCGCCATCGCCCATGTCTGCCAGCGCCACGGCGTGCCATGGCGGGCGTTCAAGTTCATCACCGACGCCGCCGATGAAAACGCAGCCGACCACTGGAACGAAAACGTTGCCAATGGCGAGGATTTATTCTGGGACGTGATGAAGACGCTTTCGTAACGGGGAATGCCCATGCAACGCCGCAACGTCAACGCCGCCAACGCTCCGCAACCCTTCGGCTACGCACAGGTCTGCGAGGTCAGCGGCGCGCAGCGCCTCGCCTTCGTCAGCGGGCAGATTCCGCAAACCGTGGACGGCACCGTGCCGGAGACGTTTGAGGCGCAGTGCCGGCTGATCTGGACGAACATCGAAAGCCAGCTCAAAGCCGTCGACATGACCCTCGCCGACGTCGTCAAGGTCACGGTGTTTCTGTCGGACCGGAAATACGCGCTGGAGAATCGCGCCGTTCGCCAAAGCGTCCTCGGTACCCTCGCCCCCGCCATGACGGTGATCATCGCCGGCATTTTCGACAGCAAGTGGCTGCTGGAAATCGAAGCGACCGCGGCGGCGTAGCGCTCAGTATTCGACCCGCACCAGATAGAGCCCGTCCGGCGGCGCGACCGGTCCGCACGCCGTGCGATCGCGCGCCTCAAGCGCGCGGCGCAAATCCTGCGCCTTCCAGCGCCCGTGACCGACCCACACCAGCGAACCGACCATCGAGCGCACCTGGCTGTGCAGGAACGACCGCGCCGATGTGATGATGTTCACATCGTTGCCGTCGCGTATCACGTCGAGCGCATCCAGCGTCTTCTCCGGTGATTTTGCCTGACATTCGGTGTCGCGGAACGTCGTGAAGTCGTGCTTGCCGATCAGCACCTGTGCTGCTTCCTGCATCGCCTCGACATTCAGCGGACGCGCCACGCGCCATGCATGCCCCACTTTAAGCGCAAGGTTGGCCCGATGATTGACGATGCGGTAGATGTAATGCCGTTTGGTTGCAGAGAACCGCGCGTCGAATGTCTCCGGCACGATTTCCGCCGACAGCACCCCGATGGGATTCGGCCGCAGATGCGCGTTCAGCGCATCGCGCACGCGATCCGCCCTGTAGTCTTTCGCAAGATCGATATGCGCGACCTGCCCCAGCGCATGGACACCGGCATCGGTCCGCCCCGCACCGTTGACGCGGACATCGTCGCCGGTCATCGCCTTCACGGCGTTTTCCAGCGCGCCCTGCACCGAGGGACCATTGTCCTGATACTGCCAGCCGCTATACGGCGTGCCGTCATACTCGATGATGAGTTTGTAGCGGGGCATCAGGATGCCCGCCCATGCGAGCCAAATATTTTGACTGTCATTGCCGGGCTTGACCCGGCAATCCATCTCTTTGGAATTTTTTTTCTTTGGATGGATGCGCGGGTCAAGCCCGCGCATGACGATTGAGGATGTTGCGACATTAGCATCACATCACACGCAGCGGCGGCTTGAGCGGCGCGCCGCGCAGAAACGCATCGGCCTTCATCGGCGGCTTTCCGGCGCGCTGCAATTCCAGAATCCGGATCGCACCGTCACCGCAGGCAATGGTGAGCTTGTCGTCCAGCAGATCGCCCGGCGCACCCGAGCCCTTGGCCAATTCACAGCGCAGCACCTTGATGCGCACCGGCTCGCCGTCGAGGACGATTTCGAACCACGCGCCGGGAAACGGCGACAGGCCGTGAATATGCCGCAGCACCTCGCGCGCGGATTTGGTCCAGTCGATCCGCGCCTCGGCCTTGTCGATTTTCGCGGCGTAGGTGACGCCATCGCCGCTCTGCTTCGTCAGTTGCAGGCCGCCGCGCGACAGCCCGCCCATGGCACGCACCATCAGATCCGCGCCGAGCGGCGCCAGCGCATCGTGCAGATCCTGCGCGGTCATCGTGTCGGTGATCGGCAGCCGCTCGGCCATCGCGACGTCGCCGGTGTCGAGCCCGGCATCCATCTTCATGACCATGACGCCGCTTTCGGCATCGCCCGTCATAATGGCGCGCTGGATCGGCGCGGCGCCACGCCAGCGCGGCAACAACGACCCATGGAGATTGAAACAACCGAGCGGCACAGCGTCGAGAATGTTCTGCGGCAGGATCATGCCGTAAGCCACGACAACGGCCGCATCAGCGTTGTGCGACCGGAATTCCGCTTCCGCGTCCGGCGTTCTGAGTGTCTTCGGCGTCAGCACCGGAATGCCGAGCTGGCGCGCGGCCTGCTCCACCGGCGTCGGCTGCAACTTCATGCCACGGCCGGCCGGCTTTGGCGCGCGCGTATAGACCGCCGCGATCTCGTGACCATGGTCCGCGAGCGTCAGCAGCGTCGGCACCGCGAAGTCTGGCGTGCCCATGAAGATCAGACGAAGCGGCATCAAAAGCTCCGGCTTATTTCGCCGCGAGCTTGGCGGCCTTGGTGAACTTCTTCATTACGCGGTCGCGCTTGAGCTTGGAGAGATAATCCACGAACAGCACGCCGTTGAGGTGATCGATCTCGTGCTGGATGCAGGTGGCATAGAGCCCATCGGCATCCTCCTCGTGGATCTTGCCGTCGATATCCATGAAGCGCACGCGCACCCGCGCCGGCCGCTCGACCTCTTCGTAGTATTCCGGGATCGAGAGACAGCCTTCTTCGTAAACCGAAAGCTCCTCGGACGATGACAGGATTTCCGGATTGATGAAAACGCGCGGCTCCTTTTCCCCCTCCTTCTTGGAGAGGTCCATGGTGATCAGCCGCAGCGGCACCGCGACCTGGATCGCGGCGAGGCCGATGCCCGGCGCGTCGTACATGGTCTGGAACATGTCGTCGGCGAGCGCCCGGATCTCGGGCGTGATCGTCTCAATGGGCTTGGAGATCAGCCGGAGCTGCTTGTCGGGAAGAATGATGATGTCGCGATTGGCCATGGGCGCGATGTAATGGGAGCGCCGCCGCGGTCAAACCCGTTGTGGGGTCAGGCGCTTGGCCGGAAGAGAATGCCGTTAACACCCGATTAACCATAAAAATCAGAGAGTTATTAACCATAAAATGTTCCCTATTCGTTCGCATTTCGCGCCGAATCGGGTTAAAAAAGGGCATGAACGAGATCCTATTCATGGCCGGCGATCTGCCGGTTCGCACGGGCGACGCCCTGATCGCATTCGGCGTGCTTGCGCTGCTGTTGCTGCTGGCCATCGCCATCGTCATCGCCCGCTCCGGCCGAAAGGGCGCGGAGGCCGCCATGGCGCAGGCGGTGCGCGCCGACGAGCTTGAGGAGCGGCTTGCTGAAGTGCTGCGCATGCAGAATGAATCCACCGGCCGGGTCCATGAGATGGGACAGGCGCTGGTGGGGCGGCAGGCGGAAATGGCGCGCGCCGTCAACGAGCGACTGGATTCGGTGACCCATCGCGTCGGCCAGTCGATGGAGCAGACCACGCGCAACACGATGGACTCCCTGCGCGTGCTGCACGAACGCCTCGGCATCATCGACAACGCGCACAAGAATCTCACCGACCTGACCTCGCAGGTGACGACGCTGCGCGACGTGCTCGCCAACAAGCAGTCGCGCGGCGCATTCGGCCAGGCGCGGATGGAAGCCATCGTGCAGGATGGCATGCCGAAAGACTCGTATGCCTTTCAGCACACGCTATCGAACCGGACTCGCCCCGACTGCGTGATTTTCCTGCCCGATCAGCGGCCATTGTGCGTCGATGCGAAATTCCCGCTGGAATCCGTCACCGCCTTGCGCGAGGCGCGCAGCGACGAGGAGAAGAAATACGCCACCCAGCGGCTGCGGCAGGACGTGATGAAGCACGTCAACGATATCGCCGACAAATATCTCATTCCCGGCGAGACGCAGGATACGGCGCTGATGTTCGTGCCGTCGGAATCGGTCTACGCAGAAATCCACGATGGCTTCGACGACGTGATCCAGAAGGCCTATCGCGCCCGCGTGGTGTTGGTGTCGCCATCGCTGCTGATGCTGGCGATCCAGGTGATGCAGCAGATCCTGAAAGACGCGCGAATGCGCGACGCCGCCGACCAGATTCGCACCGAAGTCATGCATATGTTGGACGATCTCGGCCGTCTGCGCGAGCGCGTGCTCAAGCTCCAGAAAGATTTCGGCAACGTGAACGAAGACGTCCGCCAAATCCTTATTTCGGCGGAGAAGATCGAGAAACGCGCCGGCCGCATCGAGGAACTGGATTTCAGCAAGAGCAGCGAGCCGGCCGAGGCACGCGTTGTGACCGGCGGGAGCGATCTGTTCCCCGCCCACCCGCTCCGCAAGCTGCAGGCAGGGGAATAATTCGGCCGCGTTTGCCGCATATTCGTGGCGGGGAAAAGCCGTTCGAATCTGCTAACACCCCTGCATGACAGCGCCTGAAACTGCCCAAATAGCTCCTGCTCCCCGCGCCTCATGGCGCGAGGCGATGGCGCTCTATCTGCAAAAGCGCGTGCTGATCGTGCTGTTTCTCGGCTTCTCGTCGGGGCTGCCGCTGGCGCTGTCGGGCTCGACGCTGCTGGTGTGGATGCGCGAATCCGGCGTCGATCTCGGCACCATCGGCCTGTTCGCCCTGGTCGGCACGCCCTACACGCTGAAATTCCTCTGGGCGCCGCTGGTGGATGCGCTGCATGTGCCGGTGCTGACGCGACTTCTCGGACGGCGCCGCGGCTGGCTGGTGTTCGCGCAACTGCTGCTGATCGGAGCGATCCTGCTGCTCGCCCTCACCGATCCCGCGCGCTCGCCGTTCTATGTCGCGCTCGGCGCGCTGCTCGTCGCTGCGGCATCAGCGACGCAGGACATCGTGGTCGATGCCTTCCGCGTCGAGAGCCTGCCCGAGAGCGAGCAGGCCGCCGGCATGGCGTCCTACGTCGCGGCCTATCGCGTCGGCATGCTGATCTCCACCGCCGGCGCGCTGTTTCTGGTCAGCGGATTCGAATCCACCGGTCTGACCAAATCCATCGCCTGGATGTGGGGCTACATCGCGATGGCGGCGATGGTGCTGATCGGGATGATCGCCGCGCTTGTTGCGACCGAGCCCGAGCAGTCGCGCCGTGCCGAGGAAGCCACCAGCGGCGAGAGTGCTATCACCCGCGTCATCACCGCCGCCGTCGGCGCCTTCACCGAATTCCTGACCCGCAGGGACGTCTGGGCCGTTCTGGCGTTTGTCATTCTCTA
This sequence comes from Afipia sp., assembly GCA_017474385.1. GTDB lineage: Bacteria > Pseudomonadota > Alphaproteobacteria > Rhizobiales > Xanthobacteraceae > Afipia. Next base: position 4,691 of record JAFVHU010000108.1, on the reverse strand, counting down.
CAAGGTCACGGATTCATTTTCCGGCACCATGACCGCGCCGTTCGTGATCGATCTCGGCTTCACGCGCAACGACTACGCCGCCATCGTCAAGGGCGTCGGGCTCGCCGCGACACTGATCGGCGGATTCGCCGGAGGTTTTCTCGCGCGCGCATGGTCGCTGGAGGCGTGTCTCTGGATCGGCGGCGTGCTTCAGGCGGTCTCGAACCTCGCCTTCGCCTGGCTGGCCTATGTCGGGCTGAATCAATGGGCACTGGCACTGGCGATCACGGTGGAGAATTTCACCGGTGCGATCGGCACGGTGATCTTCGTCGCCTACCTGTCGTCGCTCTGCCAGAGCCCGTTGCATACCGCGACCCAGTATGCGCTGCTGACCGCCTTCGCGGCGATCGGCAGGACTTACCTCTCGGCGGGCGCGGGATATGTCGCGCAGGCCACCGGCTGGCCGGCGTTCTTTGTGCTCAGCGTATTGGTCGCGGTGCCGAGCCTGATCCTGCTGGCATGGCTGCAACGGCGCGGACACTTCAAAACGCTGGGACGGCGCGAGGCCGCAGCGTCGTAACCGCCGCCGCCAAACCGATCAGGCCGCTTTCTTCTTCGCAGCCTTGCTGACAAGCGATGCAACCGGTCCGACGGTTTTGCCGACCATCTTTCTGTAGCCCGCCGCATTGAAATGCTTATCGCCGCCGCCAACCGTGAGCGCGGGATTCTGGTGATCCGCCACGTTGTAAACCGGCGGACGGATCACATAACTGTCGATACCCTTTGCCCGCAGGCGGCTGACAATGCCGGCGACGTTCGCCTGAACTTCCGCCATGCTGGCGCCGCGGCGGATATCGTTGATACCGATCCAGATCACGGCGACCCGCGTGCCGGAAGGAACGGCCGAATCCAGGCGTCCCGCCAGCCCGGTGCTGGTGTCGCCGTTGATGCCGCCATTGCTGACAGTCACGTTCAGACCCCGGGCGTTGAGCGCGGCCTGAAGCTGGCTTGGATAGTTCTCGGAGCTTGAGATGCCCTTGCCGTAGACATTGCTGTCGCCAATCACGGCGACCTGCACCTGCGCGAACGCGGAATGCACGGTCACCGGAGATGCGAGGAAAAAAGTCGCAAGGACGAAGGAAACGAACAGATTGAGCCGCAATGACATCGCACTCTCCTGAAAATTGCTTTTTCAAACAACCTCAGGATACCGTGCCGATCTCGCTGCGATCAAGCCTTCAGTGCTTCGCCACGACGCTCCACTTTGTGACGATGGCGTCGCTCAACTGCCCGGCCGCTTGTGCGCAGGACATCTCATTGGCTTTCAGCGCAATGCTCTTGCCGATAAAGGGCTTTAGCGCCGCGGCTTCGGCGTCGCTGTTGGTCACGATCTGAAACGTCTCGGGACCGGTTTCCAGATTGCACAGGCCGGTCGGCCCCGGCAGCCGCCGCGGCTCGCTAGTCAATTGATACGTGATGACGCGCTTCTTCTTCGGTCCCGAACGCATCGCGGTCAGTTCGCCGGACAACACCTCGCCGGAGTTGATCGGCTTCGCCTTTTGCTGCGCCATCGCGCCTGATGATGTGAGCATTGCAACGCATACGGCCAGACAGCCAGCGGTCAGTTTTGCTGGGGCATTCACAAGCAGACGGGAGATCATGCGGTTTTCCATTGAGTTTCAGAACAGCGTCCGCTGCCGCATGGCGGCCGACAGAGTTCCTTCGTCGAGATAATCAAGTTCTCCACCGACCGGCACGCCGTGCGCCAGCCGCGTGACCTTGACGTTGGCGTCCTGCAACAGGTCGGTGATGTAGTGCGCGGTGGTCTGACCATCGACGGTTGCATTGAGCGCGAGGATAATTTCCGTCACGCGCGGATCGAGCGCGCGTTGCACCAGTGCATCGATGGTCAGATCCTGCGGGCCGACGCCGTCCAGCGGGGACAGCGTGGCGCCGAGCACGTGGTAAAAACCATTTGTGGCATGAGCGCGTTCAAGCGCCCACAAATCTGCAACGTCCGCTACCACGACAATGATCGAGGGATCGCGGCGCGTATCGGTGCAGACCGTGCAGGGATTCTGGGTATCGATATTCCCGCAGGTGTTGCAGACCTGGATCTTCTCGATCGCCACTTGCAGGGCCGACGATAGCGGCGTCATCAGGGCTTCGCGCTTCTTGATCAGATGCAACGCGGCGCGCCGCGCCGAGCGCGGACCAAGCCCCGGCAGCCGCGCCAGCAACTGGATCAGCCGTTCGATTTCGGGACCTGCGACCGAGGATACCATCAGAGCATTTTCACGTTGAGAAGACGCATCAAGCCGCTAGCCGAGACCCAGCCCCGGAGGCAGGCCGAGGCCGCCGGTCAGCGCCTGCATCTTCTCCTGCATCGCGGCTTCAGCCTTGCGGCGCGCGTCGTTCTGCGCGGTCACCAGGAGATCTTCGAGAATCTCGCGCTCGTCGGCTTTCATCAGCGACGGATCGATTTTCACGGCCTTCACTTCGCCTTTGGCGGTCATGCGCACGTTGACGAGACCGCCACCGGACAGGCCTTCGACCTCGATGGTGTCGAGTTCATCCTGCAGCGCCTTCATCTTGGACTGAAGCTGCGCCGCCTGTTTCATCATGCCGAGAAAGTCAGCCATGAACGGGGTCCTTTATCGAATCGGGTTAGAGATCGTCGTCTTCTTCGGCCGCAGCGACAGGCCCGGATTCATCCGCGCCGGAGCCGGTATCCGGCACGATGCGCCGCACTTCTACCAACTGCGTACCAGGGAAGCGTGACATCACGGCCTGCACACGCGGGTCGGCCTGCACGCCGTCGGTGAGCTTTTCCTTCGCGGCCTGCGCCTGCGCGCGCAGCGTCGGCTCGCCGGCCTCATTGGAGACGATCACAGTCCAGCGCCGCCCGGTCCAGAACTCAAGCTTGCGCGACAGATCGTTGACCACCGAGCGCGCGGCGCTGCGCTCCAGCGCGACCTCGAGCCGTCCGTCTTCCATCCGCACCAGCCGCATGTCGGCTTCCAGCGCGGACTTGATCTGCAAATCGCGCTTTTCGCCGGCCAGAGCAACAACCTCGGCGAACGTGTTCAACCGCCGTGCGGGCGCAGCCTCGACGGGAGTGGGTGCCGGAGCAGGCGCACTCATGTGCGGGCGCGGTGAAGTATCGAGCGCCGGCCGCGCGCTGGACGCCACCGCGCGTAACTGTGAACCGTCATCGCCACCCGACGATAACATGGCGGATGGCGCGCGCGGCGAAGCGTTGCCGACACCATTGCCGCCGAGCATCGGCGACGAACCGCCATTGGCGTCGATCATCCTGATCGCTTCGTCCGGCGTCGGCAGATCGGACACATAGGCGATGCGCACCAGCACCATTTCGGCGGCGGCCTGCGGACGCGTCGCTGACTGCACCTCGGCGATGCCCTTGAGCAGCATCTGCCACATCCGCGACAGCACGCGCATTGACAGCTTGGCCGCGAAATCACGGCCGCGCGTGCGCTCGGTTTCGCCCAGCGCCAGATTGTCCGCCGTGGCGGGCACGACCTTGACCCGCGTCACGAAATTGACGAATTCCGCCAGATCGCTAAGCACCACCACCGGATCGGCGCCGGTGTCGTACTGATCGCGGAATTCCTTGAAGGCGGCGGCGATGTCGCCGCTCGCCAGCGACTGGAATAGATCGATGACGCGGGTGCGGTCGGCGAGACCCAGCATCTGCCGGACGTCTTCGGCGCGCACCATGCCTGCCGCATGCGCAATCGCCTGATCGAACAGCGACAGCGAATCGCGTACCGAGCCTTCGGCCGCGCGCGCGATCAGGCCCAGCGCCTCGGGTTCGGTCCTGACGCCTTCCTTGTCCGCGATGCTCGCCAGATGCGCCATTAACACATCAGAATCGACGCGCCGGAGATCGAAGCGCTGGCAGCGCGACAGCACGGTGACCGGGACTTTGCGGATTTCGGTGGTGGCGAACACGAACTTGGCGTGCTCGGGCGGCTCTTCCAGAGTCTTCAGGAAGGCGTTGAACGCCTTCTCCGAGAGCATGTGGACTTCGTCGATGATGTAGACCTTGTAGCGCGCACTCGACGGCGAGTAGCGCACGCCATCGGTGATCTGCCGCACGTCGTCGATGCCGGTGTGCGACGCCGCGTCCATTTCGAGAATGTCGATGTGCCGGCTTTCCATGATCGCCTGGCAATGCACGCCCATCCTCGGCATGTGGATGGTCGGCCCTTTGACCGAGCCATCCGGCAACTCATAATTCAGCGCGCGGGCGAGGATGCGCGCGGTCGTGGTCTTGCCGACGCCGCGAACGCCGGTGAGAATCCACGCCTGCGGAACGCGCCCCGCCTCGAACGAATTCGAGATGGTGCGAACCATCGCCTCCTGGCCGATCAGATCCTCGAATGTGCCGGGACGGTATTTGCGCGCAAGCACGCGGTAGCCAGCACCGGAACCTGCCGACGGGGCGGGCGTTCCGCCGAGTTCGAAACCCGGCTGATCGTCCGCAGTCGCGCCGGCAATGTCAGCATCGGTCATCAATCGATCCGCGATTGAGCACGCTAGGCATGAGGCGCGCGTTGCGCCGCTGCGGACGCACGAAAAAAGAGAAGTAGGAGACTGACGAGCGACCCGATCCGGACCTCGTTAGGGCTGCTTCCTTCCGGACCTGACCCGGTTGGCGAGTGGCTCGTCCACCGCCAATCTCCCGG
>JAFVHU010000107.1 GCA_017474385.1 Afipia sp. | reverse complement strand
TACAATGAGGTCCGGCCACATAGCGCGATCGGCAACAAGCCGCCGATATCGCTGATCAACCGCTCACCGGCGCTTCCGCCGAATGAGCCCTAACCCCGGAAAATTCCAGCGTTGGCTGGCCTAGTTTCGGGGAGCGCTTCATCATGGGCCGGAGCGAACTCAGAACTGGATAGAACATGGGGCAACGTCAGCTTCTTTTTTAGATGGAATAGTATGTTTGCTACGACCGCCTGGCTCGTAAATGCGACTTTACGGCAGCTCACCCGTTAGCATTTTCCTTGCTGAGAATGAAAAAGCCTGCAGTCCAGCGCTTTGCATGGTCATGGCAGAAACGCCTCGCAAAATTTCGGTGAAGACAGAGCTATTCAAAGGCGCGCATCACTCGTTTCAATACAGGCAGTCCGCCCGCATGTTTCATGGATATCGCGTAGTTTACAGCGCAAGGCGCAACTTGAAGAGGACGCGCGTGAAGGGCAGCTGCAAGCCGAGCGCGAGCAGCGCGAACACCAGCGCCGACTTGAACAAGCCCAAATTGATCGACTGCTGGATGAGGCGGCATTGCCGAGGAAGGCAACCGACATTCGCTCCTTACGTTGACGCCGTACGACGTACTGCGACGCACGTTTCGGGTTCATCGGACGCGGTGGAGCGATGGTCGCGCTGGGCACTGGCCGAAGCGGATCGCATCGATCCTGTTAAAACGGGGCGAATGCGGGATTTTATGTGGGGTAACAGGACGGTAGCCAAAATTAGATGAGTCACCTCAAATGATTGGGGAGCTTCTTGGCGGGCCGCGCCAGATAGTGATGATCACTACGTTTACGCCATAGCCCTACCATAGGTGGAAGGACGCGGCGCGTTGGCTTGGACAAAGCGGCGCACGCTGTCATGGGTGCCCCTCGTAGCCGCTCCCGGTCAAATCCTCAACCGGAAGACCTGCATCAATCGCCCCAACGCTCGCTGTTGGTGGTCGACTTCACCTACGCGCATACTCGGGCCGGCTTCGTTTACGTCGCCTTCGTGATCGATGCCTTCGCCGGCGGATTCTGGGGTGGAAGGTGAGCAGCTCAGCACGGCCGGCCTCGTCCTCAATGCCTCCAATTCCGGCTTGCCTGGGTTTAAGGGTCGGGACTCATAACCACCACGTGACGGCGGCGGCGAGGTAGATTGCGCCGAGGAAGTTGGTGGCGAGTTTGTCGTAGCGCGTGGCGATGCGGCGATAATCCTTGAGACGGCCGAACATGCGCTCGACGGCATTGCGCCCTTTGTAGAGCGTCTTGGAGAAGCAGCTTTTCCAGCGTCGGTTGGCCTTGGACGGGATATTCGGCACCGCGCCCTGGCGTTCGATCAGGTCGCGGATGGCGTTGCTGTCATAGGCCTTGTCGCCGAGCACGATGGTCCCGGCCGCAAGATCGTTCAACAGGACATCGACCGCACGGCAATCGGCGACCTGGCCGCCGGTCAGCAGGAAGCGGAGCGGCCGGCCTTCGCCGTCGGTGAGGGCGTGGAGCTTGCTGTTGCGGCCGCCCCGGCTGATCCCGATCGCCTGGACGAGCGCCCCCCTTTCCGCCGCCCGCCGAGCGGTGCGCCTTCATGTGCGTGCTGTCGATCAGAACCTCGGCCGGTGGTCCGCCCGCCGCTGCCAGCGTCACGAACAGCTCCTGCCACACGCCCTTCGCCGCCCAGCGCACGAACCGGTTGTAGAGCGTCTTCCTCGGTTCGTAGCAGGCCGGCGCATCGACCCAGCGACCGCCCGACGTCACGACATGGATGATGCCGCTGATCACCCGCCGATCATCAACCCGGGCAACGCCGCGCACCTTGCTCGGCAGCAGCGGCCGAAGCCGCTCGAACTGCTCTTCACTCAACCAGAATTCGCTCAAATCCACGCTCCTGCTGTTGCAGAGCCTGAATCACATCCGAGCCGCCATGGGAATCCTGTTTATGGGTCCGGACCCTGGGCTGGGGTGGCCATCGCACCTAGCGGCTAAAGCATGATCCGGAAAAGTACGCCGCGGTTTTCCGAAAAGATCATGCTTAGACAACAACCTAAAGCGCGATGACGATTCATCCTAATCGCATCGCGCTTTAGGGTGGAGTCGCGAAGCTCCCACCGCTGGCCGACTGGCAGCGTCGTAACGTGCGCTGGTCAGCGAAACAGTTCCGGTCGAACGCACAGGCGAGATCATCTCGCCTGTGCGTTCGAAACGATCAAAGATAGCTCGTCAGGATACCGATGCCGGCAAGCGCTATAATGCTGCCGCTGGTCCGAAGCGCGACACGAGACGTTCGTGCGCCGATCCTGCCGATGCCAAGTGCGATGCCGATACCGACGACGTGCAACAAGGCGGTCGCCAGCATGAAGCCCATCGCATACTCGAAACCGGATGCGTCAACCGGCATCTCGGCGCCGTGCGCATGGCCGTGGAATATGGCGAAGAAGCCAACCAATCCCATCGCAGCGATCGTCGGTAGGCTCCATTGCATCGCAACAGCCAAGCCAAGCACGATGACGGAAACCGCGATGCCGAGCTCCACATATAGCAACGGCACGCCAGTGATGCCGAGCACGCCGCCCACACCCATCATCAGCACGAAGGTTGTCGGCACCAGCCACAGCGCGCGGCCCCCGAGATAGGCTGCGAACATGCCGACCGCCACCGTCGCCAAAATGTGGTCGATGCCACTGACCGGGTGGCCGAAGCCGTGCATGAAGCCATGGGTGTCGCCGACGCCGACATGCGCGAAAGCGGTAACTGGAAGTCCAGCGATAGCGAGCCCCAGAAGGGCAGGTTTAAGGGTCGATTTCATGTCTAACTCCTCCAAAAGATGCTCAGTTGCATGACCAGATGCGGCGGCCCGAGCCATGACCGCTTATCGCCCCCACGGAGCGAATTCATTCAAAGCCATGCTTGCGACGCCTGGGTGCCGAGCCAGTCGTACCAGCCGCCGAGTCCCTCTCCCGTCCGAGCCGACACGCTGAACGTGACGATCTCCGGATTGACCTGGCGCGCATTGGCGTTAGCGATATCCACGTCGAAATCGACATGCGGCAAAAGATCGATCTTGTTGATGACCATGATCTCTGCAGCCCTGAACATGTGCGGATACTTCAGCGGCTTGTCGTCACCCTCGGTGACCGAGAGGATGACCACCTTGGCGTGCTCGCCGAGATCGAACATCGCCGGGCAGACGAGGTTGCCGACATTCTCGATTATGACGACGGAGCCGAAGGCCGGCTTCAGCTCGGCGAGCCCCTTGGCCACCATGTCGGCTTCGAGATGGCAGCCGGCGCCGGTGTTGACCTGGACAGCAGCAGCGCCCGCGGCGCGGATACGCTCACCGTCATTGGTGGTCGCCTGATCGCCCTCAATGACCGCGATCGGGATCTTGTCCTTGAGGTCGCGGATGGTGCGCTCGAGCAGCGTCGTCTTGCCGGAGCCTGGCGAGGAAACAAGGTTCAACGCCAGGATTCCGCGGCCGGCGAACCAGCCACGGTTCCTGGCCGCGAGCGCGTCGTTCTTGGCCAGGATCCGGGTCTCGAGTTCGATGACCGAGGAATGGCCATGGCTGTGCGGGTGATCATGGTCGTGCGGATGGTCGTGACCGTGCAACTCCACGTCGTCATGGGCGTGATCGTCATGGTGGTGATGCTCATGCGCATGCTCCGAACGATGATCGTGCCCGTGCTCATGGCCATGAATATGATCATGGACATGGCCGTGCGGATGTTCATGATCATGGACATGGCCGTCGCCATGGTCGTGCCTGTGGTCATGACCATGCCGATGCACCATGTCATCGCCATGCGCATGCATGTGAGGGCGCTCATCGTCGAGAGTGGTCTCCTCACCTGTCTGCAGGTTGAGGAGTCGGGTTTCGGCCTTGGAGCCGCAGCCACAGGTTCCGCACATCAGGCAGCCTCCTCGATTTCCATTTCCCGGATCTTCAGTTCTTCCCCAGCAAGTCGGTCGATGGCGCGCGAGCCGCAGGCGCAAGCCTGGTAGAGGGATGTGGTCTTGAACGCCTCGCCGCAAGACCGGCAGCGTGCGAGACCGGCTATTTTCTGGATGTCGAGCAGCGCGCCGTCGAGCAGCGTACCCTTAGCGACGATGTCGAAGCAGAACAGGATCGCGTCGGGCATCACTCCGGAGAACTGCCCGACATCGAGCGTCACGCGCTTGACGCGCCGTCCCTTCGCCGCCTCCTCGACGATCTTCACGATGTTGCGTGTAATCCCGAGTTCGTGCATCGGACCCCGTTCTCAACAGATGCGTGGAAGCTGTTCACCAATCAGCATATCGACGATGCGCTTCCCGCCGAAGACAGTCTGCATGGTGACGCGCGCTGGAATTCCCCCGCTGGCATGGCCGATCAGGGCTGCTCCCGCGCCAAGCGGATGGGCGCGCATTGCCGCAAGCGCGGCTTCGATCTCGGCAGGCGGCACAGCGATGACCACCTTGCCCTCGTTGGCGAGATAGAGAGGATCAAGCCCGAGAATCTCGCAGAAGCCGCGCACCTCTTCACGCAGCGGCGTCGCCGACTCGTCGATTTCGATCGACAGCGCGGAGGCCTCCGCCATCTCATTGAGCACCGTGGCGAGGCCGCCGCGGGTGGCGTCGCGGATGCAGCGTGTTCCAGGCGCCGCTCGTAGAAGGGCCTCGATCAGCCCGTGTAGGGCGGCGCAGTCGCTGGCGACTTCAGTCTCCAGCGCAAGATCGCCTCGGGCCGCGAGGATCGCTGCGCCGTGGTCGCCGAGCAGTCCGTTCACCAGTATGCCATCTCCGGGTTTGATCTGGTGAATGCCGAGGTCAATCTGGGGCGGGATCACGCCGATGCCGGTCGTTGTGATAAAGAGCTTGTCGCAGGCGCCCCGCTGGACGACTTTGGTATCGCCGGTCACGATCCGCACACCAGCCATTCTCGCCGCTTCAGCCATGGAATTCGCAATCCCGCGCAAAGCATCGAGCGGCATTCCTTCCTCGATGACGACGGCGCAGGACAGATAAAGCGGCTTGGCGCCGCCGACGGCCAGATCGTTGATCGTGCCGCAGACCGCGAGCTTGCCGATATCGCCCCCGGGGAAGAACAGCGGATCGACGACGAAGGAGTCCGTGGTGAAGGCGAGCCGGTCGCCATAGCGGGCAAGCGCCGCGAGGTCGAGCCGCGCCTGATCCTCCAGTACATCCGGCGCCTTGGCATTGCAGAAGGCGCTGACGAAGACGTCGTCGATCAGATCCTTCATGGCCTTGCCGCCGCCGCCATGCGCCAGTGTGACGGCTGGCACATGGACTCGGCCGAGCGAGCGCCGCGGGGGCAGGTCCAGAAGGTTCATGACACTACGGCCTCTTTCTCGGGAGTGTTGCTACGTTTAATCCCGCCATACTGGTAGTAGGCCGAGCAGGCTCCTTCCGGGGAAACCATTAGCGCGCCGAGCGGCGTTTCCGGCGTGCAGAGGGTACCGAACACCTTGCACTGCCAAGGCTTCAAAACGCCCTTGAGCACTTCTCCGCATTGGCAGGATTTAGGGTCGGCGATCTTGACATTTGGGATAGCGAATTTCCGCTCTGCATCAAAGCGGGCGTATTGATCACGCACTTTGACGCCGGAATGGTCAATCGAGCCGAGGCCACGCCATTCGAAGAACTCGCGCAGTTCATAGACCTCCGCAACAGCGGCGAGCGCAGGATGGTTCCCGGCTTCAGGAACGATGCGCGTGTACTGGTTTTCGATCTCGGCACGGCCCTCCCTGATCTGTTTCAGGAGCATCCAGATCGACTGCAAGATATCGAGGGGTTCGAATCCAGCGATGACCATTGGACGCTTGTAGAACTCGGCGATGAATGCGTAGGGCGCCGCGCCAATCACCATTGACACATGGCCTGGTCCGAGGAACCCGTCGAGGTGAAGATCTGGGCTATCGAGTATCGCCTTGATAGTCGGAACGATGGTGATGTGATTGCAGAAGACCGAGAAATTCTCGATTCCATCGGCCTCGGCCTGCAGCACAGTCAGCGCGGTTGACGGCATAGTGGTCTCGAAGCCCAGCCCGAAGAAGACCACCTCGCGATCCGGATGCTTGCGCGCGAGAGCCAGTGCGTCCATGGGCGAATAGACCATCCGCACATCCGCCCCGTCGGCCTTGGCCTGCATGAGGCTTTTCTTCGATCCGGGCACGCGCATCGCGTCGCCAAAGGTGGTGAAGATCACGCCGGGCCGCTCGGCGATCGCGACGCAATCATCGACCCGTCCCATGGGCAACACACAGACGGGGCAGCCAGGCCCGTGCACCAGTTCGATCGAGGAAGGCAGCATGCCTTCCAGGCCATAGCGGAAGATCGAATGCGTATGGCCGCCGCACACCTCCATGAGTTGGAGCGGCCGCGTCTTTGTCGTCTCGATCTGGTCGGCCAGCGTTTCGATTTCGCGGACCAGCGTCCTGGCCTTGTCGCGGTCACGGAATTCGTCGGCGAATTTCATTGCATGGCCTCCCTGTTAGCCGCCGAGCCGCGTTCGTCCGCAAGCAGGGTGTGCACCAGATCCCACAGGATGTGATAGGCGGCGACGTGACATTCCTGAATGCGATGGATGGATGTGGACGGGACGACAAGACAATGATCGACCGCGCCGGATGACTTCATCTTGCCGCCGTCGCCGCCGGTGAGCCCGATCGTGGCAACGCCGAGTTCCTTGGCCTTGACGAATGCGGCGATCAGGTTTTGCGAGTTCCCGCTTGTCGAGATGCCGATCAGCGCATCGCCCTTGCGGGCATGTGCCACGAGCTGACGAACGAATACATGATCGAAGCCTAGGTCGTTGCCGACTGCCGAGATCATAGCGAGATCGGCCACCAAATTGGTGGCCGCGAGCGCCGGCCGCCCTGCCGTGATAGGGTGCTCAAACTCGACGGCGACATGGCTCGCATCGCAGCTCGAGCCGCCATTGCCCATCGAGAACAGCTTGCCGTTCCGCCGATAGACGTTGGCCAGTGTTCCTGCAGCGGCGACCAGAACTTCAGACTGGTCACCAAAGAAGCGCTCGTTGGTTTCTCGCGAGTCGCGCGCCTTCCCCGCCACCGAGTGGAGAAGGGCGGCATTCAGCTTTTCGGGATTCTGCGCCGTCCCGTGAAGGAAGGGGTAGAGGCCCCGCAGTACGCCTTCGTTGGACATATCTGGTCCTCCCTGGTTAGGGCACTGCGGTCTCGCGCATCGCCTCGATCTCGGCTTGTGCCTCCCCGAGTTCTGTCAGGATTTTCAGGGTCTCGGCCGCTTGTTCTTCACTGATACGGCTCATGGCGAAGCCAACATGGACGAGAACCCAGTCGCCGACACAGGATTCCACTGGGTGCGCGTCGTCGATGACGCAGGCGATGTTGATTTGGCGCCGCACGCCGCTGACTTCGACAGTCGCGAGCTTTCGCGTCGGGTCGTCGATCCTTACGATCCGTCCGGGAATTCCAAGGCACATGATGTTCCTCCCTTGCGCCGTGTTCGTTCCGCATCGATGAGATGCGCGGCGGCGATGGTTGCTTGGCCGAGAGCCACCCCGCCGTCGTTGGCGGGCACCTTGGCATGCGTAAGAACTTTGAATTTCTTTTCCTCGAGACGACGGACCGTCTGTTCCAGAAGAATGCGGTTTTGAAAGCAGCCACCCGACAGCGCCACCGTGTCGAAACGCGGCTGCGCGTCTTCATCGTCTCGCCGCGCCAGCTGGATTGCCATTGTGACAATGGACCTGGCGAGCGCCTTGTGAAAACGCGCAGCAATGATCGGTTGAGGCGTGCCTAGGATCAGATCGCCTAGGATCGCGTTCCACATGGCAAGCGGCTCAATATACGGGAGGCCAGATCCCTTAAGAACGGGAATCGGCATCGGATAGCAGAGACTGTCGTCTTCCTCTGCGAGCGTCTTTGGACATGCGATCGCCTCGAGTCGCGCCGCGGCCTCGCCCTCATAGGCCTGGCGCTCGAAGCAGACGTCGAGCGCGGCCGCAACCGCGTCGAAAAGGCGGCCGCAGGAGGAAGCAAGAGGCGAATTGATGTGATCGTGGATCATCGTGTCCAAGACCGCGCGAGGCTTGGCGGCCAGCCGCTCGAACAATGGGAGCTGCCTAAAATTCATGGCGAAGGCGGCCCATCCCATCTGCGCGGTCAGATGCGCGTAAAGGTTGCGCCACGGCTCGCGCGAGGCGGCAGCACCGCCTACCATGGCCACCGGCCGGAAGGTGCCGACACGCTGGAAACCGCGGTAGTCGCACAACAGGAATTCGCCACCCCAGATTGTGTCGTCCGTGCCGTAGCCCAACCCGTCGAGAGCGATGCCAAGCACGCGTGGCGCGTCAAGCGCGCGTGCGTTCTCGGTGAGACACGCGGCAATGTGGGCGTGGTGATGCTGGACCTCGATGAGCGCCAGACTGTCCTCACTGGCACGTTTTCGCGCGAGCTTCGCGGAAAGGTATTCCGGGTGCATGTCGCAGGCCAGCGCCTGCGGATCGTGCGCGAAGAGATCCCGGAAGAGCGCGAGATTCTTCCTGTAGTCGTCCCAGGTCGCGGCGTCCTGGAGATCGCCCTGATGTTGGGAAAGCACCGCCCGGCCTTCCTTTACCAGACAGAAAGTCGCCTTCATCTCCGGGCCGTAGGCGAGGATGTCGGGCGAGTCCTCGAAGCCCTTCGGCAGGGAAATGGAGGCCGGCGCGTAGCCGCGCGCGCGGCGTAACAGACGCATGCGCCCGTCCATGACGCGCATGACGGAATCGTCAACGCGATTGGCGATTTCGCGGTCGTGAACGAGGGCGTAAGGGGTGATGGTCCCGAGCTTGCGCGCTGCCTCCGCGTCGCCGATCGCTTGCGGTTCGTCCGAGAGGTTGCCGCTGGTCATGATCACGGGGCGCGGCATGCGGCGGAACATGAGCACATGCAGCGGCGTCGAGGGGAGCATGAAGCCGAGCATCCGCATTCCGGGAGCAACAGCCTCAGGCAAGCGTTCCGGACCGGCCGCATCGAGGAGCACGATCGGCGCTGCCGGCGAGCACAACGCTTCCTCCTCGTCCGGGCTGACGGCGCAGAATCGGCGGATCACATCGAGGTCGCGCGCCATGAGGGCGAAGGGCTTGACCTCGCGCCGCTTAAGCAGCCGCAGCCGCTCGACAGTGTCGAGCCTTGTAGCATCGCAGGCGAGCTGGTAGCCGCCGAGCGCCTTGACGGCGACGATTTCGCCTTTCTGGATCAAGCTCATTGCAGCATCGACGTCATCGAACATCGAATGCTGCTCGTAGGTCAAGGCTCGTCCATCGAAGCGGACGAGCTGCGCTTTCGGGCCGCAGGCATGGCAGGCGATAGGCTCGGCGTGGAAGCGCCGATTGGCCGGGTCGCCATATTCGGCGGCGCATTCGGCGCACACGGGAAAGGCGGCCATTGTCGTGGCGCTGCGGTCATAGGGGATCGAGCGGATGATGGTGAAGCGTGGGCCGCAATGTGTGCAGTTGGTGAAAGCGTAGCGGAAGCGGCGCTCGAACGGATCGAGCACTTCAGCCGCACACGCGGGACAGATGGCAGCGTCGGGCGAAATCTCGGTGCGGGCCTCACTTCTGTTGCTCTCGATGATGCGGAACCCAGGCGCCAGTCTTCCAGTAAAGGGCTCGACCTCGATCGCTTCGATCGCAGCGAGCAACGGTGCCTCGTCGCGCAAGCGCCTGACCAACGTCTCGATGTCCTTCCCTTGGCCGCGGGCCCGGATGAGCACTCCCTCTCCGTCGTTCAGCACTTCACCGTCCAGGCCAACTTCACGGGCATGGCGCCAAACGGTCGGCTGGAAACCGACGCCCTGCACGCGACCGCGCACCCTGATCTGGACGCTTTCCAGAGCAGCGGCGTTGGCGATGGCGGGCTGCGTGCTCATACTGCCGCCTCCCACAGGAGCACGCGGTTATTGCCGGTGTCGGCGACGGCGACCAGCCCGTCGCAGACCGTGACGGCAAATGGCCAGCACAGGCTGTCGCGCGCCGCGAACCGCCAGCGGTTGTCGCCCTTATCGGAGAAGCGACGCTGGCCGGTGAGCGTTGTGGCGGCCGCGTCCATTGCGAGCCCCGGCAGGGGAAAGCCGACGAGACGAGAATTGCCCGTGTCGGCGCAAACCAGCATGTCGTCGTGCACTGTGATGCCATACGGCATCTGGAGCGCGTGCGCGCTCGGTTCATAGGCAGCGCGATTGTGATCGACGGCTTCGAAACCGGCCTGCCCAATCACGAAGCTGGCTGGAGCGCCATCTGCATTGGGAAAACCATTCCACACCATGATCCGGCTGTTGCCGGCATCGGCGACGAAGATGCGCCCATTTGCCACGACGATTGCGTGCGGCCAGCGCATCCCGACCGCACTCGCTTCCGCGCCCGCGTTGTCGTCATGGATCGTCATTCCCGCCTGGCCAAGCACCATGTCAGCTGGCTGACCATTTTCCCCCGGCAGCGTGTTCCAGATCAAAACGCGGCGGTTTCCAGTGTCGGCGACGAAAAGGCGGCCGTCCGCGATAGTGACGCCGTAACACCAATTGAGCGTATGCGGCCCGGCGTTGCTCGAGCCGCGGTTGGCGAGTCCGCCGCTGAAATCGGCCTGACCGAGCACGATGTCTGCTGGCTGATTGTTGACCTCAGGAAGTGAGCACCAGATGAGGATGCGATGGTTCCAAGCATCTGCAACTGCGAGGACGCGTCCATCTGTGGCGATGCCGCTCGGCATGTTGAGCGTCGCTGGACCCACATTGCCCCCCGCGTTGCGTCCCTCCACGTTGAAGTCGGGCTGGCCGATCAGGAGGTCGGCCGGCGAATTGTCCGTGTTGGGCACGGTCCGCCAGACAAGGAGCCGATGGTGCCCGGTGTCGGCGATAAAGAAGGGGCCCTGCCGGCTGGCGAAGGCCACGCCGCGCGGGCCGAAGAGCGTGGCGCGGCTCGGTAAGAGCGGTGCTGGAAGACCGTCCGCTGCGAGGTGATCGCCGAGTACGATGCGGGCGCCCACCGGATTCAGCAGCGGAAGCGGAGCAGGCGCCGGCGCGAGAGCGGCAGCATGTTGAATACTAGAGGTGAGCGAGACGCGCATCATGTCGCCAGCCTCACTTCGACGCGATTGCCGACGACCTTGACAGCATGGGATTGAAGTTGAACTTCCGGTGCCGTCAGGCATTCGCCAGTCGCGAGGTCATATTGGAAGCCGTGCCAAGGGCAGGTGATGATACCATTCTCGACTGCGCCTCCATCGATCTCCATACCGAGATGAGCGCAGGCGTTCTGGAAACAGGATACGACCGCGCCCTGCCGCGACAGGATGACGTTCTGTTCGCCGACGATCCGCGTGATGACGCCGCCCTGCGGTATCTCGTCCAGCCGACATACCAGATGCCAGCCGTTGACCGCGCCCAGCGCGAACGGGCTGACGAAGCGCACGCTGTCATGCTGGCTGCCGCTAGCGCCTTTGACCTGCAGAATGTCGGTGATCTCCGGGCAGGCTTCTTCGACAGCTTTCTTGACGCCAGCGTGGAAGGTCAACGCTGACGCCGGACAGCCGTCGCAGGCGCCGGTGAAGCGCACTTCGATCGCCGGCGGTCTCACTGCGATGAGCTCGACGTCTCCGCCATGGGAAGCCAGGATCGGCCTCACGCTGTCGAGCGCCGTTTCGAGCCGCTCGCTGAGGCTCGGCTTGAGGATGTCGTGACGCCTCAATACCGCGTAGACAATCTCGTCCGAGACCGCCTGCTTCATCGCTGTCAGCGCTGCAGAGTCCGATTTCAAGGCTCGCACGAGACGACGGAACGCTTCGCCCTGCAGATCTTCGATCGCGCGCCGATAGGCATCGACCGCGCTGCGCTGCGTCTCATCCCAGTCGGCAAAGACCGCCTCCAGCCGTTCGATGTCTCCGGTGAAGCCGGCCAGGGTCTCGCGACGTGTGGAGATGAGATCAATGGCGTTCATGTCAGTACCAGCCTCAGCGATAGCGCAGATCCTTGAAGAGGTAAGGCTGTGCCGCTCCGCCGATCAGTCCGGCAATGGCGGCTGAGGCGATTATCGGCAAGCCAAGTTTGGTGAGGCCGAACAGGATCACCGCCGTTGCGAGCGCTCCGGTGGCGGTTTGACGGTAGACCTTGGCCGGATCTGCGAAGAGCTTTCCCCGGAAAAACAGGACAATCGAGCTTTTTACCATTTCCAACATGATCGCAACTCACTTCAGGAAAGCGAGCGCGATCAGCCCGACGATGAGTCCCGGGATGACACCAACAGGGCCGTAGAAGCTGCCCATCAGAGCAGCCAGCTGATTGCCGATCGCCTTGCCACCGGTGAGCACGCCGCCGCCCGCTCCACCAATCCCGGAGGCGACCAGGCCCACAATCAGAGCGGCCACAGCGCTCGCCGCTGTTACTTCTGTTCCCGTCACGTGAAAGCTCCTCACTCCGGTTCAGTTGAGATGTTGCGAGCGGCTGTCCGCCGGCCCGCGTGAGCGCGCTGGAGGCGCTGAGAGCAATTCGCGATCGATTTGCTCGCAGGCTTCCGCGACAATGCGTGCTTTCGCGACTTCGCCAGCCCGAATGAAGATTTCCCGACTCTCTAGATAGTATTCGCGCGCCGCCATGAGATTAGCGCGGTTACCGTTCTCTGGATGTTGTGGGGCGTCGGGCAGGTTACGCAGGCAATTGGCTTTGTTTGCGAGCGTGTTGGCGTATTCGATCGGCATGGTTGCGCGGGTGCGCACCTTCAGCGCCTCGTCGTAAGCGTCAAGGGCACGAAGGTTGTTCTCGATCATATGGCTGGAGGAACTGTACTGGAGCGCGTTACCGAGATTGTTTTGCAGCATCGCGTATTCGGTTGGATGATCGGTCAGGTTTACGATCCTCAGCCCCTCCTCGAAGGCTTGGACTGCGAGCGCTTCCCTCATCTTGGCGCGACTGTCGGTGAACGGCATCGACAGAAACGCGGTCGCAAGATTGTTCTGTAGAATCGCGAACTCCTTCGGGAAGCGATGCTTATCGAAGGTTCGCAGCGCCCGCTGGTATGCTGCGATCGCATCTGTGATACGAGCTCTGTTGCGGCCAGCGAGATTTTGGATAGCGAGGCCAAGATTCATCTCTGCCTCCGCCAATTCTTCGGGGCGGCCAAAATCACGAAGGACTGAGATCGCTGCCTCGAATCCCGTCCGGGCAACCTCGAGCGGCTCCACGCCTTCGCCGGGGAGCGCTAGCAAGGCGGTGCCCTGGCGCGCGCGGATACGCGCCGCAAGAAGGCGCTCGTCCTCAGGGCAGATATCCAGAGCGCGCGCATAGAGGTCGATCGCCGAGTAGAGCTGGCCAACATCTTTCGGCCGCTGTTGGAGGCCCAATGCGATCTCCATCAGCATCTCGGCGCGCTCTGTGAGGGTTGCCGTCTCGTCCTCGGCGGCAACAAGAGCGGCCCTAACGTCGTCGTCGGTGCGGTCAATCTTCACCAAGCCGTTCCTCCCGGAGTCTGCTTTTCAACGCAGCTCTCCCTCTGACAGCAACCTATAGTCAATTTTGCCAAGTCTGTCTATTTGAATTACGAAATGCCAACCTAGTTTACAATCCGGAGGCGATCAAGGCTGCTGCGTGATCGTCCCAGTGGGCTTCGAGCACCACTTCGGCATCATCATCGAACCCGCACGCCCGAAAGAATTCGGGAGCGGAAACCACCCGGTCGCCGCGGCTGTTGCGCTGCTTGAGCAGATATCCGCCCGCCGCCGCGTGACGCACGGGCAGCACAACGAGAGCGCGGTCACGCCGCAGCAGGGCGACGGCGTCGATATTCGCAAAATACTGTTCGCACGTGGCGGCAGACATATAGAGCGCGCCCCGTCGGATCATGAGACTGACAGGCGCCTCGTTCACGTCACGTCCTTCGACCGACGCTTCTCAATCAGGGCCTCGATGCGGCAGGCAACTTTATCGGCTGCCCGCGAGACTGCTGGCGTGAGGCCCACGCCGAAGCCGAGCTCGGCGGCTTCGATCAAGAAGACGGTGACGTCACTCGGAAAGGCATCGCGGAAGATTTGACGGCCCGCGTGAAGAGCTGCGTCCCAACGGAAGTCATGGAGGTTGAGTCCGTGCTTATAGGGACGCTCGAGTTCAGCTCCCGGAACCTCGTAGATTGCACCGGCCTCCACCCCCGTGTGGGCGGCGTCAACCACGATGAGCGATGAACAGCCGCGCGCCGAGAACATGACGGCCATCCCGTCGGTACCCGCATCGAGCAGCCTTACGCTCACTCGATCAAACTGCTTGCCCTTCAGGCTCTGTATCACCTGGTGCCCGACGCCGTCATCCTGACGGTTCGGATTGCCACACCCCACCACTGCGATGATTGGATCCGGCGCGATCATATGCGCCACAACCGGCAGGACCACTGCGGCTCGACGGGCAGGTTAAGCTCGGGCAATTCGCAGAATCGACGATGAACGACGTAGTACATGCACGTCTCGCAGGCCTCCTCGATGCCGCTATGTTCAATCGGCTCCAGCGTGAACCCCGCGATCACCAACTTGGCCTTGAGATCGCCGCCCGCCGCGCGAAGACGGGCGACGATCTGCGTGACTTCCTCATGCGTGTCGGCGCGTGGCTGGACCTCAGTGGTTAGGCCGCCGGCCAGAAGCCCACGAACTTCCTCACGCCCGGAGACGTCGGCCAGTTCCTTTGAGTCCGTGGTCATCCCTTCCTCCGTGGCGGATGCCTGCTCCGATGGCCTTCAATCAGATGCGCCAGAGTCTGCACCACCAGTCCGCTTTCACCGGCACTGCAAGCTCCGGCAGGTCACACCATTCTCGATGAACGAGGTAGTACATGCATTCCATGCAGCGCTGCTTGTCTGGTCCGTAGGGATGGTCGACAAAGCCGCTGATGACCAGCTTGGCTTTGATATCGTTCGGATCAAGCTTGCGCAGCTCGTCAAGGATGCCGGCGAACTCCCGTTCCGTTTCCGGAACGGGCTCCGTTTGCGTCTTCAGACCTGCCTCCATGAGGTCGGCCATTTGGAGGAGCAGTGCGCGTTGTTGCTCGCTGTTCATCGGCTGTGGCCCCGATATTTCTGCGCCGCTCCATCACCCTGGAAGTGATGATCGAGCGGGTCGTCCAACCGGAGACCAACTAGGCCGTGCGGAAACGTGCAAGTTCCTTGCCCGTGCTGGCGTGATGGGCGTGCACAGTACAGACGAGGCACGAGTCATATGAGCGACAAACATGCCCGACCTCTACAGGATCATTCACGTCGGCAACCGGAGTTCCGATGAGCGCTTGCTCGATCGGGCCAAGTTCACCACGGTCGGAACGCGGACCGACGTTCCAGGTCGTTGGCGTAATGATCTGGTAGTTCTTGATCTTCCCGCCCTGCACCTCGATCCAGTGACAAAGGGCGCCGCGGATCGCCTCGGTGGCGCCCCAGCCCCGCCCATCCTTTTCCGTCGGTTTGACATACCAGGGATCGTTCAGCCGGAATTCGCGCAGGGCATGCTCGGCTTGCCGATAGAGCTTCACGCCTTCATGCATGCGGGCGAAATGACGCAGCATGACGCTTGCGCCTCCGAGTTTCCTATACATGTCGAGCACCAGCGGATCGTGATGCTGCCAGCGTTCTCCGTGCGGTCCGCCAGCAATGAGCTGGCGCGCCAGCGGACCGGCTTCGAGCCTGCCGTTCTGGTCGTGGCGAACGGCCGTCGCCCATGAATATTGCTTAGTGTGATCGACGGGGTTTTTGCCAACCGGCTTGGTGACTCGGTCGAAGGGGTGTTTGCCGCTCTGTTCATCGTACCAGGCATGCATCAGATCCTCGCGGGTGTGAATCTGATCCATCAGCTTATGGGTGTCACTGGCGCCATCATAAACACCGCTCTTCATGATCACCGCCGCATTGCGGCCCTCGATCGTCGGGCGGTTGTACTTGTCCTCATGAGGCAGATATCCCCAGGACACGTATTTTCCGTGGCCCTTGCCGTATTTGTCGACGCCGATGTCCTGGCTCATGCGCCAGAACATCCCGAGGTCTGAGTTGGCATGCTCTGGCCGCTCGTCTAGCCACGCCATGAAGTCGTCGTAGGATTTGATTTCCTCGTAGCGCTCGAAGGAGCAGCCAAGCCATACCGGCTCCATCCAGTTGCGCCGGAAATGCTCCAGAATCGACCAGGCGCGGGTGACGTCAGTCAGCGTGGGCGCGCACATCACCCCGCCAGGGACCATGAAACTCGAATGCGGCCACTGGCCACCGAGAAGCGCATAAATTTCGACGGGACGGCCCGAAATCGTAACGCCGAGCTCGTAGTTGGTACCCGTGTATGGTGACCATCGCCGAACCGCCTCCTCGTAATATTTGGAGCGCGAGTAGTTCTTGTGCGTGTAGTCGATCATGAAGAGGCCGTAATGGTGCCTGGGAAGGCTCTGCAGGCTCTCTGCGATCTGTCCGAGATTGCGCGCGAGGATGGCGTTGCAGGGAACCTCGGTCTTCCACGCGGTGTCGAGCGCCCAGGCGGCGCAAGTCAGATGCGAGGCGCCGCAGATGCCACACGCGCGTGGCGTCACTACGAGTCCCGCTTGAGGATCCTTGTCGCGAAGGATCACCTCGAAGCCGCGGAAGAGTTCGGCCTGGGTCCACGCATTAACGACGACGCCGTTCTGGATATCGACGCGCACGTCGAGGTCGCCCTCGACGCGTCCGACGGGTGAAATATCAAGCGTTTGAACTGCTGCGGACATGGTTTTCTTGACCTCTTTGAATGGATGCGGACGGGGCGCGGGGCGATCAAACGACGAAGATGTCTTCTTCAGCCCACCGCGGTGAGGCTGCTTTGGCGGCGGCCGTCAGCTTGATGTAACCGGTCTTGTCCACGCCTGCCGGCATGTCCTTCGGTACGCCCATGACGGTCTGGGTTTTGAAGACAGTGCCCGGGGCGAGGTCAAAGAAGGGAAACTCCGGCTCGGTGCAGCCCAGGCAGGGCATGCCGGAGCGAGTCTTGGAGGATTGACGATTCCACAAGATGCGATTGCAGGGCGAATGCGTCATCGGCCCTCGGCACCCAAGGTCATAGAAGAGGCAGCCCTTGCGCTGGCCGAATTCGGTCGCCGAAACCTTGTAGGCGAAGTGCATGTTGCGGGTGCAGCCGGTCTGGGTAAACGAGGTGAAGAAGGTCTTCGGCCGCTGGAATTCATCGAGCGCCAGATCGCCCGCGCGGCCGGTTGCCACCGCCACGACGATTTGCGTGATCCAGTCGGGATGGGCGGGACAGCCCGGCACATTGATCACTGGAAGGCCGGCTTTGGACTTATAATCCTTGCCAAGGAAACCGCCTTGACTACGCTTCAGGAATTGGAGTCCCTGGCTTTCGGAGGGGTTTGGCGCTGTGGCTGGAATGCCCCCCCACGTCGCACAGTCGCCAATGGCGACCACGAAGTTTGCCACCTTGGATAGATCATGAACCCAATCCCGCATGGGACGGCCGGCGAAGCGATTCCATTCACCGGTGCCGTTCGGCGCATTGACCACCGTTCCCTCGAAAACGAAAATGTCGAGCGGCAGTTGGCCAGACGTCAGGGCCCGCAGCATCTTCTGGAGATTTTCACCAAGCTCGAGACCCAACGAAGGGTGCCACAGCACGTTGATGCCGAAGTCCGTTACAAGGTCGCAGACACTTGGTTCCTCCGCATTTAGGAACGACATCGTGTTGCCGGAGCAGGCCCCACCCTGGAGCCACAAAAGATTCGCCATTGAGTTTCTCCTCCCGATAGCCGCCGATCGTTGAACGCATGAAGGCACCTAAATGGGCGTTAAGCAAATCCCGTGCCAATCTCTAAGGGAAGCAAAATACATCGAAATGTCAAGTATGTAAGGGCATTGCCACGACGGTCACATTGCGGTCGCACTTCCGCAGACCCTGCAAACCTTCTTGGCGGCTGTAAATTTAGTTTGGGATTTAGAGGGCGGTTTAGCCCTGTCTGTTTCCGCACACGGGGCAGGCGACCTCGAGCAAGTATCCGAACCAGATGCCTTGACAACGGCTGCACCAATGGCCCGTCGTCTGATGGGCTGGCGCCCCGAGGAGTTCAGCCATCTTCCCGGCGCCAAGAACCTTTGCCGGTTTGGCTGCACCAGTTGGGGAAACGCGCGATTGGGGAAAGCGAACGACTTCGGAGGATTGTTCGTTCTTGATCATCTCGCTAGCCTTGTTGCTCGAGGTTGTAGCGCTTGATATTGTTTGAAAGTCCAACGCGCGATAGGCCAAGTTCAGCGGCTGTGCGGCTTTGGTTCCAGTGGTTGCGCAACAGCGCACTTCCGACGATCTGCTTCTCCAGACTTTCTACTCGATCCTTCAAGGTCGCGCCTTCGGGTACAAAGCCACGTGGTCCATCGCTTCGACTGCGCGCCGCGGCAGATGCCAACAACGAAGCCGACATATTGCGCGTGGTGATGTATTCGCCGTCCTTGGCCAATGCAACCATGCGCCGGATTTCGTTCTCAAGCTCACGGACATTGCCGGGGAAGTCGCAAGCGGAAAGCTTCTCGATCGTGCTCGCTGTGA
This sequence comes from Afipia sp., assembly GCA_017474385.1. Lineage (GTDB taxonomy): Bacteria > Pseudomonadota > Alphaproteobacteria > Rhizobiales > Xanthobacteraceae > Afipia. The sequence continues at coordinate 1,715 of JAFVHU010000107.1, read as the reverse complement.
TGCCGAGGATCTTCCGACCCATCCCATCGGCATGCTTCGCGGCGAAGAATTCGGAAAGGGGCGCGATATCGTCGCGGCGCTCACGAAGCGGAGGCACCTCAAGCTCGAAACCTTTGAGGCGGAAATAGAGATCCTGGCGAAATTCCCGCCGGGCGACCATGTCTTTGAGCGACCTGTTCGAGGCGGCAATGATGCGAACGCTACAGTGCTCGACTTTGTCAGAGCCAAGCGGTTTGACCTCGCCCTCCTGGAGAAAGCGCAGCAGGCTCACCTGGAAAGATGGGGACACCTCCGAAATCTCGTCGAGGAATACCGTGCCGCCATCGGCGGCGCGAAAGAGGCCGAGGCGGTCGGAGATGGCGCCGGTGAAGGCGCCGCGTTTATGGCCGAACAATTCTGATTGCAGCAAGTCGTCCGGCATGCCGCCGCAGTTCTGGATGAGGAGCGGGCTCGTGCGTCGTGGCGAATTGTAATGGATAGCGCGCGCCAAAAGCTCCTTGCCCGTTCCGGTCTCACCCTGAATCAAGATCGGCAATTCTGTTGTGGCGGCTTGTTTGGCCAAATCACACAGCTCTGCCATTTTCTCGCTGGCATAGACGAGCTTTTCGAATTGGTGGCTTTCGGGCCTGAAGAGGAGATCCCGGCGCTCGCCTAATCTGAGTACGTCACCGGAGATCTTGAACTCCCGCGAAAGAATGCGGTGGCGGCGGGCGAGTTCGCGAGCTTCAAGCGCCCGCTCGACGACGAGGCCGAGCTGCGTTGCGTCGAGCGGGGTGAGCAAGAACTGGTAGATCGCGGCCTTGGTCAATGTGCCGTAGGATAGAGGCGATCCCCCCGTGGCTACATATACCCGCATGATTTCCGGGTGGGACACGCGCAACCTGGTCAGAAAATCCAGGCCAATGGACTCGTCCTTCCGATCTTCGGCAACGGCAAGATCGACATGGATGCCGCTCATCGTGGTCAGCGCTTCGGCTACAGAGCCGACAAGCACCACGCGATAGGCATAGCGCTCGGACAGGACGTCAAGGCAGTCCGTCCAATCGCCTCCCCGCCGAGCTACGATGAGGACCGTACCAGAGTGCTCCATTCAAGAATCTTTTCAAGCTGCTTACTTTCTTTGCAGAATGGCGCAAGCGGCGATGGTATGCAAGGAACTTGTCAAGAGAGAACGGCCAGAAGGCATTACGGGTTCTCTAACAGGCTGAGGAAAAACCGGCTGTTTGCGCTGGATGGTCGGGATTAAAGTCAGTTTGGGTCGGCTCGGATGGCGGCCCGACACTGTTGGCTTTGAACGGGGCGGACGTCGGGCCGGGGTTTTCCTGTCATGACGACGCGGCGAGGAGCTTGGGCAGCCTGATCAGGTTGTAGGCGGCCAGCGTGAAGGTGAACTGCCAGCCGACGCGTGCGAGCCCTCGGTGTCGGGTCTTTCGGAAGCCCGCGGCGGATTTGGTCCAGCCAAATACCTCTTCGATCCGTTTTCGGATGATCTGACTGACTTTGTAGCCGGCATGTCGGGTCGTACGGCCATCGACGGCCGATCGCCTGGCCTTGGCGGCGACGTGCGGGGCGACGTTCATCGCGCGCAGTTCGTTGACGAAGTCCTCGGCGTCGTAGCCCTTGTCGGCGCCAAGCGTGATCCGGCCCGGCCGGTCGGCGCGCGGCTCGATCATGTGGAGCGCGGCGATGCGCTCGGCGTGACCGTCGGCCTTCGT
>JAFVHU010000010.1 GCA_017474385.1 Afipia sp. | reverse complement strand
TGGCTTCAACCTGCGACCAGTCGGAAGTGGGAATTTTACCCGCCTCATACAAGGCCCGACGACGCGCCAATTCGCGCCCATGCCACATTGGCGGCTCGTAATTCGCATCGGCCACATCAACCCGCTCAAAATCATGCTGTGCCGCCAACAACTCTTCGGCACCCTCTGATGAAAGACGATGTCCCACTCTGAAAAACGCAGGCTTGCGATCCTCCTCGCGCTTCTGTTCTCGCAACGCCACTGTTTCCAGAAACGCAACTATCAAACGCTCCAACGTCATGCCGCTTCGTTCGGCATAACTTGTGGCTCCCCGTACTATCATTGGCTCTGCTGTAAAGGTAAATGGCATGACATTTCTCCTTAGATGCCTAATATTATATCATATTTTCCGGCGAAATGCAAGCGGAAAGTGCACATTCACCCTAATCACAATCGGTAAATCGGTAAATCGGTAAATTCTCAGTTAAACACCAAGGGCTGGGATTGCTCCCAGCCCTCGATCGTTAGCGCTAAGCTAAAGCGCGATTACGAAGTGGCTTGCCGCAATTTCAACAAATCGAAATACATGAGCCGCGTATCCAACTTCACCGGTGTTCGTTTCTTTCCTGCGGTATACGCAAACTCCTGCTCTTCGCTTGAAAACAGCTCCATGAAACCGTTCTTCCGGTAAAATGCAATCACACGCTCATCATTTACCGCATCAACAATAACAAATCGACATCCCGTTTTGTTATCGGACGAATAAAACCAACCTTTGATGAAATCAAGCGTCTCGCTGCCGATGCCTTTTCGCGCAAATTCATCACCTACGCCCAACCGGCCGATCAACACCCCCGGATATCTCCGCAATGGCTTCTCGTGATGCGTCAAACTCTTCATATAATCCCTGCGACCACGCGGCAGGTCATATATCCGGATGCTGTCGTTCGAAACCGTCAACGCGCAAACAATCTTCCTTGGATTCTTGCGCAGCCGGAAACAATATGACTTGCCCATCAGAAATCTTGCATACTTGGTAGCGTCATTCGCAAAGAAGTCGTCAAGATCGTCATTGCCGCACACGAACTGCTCACACTGTGCCAGCACTGCTTCCGTCAGCTCGCAAAATTCGCATTTGTCGGCCAGGAACGCCATACGCCGAAAAACTTATCTGGCCATCCCCGCACGGCTCAATATGGCATGCGCCATCTTGCAGAAAGGATGCTCGCCGCGTTCGGCCTCATCACCGCACGCGTGTTCAACCGCATTTGCATGGCGCAGAAAATTACGTGCTTCCCTGCCCTTCAATGTCGGTATAGCCTTGATTGCCGTTGCCATTGTTTTACCTGTTTTTACTTTAGATGCCTAATATTATATCATATTTTCCGGCGAAATGCAAGCGGAAAGTGCACATTCACCCTAATCACAATCGGTAAATCGATAAATCGGTAAATTCTCAGTTAAACACCAAGGGCTGGGATCGCTCCCAGCCCTCGATCGTTAGCGCTAAGCTAAAGCGCGATTACGGATTCGACATGGCACTGGCGCGTACGCGATTTATTACGTCAGGCTCGTTCTCCAGCAAATCCTCCACCAGATAATCGGCCGAGAGATACCGCATTCCGGTATCATCTTCGGCAATCTGCCGGGCAAGACGGCTTTGATAGTAAGCGTCCATTGCCGCTTGCAAACTCAAATTCCCGGCCTTCGCCAATTTGGCGATAATCTCCTCCTCCAGCCTCTCTCGATAGATGAATTCCAAATCCGTCATATCATTCCACCTCGTACGACGCCTTAAACGTCAACAGACCTTTGATCGCCGATTCACTGGTGAGCGCGACTTGATGGCTGTCTTCGTAATAGGCGATCTCGCCCAAAGTGCGCCCGGCATCCCAGATTCCTCGCCGGTACATATCGATCGCCTGATAAACCTTGTCATCGGCCACCTTGCCGCTTATCACTTCATACCGGTTTCCATCCGACACGCCATTGCGACACGCGCACACGAAATCAAGCCATTCCTTGTCGGCGCCGGCAAACATCTTCGCCCGATATGCGCTCCAATCTTCGGCCAGTTCGAATATGCTCACAATCGCCCTGCCGCCACTCCTCAACGCCTTGCGTTTGGCCCATCGTTCGGCTTGCTGTCGCATGGCGGTAACATAAAAGCCCGGTCCGAAATCGATGAAGCGTTTGGACCGGCTCAAGTCCGGGACCTGCACTTCGCAGGTGGAACCATGATACACCGTCATACCTTATATCCCCGTTCCTGCAGGTAGCCGGTGATGTCATCGACCAGATACTCCCGCCCGCAAGTGTGCAACACATCGTAGCAGGGAACGATGTATTGGTCGATCGCACCCGATCTCTTCAGCACATCGTAAACTTGCGGCGTAATCATTCCCCACGCCTCGGACAAGGCGTTAATCAGAAACACCACAAACGACAACTCGGACATTTTAGCCATATCTGTCTAATATTATATCATATTTTCCGGCGAAATGCAAGCGGAAAGTGCACATTCACACTAATCACAATCGGTAAATCGATAAATCGGTAAATCGGTAAATTCTCAGTTAAACACCAAGGGCTGGGATTGCTCCCAGCCCTCGATCGTTAGCGCTAAGAAAGCGCGATTAGTTGTTGTTCGGCGTAGCGCTGACCTTGACGCGGAAGAACACCGCGTCACCAGTCTTGGCCGGCTTCGCAGGCGAAACGGTCGTGGTCGTGGCGAGCTCGCGCACACCCTCGACTTTGCCAGACGTGAAGCCAACGTTCTCAGCCGCCTCGATGGAGTAGTAGAGGCCCGGCTTGGCTGTCGTGATCTCGACGTCAGCGCCAGCCGCGACATCCAGCACGTCCGCCAGATCGGCCGTCAGGTAATCGGACTCTTCGGTCGGGAACACCACATCCTCGTTGAGCGCGGTCTGGACCGTCCACTGTTCGTTCACCTTGACCGCAGTCTTGGTGAAGTAGCTGTCATAGGTCTCGGCCGACACCGCAGCCGCGACATCCGCATTGGGAGTCGTCACCACAGTGTCCTGCGCGATCGCATCGGCATCCGCCTGCTGCTGCTCAGCTGTCTTGGTGGTATCCACATCGATCACCTTAGGCGTCTCGGGCGGAGTGGTCGGCTGCTTGGCAACCGTCCAAGTACCGGCAGTCTCCGTAGCCTTGTAGCCGAACGCCACATAGGCCGACGGATCGGTGGAGTAGGCGCCACCTGTGAGCGAAATAGAGGCAGTATAGTCCGACTCTGTCGAAACAACCGCATCAACGCCAGTCGCAGAAGTGAACGCGCCACCGGAGATAGTCACGTCAATTACGCCATAGTTCGGCCAAACCGACAAGCCAGCGAAACTAGCCCCAGTTGTACCAGCCGATGCTCCAGGAGCAATGCCAGTGCCGCTGGCGGTGAACGTACCGCCCGTCACATTGAGCGTACCAGCGCGGACACAAATACCACCCTTGCCAACGAAGGTACCTCCGCTGATCGTGACGCTGCAACCACCCTTGGTTGGCAGATACATCGCAAAGTCGTCGACGGACTCAATCGTACCGCCAGAGATGGTGTACGTACCAGCCGAAGCCTTGTTGCCGTGGCCCATGACCGCCATGAGTCCAGCCTTGACCTTGCCGCCTGTCATATTGAAGACGGTACCCTTACCCTTGACAGTGACGCCATAGGCGGGATGCTGCTGACTGCCATTGAGCGTATCAGGGAAGTATGCCTCAATCGTGCCGCCCGCTATCGTGAGCGCCGCGCCTTCCTGCGTATTGTTTTCCGCGACCTGAACAAGGCCGTAAGTGCCATTTTCGCCAGAGACGATCTGACCCTCAGCCCCTTCAGAGCTATCGGTGATGGTTACAACACCGTTCACCTGGACATGGCTCGTCTCCCCGTTACCGGCGGTCAGCGTATAACCGTTCAGATCGAAGGTGATTGTCTTATCTGCAGGGAACGTGAGTCCGGTCGAAACCACATCAACATCGTCGAGGAGCTTGACCGTCAATCCATCAGTATCAACCGCTGCAATAGCATCGTCAATAGAGGTGTAGGTGCCCAGCTGGGAAACACCGGAGTAGACAGCCGCAACCGGCGTCTCCTCGAGCACATAGATGTCATTCACGGAATCGTACGTGAAGGCGGGCAGATACTCCGCATAGGAAGCACCCTGACCATCAAGGAACTTGACCGTCGTGCCGACGCCACCAGCATTGGCCGCTTCGAACGCAATGGCATAGTCCGCCATCGCATACATCGTAGCGGTCCCACCAATGGTAACAACCGCCCAACCAGCCTGTACGCGATACTTGGTAGCCGTCACATTTTCGGAACCGATCTTAATCACCTCTTCAGCCACAGTAGTGATGTAGTTGCCTGTAGCATTGGCAATTTCACCATGAGTGAGCTCACCGGCGTAGAAGTAGACCATCTTCTCTTCGGAAGGCAAGGTGACGCCAGCCTCTTCATTGGCCAAAAGCACGATCTTCTTGCCATTCGTGGCCGCATCAAACGCCGCCTGAAGCGAAGTATAGGATGCTCCGTCCACAATGCTCGCCACATAAGGCGTAGTGGTGACACCAGAGACGTCAACGGTGTAAGCCTCAGACGCCGTGAACTCGATGGTGCCGTTGGTCACTTCGTGCGTGGTGGAAGTGTAGGTAACGACGACAGCCGCGCCAATATCGACAGTAACCACGCCATTCTCGGGCGTCACAGCCACGCCATCGGCTGTCACCGAAACTGTCGCGTTGTCAACCTCTGGAATGGTTATATCCACGGTGGTTACGGGAACGACGACGTAGATACCGTCGGACTTGACTTCAAGGGCGATCGTATCGTCAACTACGCCGTTGACCGACACCTTGGTGTTGCCGATGTTGCCGATGTTCGAATCGCTCGTGATGTTCACGATCTTGGCGCCAGCCGCCGGAGTGGCGGAAAGATTGATCGTGCCGATCTTCATGCCGACGTACTGAGTGCCGATCAAAGTTGCAAGCGTGCCGGTGAAGTTGTCGAGCGTCGTGACGTCGACGGAGTAGGTCTTGTTGGTGAAAACGCCCGAACCCGTGAGCTTCGTCAGCGTCGTGACCTTGCCGGAATAGCCATTGTCGAGCGTCATGAAGCCGCTGACTTCAACGGTAGGAACAACCGTAAAATTGGCGTTAGAGCCACTGACGTAGCCTCCGACAAGCTTTGTGACGCGGACTGTGGAATTGGCATTTCCGTAGGAGTTGATGTCGAAGTGCGTGGCACTTGCACCTGCCCAGTCGGCGACGAACGTGCCTTCCCAAGCGGAAGACTGGAGGAATGTCGCGAGATCCCCGGAAGGAGCGGCGGTCTTCGTGATCGTGCCGTTTGCCTTGCCGTTGCCGGTCAACGTGACGCCATTGCCGTTGATCGACGTAACATTGACAGGGACTGTCGTCGCCGCATCGGTAGCGACGATTTCAAGCGCGGCAGAGCTGTTGAAAGCAAGCGGTATGGCGGTGGTCGTGTTGTTCAGGCGAAGCGTACCTTGATGCAGGGTCGATGTTCCTGTAAGACCGGTCTGGGTTGCGCAAATCTCAAGCGTTCCGGGGCCTGTCTGTTTGAAACTACCCGGCTGCTGGTTCTTTTCGACAATGCCGCTTTGCAGAACAAGCGTCGTACCACTCGCCACCCAGATGCGGGTATTGTTATTACGGACGCGCACCGCTCCTTCGATCGTGACGGAGCTGGCGCTGGATGCCGCGTAAACATCCAAGCCACGGTCATTGGCGGCCAGGAAGTCCAGGACACCATAGCTGTCGCCCGTGCCCGTCACCGTCGCTCTTCCGTGCACTTTGAACGTGCAACCATCGGGAATCGACCAGCGCGTCGCACCCATCGCGAGAGTGCCATAGATGTCAACCGTCATTGAGCCGTTGTAGTCGAGCGAATCGGTCAAAGTGTTCGTGAGCGTCGCACCAGAGCGCACCGTGATATTTCCGCTCAACTGTTTGGAGGCCGCGCCGCCGACCGTCGTGTTGCCGGAAACGACATCAAGAGTGCCGCTTGCGGCGACCTTCAAGTCCGTGATCGTGAAATCGCCTTCGGTCTTGAGCGTTCCTTTCACCGTGACATCGGGGAGCGTGGTCGCCGCGCTGGTGGTGAAAGTATAGATGTAGCCGGCAGGGACGACCGTCGGATAGTTGTTCGTAAAGGTCTCCTCGACAACCGCTTGGTCAATCTGCGTAATCGTGCCGCCGCTGATAGTCAGCGCGGCGTTGATCGGATCGGCCGTACCGATTTTCACCGAAACGACACCATCAGCAGTGAGCGTGCCGGAGCAGACGGCTACGGAAATCGCCTCGCCCGTCGCGATTCCCTCCGGGAGAACGAGCGAGCTGCCGCTGGCAAACCTCACGTTGCCGCTGATCGTCGGGAGCGTCGATGCCGTGAGGTCGAGCGTACCGTTTACGGTCAAGCCGGCGGTGTTGAGCGTGATTGTGCCTGCGCCAGTGGGCACAAGCGTGGAGCCGGCCGGGACTACAATGCTCTGTGCGGGATAGGATGGATTGATCGTGAATACCGCATCCTGCGCCACGGCGAGATTCACCGTGCCGAGGAACGAAAACGTGCCTTGACGGTCAATAGTGAACGACTTGTCAAATTTGAAAAGCGTCGTGCCGCTATAGGAAGCGTTGCCGAATTCCGTGGCACGAGATCCGCCGTCTGCAAGTTTGAACGGAGAATCGTTGGCGGCCAGAGTCTGTACCCACAATCCACCAAACGACAACGGCCCGAAATCCGGCTCGGAATTCTGGGTATAGACAACAGGCGTTTCGTCGTCGGAACTGGCCTTGTCATATACGAGAAGCATGCCAGGCGCGGAGTAGACCGTCTGGTTGGAAGCAAAGCGTTTCCATGACTTGGCACTTTGATCTGCGAGCATCGCATACTCATCGCCGACAGTGCCGTCGGCTGCAACATCGGCGACCGTGCTGTTGTGGAATGTCGTTTGCGTCGCGCGCCACAGAACAACGCCGGCGACATCGCCGAAGTCTTCGTAGCCTACAGTCGTCGCTGCCCATGACACCAGTGGCGTCACAAAGCACAGCGCAAGCGCCAACCGCTTAATTTGTGTTATTAGTTTACTCATGTTTTTACCTCTTTTGTTGTTTGATTTTGAAAGGATTATGATGATGCCTTGTAACAATACTTCGAGTGCCGTCCCTTGCCTCTGCTTTCTAAGGTCGAAAATTTCGACCTTATAGCTTGCGATTCGGCACTGTCCAACTCGAAAACGTATCCGGAAGGAAACTTTTTGGGATTGTTGCGAACGGCTTCATTCACCCGCTTGGTTTCCACTCCGTACAGCGCCGCAATATCAAAGTCAAGCATTGCCGGCACCCCGCGGACAACCACCACTTTGTCTTGCACCGAGGCAAAAGCAGGCACGGCGACCTGCACCTCGCGTGCAGCGCCTTTCTGCGCTTTGTCCGGTCTCTTTCTCATTCTGCCTTTATCTCCATAACGAAATCCGCCACCATACGCCGCCTCCTTGCGAAGGTGTGCCGGGATGCGCCCGAAAGCCGCAACAGTGTAATTCTTACCCATTGTTGCCAATATTATATCATATTCCACCCGCTCTTGTCAATAGGGAAAATGATATTTTTGCTTTCGGCATCTCTCTGTCAAGCGTCAGAGGACGAACCTCAAACCGAAACCGAAGAGAAGCTCAGCCATGAGTCAAGAAAACGGAGACGGAGAAAGAATGCTTTCCCCCACACCCCCTAATAGCTTTCCCCCCACACCCCCTAATAAGAAAGAGGGCCAGTTTGGGGTGGAAGAGTCCGGCAACGAATTCGGCGTGCGCACGGAGCCTGTCGGCGAGTTTCTCGTCCGATACGAGGCGCTAGGCAACGGGCGACGGTTAACCGTTGCCCATTGCTTCCCGCAAATGCCGGCATATCCAGCCGGGATCGCGACGGTTGTCCAGCACGCCATAGACCCGCGCTTCGCCATCTTCGATGTCGTAATAGATCGAATACGGAAATCTGCGGGATAGCGCACGATACAATCCGTAGCGCTTGTTGTGGATGCCGGCATACAGCGCCAGCGATTCGATCTCGGCGTAAAGAGTGTCGCTGAAATAATCGCCCACACCCGGTTCCTGATTCTCGTAGAACCAGTAGCCGTTGCGAAAGTCGTTATGAGCCGACTCGAGAATCCTAACGCGCATGAACTTCCTCGTACAGGCGACGCTTGGACTCCGCAACCGACATAAATCCTTCTTCACCCGCTTCGACCCGGCGGCGACGCGCGGCCAGCACATCTTCATGCCAGGCCGGAGGATCGGGCTCGGCCACGGCAGTCATCGCCATCCACAAGTATTCCATCGTCTTCACCTTGTCGGCAAAGGACATACGGTCGATAGCTTCTTGTACTGCAGGCATTTCGCTTTCCTCCAATTGTTGCTTATATTATATCATATTCCGCGTCAAAAAGCAAGCAAAAAGTGCACCAATCGGTAAATCGGACAATCGGACAATCGGTAAATCGGTAAATCGCACAATCGGTAAATGCCGGGGGGGGTGCGCACCCCTCCCCCTGTCGCCCAATAGGGCGTTACCCCCTCGCCATACGGGGCGACACCCTAGGGGGTGCCCACCCCCCTCGAAGGTCACCCCCTGTGCTCCGCGGAAGTCAACCCCCGCGCTCCGCGAAGGTCACACCCCGCGCTCCGCACAGGTCATGAGGTCATCTCCGCGAAGGTCAGCCCACCAGCTTTGCGGATATTTCAGTTTGGCGGTATTGCGCATATTATATATGCGCATGCAAATACTTTTTCTGCTTGGCGTGTTTGGCGAAACATACCTCCGCCAAACTGCAAAACTGGACTAATCGATATTTTATCGAGTTTTCTCTCATCTATCTCAGGGGTAAAAATTCAGTTTGGCGGAGGGCTTGCGCCAAACAGGTTGCGCAAAACTGCCGCCAAACTGCAAAACTGAGGTTTTTGCGTTTTATTTGAAATTATAGCAAATTTTGTTCTTCAAGCCATGCGTTGTCACTATACCCAGCTGCTCGGTATGCGCCTGAATATACTTGAGCACCGTACGACCATAATCGCGGCCATAGAGGTCTTCGGCCAGGTCTCTTAACTCGGTCGAGGTCCAAGTTGCCGCCCTTTCTTTGGCTTCGGCCACCATAGCTTCGGCATCGGCAGCAGGGTCTTGGATTTGCTTGACCGACATTTCCTTGCCGTCCTCCAACCAGAAAAGCACCGGCATCTCGCCCTTCTTGAGGTTGCGATTGTCGAAATGGCGCACGTAGCGGGTGGGGTGTACTTCGCCCTCCGGCGTCGGCCATTGCGCATCTTCGCCACCCTTGGGCATGCACATGGAAAACGGCTTGGGCGGACGATTCATCACCAACGAGATGATCGAGCGCATCCAGTTGGTGAGTTCCGCGCCACCCGCTGCCGCATACTGCGCGCCCAAACCCCGACCGAATTCTTTGCGCTGATTCTGGTTCTGGGGCGTCTTGTTCGTATGGTGCACCGCGAAGAACGCCAGCTTGGCCGGCATGTCTTTGGCGTATTTGTTCATCTCGTCGTCCCGGTCGGCCTCGAGAATCGGGGAAAGCCCTTCGCGAATGAACGTGGTCAGTTTGGCGTTTTCGGAGATGTCCGTGCCGGTAAACGCCTGCAACGGATTGACGATCACCATATCGTAGAATCCATCCGGCATCATACCGGCCGAGCGTTGCGTCTCCACCAGCTTCTTCAGGAACGCCTCGCCTCTGGCGCCATGCGCGAGGCGGAAATGCACCCGCTTGACCGCTGCCATGAATTCTTCTTCCGCCCAACCTTCGAGTTGCATGAAGCCGTACTTCATGCTATGCATGATTTTGGTCAGTTTCTTTTTGTCGTCCTCGGTCTGGAAGATTGCGATCTTGAGCGGTCTGAGCGGTTTGAAACCGAACGCCTCTTTGCCGGCCGCCCAGCTGAGCGCCATCTGCAGCGCCATAACCGACTTGCCCGTTCCCGATTCCGAAACGAGCATCGCCGCGCCGCCTTTGCGCAGCCAGTCGGTAGTGAAGATGGCGTCGGGATCGTCGACGTCGAGATCCATCTTGAGATATTCGCTGGCCGGTATGCAGTCGCTCCGTTTGAGCACTTCCGGATCATGCATCACGATGCGGCATTTTTGCGCCAGCGAAGCGAATACGGTCTGATCGTCCAACGCCTTTTCGCCCGTCTGGTATTTGGTCCGGAGAAAATCGAAGAACTTGTTTTCGTCGCGCAGTTTGGCCTCGACCATTTCCTGTCGGTCGAGCACGGTCGATTCCGCGATTTTCCCCAACGCCTCGCCGAGATCCGTCCACGCCTGGGCGTATTCCGGAGTCAACCGGCCCTTCGTTTCGCCCTTCATGATTTTAACCCAGCTCTCGATCAGTCCGGTTGCCGCCAAAGTGGCCTTCCGGCACGATTCCTCCTGTTTCGGCTGGCGCTCCAACACCGCATCGAGGAAATCGCCCCAATTCTCCGCCAACGTGGCGGCGCGGATTTGCAATCGCTCCAGCTCGTCCGGCAAGAGTTTGCCCACAAACCCCAAATACGCCAGCATCGTATAGGCGGAAAGCACTTCCGTCAACATGCGCCGCTGCTCGGCCGGAAACACCCAGTTGACATGATCCAACGCGGCCTCGCGAATGATTGCCAGATTGATTGCCGTCTGGTCGAGCTGGTCGAGGAGTCGCCGGAAATGCAACTCGCGACTCTCCGCCATCGCCTTCAAGCCCGCTTCCACGAATACTCGGACGATCGCCTGAACTTCTTCGGGTTTCGCTCCCTGCCACTCGCTTTCATCGCGCTTGGCCATGATCTTCTTGATGAACTCCAGGTCCATCACATTCTCTTGTTCCTGCTTCTTCTTTTCTTCTTCAGTCATAGTGCCTCATATTATATCATATTTTGCCTGGCAAATCAAGGAGAAACCGGGGGCATCCAAAAAAAAAAAAAACGGCATTTGCATGCCGTCTTGTCGATACTTCGCAAATTGGTCGGACCGACGAGATTTGAACTCGTGACCTTTTGCACCCCAAGCAAACGCGCTACCAGGCTGCGCTACGGTCCGATTGGTAGCGGGGGCTGGATTTGAACCAACGACCTTCAGGTTATGAGCCTGACGAGCTACCAGGCTGCTCCACCCCGCAATCTGGACTTTCTTTGCGATCTTCTATTTGGCGGGGCTGGCGGGAATCGAACCCACAACCCTCAGATTCGTAGTCTGATGCTCTATCCAATTGAGCTACAGCCCCAAATAAAGCCGGCGGCGTCCTACTCTCGCACGGGCGGGTCCCGCACTACCCTCGGCGATGGGGCCCTTAACTTCAGTGTTCGGAATGGGAACTGGTGTGACAACCCCTC
>JAFVHU010000106.1 GCA_017474385.1 Afipia sp. | reverse complement strand
GGCGCGCCATTTAGTACTCATCTGCGAACCCGGATTGGACTTATTCCGGCCGGCCAAGACCACTCTTTCGAGCACGTCCTTGCTGGCGTTGATGCGTGTGCGATAGCCGCGGCTGTTGCGCTATTTAACGACCTCTTTGACGCCGAGTGCGCCGGACGTGCGGTCGCCATAAATATACAGCTTGAAAATAAGTTGGACGGTTTCGGCATCGACGGGATCGCTGGCCAGGGTCTTCTTGATCTTGGTGCCGCGCTTTTCGACCTCGGCGGGGACGTAGCCAAGAGGGACGGGCGAACCGTTCCAGAAGCCCTGCTGGGCGTTGGCCAAAGGCATCGCGAAAGAAGCGGCTGTAGCTATGCACGGCAATGACATCAAGCGCGTTGTCGCCGTCGCAGGCGCGCTCGGTCATCTGCTGGAAAACTGGCCGCTTGTCGTCAGTTCCTGTTGCTCCTCCTTCGACAAACTCCGCCACGGCTTGATGGCCATTGGTCTCGCACCACGTCAAAATTTGCGCGGCCGCAAAAGTCTTATTTTTCAGGCATAACCGTTCGATTCTTGTCTCGCCTCGTGAGCAGGTCGTCAGACCCGGTCGGAGCAGCTATAATCTCAAACCGTATCGGTCGTATTTTCCACCAGATAGAACACGCCAAGAGAGCGGCGCCTTGTGAAACGCATTTCGCATTTCCTCGCAATCAACCGACTATCGATATTGCCCCTGACTGCCACGATCTCGGCAATCGCGATCTTCATCCTCGACACGGTGACCGATCTCGAAATCGCTGCCGCTGTTTTCTACGTGGCCGTTGTTCTGATGTCGGTCAGCTTCTGCCAGAAGCGCGGCGTTCTACTTGTGGGTGCGGCGTGCATAGTGCTGACAATCTTAAGCTACTTCTTAACCCGTTCTGGTTCTCCGCAGGCTGGACTGGTCAATTGTGTGATCAGCATCGCGGCAATTGCAGCGACGACATACCTCGTTCTGAAAATCGATTCCGCAAAAGTGGCGGTCTATGAAGCGCGTGCCCAACTGGCGCATATCGCGCGGGTAACGACCTTCGGGGAACTCACGGCCTCAATTGCACATGAAGTGAACCAGCCCCTCGCTGCGGTCGTGACGAACGGGAACGCGGGCTTGCGCTGGCTCACCAACCAGCCGGCAAATATCGAGAAGACAAAGCAAACTCTCGAACGAATTGTCCGAGAGGCGAACCGGGCTGGTGAAATCGTCGGTCGGATTCGCAATCTAGCTAGAAAGGCTGCGCCACAGAACGAACGGTTCGATTTCAATGAAACTGTTCTGGAAACCATTGCCTTGACGCTCAGCGAAATTCAACGAAATCACGTTTCGCTGAATACTGAACTTCAGGATGATCTGCCGTCAGTTTTCGGAGACCGAATACAGCTACAGCAAGTTGTTCTCAACTTGATCGTCAATGCCATCGAGGCGACGGCCGCCATGGAGGATGGGCCGCATGATCTGCTGGTCCGTACAACGAACGACAATTCAAGGGCCGTGTCGTTTTCGGTGCACGATACCGGGGCAGGCTTGGAGAGTAATAAGCTCAATCGTGTGTTCGATGCTTTCTACACTACCAGACCGGATGGTATGGGAATGGGTCTTGCAATTAGCCGTTCCATCGTGGAAGCCCATGGCGGTCGAATCTGGGCGACGCCGAATGAACCGCGCGGGGCGATCTTTCGGTTTGAGCTGCCGATCCGGGAAGCGAGTGTGCCATGACGGATCAGCCATCAGTCATATTCGTTATCGATGATGACCTGGCTGTCCGCGAGGCCTTGGACAGCCTGTTCCAATCGATGGGCTTGAGTGCACGGTTCTTTGAGTCAACGGATGCATTTCTCAGGAGCGATCGTCCAGACGTGCCGGGCTGTCTGGTGCTTGATGTGAGACTTCCTGGGCTGAGCGGCCTGGATTTTCAACGCGAAATGATCAAATCGGGCATTCACCTGCCTATCATTTTTATCACCGGCCATGGCGATGTTCCGATGTCTGTGCGGGCCATGAAAGCGGGCGCTATCGAGTTTCTGACCAAACCATTCCAGGACCAAGATTTGCTCGATGCCATCCAGGCCGGATTTGAGAAAGATTTGGTTCGGCGTCGTCAGGCATCAGACATTGCTGCGCTTCAGGAACGTTTTGGCACTCTGACCTCTCGGGAAAGAGAAATCATGGCGTTTGTTGTTGCTGGACAACTCAACAAGCAAATTGCCGCGACGCTCGGGCTCAGCGAAATCACCGTCAAGGTTCACCGCGGCCAGTTGATGCGAAAGATGCAGGCGAAATCGGTCGTTGAGCTTGTAAGAATGGCCGATCAACTCCCCGCCTCTTTCGACAACGAGCAAGCTATCTAAGGCTGGATAAGCCCCGCTTAAAATGCCTTCGGTAATCGACTTTTATTGACTTCTATACCGCAGTATAATCGCCTTTCCCGCGCAAATGTTTCATTTCCTTCAGGGCGGACGGTTACGCCTGCGGGAGTGTTTCTTTGACTGCTTGCGACAGCAAATCTGGGCTCAGGAGCCAGAAAATGCCGATCAAGCCTTCAATCGCGGTCATCGATGATGATGAATCTATCCGCGATGCAACTGTCGGCCTTCGAAGATCGCTTGGCTTCATTGCTAAAGCATTTTCGAGCGCGGAGGATTTTCTTAATTCGTCGTCCGTGAAGAATTCTCAAGTCGTTGATTTGGAATCCGGAAACGGGATGCTGCTGCGCTCGAGTTTGCCGGGAATCGGGTCTTTTGAAGGGGTTTCCTTGCAAACTTAATTTGTGATTCTCTCGTTTGGGAACGATTTGGCGAGGGACCAGATGCGGCCACCGGAACGGCGGGAGACGGGAGAGCAGGATCTGTTCCGCTCTCGGCTCGATCAGATCATCGACCTGAAGCATCC
>JAFVHU010000105.1 GCA_017474385.1 Afipia sp. | reverse complement strand
GCCGCAGGCCGACATCTTCGTCACCGCGACCGGCAACAAGGACATCATCACCATCGAGCACATGCGCGCGATGAAGGATCGCGCCATCGTCTGCAACATCGGCCACTTCGACAACGAGATCCAGATCGCCTCGCTGAAGAACCTGAAGTGGACCAACATCAAGCCGCAGGTCGATGAAATCGCGTTCCCCGACGGTCACCGCATCATCATGCTGTCGGAGGGCCGCCTCGTGAACCTCGGCAACGCGATGGGGCACCCTTCATTTGTTATGTCGGCGTCGTTCACCAACCAGACGCTGGCGCAGATCGAACTGTGGGCCAACAACAAGGACGGCAAGTACAAGAAGGAAGTCTACGTGCTGCCGAAGTCGCTCGACGAGAAGGTCGCGCGCCTCCATCTTGCCAAGATCGGTGTCAAGCTCACCGAACTGCGCAAGGATCAGGCCGACTATATCGGCGTGAAGCAGGAAGGCCCGTACAAGAGCGATCACTACCGTTATTGATTGTTGTTCGTCATCCTTCGAGGCGCGTAAGTGCGCGCACCTCAGGATGACGGCAACAGCATCCGGTGCGTCATCCTGAGGTGCGAGCCGCGTCAGCGTGCGAGCCTCGAAGGATGACATCGTAAGGAAAAGCCCCGGAGCGATCCGGGGCTTTTTGTGTTGAGGCGACATACATTCGGTAAGCGAATCCCGATAGACTGGCGGCTGGGTTCCGCCGTCATTCGCCGCGAGGTTGCCGTGACAAGCTCCTATCCCAGGGACATTTCACTGCTCGGCGTGCCGATCGAAGTCGGCGCCTCGCAGAAGGGCGCGCTGATGGGGCCGGCGGCGCTGCGTACGGCGGGCATCGCGCCGCTGCTGGAAAGCCTCGACTTCAAGGTTGAGGACCTCGGCGATATCTCGCCGCGCGATCTCACATTCAGCGATGAAGCGCCGCCGCCGAATGCAAAGCACTACCGCGAAATCAAGGCATGGACCCGTGAGACCAGCAAGCGCGCCTACGCCATGGCGAAGTCGGGCGCGATTCCGGTTTTCCTCGGCGGCGATCACTCGCTGTCGATGGGGTCGGTGAGCGGCGTCGCGCGCCACTGGCACGAACAGGAGCGCGAGCTGTTCGTGCTCTGGCTCGATGCTCACGCCGACTACAACACGCCGGCGACGACGATCACCGGCAACATGCACGGCATGTCCGGCGCATTCCTGTGCGGCGAGCCGGGACTGGACGATCTGTTGCCGCGCAAAGAGCGATCCTCGATCGTGACGCGCCAGCTCGGCCTGTTCGGCCTGCGCTCGGTGGACAAAAAGGAAAAGGAATTGCTCGCCCAGCGCGACGTCTGGATCGCCGACATGCGCCGGATCGACGAATTCGGCGTCAGCGTGCTGATGTGCGAGTTCATCGAGCGGGTGAGGGCGCGCAGCGGCGTCCTTCATGTCAGCCTGGACGTGGATTTTCTCGATCCGGTGTCCGCGCCCGGCGTCGGCACCACGGTGTCGGGCGGAGCGACCTATCGCGAGGCGCATCTGGTGATGGAGATGCTTCAGGATTCAGGTCTGGTGCGCTCGCTCGATCTGGTCGAGCTCAATCCGTTTCTCGACAACCGCGGCCTCACCGCGCACACGGTGGTCGAATTGGTCGGAAGCCTGTTCGGCCAGCAGATCCATGATCGCCCGACGCCGAGCAATGCGGTGGTGTGACTCGGGCAGCGACGTCAGGAGAAGGTTCTGAGCATTTGCAATATGAATGACAATCCGTTTGCTGCTCCGATGGCGCCTAAGGCCGCGCCGATGAAAATGCCTGCTGCACCTAAGCAAACGCCTCCAATCCAGCCGCCGTTGCCATAACCGACGGCTGCGCCGATCGCGCCACCTAGAATGACGAGCACGACGGCCCAGATGATTTGGACGATCTGAATGAACCGCTGCATCAACTTCATGTAGGATCGCAGCGCCAAACCAAAAGACGACCGCCGCAGCGATGGTTAATCGCTAATCTGTAAAATTGTAATCAAGTCTATTGTGGAGAGATCGTGTCACCGCGTTGTGGATGCGCGTGATCTCCTTGGCAATGGCGGCCTTCTTCGCGGCATCGAGCAGTCCTGCGGGCGCAGTGCAGTGATAGGGCCGGCATGGATGCCTCGCTGGCCGAACTGAATCTTCCTGATGAACTTTAAGGATATATCCGCACGTTAAGCTGGAAATGCCGTTGCACCGGCAGGCTATTTTCAGCTCGCAAGTCTCTGGCGTTGCTGGGTTAAATGCCCGCGCCGCTGCGCGAACACAATTGAGTTGTTGCTTTAGGGCGGGTAGCTGCTACAAGCCTCGCATTCGATTTGCGGCACAGCTTTAGTTAAAGCGCCCATTGGACTCATTAGTCCCCTTCGGCTCCTTACCCAAAGACATCGCTAGATTGGATTTGCTCCGCGCGACGTCGTGCGGAAATGCGCACGTACGCGCCTAAAGGATTGTTTGTTATGACGACTGGTACTGTGAAGTGGTTCAACGGCCAAAAGGGCTTTGGTTTCATTCAGCCGAACGATGGCGGCACCGATGTGTTCGTTCACATCAGCGCTGTCGAGCGCGCTGGCCTGACCGGCCTCGCCGAAGGACAGAAGGTTTCGTATGAAGCCAAGGTTGACAAGATGCGCGGCAAGACCAGCGCAGAAAACCTGCAGATTCTGTAAGGCCTGATCGCGACGACCGGTCACCGGTTGTCGCGCTCGCCTGAACAAGAAAAAGAGCCAGGCGCTGCCGCCACGGATGTAACGGCAGCAGCAGCCAGCTTTTCGCTCGTTTCACGGATGTACTGAAACGGACGTCACTAGTGGAGCGGATTTGACATTCGCTCCATTTTGCCGCGCTTTCCAAAGCGAATGTCAAATCCAAAGCTCCACTAGAAGTATAGCTGCTAGTGGGCCTTTGATTCTAACATTCGCAAGGAAGTCCGCCGCAATATGATGCGAATGTTAGAATCGGCCCACTAGGCCCCGTCAGAAATGATGGGGCTTTTTGCTGTTTTAAACCGGAAATCCCGGTTGCCATGCCGCCCTGCTTGCCGGTTAAATCCGGGTCAGGGAGACTGAAATGCTCGATAAGACCAAAACAAATAACGACCACTTCGATGTGCTGATTGTCGGCGCGGGCCTGTCGGGCATCGGCGCGGGCTATCATCTGCAAAAGAATTGCCCCGGGAAGAGCTACGCGATCCTCGAAGGACGCGAGAGCATCGGCGGCACCTGGGATCTGTTCCGCTATCCCGGCATCCGTTCCGACAGCGACATGTACACCCTCGGCTATTCGTTCAAGCCGTGGACCGAGCCCAAGGCGATTGCCGACGGTCCGCGCATTCTGAACTATGTGCGCGAGACCGCGCGTGACAACGGCATCGAGCAGAAAATCCGCTTCAACCATAAGGTCAAAAGCGCGTCGTGGTCCTCAAAGGACTCGCGCTGGACCGTGGAAGTAGAGCGGGGGCCTGCAAAGGAAGTCGCGCATCTCACCTGCAATTTCCTCTTCATGTGCAGCGGCTATTACTCCTATGAGGGCGGCTATCTTCCGGAGTTTCCCGGTGCCGATCAGTTCAAAGGCCGCATCGTGCATCCGCAGAAGTGGACCAGCGACATCGACTACGCCGGCAAGCGCGTGGTGGTGATCGGCTCGGGCGCGACCGCCGTGACGCTGGTGCCGGAAATGGCCAAGACCGCCGCGCATGTCACCATGCTGCAGCGCTCGCCGACCTATGTGGTTGCGCGGCCCGCGGAAGACGCGCTCGCCAACAAGCTGCGCGAGAAGCTGCCCTTGAGGCTCGCCTATCACATGATCCGATGGCGCAATGTGCTCTGGGGCATGTATTTCTTCCAGCTCTGCCGCCGCAAGCCGGAGCGCGCCAAGCAGATGATCCTAGGGGGCGTGCGCCATGCGCTCGGCTCGGATTACGACATCGGCACGCATTTCACGCCGCGCTACAATCCCTGGCAGCAGCGGCTGTGCCTCGTCCCGGACGGCGACCTGTTCAAATCGATCAAGGACGGCCGTTCCTCGGTGGTGACCAACACCATCGAGACCTTCACGCCGAAGGGTATCCGTCTTTCAGACGGCAGCGAGCTTGAAGCCGATCTGATCGTGACCGCCACCGGTCTTAATCTGCAAGTGCTTGGCGGCATGCAGGTCAGCGTCGACGGCCGTGCGGTCGATTTCGCCAATACGCTGAACTACAAGGGCATGATGTATTCCGACGTGCCGAACCTGGCGTCGTCGTTCGGCTATACCAACGCCTCGTGGACGCTGAAATGCGATCTCACCTGCGAATACGTCTGCCGCTTGATCAACTACATGGACAAGCGTGGCTACAAGCAGTGCACCCCGCGCAACACCGATCCCGAGGTGAAGCAGGAGAACTGGCTCGATTTCACGTCGGGTTATGTGCAGCGCTCGGTGGCGAAGATGCCGAAACAAGGTTCGAAGCGGCCTTGGAAGCTCTACCAGAATTACGCGCTCGATATCGTCTCGCTGCGTCTCGGAAAGGTCGATGACGGCGTGATGGTTTATGAGTGACGCGACACCCCCTCAGCCGTCATTCCGGATGGCCTGCGAAGCTGGCCGATCCGGAATCCATCTTTCTTCTTCTCACATCGCTGGATTCCGGGCTCGCTCGCGCGGCTCGCGCCCCGGAATGACGAAACATCGGAGTTTGATGCAATGAAATCTCTTCCCTTTGCGCTCGGCCTGTTGCTGATCGCATCGCCGCTTTATGCGGACACTCAGGCAGTAACCGGCAAGGTCGTGGTCAAGCCGGTGCTGTCCGCCACCACGACGTCAAGCGGCCAGCCCGTCGTGCTGCCGCAGAAGGACGCGCAGGTTATCGTCTCGACCTACGAGATTCCGCCGGGTGCAGTGCTGCCGAAGCACAAGCATCCATTTCCGCGCTATGCCTATGTGCAGGCGGGGACCATCGAGGTCACCAACCTGAACATAGACAAGACCGAGACCTTCAAGACCGGCGACTTCATTCTCGAGGCGGTCGACCAGTGGCACTTCGGCGCCAACAAGGGCAAGGTGCCGGTGAAACTGCTGGTCATCGACATGGTCGAGAAGGGCCAGCCCAACACGGTGTTGCAGAAGTAGGTATTTCATTTCAAACGAGGCGGACCATGCGCTGGTTAAACACGGCTGTGATCATCGTTCTTGTCGCGGGAATCCTGATCTTCGCATTTCAGAATCTTCAGTCTGTCACGGTCTCTTTCCTCGGCCTGCGGATCACTGCGCCGTTGGCGGTGCATGTCCTGATTATTTACGTTGTCGGCATGGCGACGGGCGGCAGCGCGTGGGCGCTGATGCGCTGGGCCGTGCGCAAGCCGTAGCTCGCATTTCCGCAATCCGCGCGAGAGCAGGCTACATGTGACGGCGGATGAACGCGCCCGCATTGGCGAGCGCGCGGCGGCCGGGTTCGAGATGTGCGTTCCATAGCGGCCAGGCGTGGATCATCTCCGGCCAGATTTCCAGCGTGACATCGACATCAGCGGCGCCGAGCGCCGCCGCAAAGCGCGTCGCGTCGTCAAGCAGCGTCTCGTGCGACCCGACCTGAACCAGTGTCGGCGGAAATCCGTGCAGATTGGAAAACAGCGGCGAGATGCGCGGATCGTTGCGCGCCATGCCCGCAGGCACGAAAGCGTCGGCGAGTTCGCCGAGATAGCCCTTGTGAATGATCGGATCGAGCGTGTCCTTGGTCGCAAGGGATTCGCCGGACATGGTGAGATCGGTCCAGGGCGAGGTGAGCCACGCGCAGGATGGATGCTCGGCTTGTGCGCGCAGCGTGTTGATCAGCACGGCCGTGAGGTTGCCGCCTGCGCTGTCGCCGCCGATGGCGATCTGCGACGGCAGATAGGCCTGCTTGCGCAGGTATCGCCACGCGGTCATCGCGTCATCGAAGGCCGCAGGGAATGGATGCTCCGGCGCGAGGCGATAGCCGACCGCGAGCGTCCGGATTTTTGCCGCGCGTCCGGCTTCGGTCACCATGCGGCGGTGGCTTGTGATCGAGCCTGAGCAATAGCCGCCGCCATGGAAGAACATCAGCACGCGCGACGTGTCGCTGCCGGGCGCGAGCGACCATTCGCCCGGCACGCCATTCACATCGACGCTTGTAAGTTGAATGTCATCCGCGACAGGCCACACCGAGCCGATCTCGTCCAGCCGCTCGCGCCGTTGCGCCCAGCCGACCGGCCGGGCCTTCGCCGTCAACAGCGCGCGGATGGAGTCGATCTCGGAGGAGGGCATTTTCCGCTCCCATGGCTATGGATAACCGTAGCCCGGATGGAGCATGGAGCAATCTGGTTACAGTCGCCGGATGTTGCTGTAGCTGATGGCATGGATTTTCTCTGTCC
This sequence comes from Afipia sp., assembly GCA_017474385.1. Classification (GTDB taxonomy): domain Bacteria; phylum Pseudomonadota; class Alphaproteobacteria; order Rhizobiales; family Xanthobacteraceae; genus Afipia. The sequence goes on along the minus strand of JAFVHU010000105.1, from coordinate 345 downwards.
GTCATTCCGGGGCCCGGAATCCACAATGCCGTTCAGCTTGAAATTTCAGCCAGCGCAGCCCGGATGAAGCGAAGCGCAATCCGGGGCCGCTCGGGCGGTGCTTCCCGCATTCCGGTCTGCTGCATACGGGCTACGAGCCTGCAACATTTCGTGATGGGGATACAAATCCCCGCGGTCTGAACCTCTCTTATGTTCGGCGTGTCCCGCCCCGTCATGAGGGGCGTTTCGCGATCGTCACGATACGCGGGGCGGGATGCGGTGGCTGCGATCGGTGTTCGATCGCCACGACGCGCACGGGACTTCTTGTCCGGCTGGGTCCGGCAGGATCGTGCGCCGGGGGGCGAT
>JAFVHU010000104.1 GCA_017474385.1 Afipia sp. | reverse complement strand
CCGCATGCGCCGCCTGCCCTTCTATTACGGCTGGATCATTGTCGCCGTAACCTTCATCACCATGGGCATCGGCGTGAATGCCCGCACCTCGTTCTCGCTGTTCTTCTCGCCGATCGTCGATGAGTTCGGCTGGGATCGCGGTATCACCGCGGGCGCGTTTTCGGTCGGCTTTCTGGTCTCGGCGCTGCTCAGTCCGTTGATGGGCAAACTGATGGACCGCTCCGGCCCGCGCACGGTGATGGAGCTCGGCGTGGTGCTGATGGGCGCCGGACTTCTTCTCGCACCGCTGACGACACAGCCCTGGCATCTGTACGTCACTATCGGTTGTCTCGTTGGCGCCGGCAGCATTTGCCTCGGCTATTCCGGCCAGTCGCTGTTCCTGCCGAATTGGTTCGTCAAACGCCGCGGGCTTGCGGTCGGCCTCGCCTTCGCCGGTGTCGGCATCGGCTCGATCATCATCCTGCCGTGGGTGCAGCTTCTGATCGACAGAAGCGGCTGGCGTGCAGCGAGCTGGGCGATGGGTATCCTCGTTCTTGTCGCACTGATCCCGCTCAATCTGCTGTTGCACAAGCGCCCCGAGGATATCGGACTGCGTCCGGACGGTGATGCCGCGCCGACCGCAACGACTGTCGCGCCTCCATCGAACATCGTCGACCCGGCATGGGCCGCGACGGACTGGACGCTTAGCCTCGCCGTGCGCACTGCGCGGTTCTGGTGGATCTCGCTCGGCTATTTCTGCGGTCTCTATGTCTGGTATGCCGTGCAGGTGCATCAGACCAAGTATCTCGTCGAGATCGGTTTCAGTTCAACCTCGGCGGCGTGGGCGCTGGGCATGGTCAGCCTGATCGGCATTCCGGGCCAGATCGCGCTCGGTTATCTGTCTGATCGAATCGGCCGCGAGTGGATCTGGACGGTCTCATCGCTCGGCTTTGCGATCTGTTTCGCCATTCTGATCGCGTTGCAATACACGCCGACACTGCTGCTGGTTTATGTCATGGTCGTTGCGCAAGGCGCGCTCGGCTACGGATTTACCTCCATCATGGGCGCGGTCGTCGCCGAAATTTTTCAGGGCAAGCACTTCGGAACGATCTTCGGCACGATTGGATTTACAGCGCTGGCCGGCGGCGCCGCAGGTCCGTGGGTGACCGGCATCCTGCACGACATCTACGGCGACTACACGGTGGCCTTTGTCATCGGCATTGCGGTGAGCGCGCTGTCCGCCGCTGCGATCTGGCTGGCGTCTCCCGGCAAGATTCGTGTCGTCGCAGGCCGCATGGACCGGATCGCGAAAACGGCCTAAACCCCGATCTGCAGCGGATAGCCTTCGCGCAGTGCATTGACGATCGACGGCGGCGTCAAAAGTCTTGCATCCGCGAGAGTTGTCGTCGCGCGGCTGTAACCCGCAAACGACCAGCGCCACGCTTCGCCATTCGCGATCAAATAACCCTCGCCGCCGCTGGTCACCATCGCCCCGTTCGGCAACTTGAGCGCGGCAGCGTGCAACGGATGCAGCCGCTTCTCGCGGCCATCCAGCCGCTCGCCGTGAAGCACGGCGTCCATCTCGGTCGCGTAAGGCTTTGTGTAGCCGTTGCCCCTGGCCCATGCATCGCGGAATGCCGTCGCATTGTCCCGTCGGCAATAGAAGCACGGACGATGCCCTGCCGCGAAGGATGTCGCTTCATCGAGGAAGAACAGCTCGGTCCAGCTTCGGCCGCCCATCACCTTGCGCCTGCGTCCGCGAAATTCGCAGATGCAGGTGATCCACGCTTTCGACGACCAGCGCCGGTTCAGCAGCGTCTTCGTCCCTGGATCGTGGATGATGCCGCGATTGCCGGTGAAGCGGCCGCGATGCGCGGTCGCAACAATCTCGCCGAACGGCGACACGCGGTTTTGGAGGGGCATGAAGCCTCGTCACTCACAACGTCGTCCCGGCGAAGGCCGGGACCCATAACCACCGCACTCTCTGCCAAGAACAACGGTTGAAGATTTCTTCGCAACCACATCGACAGGGAGTATGGGTCCCGGCCTTCGCCGGGACGACCCGAATACCGATTACATCTTCAAATCAATCCGCGCTTTTCTTACCCCAGCGCATCCTGATTGATGACATTCTCGCGGATCGGTTTGCCGTCAAGCGCGCTGAGAATATTCTTCGCGGTTTGCAGGCCCATGCGATCGAGCGCTTCGCGCGTCACGCCGGCCAGATGCGGCGCGGTGATGACGTTGTCGAGTTTGAACAGCGGATGGTCTGGCCGCGGCGGCTCCTGGGCGAACACGTCAACGCCGGCGCCTGCGATCTTGCCCGAGGTCAGCGCCGCATGAAGCGCGTCCTCGTCGACGATGCCGCCGCGCGCGGTGTTGATGAGATAGGCCGTCGGCTTCATCAACTGCAATTGAGCCGCGCCGAACATGTTGACCGTCTCCGGCGATTTCGGACAGTGGATCGAAACGAAATCGGCGCGCGGCAGCGCCGTGTCGAGATCGGTCACGTATTCCGCGCCCGCCGCCTCGACCTCGGCGACGGACTTGAACGGATCATAGACCAGAACGTTCATTTCCATCGCCACCAGCCGCTTCACCGTCCGTGTACCGATGCGGCCGAAGCCGACCACCAGCGCGGTCTTGCCGAGAAGATCGTATGGGATCGCGCCGAGGCGCTTGGTCCAGTTGCCGCTCTTGACGATGCTGTCCAGTTCGGTCGAGCGCTTCGCCAGCCACAGCATCATGAACAGCGCGCATTCGGCGACCGACGGCGAATTGGCGATGCCGGTCGTCATCAGCGGAATTTTCTTGCCGCTCAGGGCTTTCACGTCCACCGCGTCGTAGCCGACGCCGATGCGTGCAACCACCATCATTTCCCCGGAGGAGACGATCTCGTTGGCGCCGAAACCGGTGCCACCCAATGCCACGCCATTGACCGGCGCATGCAGCCGCAGCATTTCATTGAAATCCGGCGCGGAGATCGTGTTGGGAAACTCGACGGCCTCGATGTCGCTGCGCTCCCGGAACAGGGCCCAACCGCCGGGCGACATGGTTTCCACGATCAGCAGTTTCTTCTTGTTGGTCGCCATTTCATCCCCTGATGTTTGTTGATTTTCGTTCAGCGCGAGGCGCAAGCCGGCCATCATCGCCTTGTTTCGCCTCTTCCCGCAAGCCGGGAAGGCTGCGAGCCGCGCACTTGCCGCCTGCAGTTTGCGCAGGCAAACTCGTGCTATCCATCCGGCTCCCGCCGCACAACAAACAAACAGGAGATCAACCCGTGACCCAGTCCGCGCCCCACCCCGCATCCCTGCTCGAAACACTGGCGCGCTGGGATACGCCGACGATCTGCAACGCGCTGGAAGTGGTCGCGCCTGAACACCGCTTGATCGGTTTCACCACCAAGCCGCTGGTCTGCCCGTTTCCGGACCTGCCGCCGATGGTCGGCTATGCCCGCACCGCAACAATCCGCGCCACCTCGCCCTCAAATCTGTCGGCGGCGGATCAGCGCGCCCAGCGCGTCGCCTATTACGAATATTGCGGGACGGGTCATGGGCCGCGCATCAGCGTCATTCAGGATCTCGACGGCGCGAACATCGGCTTCGGCGCATTCTGGGGCGAGGTCAACAGTTCGGTCCACAAGGCGCTCGGCTGTCTCGGCGTCGTCACCGACGGATCGATCCGTGACATTCCGGCTTGGGCGCCGGGATTCCAGGCGCTGGCCGGCAGCATCGGCCCGTCGCACGCGTTCGTCCATCTCGCGGGCTTTGGTGAAACGGTGTGCGTCGCCGGCATGACGGTGAGCTCGGACGATCTCATTCATGCGGATCGTCACGGTGCGGTCGTGATTCCGGCCAATGTCGCGGCAAAACTCCCGGATGCAGCAAGGCTGTGCGAGCGCCGCGAGGAGCCAATCCTCGGCATCGCGCGTGATCCCGGATTCACCGTGGCGAAGCTCAAGGAAGCGCTGGCCAAGGCCGCGGAGATTCACTAACGCGAGGTGATGGCGCAAGCCTTCTCGCAAACGCAATCAACGGAAGGTTATTCCATGAAAGTCGCGCTCGGCGTCATCGTCGGATTGGTGATCGGGTTCCTCGCCATGACCTATTTCAAGACCGGTCATCTGCCGTTCTGAAGACGTCCACAAGGCAATCCGGATTTCTGATGCCCCTCTCGCCTGCGTACCGCGCCTCGACCAGCCACGCCGCGCTCGGTCCCGAGTTCTACGACGTCGTCGCGGCGGCCGCGTTTCCCGATCACATCCTGCGCTATCGCAATCAGCGCGCGGCGAAGACTGTCGGGCTCGATACCCTCAGCGACGAGGAATGGATCGCGCATTTCGGGCGTTTTCAGCCCATGGCCGAGAACTTCGCGGAGCCGCTGGCGCTGCGCTATCACGGCCATCAGTTCCGCGTCTACAATCCGGAGCTTGGCGACGGGCGCGGATTTCTGTTCGCACAACTGTACGACGACAAGGGCCGCCTGCTCGATCTCGCCACCAAGGGCAGCGGCAAGACGCCGTGGTCGCGCACCGCCGATGGGCGGCTGACGCTCAAGGGCGGCGTGCGCGAAGTGCTGGCGACCTCGATGCTGGAAGCACTCGGCGTCGATACCTCGAAAACTTTCAGCCTGATCGAGACCGGCGAAGCGCTGGAGCGAGGCGACGAGCCCTCGCCGACGCGATCCTCCGTGATGGTGCGCCTGAGCCATTCGCATATCCGTATCGGCTCATTCCAGCGCCAGGCGTTTCACCGCAGCACCGAAAACATCGTCAAGCTACTCGACTACACCATCAAGACCTACATGCCTGAGGTCTGGCGCGATGATGTATCGGCGCGCGCCGTGGCCTTTCTTGAAGAGGTCTGCCGCCGTGTCGCGCGGGTCGGCGCGCAGTGGATGGCCGCAGGCTTCGTCCATGGTGTGCTCAACACCGACAACATCAATATCACCGGCGAAAGCTTCGACTACGGCCCGTGGCGGTTTCTTCCAGTGCTGGAGCCGGGTTTCACCGCCGCATATTTCGACGAGACCGGGCTTTATGCCTATGGCCGTCAGCCCGATGCATTGTTCTGGAACGTCACGCGGCTGGCGGAATGTCTGCTCGGCCTCGCTGACCAGCCGGGTCTCGAGAAGGCGCTGGGGGCGTTTGAACCGGCCATCCGCAAGGAATTCACCGAGGCGATGCTGAGACGGCTCGGAGTTCAGTCACTGGATGCGGTGCGCGACAACGAACTGGTGCGCGCGTTTTGGATCTTCCTATCGGAGACCAAAGCGCCGTTCGAACAGACTTTCTTCGACTGGTTCGGTGGATTGGCAAGCGCCGAGCGCGCCGCGCGCAGCCCGTCAAAGGATCATTACGCAACTCCGGCGTTCAACCCGGTTCGCGATGCACTGAAAGACTTTGTTCCGCGTGAGGGCGTTGATCTCAACCGCGCCTTTTTCAGCAGGCCGGTCGCATGTTCCATGCTGATCGAAGAGGTCGAGGCGATCTGGAAGCCGATCGCCGACAGCGACGACTGGTCGGTGTTTCACGCAAAACTTGAAGCCATCGACGAGATGCGCGAGGCGTACGGGCTGGTGTAGCAGGGATTTGACGTATTTTGCCCAGAAGCCACGGCTATCTCAACAGTGTTGGTGGCGTGATTACATTCGAGTGGAATTCCCGTAGGATGGGGTTATGTCCAAACACCCCGCAGCAAGGAAATCCAGTCGGAGCCCCAGCAGGTTCCTTGCGTGCGCGATGCCCCTCGCCTTTGTTATTGCCATGACAGGCGATGCGTTCTGCCAAAGCGCGGTGCAGGGAGTACCGAATGCAATGCAAGGTTTTTCGCAGAACCGGAACCAGCCCATCCAGATTGAGGCGGCTTCACTGGAAATGCAGGATCGGAAAAAGGAGGCCACCTTTTCCGGCAATGTGAAGGTGGTACAGGGCGACACGACCATGACATCAAAAAGTCTGGTCGTCTTCTATCAACCCCGTCCGCAAGCGTTATCGACAGCTCCCGTCGGGGCAAAGAGTGCTCCCCCACCGTCGTCCCTGCTGCAATCGGCGACCCCGGGGCCCGGCGGAAGTTCTTCTATCAAGCGACTGGAGGCTCGCGGCCAGGTCATCGTGACCCGCAAAGATCAGATCGTGAGCGGCGAGACGGCGGTTTTCGACACCGCTGCTAGTCTCATTACCGTCCGTGGCGGTGTTACTCTCACCCAATGCAAAAACGTGCTGCGCGGTGACCGCCTTGTGGTGGATATGACGACAGGCGTGTCGCGAGTGGAATCCGATAGCGGGCGAGTGAAGGGCTTGTTCGATCAGTCTTCGGGTCCGGGTTGCGATACACCGGCGGCTTCGCCAGTGCCGCCCATACCGGGCTCAAAGAAATAGTACAGGCTACCCGCAAGCGGGCTCTGATTTCGGACGTCGTTCAAGAAACAAAATGCCCGGCACGAAGCCGGGCACTGTATTCGGAATTTTCAATCAGGTGACGGTTAAGCCACCTTCTTGCGCGGCGTGGCGGCAATGTAATTGCCATCGAGGAAGCCGGCCAGGCGCTTGCGGATGAGATATTCCGCGTCGGCCATGATGCGATCGATCAATTCCTTCACCGTCGGAATGTCGTGGATCAGGCCGACCATCATGCCGCAGCTCCATGCGCCGGCGTCCATGTCGCCTTCCAGCATTACCTTCGGGTAGACGCCGGCGACCTGATCCATGATGTCCTCGATCTTGAGGCTCTTACCCTTTTCCTTCTCGATCTCGATCAGCTTCTCGACATTCCTGTTGGTCAGCACGCGTTCGGTGTTGCGCAGCGCGCGCATCACCAGGCGGGTGTCGAGCTCGGTGGCCTTGAGCAGCGCCTGCTTCACGTTCTCATGCACCGGCGCTTCCTTGGTGGCGATGAAGCGCGTGCCCATGTTCATGCCCTGCGCGCCCATCGCGAGCGCGGCGACGAGACTGCGCGCGTCCGCCATGCCGCCCGACGCAACGAAGGGAATCCTCAATTCCTCTTCCGCGCGCGGCAGCAGGATCATGTTCGGCATGTCGTCTTCGCCGGGATGTCCGCCACACTCGAACCCGTCGACGCTGACCGCGTCGCAGCCGATGGCTTCGGCTTTCAGCGAGTGACGAACCGAGGTGCACTTGTGGATGACCTTGATGCCGGCAGCCTTCAGCGACGGCATGTACTGCTCGGGGCTGCGGCCTGCGGTCTCGACCGCCTTGATGCCGGCTTCCTTGATGGCCGCAATGTATTCGGGATACGGAGGCGCTGCGAAAGTCGGCAGGAAGGTCAGGTTCACGCCGAACGGCTTGTCGGTCATGTCCTTGCACTTCTTGATTTCCTTCGCCAGCAATTCGGGCGTCTTCTGCGTCAGGCCGGTGATGATGCCGAGGCCGCCCGCATTCGACACGGCCGACGCAAGCTCCGCAAAGCCGACGTAGTGCATGCCGCCCTGAATGATCGGGTGCTGGATGCCGAACAATTCCGTAATCGCCGTTTTCATATATTTCCTCCTCCGGTTATGCCCACCGATACCGCAGGTGTTCGCGGCGCGACAATGGTTTGGCTCGGCAGGGCTGCCATGCTGTCCGTTCCGAAAAGGAACGTATCAGCATGATCCAAATCGTCAACCGGTGGCCAAAACCGGAGGCAGCGTGTATCAGGGCCGCAGATAAGCCTATCTCCAGCCAATGGAATTTCGTTTGAGCCAGTCCCCCGCCGTCAAGCCGTTCATGGAAGTCCTCTCGGGCCGCAGGCAGAGCGTGCCGCCGGTGTGGATGATGCGGCAGGCTGGCCGTTATCTGCCGGAGTACCGCGAACTGCGCGCCAAGGCGGGTAGTTTTCTCGACCTCTGCTTCAATCCCGAATGGGCCGCCGAGGTCACGCTGCAGCCGATCCGGCGCTTCGGTTTCGATGCCGCGATCATCTTCTCCGACATTCTGGTGATCCCGCACGCGCTCGGACGTTCCGTGCGTTTCGAGGCCGGCGAAGGCCCCCGCCTCGACCCGCTCGATACGCCGGACAAGATCGCGACGCTGGCGACGGCTGCCGACTTCACCAAGCTCGAACCCGTGTTCGAGGCGCTGCGCCGTGTCCGCGCCGAACTCGATCCGAAAATCGCACTGATCGGTTTCTGCGGCGCGCCGTGGACAGTCGCGACATACATGGTTGCCGGACAGGGCACGCCGGATCAGGCGCCGGCAAGGATGCTCGCCTATCGCGCACCCGACGCTTTCGCAAAGATCATCGACGTGCTGGTCGAGAATTCGATTCAGTATCTGCTCAGGCAGCTCAAAGCCGGCGCCGACGCCCTGCAGATTTTTGACACATGGGCCGGCATCCTGCCGCCGCGCGAATTCCAGCGCTGGTCGGTCGAGCCGACACGGCGGATCGTCGAAGGCGTGCGCGCGAAAGTACCAAACGCCAAAATCATCGGCTTTCCACGCGGCGCGGGCGCGCAATTGCCGATGTATGTCGGACGCACAGGCGTCGACGGCGTCAGCATCGACTGGACCGCGGACCCTTCGCTGATCCGTGAGCGGGTGCAGAATCACGTCGCCGTTCAGGGCAACCTCGATCCGCTGGCCTTGATCGCAGGCGGCGCTGCGCTGGATCGCGCGGTCGACGATGCGCTGGCGAATTACGCGAGTGGACGATACATCTTCAATCTCGGCCACGGCATTCAGCCGGAAACACCGATCGCCCATGTCGAGCAGATGCTGAAGCGCGTGCGGGATTATAAAGGTTAGCCGTCACCCTGAGGTGCCGTAGCGCAGCGAAGGCCTCGAAGGGCGACGGCGACATTACGGAAAGTCATCCTTCGAGGCTCGCAAGAGCTCGCTCCTCAGGATGACGGATTACTCTGGCCGCGATCGCTCGATGATCGCCGCTGCGCCTTGCGCCAGCAAATCGAACGCCACCGCGCGGCCAAGCTCGCGCGGTTTGTCGGCTGGTCCAGTACGGGTCGCTTCAAGCAACTGATCGCCTTCCAGATCGAGCACCGACGCGGTCAGCGACATCTCGCGGCCGTCGATCGTCGAAAATCCGGCGATCGGCGAATTGCAGTGGCCGTTGAGCACCCACAGAACCTCGCGCTCGGCGTCGGCGCACAGATGCGCGGCCGGATCGTCGATCAGCGCAAGATACTGCCGCGTGCGCCAGTCACTCGCTGCGCATTCCACTGCGACGATGCCTTGCCCCGCGGCCGGCAGCATTTCGTGTGCGGTGAATTCGTGGGCGATGCGGCCTGCCAGCCCGACACGCTCCAATCCCGACCGCGCCATGATCAGCGCATCGGCAGGACCGACTTCGCCGCCGCCCGCGAGCCGCTGCATCTCGCCGTTGTCGAGCTTGCGCACCCGCGTATCGGCCGCGCCGCGAAAATGAATCACTTCGATCTCGGGAAACAGCCGCCGCGCGTACGCTGCGCGCCGCACGGCATTGGTGCCGAGCTTGAAGCCCTTGCCCTCGGTGCGTTTCAGGTCGTCGAAGGTCACGCCCGCGCGCAACACCAGCGCGTCGGTCGGCGGATCGCGCGACAGCGTCGCGCCGATCACAAGGCCCGGCGTGTCTTCATTGCCGGGCATGTCCTTGAGCGAATGCATCGCCGCGTGCAGCTTGCCTGCGAGCACGGCCTCGCGGATTTCGGCGACGAATGCCCCGCCCTTGCCGCCGTGGGGCAACAGCAAGCCGGTCTGGTCGGTATCGCCGCGCGTCTCGAACCTGACGATCTCGACGTTCAGATCCGGCGCGGCAGCTTCGAGCTGGCGTGCGATTTCCTCGGTCTGCGCAAGCGCCATGGTACTTTTGCGCGTTCCAATACGCATGGAAATTGCTGCCACGTCTGCTCCGTCTGGGGGCGAATTATTCGAGCATGATCCGGAAAAACGGAAACCGTTTCCGGTCGGATCATGGTCAGATACAGGATGGCGCACAATACGGCGAGCGGTCCCCCGAATGCAACGCATAGGCATCGAAAATGACGGGCAGCGATGCTTTCAGGCTCTGGACGCCGGGTCCGTCATTCGGTCTTGATGCGGGCATGATCCAGCGCGATCCGTCATCCGCCGGCGAGAGGCCGCGCGTCGTCATTATCGGCGGCGGGTTCTCCGGCGCTGTGCTGGCGTGGCATCTGCACCGCACCGCGCCCCATCGCCACGACATCATCATTGCCGAGCCGCGCGACGAGGTCGGCCGCGGCCTCGCCTATGACAGCAGCGATCCGGCGCACCGGATCAATGTACCCGCGCAGAAGATGAACCTCGACTTCGATGAGGAAGGCCATTTCGAGCAATGGCTGATCGCATCGGGATATCCCGCACGCGATCCGGCGGCAGCGATTGCCGATGTGCATCTGTTTCCGACGCGCGCGGCCTTCGGCGATTACGTCAACGCCCACGTCAGAGAGCTTGGGCGGGCGATCACGCACAGGAAGACAAGAGCCCGCGCGGTCGTTCCGCATCGCGGCGGCTATCGTGTGGTGTGCGGGGACGGCGAAGACATCCACGCCGATACCGTGGTGCTCGCCGTGTGCCACACGCCACCGCAAGTGCCGTCGTCGATCGCGGCGCTGCGCCATCATCCGCGATTTGTCGCCAACCCGTGGCAGCCGGACGCGCTGCGTAACATCGCTCCCGACGATCGCGTGCTGATTGTCGGCACCGGGCTGACCATGGCCGATATCGTTGCTTCGCTCGACCGTCAGGGTCATCGCGGCTCCATTACCGCTATCTCGCGGCGCGGCCTGCGCTCGCAAACCCATGCGGCGCAGTTCAACGAGCCGTTCGGCAATTTCGCCAGCGAGCCTTCACACACCACGCTGGCGCTGCTGCGGCGTATTCGACGCGCCATCGCGGAGGCCGCGCGCGAAGGACTGTCATGGTATCCGGTGCTCGATCAGTTGCGGCTGCAAGGCTTTGACATCTGGCGTGCGCTGCCGCTGCGCGAACGCGCCAGACTGATCCATCACCTGCGTCCGTTCTGGGATACGTATCGGTTTCGGATCGCGCCGCAGGTCGACGATGTGATCGTACGCCGGATCGCGGAGGGCACGCTGACAATTCAGGCGGCGTCCGTTCGCGCTGACAAAAGCAACGATCATGACATTGCGGTCGATCTGCGCGCGCGGCGTAGCCGGACGTGGGAGCCGGCGTCGTTCGACGCTATCGTGATCGCAACCGGTCCCGCCCATGGAACGGTGTTCGAGAGCAACCCGCTGCTCGGACAGATCGGCAGCGATGGCCTCGCTCGCCCCGATCCGCTCGGCCTCGGCATCGATGTCGATCTCCAGGGCCGCGCCATCGGCCGGGATGGGCAGATCGCCGAAAACCTGTACGTGGCAGGCCCGCTGGCGCGCGGCACATTCGGCGAACTCATGGGCGCGCCGGATCTCGCGCGATATGCCCGCAACATCGCCGAATCCATCGCGCATGCCGATATCCGTGCGGCGCAGTTGCCTCCGCATCCCGTCCAAGCTTAAAACAAGGCTCATCATGTGCAGGCGCGCTCCGCGCCGCGCATCAGCCTGCCGGAGATGCAATGACGTCCGCCCTCGCGCGCATCGGTTTTCTTGCACCATTGTTCGTTCCAGCCACCCGGCCCGACCGCTATTTCAAGGCGGCCGCATCCGGCGCAGATGGCGTTATCATCGATCTTGAGGATGCGGTTGCGGCGAACGAGAAAGACGCCGCGCGCGCGACTCTGGTGGCCGCATCCCTGCCCCCGAATTCCATCGTCCGCGTCAATGCGTTCGGGACCCGCTGGCACGAAGCCGATGTGGTGGCGATGAAAGGCCTCGGCATTGCCGGCATCATGCTGCCGAAAGCGGAAACCGCCGGACATCTCGAGAGCGTGCGCGCGGTGCTCGGCGATCTGCCGGTCATTTCACTGATCGAATCCGCGCACGGCGTCGCGGGCGTCCGCGACGTCGCCGCTCATTCCGACCGGCTCGCGTTCGGTTATATCGACTTCAGCGCCGATGTCGGTTGCAGCATGGAGCGCGACGCGTTGCTGATGGCCCGCGCAGAGATCGTGCTGGTCTCGCGGCTGGCCGGATTGTTGCCGCCGCTCGAAGGCGTGACGCCATCGTTCGACGATCCGGCGCTGGTGGAAGATGATGCACGTTATGCGGCAGCGATGGGTTTCGGCGGCAAGCTCTGCATTCATCCCAAGCAGATCGCGCCGACGCTGGCGGGATTCCGGCCGTCGCAAAAAGATATCGACTGGGCGACGAAGATCGCAAACTCGGGAGATGGCGCGGTGTCGGTCGACGGCATGATGGTCGATGCGCCAGTGCGCCTGCGCGCGCAACGCATCCTCGCGGCAGCAAAGGCCTGCGACGCCCCCGGGGGCTAGCGCTTAGCTCGCAGCGCGCTTGGAGAGGACTCAGGCCGCGACCGGAGGCCAGGTCATCAAAACCATCTCCACGATCTTCTTGAGTTCGTCGCGCTTGGCGCCGCCGACGGCCTGCACCGCGATACCTTGTGCAATGGTCGAGATGTAACGCGCCAGAGTGGTTGCATCCGCCGAGTCGGGCAGATCGCCCTCGGCTTGCGCCCGCTCGAAACGCTGGCGCAGATCGTCCTCGCCCTGGGCACGGCGGGTCATCAGTTCCTGTTTGATCGATTCGGCCGCATCGCCGCAGGTCAACGCGCCATTGATCGACAGACATCCCGCCGGACAATCCGGATCTGTCACTGCATCCACTTCACCATAGAGCAGACGTTCGATTACAGCCCGTGCGGTCGGCTGCAGAAGCGCAAGCTTGGCGTAACCGGCCGGGCCATCGACATAAGAATCGAACGCTTTGCGGAAAAGTTCTTCCTTGTTGCCGAACGCGGCATAGAGCGACGGTTTGGTAATACCCATCGCCTCGGTCAGGTCCGCCATCGACGCGCCCTCGTATCCCTTCTCCCAAAACACGTGCAACGCGTTTTCCAAAGCCTGGTCGAGATCGAATTCACGGGGGCGTCCCATGGCCACAACAAGAACCTTTCTGAATTTGTACCTTTCGTTAGATATGTCCCTTGACGGCGAAAGTCCAAGCCCCATTTATACCGAACGTTACAGTTGCGGTGCAGCAATAAAACACCGTGACCTCGGGGCAAATCGGAACTTTATTCTCTCGTCAAGAGACGACCCCAAGCAACGTATTGAAATAACAACGATTTGCGCTCGGAGCGCGAACCGCAAAAGTGGGGTCGATAATGAAAAGTCTTTCAAAAAGAACGAACCTGATCGGAGCCAGCGTCGGCCTGGCAATTCTGGCAGCCGCAGGCGCCTTGATCTCAACCACCTCGAACAATCGCGCCAAGGCAGATGCAGCCGCACCGCCTCCGGCGACCCCGGTTTCGGTTGCCGATGTGAAAGAGCGGGAAACCGCGATCTGGGACGAATTCTCCGGGCGCCTTGAAGCCATCGAGCAGGTTGAAGTCCGCTCGCGCGTCGCAGGCGCTATCCAGGAGATCCGTTTCCGCGAAGGCGCACTGGTTCAGAAAGACGATGTTCTCGTTGTGATCGATCCGGCGCTCTACGCCGCCGAAGTCGCCCGCGCAGAAGCTCAGGTCGCCGCCGCGCAGTCGCGTCTCGTCTTCACCAAGAGCGACTACGAGCGCGGCCAGCAACTGACCGGATCGCAAACCATCTCGCAGCGCGATCAGGACAACCGCATCAACGCTTATCGCGAAGCGGAAGCAAACCTGAAGGCGGCGCAGGCCACCCTCAAGACCGCACAGCTCAACCTCGGCTACACCGAAGTACGCGCCCCCGTCACGGGCCGGGTCGGCAAGCGCGAGATCACCGTGGGCAACCTGATCGCCGCCGGTCCGGGTTCGCCGCTGCTGACCACCATCGTCTCGACGTCGCCGATCTACGCCAGCTTCAGCGCCGACGAGCAGGTCGTTCTGCGTGCGCTCGACGCGCTAGGTAAAGACGATGCGGCATCGAAGACCGGCCGCATCCCCGTCAAGATGGGCACCGCGACCAGCAATGGCCTGCCGTTCGAAGGCCAGATGCAGTTGATCGACAACCAGGTCGATGCGCGCAGCGGCACGGTGCGGGTCCGCGCCATCTTCGACAACAAGGATGGCCGTCTGATCCCCGGACAATTCGTCCGCCTGCAAATGGGCCAGCCCAAAACCGAACGCGCCATGATGATCAACGAGCGCGCTGTCGGCACCGACCAGAACAAGAAGTACGTGATGGTCGTGAACAAGGAGAACAAGGCCGAGTATCGCGAAGTCTCGCTTGGCGTCGCCGTTGATGGCCTGCGCGTGGTTACGGCCGGTCTGAAACCGGGCGAGCAGATCGTGGTCAAGGGAATGCAGCGCATTCGCCCCGGCGCACCTGTCGCGCCGGAAGTCATCGCGATGGACGCGAACTAAAATCTTCCGCCGTCACCCTGAGGCGCCATCGCGAAGCGGTGGCCTCGAAGGGCGACGGCGTTTCTTAAGCCGCCATCCTTCGAGGCTCGCAAGAGCTCGCTCCTCAGGATGACGGCCTCGGGCTGTCGATACAACAAGACCAATAATGAGATGACGTCATGAATATCTCGAGATTTTTTATCGACCGGCCGATTTTCGCCGGTGTGCTGTCGGCGCTGATCCTGCTTGCGGGTCTGTTGTCTCTGCCCGCGCTGCCGATCTCCGAATATCCGGAAGTTGCGCCGCCGATTGTGACGGTGCGCGCGCTCTATCCCGGCGCCAATCCCAAGGTCATCATTGAGTCAGTCGCGACGCCGCTCGAAGAGCAGATCAACGGCGTCGAGAACATGCTGTATATGAACAGCCAGGCGACCACCGACGGTGTGTTGACCCTCAACGTCACCTTCCGCCTCGGCACCAATCCCGACCTCGCGCAGCAGATGGTTCAGAACCGGGTCTCCCAAGCGGAGTCGCGGCTTCCGGCGGTGACGCGCCAGCTCGGCATCACCACGGTGAAGAGCTCGCCGAACATCACGCTGGTCGTGCATCTGTTGTCGCCGAATGATCGCTACGACACGACGTATTTGCGCAACTTCGGCGTGCTCAATGTGAAAGATCGCCTCGCCCGCATTCGCGGCGTCGGCCAGGTGCAAATCTGGGGCGCTGGCGATTACGCCATGCGCGTCTGGCTCGATCCGCAGAAGGTCGCCGAGCTTGGTCTGTCACCCGGTGACATCACCCGCGAAATTCAGGCGCAGAACGTCGAGGCCGCAGCAGGCACGGTCGGCGGCTCGCCGAACTCCACGGACATCACCCTGCAGATGCCGCTCAATGCGCAGGGCCGCCTGAAGGACGAGCAGGAATTCGGCGATATCGTCATCAAGACCGGTCAGAACGGTGAAATCACCCGCCTGCGCGATGTCGCCCGGATCGAGCTCGGCGCTTCGGAGTATGCGCTGCGTTCGCAGATCGACAACAAATCCGCTGTCGGCATCGGCATCTTCCAGGCGCCCGGCGCCAACGCGCTCGCCATCGCCGACGAAGTCCATGCGGCGATGAAGCAGATCAAGGCGAACATGCCCGAGGGCGTCGACTACCGGATCGCTTACGATCCGACGCGGTTCATCCGCGCGTCGATTGAAGCCGTGATCCACACCCTGCTCGAAGCCGTCGCGCTGGTGGTGCTGGTCGTCATCCTGTTCTTGCAGACCTGGCGCGCGTCGATCATTCCGCTGATCTCGGTGCCGGTCTCGATCATCGGCACTTTCGCGGTGCTGCTGCTGTTCGGCTACTCCATCAACGCGCTGAGCCTGTTCGGCCTGGTGCTTGCGATCGGCATCGTGGTCGATGACGCCATCGTCGTGGTGGAAAACGTCGAGCGCAACATCGAGGAAGGATTGTCGCCGCGCGATGCGACCTATCGCGCCATGAACGAGGTGTCGGGACCGATTATCGCGATCGCGCTGGTGCTGGTGGCGGTGTTCGTGCCGCTTGGCTTCATCAGTGGTCTGACCGGCCAGTTCTACAAGCAGTTCGCCATGACCATCGCGATCTCGACGGTGATCTCGGCGATCAACTCGCTGACGCTCTCTCCGGCACTCGCAGCTCTTCTGCTCAAGGGCCACGATCAGCCGAAGGATGCGCTCAGCCGCGGCATGGACAAGGTCCTCGGCGGCTTCTTCCGGCGGTTCAACAACTTCTTCCAGAAGTCGTCGGACTCCTACAGCGGAGGCGTCAAGCGGGTCATCTCGCGCAAGGCCGCCGTCATGAGCGTGTATCTGGTGTTGATCGGCATCACCGCAGTCCTGTTCAGGGTCGTTCCCGGCGGCTTCGTGCCGTTGCAGGACAAGCAGTATCTGATCGGCTTTGCCCAGCTTCAGGAAGGCGCGACGCTCGACCGCACCGAAGAGGTGATGCGGCAAATGTCGGCAATCGCCATGCAGCAGCCCGGTGTTGAAAGCGCCGTGGCGTTTCCGGGCCTGTCGATCAACGGCTTCACCAACTCATCGAGCGCCGGCATCGTGTTCTCGACGCTCAAGCCTTTTGGCGAGCGCAAGGATCCTTCGCTCAGCGCCACCGCCATCGCGGCGGAGCTGAACAAGAAGTACACGGTGATTCAGGATGCCTTCGTGGCCATGCTGCCGCCGCCGCCGGTCGACGGCCTCGGCACCACCGGCGGCTTCAAGCTCCAGCTCGAAGATCAGGTGGGGCTGGGCTATGAAGCGCTGGACGAAGCCAAGAAGACCTTCCTCGCCAAGGCGATGCAGGCGCCGGAACTCACCGGATTGTTCTCGAGCTACAAGGTGGACGTCCCGCAGCTTTATGCGGACATCGACCGCACCCGCGCGCGTCAGTTGAACGTGCCGATCACAAGCATCTTCGAGACGCTGCAGGTTTATCTCGGTTCGTACTACGTTAACGATTTCAACAAATTCGGCCGCGTTTACTCGGTGCGCGTGCAGGCTGACGGCAAGTTCCGTGCACGGCCGGAAGATGTCGGCCAGTTGAAGGTCCGCTCAACCACCGGCGAGATGATTCCGCTCTCGGTGCTGCTGAAGCTGCAATCCACCGCCGGGCCCGAAAGCGCGATGCGCTATAACGGCTTCCTCGCGGCGGACATCAACGGCAATACCGCGCAGGGCTATTCCACCGGTCAGTCGCAAGCCGCGGTGGCGCGCATCGCCAGCGAGACGCTGCCCAAGGGCATCGGCTTCGAGTGGACCGATCTGACCTATCAGGAGATCATCGCGGGCAACACCTCGCTCTACATCTTCCCGATCGTGATGCTGCTGGTGTTCCTGGTGCTCGCTGCACAGTATGAAAGCCTCATGCTGCCGCTGGCGATCATCATGATCGTGCCGATGTCGCTGCTGGCCGCAATGTTCGGGGTCTGGATCACCGGCAACGACAACAACATCTTCACCCAGATCGGCCTGTTCGTTCTGGTGGGGCTGTCGGCCAAGAACGCGATTCTGATCGTGGAGTTCGCGCGCGAACTTGAGTTCGCCGGGCGCTCCCCGATCGCGGCGGCCATCGAGGCCAGCCGTCTGCGGCTGCGGCCGATCCTGATGACGTCGATCGCCTTCATCATGGGCGTGGTGCCGCTGGTGACATCGGTCGGCGCCGGCGCGGAGATGCGTCACGCCATGGGCATCGCGGTGTTCTCCGGCATGATCGGCGTCACGGCATTCGGCATCTTCTTTACGCCGGTGTTCTACGTGCTGCTGCGCGGCCTCACCGGCAACAAGCCGCTGGTCCAGCACGGCGAAAGCTCGATCGAGCCTCTTCCGGTCGCGCACACCGGTCCCCACGCGCTGAAGGACGCGGCTGAATAGGCCCGCTCACCGCGGGCCACGAGATGGCGCACAGCTGCATTGCCCGTGACAGCGATGCGCCCGCGACGAAGCGATCCGGTCCTTGCCCCTCCAAGCCGGATCGCTTCCGTCGCAACTTTGCAGAAGAAAATGGCCGGGGATGACCCGGCCATTTTTTATTCACAAGACAAGAAACGAGATTTTGCCCGAGTGAGATGCACTCCCTCTCCCCGCCTGCGGGGAGAGGGTTGGGGT
>JAFVHU010000009.1 GCA_017474385.1 Afipia sp. | reverse complement strand
CGGCGGCCCGCATGACCACGCTCCGAGTCGCATTGCTGGCAGTGGCCACGGCGCTGCCCGTCTCCGCAGCGGCCCAGCAGATGGATCACTCCATGCCGATGCCCGGGATGGAGGCTGCGCCAAAAAAGGAAGTGGCACCGCCCACACCCGCGGCTCCGAGCGGGCAATCAGGCGCACACTCGGGACACGGCCGGCAGGCAACCGGCGGCGCTCCCGCGGCGCGTCCTGCCGGAGCTAAGCGCAAGCAAACGTCCTCCGCGGCCTCCCCCGCGGGGCACAAAATGGGGGCGATGGGCGAAACCGGCCAGATGGGCGGAATGGGTGGCGCGAAGCCCGAACCGCCAAATCCGCCCCCGCCGGGTGCCGCCCTTTCAGGGCCGGCGCATGCGGCAGACCTGGTCTATACCCCGTCCGACATGGCGCAGGCCCGCGAGGGTCTCCGGATGGAGTCAGGCGACACGAAAGCATATCGGGTTCTGCTCGACCGATTCGAAACGCAATTTCAGAAAAGCGAACCCGGGTATCGCTGGGACGCGCAGGCTTGGTACGGAGGCGACTTCGACAAGCTCTGGATCAAGACAGAAGGCAGCGGCGCTTACCGCGGCAAGCTCGAAGAGGCGGAAGTCCAGGCGCTCTGGAGCCGGGCCATCACGCCCTGGACGGATCTCCAAATGGGCGTACGCCAGGATTTTGCAGCCCGGCGGACGCATGCCGTTCTCGGGCTGCAGAGCCTCAGGCCTTTCATGTACAATGTGGAGGCTGCCCTCTTCATATCGAACAGGGGCGAAGTCACCGCCCGGTTTGAAGCCGAATACGATCTTTTCTTAACTCAGAGGCTGATCCTTCAACCCCGGGTGGAAGCGAACCTGTCCGCGCAGGACATCCCAGAACTCAACATCGGCGCCGGTTTGTCCACCGTCGAAGCTGGGCTTCGCCTGCGGTATCAGTTCATCCCCGAATTCGCGCCCTACATCGGAATCGAGTACGAGCGAAAACTCGGTAATACCGCTGGCTATGCCCGTGACAATGGGGAGGGTGTCGGCAGCTTTCGCTACCTCGTCGGTCTGCGGTCCTGGTTCTAGCAGAGGACGGGCAGCGCCTGCTCGACACGGCCCGGCTGAGAGATGTAGCTGGAGAGCTGGGCAGCATCTGGAGAGCTTGGCGAAGGGTGCCTACAGGTCGGGCGCGGGCGTTGCGAACCTGAGGCTTGTCGTGGCTGCGGTTGTGGCGGTTGGTATGCTGCCGCAGCCCTGAACCATTTGGTTTTTTGTTTGT
Organism: Afipia sp.; assembly: GCA_017474385.1. Taxonomy (GTDB): domain Bacteria; phylum Pseudomonadota; class Alphaproteobacteria; order Rhizobiales; family Xanthobacteraceae; genus Afipia. The sequence goes on along the minus strand of JAFVHU010000009.1, from coordinate 51,381 downwards.
TGACGAGCATCGGCCGTTCTCAAACAGGAGACCTCATCGTGAAATTCTCGCCCGTGAAATTCTCGCCTATGATGGCGGTCCTTGTGGCCGTCGCGCTCTCCGCCCCAGCCTTCGCGCAGCAGGCCCAGACCGGGCAGGGGGAAACCATGCCGGGAATGCAGATGCCGGGTATGCGGCCCATGAACATGGACAACATGAGTGCCGCCCAGAAGGAATACCACGCCGCGATGCAGAAGATGAACCGGGACATGATGCAGGGGATGATGGACCCGGATCCCGGAACATCCTGGATGAAGCAGATGATTGCGCATCACCAGGGCGCGGTCGATATGTCCGAGGTTGTGCTCAAGCACAGCAAGGACTCGGATGTGATCAAGGAAGCCCGGAAGACCAAGGAGCAGAATGAGAGGGATCTCCAGGAGCTCCAGGCCAAACTCAAGAAGGAGGAGAAGAAAGGCTGAGAGCTGCTGTACGGCTTCTGTTCCGCTTTGGAGATTTGGGCCAGTTTAACTGAGAGCTTCCGGCCATAAGGAGCCCGCAGGGCTATTCCTGCGGGCGGTAAATATGGTCATCGGCGTCCTGTCGCCGATTGCACTATGTGGTCTCACATAGTTGTATGTCTTGGCGCCAAGATTCGATCTTCGTTCGGGCGTCGTCAAGGTCCAAGAACCAATGCTGGTTGAGGCATTCGACACGACGACAGATGATGGAAAGATGTATCGGTGCTCCCAAGATGGCGCAGGTATGCAGGGTCATCGCCTAGCACAGTACAGTCGTAGCGATGGTTCGCATGGCGTGACTTGGAGCTAGGAAGTGAAACCGGGAATGTTCGCATTCTGCTGTTACCTTCAAGGTCGTCGAATCAAACTAACTGACTCGTCGGCCTGTGGATGGCGCGGACGCCCGAGAGCTGACGGTCCGAGCTTTGCCAGTACCTTGCCAGCCAAGCGTTCGTGCAGCACGACACCGAAGCGGCGTTCCAGCTTGTCACGCAAATCCACGCGCCGCCTGCGCACCACCCATGACAGACCGGATCCGGGCCATCTCAACCAGCTTGGCCAGTTCGGCCTGCTGCTCCGCCGAGAGTTTTGGATTGGGACCTGGCACGCTTGGGAACAAAGCGCAGACGAAGGGATTGACTGAGATGGTACATGTGAACAGAAGGGAATCCGACATGAAGACGCTAACCTTGGCTGCGATTGCGCTGCTAGCCGGCATGACCGTTGCCTTCGCCCAATCGCCAACCCATGAATCGACGCGTCCTCACGGTACGGTTGGCGTTCATGGAGGAGTTGCTTTCTCGGCTGAGCACGGCGCGGTGATCCGCCAACTCGCACCAAGAACCGGGCTTCCACGCGCAAGTCGGCGCGACATTGCCCCCTTCCGCTCCGCATCATCCTTTGCCTCACGGCCTGGTAACCCAGGTGCCGTCTGCGGGAAGCCATCATTATTCAGTTGTGAATGACCGATATGTCATCGTCGATCCGTCCAGCCGACGCATCATTCATACGTTCGATTAACGAAGGGATCTCGGGAGCGAGTCTCCGATCCCTGACCCGCGTTTCGGAGTTCGGATTACCGGCGCGGGAACTTGCTGAAGTGCCGCAACTTATTTTAGTCGGACTACCTTACGATAACATGGAGAGGATCTCATGCGCAAATTAGCCCTTCTTGTTGCGACCGGTCTGATGCTTACGGGCGGCAACTTTGCTTCCGCCGCCCCGGCGACCCCCGCTTCAGCCGACCCATGGCTCAGCCGAGGGGAACCCTTGGTGACCTCCGTCGCGCAAAAGAAAGGCAAGAAAGCCAAAAAAAGTAAGGCATCGTCCGGGAATATGGGAGATATGAAAGGCATGCCGCCCGGCCACAAGATGTAAGGAGTGGCCTCGTCCGCGAGTTGGCAGGTGTGCCATCGGCGTCGCTATCTTGCATAACGAACCGATGCCGATGGGCCGGCAGCAAGAGTCGCTTGGTCTTGCTTCTGCTCTATCGGTGCCGGTGATCGCCTTTTCCGAGTTGTCTTTCCTTTCTCTGATTTATCGCCAAATTTTGGTGAGGGCTGGGCCGGTCAGGAGGCGGCAATTTGGGCTGACGGTTCCCGCGGACTTCAATCCGGTCGGTGAACGTCACCGAGAATGAATTTTGGCAACTGCGCAACGCCTCATCTCAATGGCACACCTCGATGCGCCGGAAATAGACCCGTCCATGTGGTCCCACAACGCGCCGCCGCACGAGATAACAGTCGCCACCTCCATAGTAGGCGTAACCACCATAATAGGGGTAGTCGTAGCCACCATAGCCCAAGCCATATGGGCCAAAGCCAAAACCCCGTGACCGAGGTGGCCGCCATGACCGCCGAAACCGCCATGGCCTCCGAAGCCGCCGTGACCTCCGCCGTGACCTCCGAAGCCGCCGCCGTGCCCACCACCCCCGCCGTGTTGCGCTGTCGCCGGCCGGACGTCGCTCAACATGCCGACGCTCACCAAAAGAGCCGCAACGGCGGCCCATTGCACGCATTTTCTGATCTTCCTGAGTTTTCAAACGAAGTGCAACACCAGATTAGGGTGTTGCGATGGACCGACGATATGCCCAGCTATCGCTGGAAGACCGCTGTGCGATTGCCGCACTTCACGCCGAGGGGCGCTCGATCCGGCAAATCGCATCAACTCTGGATCGCTCGCCATCGACTGTATCCCGGGAGCTGAAGCGCAACAGTGGACGGCAAGTGGGTTACAAACCCGCCTATGCACAGGCCCAGACCCGGGCGCGGCGCTGGAAAGGCGCGCGGCTGGAGCGAGATGCCACGCTGCGCGAGCAGGTGCTGGAAGGTCTTCGCCGGGGCTGGTCGCCGGAACAGGTCTGCGGCTTTCTAGCCCGGCAGCATGGCGGCCCGGTGATCGCGCCGGAAAGCATCTACCGCTTCATTCACGCCCAGCTCGCACGCACCAATGATTACAGCTGGCGGCGTTATCTGCCGCGCGGCAAAAGCAAACGCGGCTTCCGTGGCCGCAAGGGTGGCTCGTCCGCCCTTCACATCGAGGCGCGGGTCCCGATCGCGCTGCGGCCGGCGCAGGTCGAAGACCGCTCCGTCGCAGGCCACTGGGAAGCCGACCTGATGATGTTCTCGCGCTACGGACAGGCCATCCTCACATTGCACGAGCGGTCCTCACGCCTGCTGATCGCTGTCCGCTTGCCCGGCAAGGCCGCCCGTCCTGTCGCTCAAATCATCGCCCGCCTGCTGGCGCCTCTGCCGCCCGAGTTGCGTCAGACCATCACCTTCGACAACGTCCTAAGAGCGGAAGGAAATAGAGAGGACAGTCAAAAGTCTCTCTGTACGCCAGCATGCTCTCGCAGCATGACGCTCGTCAAGTTGCATGGTCGAACCAGGCGGCTTCCACGAGTAAAGGAAAAGATCTCGTCCATAGCAAACACAGGGTACGCCGATTGCGGCCCTCACCGTCCTCAACACGAGCTTCTGATCCAGGTGGAAGACCCGAACATTATCTACAGGGTCATCGAAGCGATGCCCTCACGGCCCTAACTGACAGAGGTTCTTCCACCTGGCACCCGCCCCTCAACGAAGGGCCGGTAGTCGGAACCGCCTTTGACGACGGCGTGGACGACACGCGCCATCTTGGCGGTAATAGCGGTCATCGCCTTGCGGCGCAGATCGGGATTGTCGCGATCTCTCGCGATGTAGCGTTCGAACTTGTGCCGGAATCCGTTCTCGCGCTGGCGGATGGCGACCTGTCCGGCGATCCACAGGGTGCGGCGCAGTCGGCATTGCCGAACTTGGAAAGGCGGGTCTGGCCTCGATACTGGCCTGACTGCTGTGTCGAAAGATCCAGTCCGCAGAATTTAAGAAACTGGCGATGATGATGGAAGCGGCGAAGATCTCCAGCCTCGGCAATGATCGTCAGCGCATTGATCGGCCCGATACCCGGGATCTGCCGCAGGAGATGATAATCTTGGCTATATCGCAGCAGTTCGTCAGCCTGCGTCTCGATCTCATTACGTTGTCGGATCAGGCTGCGTGCTTCGGCGACGACCATCCGGAACATGCGAATAGCAGGGGCATCCAGCGGCAACGGCAATCCGATTGATGTGCGCGCCGTCTCGTAAATATCCATTAGAATCTGCGTCTTGCTGACTTTGCGGCCGACGACGTCCCAGGCTCCGGCCACAAACGCCTCCTTCGTTAGCGTCGTGATACTTGCCGGCGTTGGAAACGCATCGAGGAAAGCGAAGAACCAATCGCTGCGGCTGTTGCCCCGGAAGCGATCGATCTCTGGAAAATACAGCGGCAGGTAGTGCGTCAGGATACGATGCTGGATCTCGGTCTTGGCCCTGGCGACTGCTTCATGCGTCTTCGACAGTTCCTGCACATCGTTGATGCCAGCGCGCAGCGGATCATGGTAGGCCTGCGTCGCTTGGATCCTGAGCATGTGAAGGATCACCTGCGCATCCTTGGGGTCATTCTTGTCCCAACTGTTGTGCAGGGCCTCCCGAGTTCGAGCGAGCGCCAGCGACGACACCAGCCGCACCTCGAAGCCGGCTTCAGCCAGGCGCCATGCAATGGGACGATGATAGTTCCCGGTGGCTTCAAAGCCGCAGACCACCGGTCGGCCATACGTCTGCAGAATCTCAATCAGCCGATCATGCTCCGCACGGGTGTTGAGGACCGGCAGCCGGCGCCGGCGTTTATGGCTCGGAGCCTCGATCAGAACTTCATTGCAAACCTTGGCAATATCGATGGCTACCAACACGGCATCGGCGAGTATAACATTTGGGCTGGTCATGGTCGGTCTCTCCCGAATGGGTTGTGAACATTCGCATTCTAGAGAAACCTTGATCGGCCATGGCCACCTCAGCCGGTGCGCGCTTGCAGCGAAAGGCTGCGCGCACCGCTGCTCAGTGACCTCTCCTCATTCCTTCCGTAGGTGCTATGGCCCGGAGTTTGCCGGCAGAATGCTGGATCAATGGGCGCATCTTAGCGGCGTGGAGATCGACTTCTCCAGACCCGGAAAGCCAACGGACAACGCATTTTGCGAGGCCTTCAATGGGCGGCTACGCGCAGAATGTCTCAACGCATCATGGTTCCTGTCGATGGCTGACGCCATCGATCGACTCGACGAATGGAGGTGCCATTACAACAACGACAGACCCCATACCTCGCTCGGCAACTTGACCCCGAACGAGTTCGCACGACAAACTCAAACAGCCCGAGAAATTGCCTAGAACCTGGACCACAAAACGGGGCAGCTCCATGGGGGCCGGTCACTGACAGCCTTCGCGATCACCGCCTGCATTCCCTCTATATCCGCAGGTTCGCGTTTTGAATCTATAAGAAAGAAGACTTTAATGCACATGGTGAATACGTCTCGAGCAAACGCAGTCTCCCGAACCTGAATGAATGTGCCAGATGATAAAGAGCGCATCGTTTTGCGGTCGGAATTCGAGCCGGTGAGATGGATTTGCGTCGGGGGTGCAGGCTGCTTCGACCTTTCTCGCCGAGCGTTTGGGTTTGCAGGCCTACTATCGAGCGTCCGAGCCGAGGAGGTTGTAAAGACTTCGAATCATTCACGCAGTAGGTTGTGGATGGCGGTTGCCGCGACGACGGCTATGCCCCATAGCGACACTGATCTGATTAAGGCCCTGGGCGACATCTCCAGCCAATCGGTTTGAAGACCGCACGATGATGGCCGTGGTCAAAAGAAGATAGGTCTGCCGCACCGCAATGTGGTCATCTGCCATTTCGCGGCCGGCCCTATCCCCGAGAATTGGAACGCGCATTTTTGTGCAATGGGGCATCTCCACAGGCGTCGGTTTCCCCGGCCTTTTGTTCTTTAACATAAAAGCGGCCACTGCTGTCGCCGGGATTGTGCAACGGATGACATTTGGATCATGCACATTCGCCAGCCGACAGAAAGGGCGGGATCAATGTTGGCGGTTCTGCAGGAGGCACGTGCACTTGCTACCGGCGATATAAAAACACTCAAAACGGGATTATGATGGAACTTTCGCTGCTTGCGAGATTTAAGCACATCGCAGTATTTAAACAGGAGATCATGGTTATGAAAAAGATTGCACTTGCGACGGCCGTCGCTTTCTTTGCGTCCGTCATTACGGCTGCGGCGATGCCCGGGATTCCAATGGTTAGTGGCATGAGTGAGACTGGAGTGACGCAGGTCAAGGCCAAGAAAAAGATGCGCCACATGTCGGGAAAACACATGAAGGGTCATAATGAAACGAAGGGGATGGACGGAATGAAAGGCGGAGGCATGAAGGGGATGAAAGGGATGTAAATCCCGCCACCAGCATCTTCCGGCGCGTCCAAGTGTGCGGGTGAGCAAGAGGGGTGACGAACTGCCCGCAGGTTGCAGCTGTTTCGGAGAATCATTGCTGCTCGCTCTTGGCGGATCGCCGAGAGCCGAGAAAAGGTGAAGATCATGACCCGATCTGCCGAGGCAGGAGGGAATGATCCGTTATCCGTTATTTGAGTAAACCGCAATACAGATGGGCTCACTGCCAGGGATTGCCGCCAACAGGCCGAACTCCGGGGCGCGATCCAACGAACAGAAGAGATTGTATCAGATGCCCTATGGCGTTTTGACCGCTGTTGTAATCGGGGCACTTGCCTGGAGTGCAGGCGCTGTCCGGGCAGGAACATGTGCAAATGACATCGCCCAGGTGGAAGCCGCGCGACGCCTTGACGGCGGCGAGCCCGGGCCGAGGCGCAGCACATCAGTCGACCGACGCGCAACTGCACCGCCAGCCTACTCGAAGCTCGGTTGCCCGCGGCCGGGAGGAGGCCATAGCCGACGAGCGTCATGATCGCGCCGCGCTGGAGCGGGCACGTGCCGCGGACAACCGGGGTGATCACACGGCCTGCGTCAAGGCGCTCTCCGAAGCACGCATTGGCATCTCTCCACGCTGATGATCTTCGCCGAGCCCGGTTTTAGTTCTCGGTAGTTGCGTCCAATTGAAAAACAGCATGCACCGCAGCAAATGGCCGTGTGCAACCAAGTCGCAGCCTGCTGCCAACAGCACGAAGGCATCGCTCCGCGACCCGTTTACGAATCCACCAGTGGAGCTGATCCCGGACTCCTTGGGAGCGTGAAGTCGGCTCTTTGCCGCTGGGCTCGGCTCAATCGAACTTGACATGCCCGCGCATCTCGCAAGGTAAAAGACCTCGGCGCCCCTAGGGAACCTTTCTCCAGACCAGGTGTTTGATTTCATTGCATGTGAGCGCCGGTCGCGGTTTCTCTTGGTGAAGCGTCAAAGAGCTTCTCCGTGAGGATTGAGAGCATTTAAGGAGAAAGGTCATGGCGACGAAACTTACCCTGATGATCGCCGGCCTGCTGGCGGGCATTCTTTTTGCGCCTCAGGCAGTAATGGCGGAACCTCATGGCGGAGGTCACGGAGGGGGTGGACATTTCGGAGGCGGCGGCCACTTCGGCGGAGGCCATTATGGAGGAGGTGGCGGTCACTTCGGCGGAGGTCATGGGTTAGGGATGGGCCACGGTGGGTTCGGCCATTTCGGCGGCCATCTTGGTCATAGCTTTGGCCATGGTTTTGGCTACGGTCACCATGGCCGAGATTATCGCGGTCATGGTTACTACGGCTTCGTGGATCCGAGCTGTTCTTATCATTCTCACCATCACGGGTTCTCTGGCTGCATGTACCCAAGCTATTCCTATCATCATCATCATCATCATCACGGCTTTTATGGCGGGTTTCACCCGGCCGACCTTTACGGCTACCTTTAGCCACCCTCAACGCGCCTGGACGGCGAGCCCGGGCCGAACCGCAGCACATCAGTAGACCAACGCGCAGCTGCGCCGGTGCCTACTGGAAGCTTGGTTGCCGGCGGCCGGGAAGGAGGCCGTTGCCGACGCGATGAATCGATTGAACCGTTAGTGCCTTGGGATAGTCGCCTTGATGCCGACGTCGATGCCAGCCCATTGCGTCATTCGTCATGACCGGCAAAGATCAGGCCTGCATGTCGAGGCGTTGAGCGCTCGGGCAACAGTTCAGGAGAAACGATGGCGAACTTCCGTATCCTTGTCGGCGCGGGCAACCGCCCGGCACCTCTGATCGTCCGTAGGATCGGACCGGCCGATCTCAAAAACGTGCTCGCCAAAGGTATCGAGGATTTCGTGGCGATGCCGAGCCACGTTGTATTTTTGAGTCTGATTTATCCGATCGTGGGCGTTCTTCTCGCTCGCATGACATTTGGCAATGACCTGATACACCTGCTCTTCCCGCTCACGGCCGGCTTTGCATTGATCGGGCCGTTCGCCGCGATCGGGCTTTATGAGATGAGTCGGCGACGCGAAGCCGGGCTCAACACCTCCTGGAAGCACGCTTTCGATGTGCTGGGAACTCCGTCAATCCGGGCCGTCGCCGTCCTTGCCTTCCTCCTGATCGTGATTTTCGTCTGCTGGCTCGCGGTGGCGCACTGGCTGTACCACTTTGTCGGTTTCGGCGCGCCGGAATCACCGACCATTTTCATACGCAACTTGCTCACGACTTCATCCGGTCACAAACTGCTTCTCGTGGGCAGCGCCATTGGCTTGCTGTTCGGCATTGTCGTGCTGACCACCTCTGTGGTGGCTTTCCCTTTACTGCTTGACAGGAATGTCGGTGCGGCGACGGCAGTCGCGACATCGATCCGAGCGGTTCTCGCCAATCCGGTCACGATGACCCTTTGGGGCTCTATTGTCGTCGCCGCGCTTGTCATCGGATCCCTACCGTTTTTTGTAGGACTTGCCGTCGTGATGCCAGTGCTGGGCCACGCCACCTGGCATCTCTATCGCCGGGTAGTGGGGCCATGATCATCGCCGCGCAGAACATGGACGAAACTCACCCGTTCTGGCGGACGGTTTGTGAAACCAAGATAACGTTTGCTGTCGTTGTTGAACATTCCCATCACGGGGCCACGCTCCGCTCGAGCGGTCGCGGGCCTTCATCACGCAGACGAGCCCCTCCGCTATCCCATTGTGGGCTTGGGATAGCGGTCTATCGCAGTCAGGGATGCGGGGTCTCCAGGTGACGAGATTCCAACTCCTATCTTGGTCCATGGTCTTCTCCCACCTTATGGATCTCTCCGTTGCTTACGTGCTCGCGTTACCGATTGGCTGGAGTCAAGAGCGCGAAGGCAGCAGTGCTGGTCTTCGCACCTTTCCTCTGGTGGCGATCGCGAGCTGCGGGCTTATTCTCCTGGCAAAAGAGATGCTGGGGGATGATATAGGGGCTCAGTCGCGCATTCTGGCGGGCCTGATTACCGGCATCGGTTTTATTGGCGGAGGGGCGATCCTGCGAAGCGAGCAGAGCGTCCACGGCACAGCAACCGCCGCCAGTGTGTGGAATGTCGGCGTAATCGGGGCCGCCGCGGGTTTCGGACTATACGATATTGCTGCAGTCCTCAGCGTGGTCAATTTCGCAACCCTTCGGCTGCTACACCCGCTGAAAAAACGGATCAACAGACCGGGCAAGCGGGAGAATTGAGAAGGCAAATTGGGGAATTGGTTCGGGGAGAGCCGATCTACCAAGCGACCGGCATTGAAGCCGTGATTCTTAAATTTTTTCCTGTTCGCGCAACCGCTTATAAAGTGCTGCGACCGCGTCGGAAAAATTCGCTGTGAGGTTTGTTCACAAATCTGATAGAACACCAAGCGCCGACAATCCAGACATGGCACCTCGACAGGGACACGCGCGGATGCGCGTACATTCCGCGAAAACATCGCGGCTCTCGCCCTCACGCGTCGCGCTCAAATCGATGCTTTGAGCCGCAAGCTCGCGCGGCAGGAGAGCGCGATCGCGGCATTCCGGCAGCGCTACGGGATTGATCCCTTGGCCATCGTGGCGAGTCCGGATCGCGAGCTCAGCTGCCAAATCTCCGCAGCGTGGGTCAGCCAGTCCGACTTGTTCCCCGTCAGCGCCTATGAGACAAATTGAAGGTCTTCACGAAGGGAGGATTTCTGGTTCATCGTAGCCGCAAGGAGCGAAGATGAAACAGAAGGACAACAAGATGGGCTTCGATCAATACCGCGAACCGCCGGAGGAACTCTCCCAGGACATCCGCACCTTCGCTCGCATGATCACGTCGCTCATCGAGGAGGCGGAGGCGATCAGTTGGTACGAACAGCGCATGTCCGTCGAGAAGCACAAGGACGCCAAGGCGATCATGGCGAACGCGCAGAGGGAGGAGTTCAAGCACTTCGGCATGAACCTCGAGTTTCTGCTGCGCAAGAAGGCGGACTGGCGGATCGAGCTCCATGGCATCCTGTTCACGAAGGGTGACATCGTCAAGCAGGGCGAGGCGGCCGAAAAGAAAGTCGACTAGGCATGTCCCGGTGGGAGGCCTCATGGAAGACAAGCGCAGACTGCGGCAAACACGCGTTTTAAAAGCCGGAATGATCTCGTTCGGGGGGCGGCGATATCGTGCGCGGTGCGCAACCTGACGAAGTCGGGCGCCATGCTGGACGTCGCAAGCCCTCTCGGCGTCCCCAAGGAATTCACGCTGGTGATCTCGTCCGATGATGTCCGTCACGAATGCCGGATCGTTTGGATCAAGGAAAAACGTATCGGCGTCTCGTTCAAATCGGATCGGGAATCTTGAGGGTGCGGTCGACCCCGGTTGCAGGGAGGATCTCATGTCGCGTTTCGTCATATCGTTGGTGATTTGCCTTACGACCTCTGATGCGATGGCGCGTGCTTCAGGCCAGGCCCAGGGCCGTCTCGTCCCTTTGTCTTCCGGCCAGTACAGCCGGCTGTCGCCGGCCATTCGCTCCGCACTGGAGCTGGCGAAGCGCGCGTGCGGGGATGAATACATCACCGTGCGCAACGGCTTTCTACGGTACCTGCAGGGACCGGTGGGAGAAGAATTTACAGCAGTACACTTTGACCAGATCGGCTGCGGGAACAGAGCGGAAGTCTGTACGTCCAGCGGATGTCTCCACCGCGTTTTCGTTTCCAAGGCGGGGTTGCAGCGGGAGGTCTGGCGGGGAAACGTTTTCGAAATCGACATGTCGATCGTATCCGGCGTCCCTTCCATCGAAGTGCATTGCGGCGGATACGACCATAGCTGCTGCAGACGATTGATCTGGAACGGAAGTCGGTTTCGTTGAATCCCCAATGGAAGATTGGATCGTAGAGCAATGACGTCATCGATAATCGCGCACCTGCACTTCGGGGGCGCGGACCTCAGTTTTCGCAAGAAATTCCGGTTGTTCTTCACGGTTGCCGTGGTCGTGCGGGCGCTCGGCTGCGTCAAGGTAGCCGTGCACTATTACGGCCTCGAAATCCTGGAGGTCAATAGCCTGCTGACCAGCGGTATTGGCGGTGCCATCTTCATCATTGGATTCCTGCTCTCGAGCGTGCTCGCCGACTACAAGGAGGCCGAGCGCATTCCGGCCTGTCCCCTTTGCAGCGCCTTCGGCAGCGCAGACTGCTCGGGAGCTCGTCCGGGAAGGGCTTGCTGCAAAGGAACGACGGCAATATCCGTATGCCATTCAGTTGTTCGACGAGGCCCTCCGGCGCGGAGAGTTCGCGCCGGACCAGCGAGGATTTCTACTTTACAGCCGCGGCGTCTCCTACGAAGCGCTCGGTTTGCGCGACCGTGCGCTTGGCGATCTCGATGCGGCGATCGCACTCCTCCCGCAGTTTCCGAACTTCTACGTCTATAGGGCGCTCATCTGGACGCATCGTCGCGAATTCGACCGGGCCCGCGACGACCTGATGCAGGCGCTTCGCCTCAACCCCAACAGCGCGCTGATCCATAATAATCTCGGTTCGGTCTACGAACATAAGGCGGAATTGGACCTTGCCATCAAGAATTACGGAGCCGCAATACGTCTCGATCCGGCGTACGCGGAGGCCTTCTACAATCGCGCCCATGCCTTCTTCGCGAAGCAGGATTACCAGGCCGCGATCGTCGATTACGACCGTGCGATTGCCATGCAGAAGGACTTTGCCGATGCCTACAGCAATCGCGGCGGCCTCTACCTTATGCAAGGAGGCGCCGAAAAGGCCATCGCGGATTTCAGCGAGGCGATTCGGCTGCGAGACAGCGACCCAACCTTTTGGGCCAACAGGGCAAACGGCTATTTGACGCTTGGCCGATACAAAGAAGCGATCAGCGATTTCGATCAAGCCCTTAAGATCGATCCCGGCAATGCCAGCGTCTATCTAGGACGAGGACGCGCACGCATATACTCGGGAGCGATTCCAGCAGCGGTCGAGGACCTTCAGACCGCCGTTCGTCTCAGGCCGTCAAACCCGAATTCCGCGATCTGGCTGCACATAGCGCGCGTTCATCAGCGATACGCTGACCGCGAAGAACTCGAGGCGAACACGGCCAAGGTGAAGCGCGACCGGTGGCCGGGCGCGGCCCTCGATCTCTATCTTGGAAATATGGACACCGGTCGGGTACGTCAGCTTGCCGAAGAAGGCAACGCACACCAGGCGGCCAGGCGCCTTTGCGAGGCGGATTTCTACATCGGGGAGTTCCTCACGCACAACGGCAAAACGCCGGATGGCCGCCAAATCCTGCAAGCTGCCTTCACTTTGTCGCTAGAACTGCGCGCGCAGGCGGGCGCCGAAAACCGAGACCGGGCCGCGGTCCCGATTGAAGGCGGGGTTCGTGATCAACTGATAGTTCAAGGTCGCGCGCCAGACCGATATCGGAAAGCTGTAATAGCATTCAACAATCTTCTCCGGACCTGAATTAGGGAGCCGGCCGTCGCCGACCAGAATGCCGAGCCCTCCGGCATCGAGATAGGCCCGCCGCGCACTTGAAATGCCGTTGATGACGCCTGCCAAACCGAAAGTGTCGTTCGGTCTATTCCACGATGCACCCGAGAGCGAGAGCCCGGCCGCCGCCGTCCTGTCGATGTCCGTGAACTCATACGCCTCCACGGAGCCGTCCGCGACGCCCGCGCGTGCAAAGATACCCAGATCGCGGGTTACCTCCTGTTCGAGATTGACGCTGACGCCCGCGCGACTGCGATACGACCGGACGGACGCCGTGTCGGCAGGCCCGCCGGTCGCGTGGGCCAGCGCCACGGCGTCGTCGAAGCGTCCCATGCGTCCCCGCGATAGAAAGCCGGTCACCGCGACCTTGCCGGGCTTGCCCCATATCTCATGCCGGTGTTCGACTTCCCCGACCCACTGGAATTGCTCGAAGCGCGGATCGAGTTCCGAGCTGTTGGGCACCCTGGACAGATCGAAGAGGCCGCCGCGTATCGTCCAGGAGCCCTTGTACCATTCGATCGCGGCGCCATAGGTGTAGCCCCAGGCGTCCGCCGCATAATCGAAGGTACCCGTGTCTATGAGCGACCAGTTCAAGAAGTCCTTGCGCGGGTCGTGCGCGTATTTGTTGGTGTCGAAGACGTCGGCCACGGCGAACTTTCCGACCGTCAGGACGATCCGATCGTTCGTCTGGGTGCCGGCGAACTGATTGATGTCGCCGTCGACCTTCTTCGTTTCGCCGCCGAGGTCGAACGTCTGGCGGAAGAAGGCCCGCGAAATCCGGGCGTAGGGACTGGCAGAGCCGACCTTGTAGGCTGCACCGCTCGGAAACCCCGCGACCCCGAGCGTCGAGCTCAAGCCGAACCCCTGGTCGATCTCCGGATTGATCCAGAATTCTCCGCCCTTCCAAGGCCGGATGCCGGCATAGAAGGTGACGTCCCAGGTCTCGCGGGTTTGGTTGGGGATGAGGCTGTTCGTGCCGCGGTACGGTGCGCGAAATGGCGCCGCGTACTGCTGCAGGTAGGTGGTCTGAGTCCGCAGATTGAACCAGTCGGTCTCCAGCGGCTTCAGGCCCTCGTCGAGCCCTTGCCGGTCATCCCGGCCAAACCGATAGTTGAAGCCCAAGCGTGCCGTGTGGACCGTCCAATCCGACGAGACCCGCTGCGCCGCTCCCGAAAATGTCACGCCTTGCGATCCGAAACCTGTGCCGAGGTATTCGAGCTTGGCCGACCAATTGGGCGACAATCCGAGTTCGGCCCCCGCGCCCCATGCGAGGCCGAGCCGGGTGAGATCGTGCCTCTCGCCGTCGGTTGCCGCGACCGATGCGAGCGTCGACCGGTTGTAAGTCCACGCCAGACCGCCCGTTGCGTAGAAAAGCCAGGCACCCGGCGCGTAACCAAGGCGCGCGCGAACCGATCCGGAGTTTTGCACCGCTTCCTTGAGCGTCGAGGGGCCTTGCGCACCGGGGACGGCGGTGGAGCCCGCGATCGTGTTGGGAATGGACACGTCGGCCTCGACGCCAAGAACGACACGCGACGGCAGCATGTAGTTGTACCCGGCGCTCAGTCCGATGGCGTAGCTGCCCGTTCCTTTGAAGGGATCGAAGACTTCGAACAGACCGAACGATCCCCCATCGGCGGCGTACCCTGGCCGCTTGGAGAACCCGGAACTTCCGGCCGAATAGCCGAAATGAGCGCCGATGAATGCTCCGGTCCAATCGAAAGTCTCCGCGAGGCGGGGCCGACCCGCATCCGCCGCAATGCCATCGCAGATGCACCCTGACGCAAGGAACACGCCAAAAATGACTCGCTTCATCGCCCCGAACTTTCAAGCTCCTTGGCCTGAAAAGGCGCACGACACGGCTATTTTGGCAACCAATTAAGAATCGCTCGGCGTCATAGTCCTGTCGTGAACGGTAGGCGCCGAGGAGGAGGTCCCTTCAGGATTTCATTTCTGGAAGTTTATAAAATTATATAGTAATTTCAATTACATAAGAGTTCGCAGTTTTATTCTGAATGGCGCGCCAGTACGGTACAAAACTGGGCACTCCAAAGCCTGCTGTTTTTGCGCTCGATGCGGCGACAAGCGTGCGCAGGAGCAAGCTTTTCACCATGATGCGAACCTCTTTCGCGTCCACTTCAACGCGCTGGGCCAGTGCGCGGAGGTCGTCGCGGCGGTAGCCGCCTGACTCGGTCCGCACTCGCCTGCGGGCCTCGCGCTCTATCGGCACCATTCCCACGGAATAATTTCCGCGAAGCCATGAGGGACAGGTCAGCCAATACGGCTTGAGGGAAGTAAGCTGCTCTGACATGATCGCTGTCGTTAACTGGAGGGGGGATTCTATGTTCCGCGGTATTTTCGGTGCTCTTGCGGCCCTGATTCTAACGACCAGCGGGGCTCCCGCCGCGTCCAGCCCGACTGATGTTCCTCTCGACCAGCGGATCGCCAATGCGCAGGCCAAGATCGCGGAATTGGGCAAGCTTGCGGTATCAGGCGAAGCGAAGGCCAGCACCGAATCGAAGGGCGAAAAGCTCGCGCAGCACTGGCCAAATTGGAATAATTGGCACAACCATCATTGGGGCAATCACCACCACTGACCCATCCGGCTTCGCCATCTGAGCGGCAAGTCAAGGAACGGGTCGCGTGCCCCGCGAGGTTGCGGTAAATGGAGTATTGCCAAACCAGCCTTTTGGTTCTTCAGCCAACGCCCTTTTGCAACATCGATTGTACTTATTGCTATCTGCCCCATCGATCCTCGAAGAAGCGGCTGACGTTTGAGTTAGCCGAAATCATCTTCAAGAAACTCCTTGCGTTTCCTACGATCGGGGAGTCCGTAACCATCGTATGGCATGCTGGCGAACCGATGGTTCTGTCGGTTAGTTACTACGAACGGATGTTTGAACTGATCCGGGCTATCGCCGCACCTCATTTGAATATCCGACATTCATTTCAGACCAACGGAACGCTGGTTTCTGAAGCCTGGTGCGAACTCATTAAGAAATGGAACGTCAACATCGGCGTTAGCATCGACGGGCCGCGTGAACTGCACGACCTTTACCGAAAACAAAGGAACGGTGCCGGGTCGTTCGACCGTGCGTATGAAGGTTTGCGGATGTTACAGCGCGCGGGCATTTCCTTTCATGTCATCAGCGTGCTGACGGTCGAAAGCATGGCGCAGCCGGAGAAGATGCTCGATTTCTATGTCGAGAACCAGATCGGGTACATCTGCTTCAATGTTGAAGAGCAGGAAGGAGCAAATGCCAGGTCGAAACTCGTGAACTGCGAAACTGCGGACGCGATGTATCGCTCGTTCTTGCAGCGCTTCCTAGATCTCGCCGTTCAACGGCAACGGCCCGTTCTGGTTCGAGAGGTCGAGCAATGCATGGGGATGATCGAGGTACACGGCACCCCAGTCCGCAACGAGCAGAACGAGCCATTCCGCATCATCTCGTTGGATTGCGACGGCAATCTCTCCACCTTCTCGCCGGAACTTTTGGGCGTTGAGCACGAAGCGTATGGATCGTTCTGCTTTGGCAACCTGGCCCGTGACAGTTTCGAGGAAATTGCCGCCCGGGTGCACGAAAGCCGCCTCTATGCGGACATCAAGGCGGGGGTGCGTCAATGTGCCGACACGTGCGCCTACTACGGTCTTTGTGGCGGAGGCGCGCCATCAAACAAGATTTTTGAGAATGGTTCCGCAGCGACAACTGAAACGGTACATTGCCGCACCTTCAAGCGCTCGGTGGATGTTGTCTTGGATCTAATAGAACGGCTTCCACCCGACTCGGCGCAAGCGGCAAACCATTCCCATGCAAGCGCTCCACCCCTGGGTATGTGGCCCGGTTGAATGTTCTCTGTAGCTCTGTACTCCTTCCAGAAGAAGATCAGAGCTACACGACCCGCATGCCGGCCCGATCGGGTGCTGCCGTCGACCAAGAGAGCGTCGGCCCCGCGAACGACTAAACGAGCGGCAACTTGGCCGCGGAGGAGGCGTGTTGTTCCAAAGAAGGGCGAACGGGCTTGGATGGTTTTAGAGCCGATCCGGATAGTCCGTCATAGCGCCACGGCGAACGAGTAGTACCCATTTCCATCGGCCGTGGCACGCCAGTTATCAATAACCTACGCCGTTCCTAGGGCGACCTTCGCATAGACCAGAGGATGGCGTTCGTGAGGATTCGCTGGTAGCGGGCATCTTGCCAAACCGACGGCTCGTGGCCGAGCGCTGTATAGAATACCCGGCCCTCGCCATAGAATCGCGTCCATGCGAGAGGCCAACCATAGAATCGTTGATGCACGCCGGTCCTGCCAAGGTCCACCGAGCTTGGGTCAAGACGCAGCAGCACGCGTGATCCACGATAGTCGAAGTCGCTGATCTGGTAGATCTCGTCCTCGATTTGCAACGAGTTGCCGAGAAAAGCCACCAGGGGATCGCCAGGATCAACCACCTTGATTGTCACGGCCTGATGCCAGGGATGACCATTAAAGTAACCGCCGATCAGATCGAGATAGTCCGGCCAAGTGTAGAATGTATCCGTCGCCGAATGAACGCCGAGAAACCCGCGGCCCGAGCGCACAAAGTTGAGAAGCGCTGTCTTTTGCGCGTCGCTCATCGGAAGTTCTCCGGTTGTGTAGAACATCACCGCGGCGTAGCGCTCGAGATTCTCGGCGGAGAATTCAGAGGTGTCTTCCGTTGCAGCGACTTCAAAGGCACCCGAATGACTTCCAAGCTGGGTCAGGATTGCCTTGGAGAGCGGTATGACATCATGCCGGTATCCGGCCGAGTGTGTGAAATAAAGGATGCGTTGTGGCGCGCGCTCCGCATGTGCGCTGAGTGGCCCGATTGCCGCCGCGCCACCGAGGAGCGCGATGAACTCACGTCGCTTCACAATCCCCTCCGCGAAACCGAACCAATCATGTGTTGAAAGCTTAGCACAGATCGGCCCAGCACCGGCCCTGCGGCATCGCCCTCTGCTGCCCTGTTACGGAGTTCCGCCATACTTGGATCGATCATCGTAGGAAACAGGTTCGTCGTGGTCGGTCCGAAAACCACCCGGAGCGGTGTCGTCGCGATAGACCCGCACACCGCGTTGGGTGACATAGGCTGGCATTGCAGCCTGGCTGGAACGAACGATGACATGTCGCGATTTGGCATGATCCGTTCTTGTGGCAGCGTTGCCAGAAGCACAGAGAGCGATCAAAAGGCATAATGCTAAGCCGGAACGCATTGCATTTCTCCAATCAGTTTGCCCCGTTCTTGCATGGGCGCGCGAGCCGCTCGCATCTACCCAGATCCGCTTGCCCCTGAGCGCGCAATCCGACCCGCAGCCGATGCCGCTCTCGATAAAGTTATAATATGATGATGATCATTCTATTGATCGGCGAAGCTCCGCGACCAGTTTAGGTCCAAACCAAGCCGACCAAATCCAAACGCATGCATGAGGGATTACGCAATGTCGACGATCCACCTCCACCGGACCACCAGCTTGACGCCCGAGCAGTACATAGCCGGGCTCACCGATTTCGGACCTGGCCGTTCGAAGCTCTTTGGCAACAGCGCCGACGAATACCTCAAAGTGCATCACCATGGCCCCGCGCAGGCCGACGTCACGGAAGGCTCAGGGGGTATCTGGGAACGTTTGCACTACAACTGGTCCGATCCCAACCACGTCGTCCTCACAACCACCGACTCCAACCTGTGGGGAGGCGCGTCAGGTCACACCTACACCTTCACGCGCCGGCCCGACGGCACGACCGATATTGACGTGGTCGTCATCCGCGAAGGCAAGAACCTGAAGGGGCACTTGCTCGGCTTTGTGCTCGGAACCATCGGCAGGCGAGTCTTGAAAACGGCATTTGAAAACTCCGTCAAGGCAATCGAAGGCAGGAACAACGCCAAGCGCTCGGTTAACTCCAGCCTCGCAGCCTGAGCAGCCAGGCAACTGCTCCCTTCACATCGTCAGACTGGGGAAGTGAACATGACCAGGAGTACGAGTCCCGATTGATAGACCTACCCGGTCATGACCGCGAAAAAATCGGACGCGCTTTTGGCACGCCGCATGCGGTCAAGCATGCCGGCTGTCTTCAATGTCCGGGCGACAAGCGCCAGCGCGGTCAGTTGATCGGCCTCCGGCGGAGCCGGAAGCAGCAGCAGGAAGACAAGATCGACCGGCTGACCGTCGATCGCATCGAAATCGACCGGCGGCTTCAGCCGCGCCACGAGGCCATAGGGCCGCTTCACCACCGGCAGCCGCGCATGCGGAATGGCAACGCCATTGCCCATCCCGGTCGAGCCGAGCTGTTCGCGCTTCAGAAGTTCGGACGCGACATAATCCGCCTGCAGGCCGAGGCTTGCGGCCGCCTTGCGCGCCAGCTCCTGCAAGAGCTGCTGCTTGTTTGGCGCCCGCAGATCGATGACGATATCGGTTGGAGCAAGAAAGTCGGAAATCTTCATGAGTGATCCAGGATGGTGCAACGCGCGCCGGGACGTGACGCCGATTCAGTCCGGTGCACGCAGCCGGTAGCCAATGCCCGTCTCGGTCAGAACGTATTGCGGCCGTTCCGCATCGCCTTCTATCTTCTGCCTGAGCTGCCGTACATACACGCGCAGATACTGCGCGTCGGTCAGCTCGTCCCACAATTCGTGCAGAAGAAACTTGTGGGTGAGCACCTTGCCGGCATGCTGAACCAGCACGCGCAACAGATCATACTCCTTCGGTGACAGCTTGATGTCCTTGTCGCCGACCTTGACGATGCGCCGGACCAGATCGACCGACAGATCGCCGGTGCGAAAGACCGGACGCTCGCCATGAACTTGCAATTGATGACGCAGCGCCGCCCTGATGCGCGCGAGCAGTTCATCCATGCCGAACGGCTTGGTGACATAATCGTCGGCGCCGAGATCGAGCGCCTGAACCTTGCCGGCTTCGTCGCCCCGGCTGGACAAGACGACAATCGGCACGCTTTCGTTGCGCGCACGGATCATGCGCAGGAGATCATGGCCCTGAATGTCGGGCAGGCCGAGATCGAGGATCACGAGGTCCGGCTTGTTGTCCAATAGCTCAAGCGCGGTCTTGCCGTTGGGGGCATCGAGAATGTCATAGCCCTGCGTGCTCAGACCCATCCGCAACAGCTTGCGGATCGGCGGCTCGTCGTCGATGACCAGAATCCTGAGCGGAGCGGGGCTCATGCGGCGGTATCCAGTGTTTCGGTGATTTTCGGAATCGGCAGCCGGATCGTCAGAACAGCGCCGGTGCGGTCTGACCGGTTCGCGGCCGAGATGGTGCCGTGCATGGCCTCCACGAACCCGCGCGAGATGGCAAGTCCGAGCCCGGTGCCCGGCCGGACATGATCGCCCTTCTGCACGCGGTAGAACTTGTCGAAGATGGTCTCCAGCTCGTCCGGCGGAATACCGTCGCCCTCGTCCAGGATCTGAAGGCAAACGGAACCGGTTTCGCGCCAGCTTTGAATCCGGATCAGGCTGCCGGCAGGCGCATACTTTGCCGCGTTGTCCAGAAGGTTGAACAGCACCTGCTCGAACAGCACCGCGTCGAGATCGAGCATCGGCAGATCGGCCTGCAATTCCAGATCGACGCGGTGCCGGATCAGGATCTTGCTGGCCCGCCGCAGTGCGCTGCCGACAACCTCGCCGAGATCGTGCGGCGCCGCATTCGGCACGATCGCGCCGGACTCAAGCTTGGTCATGTCGAGCAGATTGGCGATGAACCGGTTGAGGCGTTCGGATTCATCGATGATCGTCGCAAGCAGATCGCCCTTCTCCGCGTCGGTCAACTGACCCGACAGATCGCGCATCGTGCTCGCGGAGCCGAGCACGGAGGACAGCGGCGTCTTCAGATCGTGCGAGATCGACGTCAGCAGCGCGGACCGCAGCCGGTCGGTCTCCACCACGCGCTTGACATGATCGATGTCTTCCACGAGCCGCACCCGCTCGATCGCAAGCGCGCCCTGATCCATCAGTGCGTCCAGCAGACGGGTCTGATCCGGCGTGAGGATCGGACCCGAGCGGTCATCGTCGATGCCGATGACGCCGATCGGCCCGCGGCCGGTGCGCATCGGGAGGAACAGCCGCTTCGCGCCGGGCAAGGTATCCGAGCCGCGCCCGGCCGGACGATCATTGCTCCACGCCCAGTTGGCGGCCGCGAGGTCGGCCTGATCGAGTTCATCTTCGGGCGGATACCCCGCCTTGACGGCGATGAGACCGTGCTCGGGCAGCAGCAGCACAACGCGCACCTTCAGCATCAGCGCCGTCTGGTACGCCGTCGCCCAGAGCACATCGTCCAGCGTCGCCGTTCCGGCGAGCTTGCGGCTGAACGAATAGAGATACTCGGTCGTGCGCGCCCGACCCGTCGCCATCACGGCCTGGGTCCGGACCCGCGCCGCGACGTTGGAAACGATCATGGCGATCAGCATGAAGAAGAAGAACGCCGCGACGTTGGTCGGGTCGGTAATGGTGAACGTATAGACCGGTGGGAGAAAGAAGAAATTGTAACACAGCGACGCCGCGATACTGGCGACCAGCGACGGGAACAGACCGAACCGGACCGCCACGGTGACAACGACGGTCAGGAACACGAGGTCGACGTTCTCGATGCCGAGAAACGGAAAGATCAGTTTGCTGATGCCGAGGGCAACGGCGACAAGCGCCAGGGACCAGACATATGGCAGCGGATCGGCGGCTTCCGCGCGCTCCGCGGTCCGCACGCCCTTGGCGGCGAAGGTCTCCGGATCGAGCTTGTCGCCGGCGATGACATGGATGCTGATATTGCCGGCGCGCCGCACCAGATCGTGGACCACCGAGCCGCGCACCAGTTCAAACCACCAGGAACGCGTCGCCTTCCCGATCACGATCTGGGTGACGTTGTTGGCGCGCGCGAAGGTAAGGACATCGTCGGCAATGCGGCGTTCGACGGCAGGGATCGTCAGGGCGTCGGCTCCCAGCGCCTCCGCAAGCCGCAACGTGGTCGCAATCCGGTCGCGCTCGGCGTCGCTCAACTGCAAACTCCGCCGGGTTTCGATGCAGATCGCCGTCCAGGGCGCATGCAGCCGGTCCGCGAGGCGCTTGGTGTAACGGATCAGACCGGCGGCGCGCGGGTCCTCACTGACGCAAACCAGAATCCGCTCACCCGCAGCCCACGGACCCGGAATGGCGTTGGCCTGCATGTGATTGAGCAATTGCTCGTCGACACGCTCGGCGGTCCGCCGCAGCGCCAGTTCGCGCAGCGCAGTCAGATTGCCCGGCGAAAAATAATGCTCAAGCGCGCGCTCGGCCTGCTTGGGAACGTAGACCTTGCCTTCCTTGAGCCGCTGAATCAGATCGCCCGGCGTCAGATCGACCAGTTCGATGTCGTCGGCACGGTCGATGATGGAATCCGGCACGGTCTCGCGCACGCGTACGCGCGTGATCTGTGCGACAACGTCGTTCAGGCTCTCGATGTGCTGGATGTTGACGGCGGTGTAGACATCGATGCCGTTGTCCAGAAGTTCCTCGACATCCATGTAGCGCTTCGGATGGCGGCTGCCCGGCGCATTGGTGTGCGCAAGTTCGTCGACGATGGCGAGCTTCGGCCGCCGCGCCAGCAGCCCGTCGAGATCCATCTCCTCGAGGGTCTGGCCCTTGTAGGCAAGCGGTTTGCGGGGAAGGATTTCAAGACCGTGCAGCAGCGCCTGCGTTTCCAGCCGCCCGTGGGTCTCGACCACGCCGACCACCACATCCACGCCAGCCTTCAGCTTGGCGTGCGCGCTTTGCAGCATCTCATAGGTCTTGCCGACGCCGGGGGCCGCACCAAGAAAAATCTTGAGGCGGCCGCTGCCGTTTTCACGGCGGGCCGCCTCTAGCAGCGCTTCCGGCGAGGGCCGTTGTTCAGAATCGCGGATGATTACCATCAGGCATTCAGGTCCTCACGGATAATATCTGGTGGTCCGATCCTGACATTCGCATCCCGTTTCTACATGCAATCTTGCGAATGTCAGGATCAAAGGACCACCAGAAAATATAGGTTTCCAGTGTCCTTTTGAATCCGAAGTTCGCTCGGCGCGTGCTGCAGAAGGAAGCGAACTTCGGATTCAGGACACTGGACGTTACTTCGTCGCGCGATCCAGCGCCAGATTGAGCGCCAGCACATTCACGCGCGGTTCGCCGAGCAGCCCTGCAAAACGGCCTTCCACGTTATCGTTAACCAGTTTGCGGACCGCATCTTCCGGCAGTTTGCGCGCGGTCGCGACCCGGGGGACCTGAAACAGCGCGGCTTCCGGCGAGATGTGGGGATCGAGGCCGCTGCCCGTGGTCGTGACCAGATCGGCCGGGACCGGCATCGACGGGTTCTCGGCTTTCAGCTTGGCGACATCCTCGCTCATGCGGTCGCTGAGCGCCTTGCTGGTCGGACCAAGATTCGAGCCTGAAGAATTCGCCGCGTTGTACGGCGCAGGAACGGTCTTGGTCGAATCCGCAGGGTCCGCCGTCGTCGTCACCGACGGACGGCCATGGAAATACTTGTCGTCCTTGAACTCCTGCCCGATCAGGGCCGAGCCGATCGTCTTGCCGTCCTTCTCGATCAGGCTGCCCTGTGCCTGATACGGGAAGATCGTACCGGCAATGCCGGTGATGGCGAGCGGATAGGCCAGGCCGGTGATGAGCGTGAGACCGACGAGAATGATGAGCGCCGGACGGATTTCTTTTAACATAGTGTCTCTCCTTCGAGATTCTTGCGCAGGATGCTTCCGAAAGCCGGTGGTCCGGCTTTCGGGATCACGCGCTAGGCGAGATGCAGGGCGGTCACGATCAGGTCGATCGCCTTGATGCCGATGAACGGAATGATGATGCCGCCGACGCCATAGATCAGCAGGTTGCGGCTCAGCAGCGCGCCAGCTCCGATCGGCTTGTAGGCAACGCCTTTCAGCGCGAGCGGAATCAGCGCGATGATGATGATCGCGTTGAAGATGATCGCCGACAGGATCGCGCTTTGCGGGCTCGACAGATTCATGATGTTGAGAGCCTGCAACTGCGGATAGAACGCGAGGAAGATCGCCGGGATGATGGCGAAGTACTTCGCCACGTCGTTGGCAATCGAGAACGTGGTCAGCGCGCCGCGCGTCATCAGCAACTGCTTGCCGATCTCGACGACCTCGATCAGCTTGGTCGGATTTGAATCGAGGTCGACCATGTTGCCGGCCTCGCGGGCCGCCTGCGTACCGGTGTTCATCGCCACGCCGACGTCGGCCTGCGCCAGAGCCGGCGCGTCGTTGGTGCCGTCGCCGCACATCGCCACCAGCTTGCCCTTGGCCTGCTCGTCGCGAATGAGCTTCAGCTTGTCCTCGGGTGTCGCCTGGGCGAGGAAATCATCCACGCCCGCTTCGGCGGCGATCGCCGCGGCGGTCATCGGATTGTCGCCGGTGATCATCACCGTGCGGATGCCCATGCGGCGCAGTTCGGCAAAACGCTCGCGGATGCCGCCCTTGACGATATCCTTGAGGTGAATCACGCCAAGCAGCCTGCCGTCGCGCGCGACAGCGAGCGGCGTACCGCCCGATTTCGCGATCTCATCGGCAATCGTCTGGATTTCACGGACGGTGTCGGTGCCGATCGCGGGAGAAATCGCACGAACCGCGCCGCCTGAGGCAACCGCCGCGCGCGAGCCGCCGTTGACATAGTTCAGGATCGCATCGACCGCGCCCTTGCGAACCGACGAGCCGCCGGCATCGACGCCGCTCATCCGGGTCTGCGCTGTGAACGGAACGAAGGTAGCTCCAAGCTCGCCCATGTCGCGGCCACGGATGCCATACTTGTCCTTGGCAAGAACCACGATGGAGCGGCCTTCCGGCGTTTCGTCGGCGAGTGACGCCAACTGTGCAGCGTCCGCAAGCTCCTGCTCAGTGACACCATGCACGGGACGGAACGCCGTCGCCTGGCGATTGCCGAGGGTGATGGTTCCGGTCTTGTCCAGCAGCAGCGTGTCGACGTCGCCCGCGGCCTCAACCGCACGGCCCGACATGGCCAGCACGTTGAAGCGCACCAGGCGATCCATGCCGGCAATGCCGATGGCCGACAGAAGCGCGCCGATGGTGGTCGGGATCAAAGTAACGAACAACGCCACCAGGACGACAACCGACACCGATCCACCGGCATAGGCGGCATAGCTCGGAATCGTGACCGTCGCGAACACGAAGATGATGGTCAGACCCGCAAGCAGGATGTTGAGCGCGATCTCGTTCGGTGTCTTCTGGCGCTCGGCGCCTTCGACCAGCTTGATCATGCGGTCGATGAACGTCGAACCCTGCGCCGCGGTGATGCGGACGCGGATCCAGTCGGACAGAACCTGCGTACCGCCGGTCACCGCCGAACGATCGCCGCCTGACTCGCGGATGACCGGGGCCGATTCACCAGTGATTGCCGCCTCGTTGACCGAAGCAACGCCTTCGATGACTTCGCCGTCGGAGGGGATGTTGTCGCCCGCCTCCACCAGCACCACATCGCCGACCTTCAGGCTGGTGCCGGACACCAGACGATAGGTCCTGTCCGATCCCGAGCCCGTCAGCAGCTTCGCCTGGCTTTCGGTGCGGGTCTTCTTGAGCGACTCGGCCTGAGCCTTGCCGCGGCCTTCCGCGACCGCTTCAGCGAAGTTGGCGAACAGCACCGTGAACCACAGCCAGAGGATGATCTGGAAGGTGAATCCCAGATCCGGGCCGCCGGTCAAGACGTTGCGGATGAAGATGACGGTCGTCAACGCGGCGACGACTTCCACCACGAACATCACCGGATTCTTGACCATCACTCTCGGATCGAGCTTCACAAAGGCAGAGCCGATCGCCGGAACGACAATCTTGGGGTCAAGCATGGCCGATACCGGCACCCGCTTTTGCAGCTTTAACGTTTCCATAGACGTAACTCCGAAATGAGATCGATCAGAACAGGGTGTTCGCATTCATCGCGAGATGCTCGACGATCGGCCCCAGCGCGAGCGCGGGGAAGAACGTGAGGCCGCCGATGATGAGAATCACGCCGACAACCAAGCCAACGAACAGCCCTCCCGTCGTCGGAAACGTGCCTACCGACGCCGGATGAGATTTCTTTTGAGCAAGCGAGCCCGCCAGCGCCATTGCAGGTACGATCATGAAGAAGCGGCCGACCAGCATCGAACACGCCAGCGTCAGATTGTAGAACAGCGTGTTACCGGTGAGCCCGCCGAAGGCCGAACCGTTGTTGCCGGTCGCGGACGTGAAGGCGTAAAGCACTTCGGTAAAGCCGTGCGGCCCCGCATTGGCCATCGAAGCGACGGCCGACGGCAGAACGACCGCGACCGCGGTCCAGCCAAGGTACATCAGCGGCAGGATCAGAATGGCGAGCATCGCCACCTTCACCTCACGCGCCTCGATCTTCTTGCCGACATATTCCGGCGTGCGGCCGACCATCAGACCGGCGACGAAGATCGCGAGCACGACGAACAGCAGCATGCCGTAGAGACCAGCGCCGACGCCGCCGATGATCAGTTCGCCGAGCTGCATGTTGATCAGCGGGATCATGCCGCCGAGTGCGGTAAACGAGTCATGCATGGCATTGACCGCGCCACACGAAGCCGCCGTGGTGACGACCGCGAACAATGAGGACGCTACGATGCCGAAGCGGACTTCCTTGCCTTCCATGTTGCCGCCGGTCAGGCCGAGCGTTTGCATGATCGAGGTGCCCGAGGCTTCCGCCCAGTAGGTGACGGTGACGCCGGCAATGAAGAGCACACCCATCACCGCGAAGATCGCCCAGCCCTGACGCTGGTTACCGACCATGCGGCCGAACACGTTGGTGAGCGCCGCGCCGATCGCGAAGATCGAGAGCATCTGCACGAAGTTCGACAGTGCCGTCGGGTTCTCGAACGGATGTGCGGCGTTGACGTTGAAGAAGCCGCCGCCATTGGTGCCGAGCATCTTGATCGCGATTTGCGATGCGACCGGGCCAACCGCGATGGTCTGCTTTGCGCCTTCCAGCGTGGTCGCATCGACATAGGCGCCGAGCGTCTGCGGAATGCCCTGCGAGACGAGAAACAATGCGTAGACAACGCAGATCGGCAGCAGCACATAAAGCGTGGTGCGTGTGACATCGACCCAGAAATTACCGATGGTCCGGACGGATGAGCGGGCGAAGCCGCGGATCAGCGCCACCGCGAGCGCGATGCCGGTCGCAGCCGACAGGAAATTCTGGTGGGTCAAACCGAGCATCTGGGTCAGATACGACAGCGTGCTCTCGCCGCCGTAGTTCTGCCAGTTGGTGTTGGTGATAAAGCTGACGGCGGTGTTGAACGACAGATCCGGCGCGACGGCCGATTGCTCCATCGGATTGAAGGGCAGAACATCCTGAAAACGCATCAGCGCATAAAGAATCACGAAACCGCCGACGTGAAAGAACAGCATCGCGACCGTGTAGGTCAGCCAATGCTGCTCGCGCTTTTCATCGACGCCGCCGATCCAGTAGAGCCCCGCTTCGACCGGGCGCAGGATCGGCGACAGAAACGTACGCTCGCCATTGAAGACGCGCGTCATGTAGCCGCCGAGCGGCTTAATCAGCGCGACAATGATCGCGCAAAACAGCAGAATTTGAATCCAGCCAATGACAGTCATGGTCGTGTGCTTTCGTGATTGGCGCATGATCCCGTGGAGACCTGCGCCCGCTTTGAGATACCGGCGTCTAGAATCGTTCAGGCCGCAGCAGGGCGTAGGTCAGGTAAAACAGCAGCCCGGCGGAAACGACGGCGGCGAGTGCGTAATCGAAGATCATGATCGTTCTCCCTCAGAGCCTGTCGCAGGCGTAGGCATAACCTACCGACAACACGAAAAAGCCCAGTCCGAGGGCCAGCATGATGACGTCCAACATTGATTGCTCCTTGGCGGCGCGACGGCATCATCGATGCCGACGCTCTCTCGGGCGTGTCTCAGCGCATGTCCGAAGCGCGAGGAAATCCCGCAGCTTCCGTGCCGGGATGGAATGGCATCTGGGCCATAGGGTTTCGAGATGGGCGGGACCGCGACGTTATAGGAATCTTATAAAGACGCCCGGGTTCCGACCCGCCGCTTGCCGACAGGGCACAGGGAAGCCGGCGTGCCCGCACGGCATCACAGCAGCGATACCATTGATATTGTTGATCAAAAATCCAGCCCGCTGATCGCAACGGCCATAACTGCCGTCGTCAGGCCGGTCGCAACCGGAAAAGCCCTATATGATCCGCGCCGGCAACAAACGGGATTCCCAAGCTTATTCTAGGACTTTGTCGGGACCATTACCCGTCGTGGTGACCGGGGCCGCGCCGGAAGTCCTTTCCACAAATCACGCCGCCCTTTTGATCTGGCGGACTTGAGGCTTGATCGCGGCGCCGGGCGAGAGAGCTCAAGAGCCGCGGCGAAGGCCTGCTTCAGGCGGCCGTCATCCATCCGATCAAGATGGCGGTGCAGGATGGCGGGGCTGACGGCATGATGCGGATTGGCGATTGCGTTGCACAGCTCCACGCTGGTCTTGCGGAAAAAACTGAAGCCGGTTGATCGCGTGTCCCGCCCGTCGATCTCGGCCGCGATTGCGTAAACCGCCAGCCTCTCGTTGTTGTCCAGCGTGACCGCAAATCGCAACAGCGCCAGCAGCCAGGGCTGAACGATCCTGACGCGGTCCTCACCGTTGTTGGGCCTCACATATGGACCAGTATCAGTTGGGCAACGCACACGTCACCCCGTCGCTAACAACCTCCACAGCGCTGGCGACCTCCGCTTTCGACGGCGCCGTCAGTTCAACGAGCGGCAGCCGGAGACTAGGCGACATCAGGCCAAGCACGCTCAGCGCATACTTGAGCGGAGCGGGAGTGGCTTCCCGCAGCAACGAGTCCGTGAGGTGTCCAATCCGGAATGCGAAATTTCGCGCAACCTGCAACTCGCCCTGCTTGCAGCTCTCATACAGTTGGCGGCAAAGATCCGGCACCACGTTCGATGTGACCGATATGCATCCGTCTCCTCCGTGAACCAGGAAGGCCGGCGCGGTCTTGTCGTCTCCCGACAGCAGCCGGAAATCCGGCCGAACCAGCGGCCGTAAACGCAGCGGGCGTGCGACATCGCCGGTTGCATCTCTCACGCCAATGAACTGATCCGATTCAGCAAGCCGCACGAGGGTAACATCCGCCAGTTCGCGAACCGTTCGGGACGGAACATCGTGCAGAATGATCGGCAGGCGCGTCGAATCCGCGATGGCCCGGAAGTGGGCATAGATGCCGGCCTGCGTCGGCTTGTTGTAGTAAGGCACCACGGACAGCACCGCGTCGGCGCCGTCGGCCTCGGCCCGCTTTGACAACTCAATGGCCTGGCTCGTTGAATTGGAGCCCGCGCCGGCAATAACCGCCGCACGGCCGCGTGAAGCCCGGACGGCGATCCGAACAAGGGCCGAGTGCTCCGGCAGCGACAGCGTGGAGTCTTCGCCAGTCGTTTCTCCGACCACAAGCGCTTTTGCGCCCGCCGCGATCTGGCGCTCGCACAATTGCCTGAACACCGCCGAATCGATTTCGTCGTTGTCGTCGAAAGGTGTCGGCAGATCTGGGATGTATCCAGCTAACCAGGGAGCCGGATGGTTCATCGTCGAAGGCATTTTTTACGCCGCTTTGGCCATGTGGCTGAAACCGTGCCGGTGGGCCGCGAGCACGAATTGCTGATGGCATTTCACGCCGGCCTGGATCCGAAAGCCGAGCTGTTCCAGCCTGTCCCGAACCTTCAGGCCGAGGCCCTTCTCACAGGAATCGATCACGACGGCGATCGTCGCGTTCGCACTCAGAAAATGAGAAATCTGGGTCAACGCGGTTTCAAGGGCGAGAAGCGAATGTTGTCCGACGATGAAACCAATCGAATGCTGCGCCCGCGGCTTACAGGTGACCGTCGTCGCAACCCTGAAGTAACCCCTTCGCCGCAGCTCAAGATCAATTTCTGCACTCTCGCTGCCGGCGACGGCAATCCGATGAAGGCTGGACGGGCGCGTGAGTTCGATCATGGTTCGGATGATCTGCTCGCGCGCGGGATCTGGTACTGGCTTAAGCATTGTCATGTCCGTACTGGCAGGGGGTGAAACGATGCCTCATGCGGCTCGCCGCTGAGCGGCGTTTTCGTCGTTGGCGCGTGCCAGCATGAGATCGGAGGAATGAGGCGTCCGGCCCATGTCGATCTCGAGTCCGTTGGGTGCGGTCACAACGGCCTCGGGCCGGTGGCCATTCTCGAACAGCGCATATCGAATCGCCTCGGCGCGGTTAATGAACAGGCCGCCGAAAAGGCCGTTCTCCTCCTGGGCAACCCAGTTGCCGCGACTGTTTTTACCGATAAACACAAGTCCAGAACGACACGACGGAGGTTCAGTCTGCTCAGTCTGCTTCACGATTCGTCTCCTGATGAGGACACTCTGTTGGAAGGATCAAGTTCAAGTTGAGGATCCCATGTGCACTCCGCCAATATCCGCTCACCGTCATATGAATTCGAGAGCGAAGCCGTGGCCGTCTCATAGGGAAAGTAAAGTGAAGGAGGCTGAGGGATTGCGAGTTGCATGTCAGGATCCGCTCGCCTGATTGATGGTTAACGTCAGACAGTACAACGCGCCGTAGGCGGCGCCCTCGTCCCAATGCGTCAGCGTGGAGCCTAGCGGCACTTCTCTGCGCAGCATCGCGGCGAGAGCGCAGAGGATCGTCGCAAACCACAACAGCGCCGCAAGACTCGCGCCGAAACCGACGCTTCCCAGCGTCGCGAGGAGGCACAGAATGACGATCCGCAAACAGAACCGGACGAACACCTGTGCAGATATCGCGCCGTTCGGCGTGTTGGATGACTGCGCCATGTCTTGAAAGCGTTTCTTTGGATCCGGCCTGAACTGCCTCAGGCGGCCACCGCGATTTAGGAGAAATTCTCGCAGCAAACCGGAGGCTGCTGTGAAGAGACACCGGGACCTGTGGCGGCATGTCGCGTGTTTTCGAGAATTCCGCCGTCGCGTCGCTTCGCTTCGACGAATGTCTTCAGCAAGGCCAGCGACAGCTCGGAGTGGCTGGCTTCAGCCGCCTGGTCCAGCCATTCAGGAAGATCGCGCTGGAGAGAGAGTGCGCAGTGCCATTCACCCTCGTCGTACACAAGGCGGCGCAGCCTCCATCGCGGCAGCTCTGTTTCCATGAGCATCACGACCGCGTCGGTCCAGGCACCCGCCAATATCAGCTCGCGGAGATGCGCCGCCGCGCGGCCCTGACCCGATACCGGAAGGCGATCGCAGCATTCCGAGACAATCTCCGACACCAGACCGGCCGTCATCACATCGGTCGACTGCAAGCGATCCGCGATTCTGCCCAGCCGTTCGGCGAGTGGGGGATGGAATAGCATGGCGGGCTCCTCTCGATCGCGACCACGCATGGCCACGCCATCCAGATGAGCCAAACCTCATTGGAATTCGAGAGAGGAACGCCGCCGCGAATATAGCAATCTCATAGGATTTGCAGGCGCTCGATATAGGCGGGCCATTAATGCGGGCTTGTAGCGAGCCGGGGCTCGCATCGCATCGGGCAGAACCATCAGATCTGCCAGAGCGCTCGCGATGTGGGGAAACTCACCTCCGCAAGGCGGACGGCGTCCTCGTTCTGATCGAGAGCGACATACTGGCCCTGCCAGTAGGTCAGCGCCGGCTTGCCCTGCGAGACCCGCAAATCGAGCACGCGCCCGATCACGATGGCATGCGAATGGCGCTCCACCACATGCTCGACCTCGCAATCGAACGCGGCGAGCGCGCCGGCCAGCAACGGCACGCCGGAGACGAGGCTGATCCACTCGGCACCGGCAAAGCGCTCCACGCCCTTCAACCCGCCGATCCCGGAAAACCGCTCCGCGATATCGATGTGATCGGAGCTGAGGATGTTGACACCGAACACGCCATGCCGCTGAAGCAGCGGCCACGACGATGTCTTGCGATTGATGCTCACGATCAGCGTCGCGGGTTCAACCGACAGCGACGCCACCGACGTCACGGTCATGCCGGACAGATCGTTGCCCCGCCCTGCCGTAATGACGCTGACACCGCCCGCGAGCGAGCGCATCGCGTTCCGAAAATTATCGGCCGACGTTTCGATCCTGCTTTCGCGAATATTCCGGACGACCGAATTCATGACTGCCTCATGCGCCGGCTAGCTAGCCGGTCTCCTTGAGCAACTCGCGAAGAATGCTTCCTTCAAGTGCGGCAAGTTCCGCCGAACCGCGCTGGCGCGGACGCACCTGATCGACATCGATATCGTGCGCAATACGGCCGTCGTCGATAACCAGAACGCGATCCGCCAGCGCGACCGCTTCCGACACATCATGTGTTACCAGAATCGCGGTGAACCCCTGATCGTGCCAGACACGCTCGAGCAGCCGCTGCATGGAAATCCGTGTCAGCGCGTCGAGCGCCCCGAGCGGTTCGTCGAAGGCGAGAACGCGCGGATGACTGACCAGCGCACGCGCCAGCGCGACCCGCTGCTTCTGTCCGCCGGAGAGAACTGCCGGCCACTGGTCCCGCTTGTCTTCAAGACCGACCTCTACCAGCGCGTCCTCGGCGCGGGTCTTCGCGTCGGTTGTGTCGCGATCGCGACCCAGCCCGACCTCGACATTCGACAGCACCCGCGCCCACGGCAGTAACCGCGGCTCCTGAAACATCACGCGGACATGATCGCTGGGGCTGCCTTCATGATTGCCGAATTCGATCGTGCCCGCGCTCGGCTTGTCGAGACCTGCGATCAGGCGCAGCAGCGTGCTCTTGCCGCAACCCGACTTGCCAACGATGGCAACGAACTGTCCTGCCGGGATATGCAGATCGATACCGCGCAGCACCTCGTTGTCGCCGAAGGACTTGCGAAGGCCCCTGATCGTCAGCGACAGCGCCCGGGACGCGACCGGCTCGCGTTTATCCTCCCGAACGAAGGCCGCACGGCGGATTAATTCAGCAGCCTGCAAACTTTCGGCACTCGAGGGCACAAGTCGAACCAGTTGCTGCATGAGAGCCTCAGTGTTTCTGGAATGCCGGGTGCCAGGACAGCGTGAATCGCTCCAGCACGCGTGCGGTGGAATCCGCTACCTTGCCGAGCAAGGCGTAGATCAGGATGCTGAGAACGACAACATCGATCAGCATGAACTCTCGCGCCTGCATCGCCATGTAGCCAAGTCCGGACGATGCCGCGATGGTTTCCGCCACGATCAGTGTCAGCCACATGATGCCGAGTGCAAAACGCAGGCCCACGAAGATCGACGGCAGCGCGCCGGGGAAGATCACACGGCGAAACAGTTCGCTGTTGGTCATGCCGTAGATGCGGCCCATCTCGATCAGATGCGGATCGACGGTGCGAATGCCGTGCAGCGTGTTGAGATAGATCGGGAAGAACACGCCGAGCGCAACCAGGAACAGTTTCGCCGACTCGTCGATGCCGAACCACAGGATCACCAGCGGGATCAGTGCGAGATGCGGCACGTTGCGCACCATCTGCAACGTGGTGTCGGTCAGCTTGTTGCTGAGCTGCGACAGGCCATTGGCAAGACCGAAGAGAAATCCGATGCCTCCGCCGATGATGAAACCGACGCTGGCGCGCCAGAAACTGACCCAGATGTTGCGGATCAGTTCACCCGACAGCAGCAATTTCCATCCCGCTACCGCCACGTCCGAGGGAGCCGGAAGCACCCGCGCCGACACGAAGCCGGTGACGCATGCCACCTGCCAGATCAGCAGGATCGCCAGCGGGACGATCCACTGCGTCAGGCCGTCGGCGCGCGGAATGCGAAAACTGCGCGAACGCGCCTGTGATAGGGACTCCGCGAGGCTCATGACGACGAGGCCTGCTTCTGGGGACGGAAATCGTTGCCGATGGTCTCGCCGAACGGTCCGGTGTTAACGCGCAGATGCGCAACATTGGACTGGTTCAGGTTGAGCAGCGGGAACACCAGCTCGGCGAAGCGATAGGCCTCTTCGAGGTGCGGGTAGCCGGACATGATGAAGGTATCGACGCCGACGTCCTGATACTCCTTGATGCGCGCCGCCACCGTCTGCGCGTCACCGACCAGCGCCGTTCCCGCGCCGCCGCGCACCAGACCGACACCGGCCCACAGGTTCGGGCTGATCTCGAGCTTGTCGCGGCGGCCGCCATGAAGCTGCGCCATACGCTGCTGGCCGACGGAATCCATCCGTGAGAAGATCTTCTGCGCCGCCGCGATGGTGTCGTCGGTGACGTACTGAATGAGTTCGTCCGCCGCGCGCCACGCGGCTTCATTGGTCTCGCGCACAATCACATGCAGGCGAATGCCGAAGGAAAGCTTGCGGCCCTTTTTGTCGGCGGCGGCCTTCACGCGCGCGATCTTCTCGGCGACCTGCGCCGGAGGCTCGCCCCAGGTGAGATACTTGTCCACGGTGTCCACCGCGACGTCGATACCGGCATCCGACGAACCGCCGAAGTACAGCGGCGGGCGCGGCGACTGCACCGGCTCAAACAGCAGCCGCCCATCCTCGATCGAGATATGCTTGCCCTGCACGTTGACGGTCTTGCCCGCGAGCAGATCGCTGTAGACGTTCAGAAACTCGCGCGTCACGGCGTAGCGTTCATCGTGATCGAGGAAAATGCCGTCGCCCTTGTTCTCGACCGGATCGCCGCCGGTCACGACATTGATCAGCAGCCGGCCGTTCGACACGCGATCCAGCGTCGCGGTCATGCGCGCCGCGACGCTCGGCGACTGCAAACCGGGACGCACGGCGACGAGATAACGCAGCCGCTCTGTCCATGGCGCCACCGCCGACGCCACCACCCACGAATCTTCGCAACTGCGCCCGGTCGGCAGCAGCACCCCGAAATAGCCGAGCTGGTCGGCGGCCTGCGCGATCTGGCGCAGGTAGTTGAAGTTCACCTCGCGCCCGCCGGTGGTGGTGCCGAGATAGCGGCTGTCGCCGTGGGTCGGCAGGAACCAGAGGACGTTGGCTGGTGTTGTATTCGCGCTCATGATCCGGACTTCCTTGCTACATCGGAAATCTTGATGGCCTTCGGAATCAGGCCAAGACTGAAGAACGTGTCGGCGACCTGTTGCTGCTCGGCGATGACCTGATCGTTGATCGGCTTGATGCCGTAGGACTGGCGCTTCAAGGCCAGTTCAATCACCGGCACGGGCAGGCCCACCGAGGGGCTAAGCTGCTCGGCGACCGCCTTGATGTCACCCTTCGCCCAGTCGTCGACTTCGCTCAGTTGCGCCAGCACCAGATCGACGATCTTCGGATCGGCGCTGAGAAACTTCTGCGAGGAAAAATAAAACTGGTAGTTGGAGACGATGCCGGTGCCGTCCGCCAGCGTGCGCGCCTGCGTCGCCACTTCGGCCGCGGCCTGGAACGGATCCCAGATCACCCAGGCATCGACCGCGCCCTTCTCAAAGGCCGCGCGGGCATCGGCGGGCGCGAGGAACACCGGCGTGATCTCGCTGTATTTGACACCGGCCTTTTCGAGTGCCTTCACGAGAAGATAGTGAACGTTCGAGCCTTTGTTGAGCGCGACCTTCTTGCCTTTCAGGTCGGCAACCGTCTTCAGCGGACTGTCTTTTGGAACAAGAATCGCCTCGCCTTGCGGCGCGGGCGGCTCATAGGCCACATACTGAATCGGCGCGCCAGCGGCCTGCGCGAAGATCGGCGGCGCTTCGCCGGTGTTGCCGAAGTCGATTGCGCCGACGTTGAGCGCTTCCAGCAGCGGCGGGCCGGATGGAAACTCGGTCCAGACGACATTGTAACCCAGTGCCTTCAGCTTCGGCTCGAGCGAGCCCTTGCTCTTCAGCAGCACCAGCTTGCCGTACTTCTGGAAACCGATGCGGACGACTTTCTCTTGAGCCTGCGCCGACGTCACCGGCAGGATCGCCGTGAGCGCCAGCGCTGCGGCGGCAGAGGCCGCCAGGGTAAGCTTCGTAAATGCGCGACGGGTGTGCATGGAGATATCCTTTGAAGGAGAGCGATTGGGGATACTGAGGCGTCAGGTCTGTGCCGGCTTCCAGACAATGTCCCGGACGGCGATCCGCTTCGGGATCAGTCCGAGCTTGTGGAAGCGATCGGCGACGCCCTGCTGGGTTTCGATGATGCCGTCGGTCACGGGGCCGATCGCGAACGACGCGCGGCTCGCGGCCAGCGTCTGAATGTCGAGCGGCACGCCGGTGATTTCGTGCAGGGACTTTGCGACCGCATCGCGATTGTTCTCCGCCCAGTTCGCCGCCACTGCCAGACCCGCGATCACGTCGCGCAGCGGCCCCGGCTGCTTGTTGGCAAAATCGCGATTGGCAATGAAGAAGGCGTTGGTTTTCGCCACCTCATAGGCATTGATGAGAATGCGCGCGCTCTGCTTCTTTTCGCCGATCGCAAAATAAGGATCCCACACCGCCCATGCATCGATGCTGCCATTGGCGAAGGCGGGTCCGGCATCCGGCGGCGTCAGATAAACCGGCGTGATGTCTCCATAGGTGAGTCCTACTTTCTCAAGCGTCTGCACGACAATGTTGTGTGCGCTTGAACCCTTGGTGAAGCCGACACGCTTGCCCTTGAGATCCGCGATGGTTCGGATGGATGAGCTAGGGGGAACCAGAATCCCCTGTCCGTTGCTGATAGGCGATGCCGCCGCATAAACAATATTGGCATTCGCAGCCTGCGCGAAAATCGGCGGCGAATCCCCGACCGCGCCGAAATCCGCGGCGCCGTTGCTGATCGCCTCCAGCAATGGCGGCCCCGATGTGAACTCGATCCATTTGACCGACACGCCGCTTGCGGCAAATCGCGTCTCAAGAGTTCCCTGCTGACGCGCGATCACCAGAACGCCAGTCTTCTGATAGCCGATGCGGACTTCCTTCGCGGCCGTCTGCGCACGCGCCGCTCCAGACGACGCCGCAACGGCAATTGCTGCCGTAGACAGTTTTAGAAATTCCCGTCGCTTCATTCCAAATCTCCAGCACATGAACGCGCACATGGCTGCGTTCGTGGTCTGGAATGATGATCATGCGGATTGGGGGTGTCGAGTGCTCCGCGAAAATAGCGATGCCCGCACTGTCCGGGTGCACGCACTCAATGAAAAAGTTTCGGAAAGCGCGCTGAACGCAGACTGATTTTTCTGCACGAATTTTGTTCACGCCGGCGTTAACGATGCAACACATCGTCACGAGATTTCAAAAGCGTCTGCGGACGTATGGGGCGAAAACTCCGACCGCGCATTCATTTCACGCAAACAGATGAAATGAGAACGAAGCCCGCGCCGGACAGCGGAACTTTGGACACTCATTATCAAGCTTGTTTTCTACACTTCGCGCTGCAGATCAGGCGATCACCGCTTTCACGACGACAATTGTCAGCGGCTGTTCATCGCCGCTTCAGGGACATGGAACAATGACGCAACCTTTCAGAACATTCGCCGGGCTTTTCGCCGCGGCTTCACTGATGCTCGCAGCGACGGCATCGTTCGCGCAGGACAAGCCCGACGATCAAATCCGGATCGGCTTGCAGAAATCGTCGACGCTGATCGCGGTCCTCCGCGCCAACGGTGAACTGGACAAGGCCCTCGCACCGCTCGGCGTGAAGGTCTCGTGGCATGAGTTCTCCAGCGGTCTTCCGCTGCTGGAATCGCTCGGCGTCGGCAATCTCGATTTCGGCGCGGACGTTGCCGACACCGTCCCGATTTTCGCGCAGGCGGCCGGATCGAAGCTCGCTTACGTGGCAGAGGAAAGCGCGTCGCCGGCGGCACAGGCGATTCTCGTGGCCAAGGACTCGCCGATCAAGACGCTGGCGGACCTCAAGGGCAAGAAGATCGCGGTGACCAAAGGCGCCGGCAGCCACTATCTGCTGCTCGCCGCTCTTGCCAAGGCCGGGCTGACTTTCAAGGACATCTCGCCCGCTTATCTGGCACCTGCCGACGGACGCGCGGCATTCGTCAGCAACAATGTCGACGCCTGGGTGGCGTGGGATCCGTTCCTGACCAGCGCGCAGCGGCAGTCCGGCGCAACCGTTCTCAGCGACGGCAGCGGCGGCCTCGCAAGCTACAAGCGTTACTATCTTGCCTCGGAAACCTTTGCGGGTCGCCGCAGCGACGTGCTGAACATCGTGTTCGCCAAGCTGCGCGACACCGGCAAGTGGGTAAAGGCCAATCCGAAGGAAGCCGCCGTGCTGCTGGCCGGACTGTGGGGCATCGACGCTGCGACCGTCGAAGAGGCCAACAGCCACCGCAGCTACGGCGTCGGCGCGGTCACCCCCGCTGGCCTCACCGAGCAGCAGAAGATCGCCGATGCGTTCCTCGGCGAGAGCCTGATCCCGAAAAAACTGGATACCGCCGCTGTCAAGATCTGGACGCCACAAGCGCCGTGATGTCCTGACGGTTCACGACGAACGCTTCGCCGCCGACGCTCCTCCGACAATCGTCAGCGTCTGCGGCGGAGTTTCACGCGAAGCATTCAGATCATTATCTTCCGGCAGGTCCGGCACCAGCGTCGGCTGCGGCGTCAGCGAATGACGGACGCAATTGCGGCCATCGGATTTTGCGCGGTAAAGCGCGGCATCGGCGGCTTCGACCAGCCGCCGCCACGCGAACTGGCCGAGATTGCCCCTCGCGACGCCGAAGCTTGCCGTGACGGTTAGCTTAGCGCCGTTGGACAAAACGATCTCGTGCGTTTCCAGCGCGGCGCGAATTCGCTTTGCCAGCGCATTCGCTTCGCTGAGATCGTGTCCCGGAACCAGGATGACGAATTCCTCGCCGCCGAAGCGGGCGAAGATGTCGTTCTGGCCCAGCATCGGCCGCATCAGCCGCACGCTTTCTCTCAAGACGTGATCGCCTTCGAGATGGCCGTAGCGGTCGTTGATCGACTTGAAATGATCGATGTCCATGAGAATCAGGCAGGCGCCGTCGGCCATCACCTGACTGCTGGTATGACTTTCGCCGATCATGTCGAGCGCGCGGCGATTCATCAGACCGGTCAGGCCGTCGGTCTCCGCCTGCTGCTTGAGCTTCTTCGTCAGCGATGCGCGCTCGGCGAGGCTGTCGCGCAGGATCGCGATGGCGTCGAACAGCCGGCGCATCTCGGTGGCGTGATGATGCGGCTCTTGATGAGGCACGGTAGGCCGGTCTTCCGCCAGCACGATCACCGCTTCCCGCGCCCGCATCAGCGGGCCGAACACAAAGCGCTGGGCTGCAACCAGCAGGCCGGCCAGAATGGCGAGAATGACCGTCGTGATAGCGATCGTCACCGCAAGAATCGCAAGCGCGCCGTTGCGAAGCTCGGTCAACCGCTCAATGGTGACGTCGAGGAAATCTCCGCGCAGACGTTCGAGCGGTTTCAGGGTGCTGACGAAGCGGACAGTGAATTCGTCGGCCGTCATGGAGTAATTGCCCGATTTGCGGCCCTCCGCGACCAGACCGTCGAGAATGCCGAGGCCCTCACCGAAAAACATCAACTCGGCATCGCCCAGATCTGCTGCAAGACGCGGATCTTGGATGCCGATGACCTTCTGATTGCCGGCCAGCCGCCACAATTCCAAAATGCGCCCACGCGTCCGGTTGCTGTCGACAAGATGCTTGAGCTGCAATGGCTGACTGACGGCGATCGGCGCCATGATCTGCGACGCGATCCTGCCGCCGAACTCACGCAACTCTCCGAATATTCGCCCGATCATCACCGGCGCCGCCAGTTCGGGATTCTGCGCCGTCAGGGCGCCCGCTTTCCATACGATGACCGACTGAAAGATATCGACCACTTCGAACATGTTCTCGATGACGGACTGCACGTCTTCGAGGCCGCGGCGATCCCGCGGGATGGCCGCAACGCGATCCACCTCCTGCCGGCCTTTCTGAAGCTGTGCCTTCGCGGGGGCGAGCAGTTCCGGCGGGACGCCGGCGTTCGTGGACAATTGATCGAGAATGGCGTCAGACCGGGCGCGGAATGCCGTGAGCCGTTCGCGTAGCGCACCGTGTTGCGCGGCGGTCGCGCCCAGCACGCTGTTCGACGGCCCGCGCTCGGCCGAAAGAAGATTGGCTGTATCGAGGATCAGCCGGAAGCTCTCCAGCCCGCGAAGATTCTGCCGGGCGTGGCGATAGTCGTCGAGCGATTGGCCGATCACGCTGATGGCAAGGATCGCCGTGCAGACGAGTGCGATCCCGGTGCCGATCAGCAACTTGCGGCGCAGACTGTGATCGCCGCCGCACGCCATGCTGCGCATGAGTTGGCTTTTGACCCGTTGCAGAGCTGCTCCGAGATGGCTGATGGACCGTGGGGTCATCGTTATTGCTGGTCCTTCACAACGACGCTTCTGCGTTCGCCGCCATAGGCGCATGTGGGAATTTCATTTGAGTAAAATGACACGGTTAAGATTGCGTCCAAAACCGGCAGCGCCCGGAACGCCGGTTGTTCGCATGGAGAAAGCCGCGCAAGCACCGGCAATAGCGTCACGTCTGCGAGCCTGCTTCGAGTGCGTTAGGGGAAAATTCAGCCTAACGCCTCGCGCCGTGTATAAAGAGCGAGATCATCATCCATGCGTGTCGTTTGCGCACGCACTCGCGATCTTCTTGGCGACGGCGAGCGTATCCTCTGTCGTTTTAGTAACGAGGCGCACGGCGCGCGCGCCGCGGCTGAATGCTCTGATCTGCCGGCTTAAGCCAGGTGTTCGGCTGGCACCAACCTGCCGTGCCCGAGACCGCAGCCAGACATTGCTCGTAGGTATCGTATCGGCAATCGCCCGGTTCCCCCTCACCCTTCCTGCAGAACGGATAATCATACGCAACGGAAATCCCCGTGCCGAGAATCGAGAACGCCGCGATCGCCGCCGCAGCCAGAATGATTTTCTGTCTATTCATCGTTCGCAATCTCCAAAGGTAAATCTGTCTGGATCAAGCGTTCTTCCGGCGTTTTCGGCCCGTCAAGAAACGAAAGTGTGACCATGCGTGCAGGACAGGCATCCGTTGCAGCGGACACCAGGAGATGCGGAAGCCAACGAGGCTGTCAGAGTCCTTTGATCAAGAATTTCAAGCGAGTACAGCCGGGTTGTCCGGCAGCATCCGCTTGAACAGTGCGATCATCCGCTCGGCCTCTTTCGGCTTGAGGGTGATGGCGTGCCGGACCGCCGCGGCAATCAGCGTCATGGTCAGGCGGGCGGTCGCGGCCAGCGTTGCGACATCACGTCGCGGCGCGACGCGTTTGAAAGTCTCGAGCAAAAGCCCCGCAAGAAACTCGCTGTCGTCCTCGTCCAGTTTCTGCAATGCGCGGTCGGCCTGGGTGGCCTGCCAGATGTCGCGCATCACCGGCTCATTCATGAACATCCGGTAGTAGCCATCGACGATCCGCCACAGCGCCGGACGCAGGCCCGCGGCGTCGGTGACACCTGCCAATTCCTGCCGGACGCAGGCGCGCCCGACCGCGTTGTAGCGCTCCGCCAGTGTGCCGATGATCGCCGTCTTGTCAGGAAAGTACTGGTAGAGCGAGCCGAACGGCACGCCGCTGCGCTCGACGATGTCGCTCATGCGAAAGGCTTCGCTGCCTCGCTCCGCGATCATCTCGGCGGCGCATTCGAGAATCTTTTCATAGCGCTCGCGGCTGCGCTTCTGCGTGGGCACAAGACGCGCGAGCCCCGCCGGCTCAACCTCGGCACTCGCCGGTTTCATTTTCTTCGTCGCCATCGCGCACCCGCTGCCGAAAATCGCTTGACGGGATTAATACGAGAGTTTATCGCTTTTTACAAATACGAGATATCCTCGTATTTTTGGAAGGGACGTTTCTCATGGCTCATCGGAACCCGATTTTGATCATCGGCGGCACCGGCAAGACCGGCGGCCGCGTCAATAACCTGCTGAAAGCACGCGGTTTTCCGACCCGCCCGGTGTCGCGAAGCACTGCGCCGGCATTCGACTGGACGAAACCCGATGGCTGGGCCGCCGCACTCGGCGGCATCTCCGCGGCCTATGTGACCTATCAACCGGATCTGGCGGTGGACGGAGCCACCGAAGCGATCGCCGAATTGTGCCGCCTCGCCCGCGACAAGGGACTGGAACGGATCGTGCTGCTGTCAGGCCGCGGCGAGCCCGGCGCGCAGCGGGCGGAAGCCGTGCTGCAATCGTGCGGCATCGACTGGACCATCGTGCGTGCAAGCTGGTTCGATCAGAATTTCAGCGAAGGCTATCTGATCGACGGCGTGCTGGCCGGCGAGATCGCGCTGCCCGCCGGTCCAGTGCCGGAGCCTTTCATCGACATCGACGATATCGCTGACGTGGTGACCGCCGC
Organism: Afipia sp.; assembly: GCA_017474385.1. GTDB lineage: Bacteria > Pseudomonadota > Alphaproteobacteria > Rhizobiales > Xanthobacteraceae > Afipia. The sequence goes on along the minus strand of JAFVHU010000009.1, from coordinate 9,357 downwards.
ACTCACCGAAGATGGTCACACCAATCGCCTTTATGAAGTCACCGGACCGCGACTGCTGACCTTTGCCGAAGCTGTCGGGGAAATCGCGCAGGCGGTCGGCCGCCCGATCCGCTATCGTCAGGTGACGCCCGAGGCATTCGTGAACGGCATGCGCGGCAGCGCTCCGGATGACGTGATCAATCTGCTGCACGAGCTGTTCACCGTGGTTCTCGACGGGCGCAATTCAAAGGTGATGCCCGGCGTCGAACAGGCACTGGGGCGACCGGCGCGCGATTTCTCCGACTATGTCCGCAGGACCGCGGCAACCGGCATATGGAGGGCCTGACATGACACAGTCTGTTTCCACTGTGCTTCTGTGGTTCGCGGCGATCGGCTGCGGCATGATGGCGGGGCTGTATTTTGCTTTCTCCACCTTCATCATGACTGCGCTGGGCCGGATCCCCCAGGCCCATGGCATGTCCGCCATGCAGTCGATCAACACCACGATCCTGCAATCGTTGTTCATGCCGCTGTTCTGGGGGACGACGCTGGCGGCACTCGCGCTCGCCGGGTTGGCGCTGTTTCGTCTCGGCGAGACCGCCGCCACGGCCATGCTCGTCGCGGGCATTCTTTATGTGGTGGGAATGTTCGTCTGCACAGTGATCTTCAACGTGCCGCTCAACAACGCACTCGACGCTGTCGATCCGTCCGGCGCCGATGCCGCCGCGGTGTGGGCGCGCTATCTGAAGGACTGGACCTTCTGGAACCATCTGCGGACGGTTGCTTCTGCCGCAGCCAGCGCATTGTTTGTGGTCGCTCTTGTCGCACGCTGAAAGCGTTGACCGCGACCAATGGAACCCCTGTATGATGACGGCTTGAATGCCCGGTCATACGAGGGGTTGGCATGCGCAAGGTTATCGAATTCGACGACGGGACCTATCAGGCGCTGGTGCAGCTCGGCCGCGACCGGATGGCAACGCTTCAGGAACTTGCCGATGAATCCTTTGCCGACCTTCTGAAAAAACACGGCGTGCCGAAAGACTTGCGGGAGGCATTGCGCAGAAGCGCCAAGGCCTCCGCGCCCATCGCGAAACGCAAGAAGAAGACCGCGCGCCGCAAATGACGCTGGCCCGCGACAAAAATGCTGCCGGTCCGGTGCTGATCACCGGATGCTCGAGCGGCGTCGGCCGAGCCGCCGCGCAAATCTTCCGCAAAGCAGGTTATGAGACGTTCGCCACGGCACGGGATGTTTCCACGCTCGATGACCTGCGTGCGCTCGGCTGCCGCACGCTCGTGCTCGATGTCACCGACGAGACCGCGCGGCGCGCAGCCGTGGATTCCATCGAACGTGAATTCGGCGCGGTTGGAATTCTGGTCAACAATGCCGGCTACGGCCAATACGGTCCACTGGAAGAGATTTCGCTCGACGCGCTGCGGCTGCAATTCGAAACCAATGTCTTCGGCGGCTTGCGGCTGTCGCAACTGGTGCTGCCGGCGATGCGCCGTGCCGGGCATGGGCGAATCGTCAATGTCAGTTCGGTGGCGGGCCGTGTCAGTTCGATCGGCGGCGGCGCATATCACGCTTCGAAATTCGCCATCGAAGCGCTGACTGACGCCCTGCGTCCTGAGGTCGAACCGTTCGGCATCGACGTGGTCAACGTGCTGCCGGGTCCCATCGCCACGCACTTCGAGGCAACGCTGCTGAAAACAATTCCCGACACTGGACCGCAAAGTCCCTATGCGTATTTCAAGCAGCGCCTAGCCCAGCGCATGCACAGCTTCCTTGATCCCGATGGGTTCGGCGTGATGTCGGCGGAGACCGTGGCGCGTATCGTCTTCAAGGCTGCAACAGCAAATCGGCCAAGAACGCGTTACAGCGTAGGCTTCATTGCGCATCTCGGCCCGATCGGCCGCGCCCTGACGCCTGACCGCGTCGTGGACTTCATGACACGGCGAAAGGTGCCGGTCGGGAAGCCTTAGGACCAATCAACCGCCGCGATCGATTCGCTTCAGCAACACCAGAAGACAGGCCACCGCGCCGAGAACGATAGCGAAGCAGCCGAGCCCGATCAGCGTTGCCTTGAAGATAAATTCATCGCGGAAGATCCAGGCCGCTGTCCAGCACAGCACCGTGACCGACGGTGCGAAGATCAGGATCGGCAGCAGCGCCTTTTCAAGGCTCTGCCGTACACGCGGGCGCTTGCTCTGAGGTGCTCCGGTCATCGCCACAGATTGCGGAAGGCATGCCGACCGGTCAATGACCGAACGCAATGCAAAGCGCGGCATAACGCCAAAACAAAACCGGAGGCATCTCGCGATGCCTCCGGCTGTTTTGTCACAATTCGTCGGTCCCTACGCCTTCTTCATGCCGGCCTTCACCGCATCCGCCGTAATCGGCAGCGAACGCACGCGTGCGCCGACCGCATTGTGAATGGCGTTGGCGAGAGCCGGCGCCACCACGGTCACCGCGGGTTCTCCGGCACCTGTCGGAGATTCGCCATTGGCGATGACGGCGATCGCCACCTCCGGAATCTGGCTCATCCGCATGGGGGTGTAGGTGTCGAAGTTGGTCTGTTCGATCGCGCCATCCTTCATGGTGGCCTTCTCGAACAGCGCCAGCGACATGCCCCATAGCGCCGCACCCTCGACCTGGGCGCGGATGCCGTCCGGATTCACCTGCGTGCCGACGTCGGTGGCCACGGTGAGTTTCTTCACCTTGACCTCGCCGCTGTCGTTCACTGCGACATGGGCGACGCACGCCGTCCAGCTCGCCGTCGCGCGTTCCTGCGATGACACGCAGGCGACGCCCATGCCTTCACCCTTGGGCAGCTTCTTGGTGCCGTAGCCGGCAAGGCCCATCGCCGCGAGCAGCGTGTTACGCAGCCGCTGCGCGCCGCCGGCATTGGCGCCGGCGCCGTCAAGCATGTCGATGCGGAACTGCGCCGGGTCTTTCCCCGCCGCCACCGCAAGCTCATCGAGCATGCTTTCCACCGCCCAGAAGGTCCAGCCGGGAGCCACCGAGCGCAACTGGCCCGAGGGCGTGGCCGACTGCGCCAGTTCGTTGATGATGGCGCGGACGTTGTGGTTGGGCACCGTGTAGAAGAAGTCCGCGCCGTTCACCGTGAAGGCATCGAGCGCGCCCTTCTTCTCAACATCCGGCGACAGGAACGCCGGGATACCCCAGCGCTTGGTCGGCCAGGCGCTGACCACGTCGTGATTGAACGCAATCAGCTTGCCGCTGTCGTCAAGACCGGCCTTGATCTTCTGGAAGGTCAATGGACGCGAGAAGTCCATGGTGGTGTCGTCCTCGCGCGAGTAGATGACCTTCACCGGCTTGCCGACAGCCTTCGCCGCAAGCACCGCCGGAATCAGCATGTCACCGTCGAGACGCCGGCCGAAGCCGCCGCCCAGCCATGCCTGATGCATCACGATGAACTTCGGATCGATGCCCAGCGCACCGGCCGCGATCGCGCCCGAACGGGTAGCGAACTGATTGCCGGTATAGACGTGCCAGATGTCGCCCTGCAGTTGCGCCGTGGCATTCATCGGTTCCATCGGCGCATGGATGTTGATGTTGGTGATGTATTCCGCCTCCATCACCTTCGATGCCTTGCCGAGCGCTTCCGCCGTGTCGCCGTTCTTGACGAAGAACAGCCCCGACGCGTTGTCGGCCTGCAACCGCTTGGCTTCCGCCAGCAGGGATTCGCTGGAGACTTTCGCATTCGGCCCGTTGTCATAGGTGACCCTGAGCGCTTCCGCCGCCTTCTTGGCGTTGGCGTAGGTGTTGGCCACTGCGACGACCCAGCCCGTGGTGGTGCCGGTCTTGTCCTCCAGCGTCACCGCCTTGATGAAGCCCGGCACTTTCTTCGCGCCTGAGTCATCGACCGATTTCACCGTCGCGCCGTAGCGCACCGGCGGCATCACGATCTTGCCGTAGACCATGCCGGGCAGGAACGTATCGATGCCGTACTTTGCGGTGCCGTTGGTTTTCGACGGAATGTCGATCTGCGGGATCGACTGGCCGACCAATGTGTACTGATCCGGGGTCTTCAGCTTGAGCGCTTTCAGCTCATCCGCCGAAAACTTCTTGGTGGCCTTGCCGCTTTTCACCACATCGGCAAACGATACCGACTTCTTCGACTTCGGATGCGAGATCGTGGAATCGCGCACCACCAGTTCACCGGCCGGCACGCCCATCATGGCGGCAGCGGCTTCGGTCAACGCGATGCGCCCCGCTGCGCCCGCGCGGCTCATCGTCTCGAAGTTCATCATGGTGCTCCAGGAGCCGCCCGTGATCTGCGCGCCGAGCACCGGATCGTTGTACTTCGGATCGTTGGAGGCGAGCTGAACCCGCATGTCCTTCCAGTTCGCGCCGAGTTCTTCGGCGACGAGCTGCGCCATGGTCGACGCGATGTGCTGACCCATGTCGGCCTTGCCGCAGGTTACGGTGACGAGACCATCCGGCGCGATCGCGTACCACACACTGGGATCGAAAGCGGCGGGCGCGGCCAATGCGCTGCTTCCCGGAACGGACGCGAAGCCGAGCGCAAGACCTGCGGCGGATGTGCCGACGATGAATGAGCGGCGGCTGAGATCGGTCGATGAATTGACCTTGAGGTGCTTATTCATGTTGCCCTCCGATCGCTAGGCGCGTTCGACGCGGTTCGCATATCGTTGGCGGCCCGCATGATGGCCTTCTGGATGCGCGAGTAGGTCATGCAGCGGCACAGATTGCCGTCCATATGCGCGACCACTTCATCCCTGGTGGGATTGGTGTTCTTGGCGAGCAGCGACGCCGCTTGCATGATCTGGCCGGACTGGCAGTAGCCGCATTGCGGCACTTGTTCGAGGATCCAGGCCTTCTGCAACGGATGATCGCCCTCGGCGCTCAAGCCTTCGATGGTGGTGATCTTCTTGCCGGCGACTTCGCTGAGTGCGGTCTGGCATGAGCGCACGGCTTCGCCGTTGACATGAACAGTGCATGCGCCGCAAAGACCTGCGCCGCAGCCGAATTTCGTACCGGTCATTTGAAGTTGTTCGCGGATGACCCAGAGCAGCGGCGTATCGTTCGCCGCTTCGACGGACACGTTCCGTCCGTTAATGCTTATCGTCGGCATTTTTTGCGTTTCCCCGCCGGTGCACGACATCGCTTACGGCGATGACTCACATCGTGGTCGTCCGCTCGCCACGCACCGGTCGGTAGCGAGCGAGCGGGAGCATGATCGGGTTTTCAACCGCTGGCAACGAAATTAGAATCGATCAAAATAATCTGACATCCACACGCAGCGCAGCGACGCCGTTGTGCGGCGCGGCATGCATATCATTCGATGTGCGGCGGTGCTGTACGCGAAGGGATTGTCATCGCGGCAATCCCGACAACGACACAAACCAGTCCGATCCACACCGTCGGCGAGAGTGTTTCGCCCAGAAACACGACGCCGAGGCCGACGCCGAGCGGCACGCGCAGGTAAGCCTGCGCGGTGGTGCCGACCGATCCCAGCGTCTGGATCAGCCGGAAATAGATCACGAAGGCGAGCGCGGTCGAGAACACCGCGAGCGCAATCAGGGCTGTAACGGATGCCGCTGATGGCGTCAGCGTCCATGGCTGGTCGACGATGAGACCGAGCGGCGTCAGGATGATCGCCCCGCAGATCATCGATCCGGCAGCTGGCACCATCGGATCGAGCCCGTTGAAGTTGCGCCCAAACAGCGCGGCCGCGCCGAACAGGACCGCGGAGAGCACCAGTGCAAGCTGTGCGATGACGTCCTGTCCCAATCCGTTCAGTGCATCGACGCCTACCACGAGGCAAATTCCGGTGAGACCTGCCGCGACACCGAACGACTGGCGCAGGGTCGGACGCTCGTGACGCACCAACAGCAGCGCCAGCAGGAAGGCGAAGATCGGCGCATTCGAGCCCAGGATGGTGGCGAGGCCCGCGCCGACATGGCGCTCCGCATAGGCGATCAGCGTGAAGGGGATCACACTGTTAAGGCAGGCCTGAATCATGAAACGCTTCCACACCGCCGGATCGCGCGGCATGGTGATGCCGCGCAGGCGCATGATCGCCAGCAGAATGCCGCCTGCGATCAGCGTGCGCGCGGAGATCAGGGTGAGCGGCGGAATGGTTTCCACGCCGATCTTGACCAGGGTGTAGGCCGCACCCCACAGCGTCGCCAGCAGCACCAGCAAGGCAAGATTGATCGCCGTGCGCGATCGTGGCGTCTCGACTGCAAGGGTCATACTGTGCCGTCAGATTCCTGTTGGCGGCGACGTTGCCACGCCGGCGCAGTCCGTTGTTTCGATACAGGTCGAAGTTTATCCGCCGCGCAGCAGATTGGAGTATTGCTCAGGCACCTCGATCTCGAAGCCGAGAATCGCCGCCGACAGCGCCTTGCCGTAGTTATCGAGACTAAGGCTGCGCGACACGCCGCCACCGAGCGCCCCTTCCGCCACGAAATTCAGCGCTGCCAGATTGTCGGCCTCATAGCGCGTGACATCGCCCTTGATCGCGCCGCGATAGAACGCCTTGAATCGTTCGGCGGTCAGTTGCGCTTTCAGCAGCGGGTAAAATTCGTCGCGATAGGCGATCACCGCGATGTTCGAGGTGTTACCCTTGTCGCCGGACCGCACATGCGCAACCCGCTCAAGTTTGATCAGCATGTGTCAGCTCTCATACCAGGTAATGACGGGGGCGACTTTTTCGCGCGGCACCAATGTCGACCACACACCGATGATCTCGCGGGCGCGGTCCTGATGCGGCACGCGCTTGCCGGTCATGCCCACGCCCGACACCGCCATCCCGTCGATCTCGCGGCCCACCTTCAGGGCTTCCTCGCGCGTCTTGCAACGCGCAGCGACACGCACCGCGACTTCATAAGGTTCCGGCGCATCCGGGGGACTGGCCTCGCCATGGATCGCGTTGAGGCCGAGGAAGTCGATGCGCAGGTCATCCGCCTTGAGATTCACGATGCGAAACCGCTCCTCGAGGATTTGCTTTGCGAGCTTCGCACGGCGCAGCGCGCCCGGACCGGCATAGAAAAACATGTCCTCGCCGATGAAGCCTTCCATGCAGCCCATCGACACTTTCAATGTCGAGGTGCGCGGCTTGCCGCCGATATTGCTGACGCGCATACGGTTCGGGCCCACCTGCTCAAGTGATGCCGTAGTGAAATCGACCACCACGTCCGGTGTTATGTAGTTCGCCGGATCATGCACCTCGTAGAGCATCTGCTCTTTCACCGTCATGGCGTTGATCGCGCCGCCGGTGCCCGCGACTTTCGCAATCACCGCAGAGCCGTCGCTCTCGACCTCGGCAATCGGAAACGCCAGATCCCATGGGTTTGGCACATCCTTGAAGCCGGGATCGGCGAAATAGCCGCCGGTGACCTGCGCCCCGCATTCCAGCAAATGGCCGAGACCGCTGCCCGCACCGAGCTTAGCGAAGTCATCCGCGCGCCAGCCGAATTCGTGCATCATCGGCGCGAGAAACAGCGATGGATCGGCGACGCGGCCGGTAATGACAATGTCCGCGCCATGGCGCAGGGCTTCGGCGATAGGCTCCGCGCCGAGATACGCTTCCGCCGAAATGATCTCGGATGCAATGGAGCCGACCGGCGCGCCGTTTTCCAGAATGGTGCCGCCAAGCTTTGCGATGCGGTCGGTGATGAGGCTGCCGGAGACGGCGGCGACTTTCTTGCCCTTGGCACCATGCTCGCGCAGCAGCTCGACAATGCGCTGTGCCGCGCCGTCCGGATTGATCCAGCCCTGGTTGCTGATGATTTTTGTGCCGCGCTTCAGACAGCCCGGCAGCACCGCCTTCGTGCGGTCGTCGAGATAGGTGTCATATCCGGGGAACGAGGGATCGCGCCGCTTGCGCACCTGCGCGGCGGAGACGGTCGCTTCCGCCATGGTCTCGAAACAGAGATAATCGAGATCGCCCTGCTCGGCGTTGAGTTTTGCCGGCTCGATGCGGTCACCCCACCACGCCGATCCCGCACCTATTCGCAAACCCGACAAAAAGTTGATCCTTCCCCGGAGATTTTCATTGGTCTTTCGGCTTGCCTTGGGCAGCAAACCGAAGAACACTTTGACCATGAAACTAGTTGTCTTCGCGCCCCTTGTCGCCATTGCTCTTGCGCATACCCCGGCGGCTGCGCGCGCGGAGCGTCTGCCGCCCTCCCCCTTCACCACAACGCTGTCCAACCACACGCCGCTGGTGTTCGGCATGAGCGTGGAGGACGCAACCGACGCGCTGGGACAGCCGCTGAGTTATGTGAGCGGGCGGCCCGGCGACGAGATTTTTCTGGTGATCCGCAATGTCGGCGGCAGCCGCTGGTCGTTCCGCGACGACCCGCTTTACCTTCAATTCCGCGGCGGCCGCCTCACCGGCTGGAAGGCCGACTGGAGCCGCAACTGGATGTGGCGATAAGCCGGCATCCTCTTCGCCCCTGGCATTCCCGATATCTGATGAAAGGACGCCCGCATGGGACAGACGATCACGTTGACCGCCTCGGATGGATTCAAGCTCGGGGCCTATCGCGCCGATCCGGCTATTGCGCCGAAGGCCGCGGTTGTCGTGATCCAGGAAATCTTCGGGGTCAACTCGCACATCCGCAGCATCTGCAACCGGCTGGCGAACGAAGGCTATGTCGCCGTCGCACCTGCGATCTTCGATCGCATCGAGCCGAATTTTCAGTCGGGATATTCGCCGGATGAAGTCGCGGTGGCGCGGAAGTTTGTCGCGGCCCCCGATTGGCCGGCGATGCTGCGCGACACGCAGGCCGCCATCGACGCGGCAAAAGACATCGGCCCGGTCGGCATCATCGGCTTCTGTCTCGGCGGCAGCGTGGCCTATGCCGCCGCGACCAAGCTGAAGGGACTAACCGCTGCGGTCGGCTATTACGGCGGCGCCGTGGTGCGCTTCGCCGACGACAAACCCACCGTGCCGACCCAGTTGCACTTCGGCGAAAAGGACACCGGCATTCCCTTGAGCGATGTCGAGACCATCAAGACGAAACGGCCTGAGGTCGAGGTGTTCGTTTATCCCGGCGCGCAGCACGGTTTCGGCTGCGACGAGCGCGCCAGCTATGACAAGCCGAGCTCGGATCTCGCCTGGCAGCGCAGCCTGGCGTTCTTCAGCAAGAGTTTGAAATAGCGGGATGTCATTCCGGGATGCGCCGCTCGGCGCAGGCCCGGAATCCATGACTGGCTTGCAATCGCAGATATGGATTCCGGGCTCGCGCGAAGACGCGCGCCCCGGAATGACGGCGGAAAATTTGCGCGTCGTGGGGATGGAGCAACTTCATCCGGACCGCGCCTCCTGCAACATTTCGTGATGGGGATAGCAATCCCCGTGCTCCGGACCACGCTTAAGTTCG
>JAFVHU010000103.1 GCA_017474385.1 Afipia sp. | reverse complement strand
GGTGAAGGCTCGCCATTGGCACCTCCCTCGCTCGCAAGACGATGTCTGCGCGGATCTGCTCGGTCAGGCCGAACGCGAGGGTGCGAACCTCATCGTCGCCGGGGTTTACAGCCACGGCGCTCTGACCGAACGGGTGCTCGGTGGTGTCACCAGGGAAATGCTGAAAAGCACGGACATGTCCTGGTTTCTGGCACATTGAGGATCGTGGACTGGCTACAGGATAAAAGGGGATAGTTCGCCGTCAGGGGATGGGCCGGCATTCTTGCCTGCAGAGCGATCTGTAATCGGCCGTGGTGATCGACGGGTTGCTATCATCGACGCTTTTGACGCTGATACTGCTGCCGATCTTTTATCGTGGCGGCGCTGCAAAGGCGAACCGTTTGCCTGACACTGATCACTGCCGAATCTTCGTGAGGGACTGTCCGATCATCTCAGCCCAGTTTGAGCGCGTCAGACTCAGGCAGTCTTCTTGATGCGACAAGCGATGCAACCAAGACCGCGGAAGAGAGCGTAGCGGCAAAACCTGCGATGGCTGCGGCGAAGATGATGCCGATCTCGCCGAACCGATCACTTGCAGCGCGGCCGATGCGACGAGATGACGGAAGAGTTAGCAGATGACGTGAATCCCGATACCAGATAGCGCTGTACTCGAAATGGAGCCTGAAACCAGTCCCGAGAGAGGAAGTCCAAACCTGCTCGCTGATAGCTATGATTAGTATGACGACAACCCAATCGCATGATGATTGAATGCACCGTCGGAGCCCATGGACAATTAGGTACGAGGGGCAGGACGACCAGTGTTGCTCCTGCGAATGGCAGGGCGTTCTCTAGTAACTTTCCGCCAGGATGTCTCTGACGACGATGAACCAGAGATTTGGCCGCGAGCACTACGGCAATGATCGCTCCGAGCCCGCCGGCAAGCGCCGGATGTTGCATCGAAGTCCACCGAGCAATACGGTCATCGTCAACGCGATCACCGGTCAAAGCCCGGGATCCTGTTCATGCCGCCGCCAACAACGAGTGCGATAAAGGCGCCTCCGGTTGTGATCACGAGCATTATCTGGCGACCGACGAGGAAGCTGATAGCGCCGGCAAGCGAAGTAACAGCGAACGTTCTCCGGGGGGCGAACGCACTGGCCCGGAACACTTGCGACGTTCCCGCTCCGCGATCCGGAGGCCGATCCCCAACGCGACGGCGAGGTTCAGGATCACCGGATCGATGATGGTCGTTTCTCCGCTTTCTGACATTGAAAGACCCCTTGGAGGCCTTTGATATCACAAGAGCTCCATTTGAGGGAATTACCGCCGTCGCAATCCGGCTTCGACCGTACCCGTTTGGCTGTCGGGCGGTAGCGCGCCCGGGACGTGACCAAGTCAGCTCGACTCAGTTGACTGTCAGCGCCTACCATGGTGGCAGCGGCCGCTTACCGTTCTCAGTGCAATCCGATGGGAGTCGAAAATCGGTCCTCGACGCCCGCGCCTAGTTAACAGGAAGCCGATACGCGAACCTTGGAAGACAGAGTTTTCCTCGCTTTGGTCGTCACGGGATCACTTGCCTTCGGCTGGTGTTTGCCGTCAGCGCCCCTGAGACAAATTGAGGGTCTTCACGAAGGGAGGATTTCTGGTTCATCGTAGCCGCAAGGAGCGCAGATGAAACAGAAATCCGGGCCGGATAAAGCGCCGGCAGAACAAGTGCTGAAGGACATTCGGCGTCAGACCCGCCGGCAGTATTCGGCGGAAGAGAAAATCCGCATCGTGCTGGAGGGATTGCGCGGCGAGGAGAATATCTCCGAGCTCTGCCGCCGCGAGGGTATCGCTGCCTCGATGTATTACGGCTGGTCGAAGGAGTTCCTCGAGGCCGGCAAGCGCCGGTTGGCGGGCGACACGGCCCGCGCCGCGACCTC
>JAFVHU010000102.1 GCA_017474385.1 Afipia sp. | reverse complement strand
CCGTCCGGCGTCATCGGCCTCAAGCCACTCCAGAATGTGGAGCAAGACAGGTCTCCACCATTCGGGAACAGATCCCTCAGAGAACGATCAAGTGGCGCACGCCGATCCGGCGGCAAATTCACCTTATAACTGCCGACTTCAGCGGTGCCTCCGACACGAATGCGATCCCCAAGCCGCGTGATCGCAACCTTGTAGGTCTCATCCATCACCGTTGACTGCGGCGCCGACGCGTCGTCAATAATCGGCACAGTGATCGAATAGCCCTTAACTGGATAAACCGGAATATCGATGTTCAGCGGACGCAACAGCAACGGCGAGAAACTGCCGAGCGCCATTACGTATTTGTCAGCTGCGAATATTCCTTTGTCTGTCGAGACATGGATTAAACGCCTGCCGTCGACATCAATCGACTTGATCGTCGTATCATAAACAAACCGAACGCCGAGGCCGACGGCGATCTTTTCGAGACGCTCGGTAAACATCTGGCAATCGCCGGTCTCATCGTCAGGCAGACGCAGACCACCAACAAAAGTGCTTCGTACTGCGGCCAGTCCCGGCTCCGCATGCACACACCCGTCACGATCCAGCACCTCAAAGGGCACGTTGTACTGACGCAGAACCTCGACATCGCCGCCAATGCTGTCGAGTTGCGACTGCTTTCGAAATAACTGAAGTGTGCCTTGGCTGCGCTCATCATAGGTAATGCCGATATCGGCGCGCAGTGCACGCAAACAATCACGGCTGTATTCGGCGATGCTAACCATGCGCGACTTGTTGACGGCGTAACGCGCCGACGTACAGTTGCGGAGCATCTGGAGCATCCAGCGCCACATCGCAGGATCAGCCTGCGGCCGTACTACGAGCGGACCATAACGATCAAGTATCCACCGCACCGCTTTCACCGGAACACCGGGACCAGCCCACGGCGATGCATAGCCTGGCGACACCTCGCCGGCATTAGCAAAACTAGTCTCCAAAGCAGGACCCGGCTGACGGTCGATCACCGTCACTTCGAAACCCGCCTTTGCGAGATAATAGGATGTCGTCACGCCGATAACGCCGGCGCCCATGACCAGAACCTTCATGCCTGCAATTCTCCGACAAGTTCGGCCCGCGATACCTCGGCAGCGCCTACATAATTTCGTTCATACCGATGACCCAGTCCTGTCAGGACTTCGTAGCCGATGGTGCCCATCGCTGCGGCGAGATCGTCGACTGACTGATGATTGCCGATTACTTCAACTCGCGAACCAGCCCCAAGGCGATCAGGCGAAAGTTCGCTAACATCGACCGTGATGCTGTCCATTGACACGCGTCCGGCAATCGGCAGCGGGTGGCCTTCGAAATGGACCACACCGCCTTTGCCGAGCGCACGATGCAGACCATCTCCATATCCGATGGACAATGTCGCCAATCTCGTCGCCCCGCCGGAGCGATAATCCCAGCCGTAGCCAACATGGTCGCCCTTGTCGGCTTCCCGGACCTGAATAACCACTGCCGAAAGCCGAACTGCTGCACGCATGGGATTGTTACGTGCAGGAACCGGGTTGACCCCATAAAGCGCGGCTCCGGGCCGCACAACGTCATAATGAAAATCCTT
>JAFVHU010000101.1 GCA_017474385.1 Afipia sp. | reverse complement strand
TGCGCTGCCGAGACCCCGCGCTCCCTCACCAACTTGACTGCCTCAACCTTGAACTCGCGACTGAACTTTCGTCTCTGCATGGCTACCTCCGGCTTCATGAAACACCCAATCTCGGTGTCCATCAAACCGGCAGCAGCTCATACCCCACTGCGGCAAGTGCCAATCCGCTCTGCCGGAAACCTTCAGAAAGCGCGTTCTGCGCCAAGCCTATGCAAGGCGTTATCTGATCACGATCGCCGTAGGGCTGGGTTTTGTTGCTGCGCTAAAGCCATCCGCACTAACAGGCTGGATCCCAGACGGGTCCACCCCCCACACCACGGCGCCCTCCTCTCCCTGTGCCGGCTATCCTCAACCCTCGAGCGGGCTGTATGCGAGCTATAATCATTCTGCCAAGGTTTCTCCGCTAACAATTAAGACCAGCCCGGGCGGCCAGTACTTCATCAAGCTGGAAGATGCCGTTACAGCACGACCAGTAATGGCGTTCTACATGCGTGGCGGTGAAACGCTTGAACAGGATGTGCCCGAAGGATCTTTTATTCTGAAGTATGCAGTTGGAGAGATTTGGTGTGGGGAGACCGCATTGTTCGGCGACATGACTTCAACAAACAGAACAGATCGGATTTTCGAGTTTACCGAGACGCGCGGCTACACAGTTGAACTGATTTCCAGGAAGAGTGGGAACCTGCGGACGAGAGGAATAGATCGTAATCAATTCTAATCGCGTTTATGACGCACAGGTACCTTGAGTTCTCCGGCGCGCACGTGCTGCGCTTATTCCGGGTTCTACACCACCAAACGCGTCGGCGGCGGCGTCCAGGATTTTGACGCCATCAAGCTGGTGAAGTTCGCGGCGAGTTGAGGGCAACGTGCGGCGCACATGATCTGCGCGCCGCCGTGTCGCTTTCAGCAGCGGCCCTGTTTCCAGAGACCGGGAGGGCAGCCGCGGCCGCGCCAACCAACCTTGCGGCCACGGCTCCAGCCGTGCCGCTTGTATCCGTGGTGCTTGCCCCAGCCGTGTCTCTTGCCGTGGCCACCCTTGACCTCAACGATGTCGGAGGACGCGGCGTGGTTGATCGCAGGGCTTGTAGAATGAGCAGGAAGCGCCGAGGCCTGTGATGCTGCAAACGCGATAGGCAGGGCAACGGCAAGGCTGAACAGAATCTTTTTCATCGCGTGCTCTCCTCATGGTTCGGCAGTAGTGCCGACGCAGTTCCCGCATGACGAGGCTGCCGAAATCATCCTCACGCCGCGTGCCTGAACACCGGATGAAGGAACCGAAGAGATGGCGATTGGAGATCGCGCGCCGACACTGGGCGAGGACGCGGCGTTTCTGACTTTATTATCGCTTCGCAAACGCTCGGCGAGCTCGCATTTCCATTGTTGAAGCCTGCGGAATGACAAGAGTTATGGCGGTGAATGTTACGATCCAGATCAGAAAGTATTGCAACCCGCCAACTCCGCCGGAAATCATGCAATAAGTGATCGCCAGGAGAGGCGGGACGAAGATAATCCGGCTCTTGTAGGTAGGCAGCAATATCAACGGCAGAAGTGCGACGGGAAGGAAAAGCATGCCGAGAAAGGTTGCGCCGATGAGAGCCCATGTTGTCGAGCTATGCTCGCCAAAAATGCTCCCGTAGAAGAAGCCCGCGACTGGCCATCCAAGACCGACCCAAAGGAAGGCCTTTCGGGTTTTGATCACCCATGGCTCCAGCGGCAGGACGCTTATTGTCACCCTTACGGCCTTCAGCCGTTCATGATAACCGTGTGGCCTTGCCGCGTCGGGTGATCGGCCGCGACCAGATGGGCAGGGTCTGTGGCGAGCACTGCTTCCGGCAGCGGGAGCGGTTCGAGCCCGGCGAAACGGCGATAGATGGCGCCCATCAATGCGCCAGCGACGGCCACGGTAGGCAGCAGCAACATCAGCGGAACATAGCCGGCGATGGTCAGCGCTGCGGCACAACTGACAATGGAACCGATCACGGCATAGTCGATCCCGCGCATCCGGTTCATGGAGCGAGTGAGCACGTGGGTCACCTGGATGATGATCGCAGCCGGAATTGCGGTGACCATCAGGACGATCACGATGAAGTAGGACGGCACCGCCAGCTTCTTGACGATTGCCGCCCAATCGGAAGCGGCGACCGAGTGTCCCAGATCAAAGGCTGAGGAAAAGAAGGGAATGACGATCAGCGCGAACACCGCCGCCGGAACGATGGCCGCGATCAGGGTCGCAGAGATCGAACTGCGGACGCGTACCGGGCCGTTGAAGATGGCAACCGGCGGCGCGTCCGGCACCTGCGCGGGTGCTACATCGGAAGACCCGCGCGCGATGAATTCACGGCCGGCGAACTGCGCATACATCGAGCCCGAGATTATGCCAATCAGAACCGGGAGAATTGCCGCGGTCACCTGCGCGCCCGGAAGCGGCGGCCACATCATGAGCCCGTTCGTGAGCGCGAAGGCGTATCCGACGGCCATTGCTGCTCCGCCCATCAGGCCATAAGCGAGCCGGGTGGCAATGCCGAATGAGCGCAACAGCCAATGACCTGTGAACAACAGGCTTCCGTCGATGATGATGCGTTGCGCGAAGATCTGAAAGGCGCGATCCGGCGAGGGAAGCGGCAGTTGATTTGCGGCGAAGGTCGCGAGCCCCAGGGAAGCCATCACGCCATGATAAGCGAGGAGAACGAACAGCGCGCCGATGAACGCGCGCGTCGAATTACGGATCACTGACATCGATGCACCCAGACCTTTGTTCGAAATGCTCATCGAACCGGCGCTGAACGTGGGAACTTGCGATTGATATGCGGTTAAAGTGCTCGTTTAAGTGAGGCGGCAAGGATATGAAGGTTGCCAGTTCGTCGCCGGACTGGATAAAATTGAATCGATCTGTGACCGAGGGATCCAGGTGCTGGCGCCACCGAACTGGCAGATCAGGAGACATTCGCGATGAGCAATCCCGTCAGAATCCTGGCCGCCTTGGTGTTGCTTGTTGCTGTGATGCAGTTCTCCACCATCACTCCGGCCTCCGCGCGGGGCGGGGCGGCGGCGAATATCATGAGCTCGCCCGGCTATCAGCGGGCGCTCGAGGAATCGCGCAAGCGCTATCGGCAATCTTACGGCGAGCCTTATGTGCGCTCGCCGTCCGTCTATCCGCGCAAGAAGTGGCGGCATCGCGGCCGGCATCACTGAGCCTGGCGGCTCGTTAGTCCACCTGCGCAGAAATCCTTCAGACCGCTTCGAACCAAGGCGGAATCGTCCATTACGGTCAGCGCGACATCCCAACGCCTGCGCCGATTGATCCGCCCACGCGGATGCAACTGTCCGATCCCGGCATGCGCACAAAGCCCGCGCCGAATTCGGAACAGGCCGCGCTCGATCGCGGACGCGCCACGGGTTGTGGCTTGACCGTTTGTTGCGAGGGCGTGGTGTACGAGCGTTGCCGCTTCACTTTCGGATCGCTCTGCTGCGCGGACGCGGCGCACGTCAGCGCGATGGACAACGCAGCAACCGCGATCGGCCGAAGAATGTATACGAGAGCCTGATGCATCGTCGTCCCTCACGGTTGGTTTGCGGATACGCGATCTAGCGTTGCTGCTGGTCCACACGCTGCACGAGAATACGTGTGTTGTTGCGGCCGCCGGCGAAGACCGTGTGGCGGGTGGTATTGATGAACAGCAGGCGGTCGCCGTCTGCGATGCGGGCTTGCAGCGCGTAAGTGCCGCGCGGCTTGATCAGTGTCTGGTCAAAACGCAGCCGGTAGGGTATCGGGCTGCCGGTGGCGCCGCTGATGCGATCCTCGGCGATCACCTGCGCCGGCGCGTCGGCGAGCGAGATATCGACAAGCTGCACAAGCGCGGTTGCATTCGGTGGCAGTGCCATGCGCTCATTGTAGTTCACGGTTCCCATCAGCATCGTGCTCTGCGCGATCGCGTCTGCAGCGGGCAATAGCGTGGCGAGAATTACGATGATACCGCGTCGTGAAATCATGAGGGTCTCCGGCTCTTTTTCTGAATCGGAGAGTAGGAGATCGCTTGTCGTTTGTCAGGCCCATCGCACAGGAACCTGATCTTACGGAATCTCAGCTCCCCAGCTTGCCCGGATCACGGCTGTTTTCGCGATGCGATCGTACAATGGATCGCGCTTCCTGGCGATCTGAACAACGCAGATGAAATAAAGGACAAACGCCGGAGCAGCGGCAATCAAGGACCACATCAAGAACCCGTTGGTGGCAAGCTGGTTTGCGCTGTTTCCGGATGTGCCGAGAAAATACCCCTGTACGAGTACGACAGGCGCAATAGGCGCAGCAAGGATAAGATAGCGGACAACGAGTTTCTTAAGCGGCACAGGCGAGCCGAAGTTCTCGCCGGTGTTGACGACGGCGATCTTGGTTGCGCGATCGCCCAAGGTTTGTCCTTTTAGGGATTTTGCCAGGATCAAATAACCAATCAAAGTGAGTATCGCAATCCATTCGAGCGAGTAGCCGTTCACCTGGTTGCTGTTTTTGTCGAGCATATACTGCTGCGCGACGATGTATGTCGTGTTGCCTTCTTTGGTCACGCGTCTGACAGTGAGTCGCCTGGCGGTTTCCGCACCGAAGAAAAAGATCCGGCACTCGCTCGCCGAGTTTGCGTTCGCCGGCGGCGCGGGACTGAGATTTTCTGGCAGTTGGGTGGCCTGCTTGCAGGCCGTGAACGTTAATCCGTCCGCAAACTGTATCGAGCCTACCGTCAGCGCAAACAGAACAGCAGCAATGATTTGAAACGGAAGAAACACCACGATTGAGTCGGTGGTAAGAGAAAGAAGTCTTCGCCAAAATCCGGCGCGCCTTTGATCGGCTGTCATTATTGTACTTTGCCTGCGGCTAAATGAACGCGAGCGTATTCAAAAGGTAATTACCGATAATACCATCTCGGCGCTGGCTTTATCCACAGATGGACGTTTGGGATGAGTAAGTTGGCTCGTTGAGACTCGGGGATTGCTTTGGTATCGGTCGGAGGTCGAGCCGCATCGTTATAACCCCGCGCCCCAGCTTCGCGCGGTCTTCACGATCCAGTCTCTATACAAAGTGAGCGGTGTCACGCCGGTGAGGCCGCCGCAGCCTGCGGAGTTGTTCGCGCCCGTTGACCAACTCACCACGCCGGTGATGACGCTGCGGCCATCCTGATCTTCGAACGCAGGCGCGCCTGAGTCTCCGGTGCAGGCGCCCATGCCCGCGCTTTTGTTCTGGGTTTGCGGGTCGACCAGGCGCACCTGCAACGTGCCGGGCTGGCCGGTGACAGCGAGCGGCGCCGCGCGAGCCGTGCCGACGCCGGAATCGCTGCCTGCGACCGTGGAGCCGATACCGACGACCGTGAAGCGCGACCCGGACGAAAAGGGAATGCGCGGCACACCGAGAAGCGCCGCCGACTTGCCGGGCATCGGCGCGGACAAGTGCAGCAGCGCGACATCCGCCGTGGCCCGATGCGCCGCGATCGATTGCGCATTGTAGCTCGGATGAACCGCGACCTGCTGCGGCGCGATCAATGTCGGCGGCTTCGAAGAATAGTCGATCACGCGGTTGGCCGTACCCGGCGCGATGCAATGCGCGGCCGTCAGAATAATGTTCGGTGAAATCATCGTGCCGGTGCAAACACCGCCGCCCGCAGCAACGACGGTGACGATGGATTGCGCAACGCCGTTGCTCGGTGCGGAGCGGCTGCCGGTGATGGCGTGTGACGGCTGCACGAGCGCCGCCGTCACCAGCGCGAGCGTAACGAGTGTAAAAATGCCGAAACGGTGACGGGGCAGGATCATCCGCAAGGTTGAGCCTCGCTGTACGCGCGTTGTCAATACTAGAGCCCTTCGGAGGTCGCAGATAATTCGACTAACTTGTCGGTATCTCCACGGGTCGCCGGCTCCCTCGACCACAGCATGCTTCCGGAAATGGTCCGTTGATCACGAGTAAAATAAAGGCATCTTTCATCTCAGCTATCAAATCCGGACTATTTCTACGCAGATGCAACGCGATATGTGTATTTGAAAACAGAGGAAAGAGAAAACTCCACGCAATCATGAAATTGAGTGAACTATGCAGCACCAACCTGCTGCGAGAGGACGACCCTGAGCTGCTGCCGGTTTGATGGACACCGAGATTGGGTGTTTCATGAAGCCGGAGGTAGCCATGCAGAGACGAAAGTTCAGTCGCGAGTTCAAGGTTGAGGCAGTCAAGTTGGTGAGGGAGCGCGGGGTCTCGGCAGCGCA
>JAFVHU010000100.1 GCA_017474385.1 Afipia sp. | reverse complement strand
CTTGGCGGTGCCGGCGGCCTTCTTCACGAACTCACGAGCAGCTTCAGGAACTTCCACGTTCGGGAAATTCTTCAGCGCGTCGGTGACGGGCGCGAAAGCGGTCTTCACGGTGTTCAGCACGGACTCGGTGTTGAAAGAATTCGTCATTGTCTGTCTCCATCCTCAGGGTTGCGAGCTATGGGCTCATCCCCGTCCGGTATGGCCCGGGGCAAGGTCGTTATGCCAAAGTCTTAGATGCAGCGCAACAAGAATATTGCATTGCATCATCACGAACCCGTGATAAAATGAAATTACAGCTATTTCAGCAACTTAACCGACGGCTTCTGATACCCCATAGGCCTCGAGCTGGGCACGAACCTTGGAGACATTGTGACCGAGGACCACGATATCGTGGGTTTTTCCGGCCAGGTCCCTCACCTGATCGTGCAGCAGGGCCTCCGCCTTGAAGCCGAGGCTCTCGAACAGGGCGATGGCTCCGGTCTGATCGACCGTCATCTGAGCCACGATCTTTTCCAGCCCCGATCCCAGCGCCAGCGCGAAGGTTTCCTGCGACAGCGCACGGCCCACACCGAGACCGCGGACGTCCTTGGACACCACCATGCGGATTTCGCCGACATGCGGCGACCACGACAGAAGGTCCCTCACGATGGTGCCGCAACCCACCACCGCACTCCCCTTCACCGCAAGCAGGCTCACCAGCCCGCCACGCTCGATCTCCTTGATCCAGGCGGAGAGCACCTTCGGCTCACTGATGTTGCGCGGAATGAACAGCAGATCATGGACCGGCAGCTCTTGCGCGAACGCGAGGACCGCCGCCTCGTCCGCCGCCGTCATATGACGAAATTCGATTTCGCCGCCTTCGGTCATGACGCGCCGCGGATAGGAACGTACTTCAGTGCTGCTCATGTTGATCGCTCACTTAACCAGGAATCGAGTTTGGGCCAGAGACGCTTGATGGCATTCGCGCCGGCGACGAGACTGACATGACCACCCTTGAGAATGACCTCGGTCTTGTCGGCCGATCCGATCTTGGCGATCAGATGCTTCGCGGCGTCGTAAGGTACGATGTGATCGTGTTCGGCGACCGCATGCAGCACCGGCACCGTGATCTTGGAAATGTCCGCAGGACGTCCGCCAACGGTCATTGTGCCGTTGAACAGCTTGTTGTCCCACATCAGATCCTTTGTGGTGGTCCGGAAATACTCGCCGGCCAGCGGCAGCGTGTCCTGCGCCCAGCGGTCGAACATCCGGTACGACTTAACGAACTCATCGTTCCAGATGTTTTCCCAGAGCTGGATCTGGCCCACGGCGCGCGATGCCGGCCGCAACATTTCGAATGACGACAGGATCATCTCGGGCGGCACATTACCGACACTGTCGACCAACCGATCCACATCGAAGTAACGCCGGTCGGAGAAGTTCTGAAACAGCTTCATCTGCCGGAAATCAATCGGCGTCGTAAAGCAGACCAGATTCTTCATCGGACCGTCGTGGAAGATCGATCCATAAAGCAGCGATAGAACGCCGCCGAAGCAATAGCCGATCACGTTGACGTCGGTTTCGCCGGAGTCTTCCTGCACCCGCCGGATGCAATCGGGAATGAATCCGAGGACGTAGTCCTCCATCCGCAGCGATTTTTCCTCGGGCCGCGGCGCGGTCCAGTCGAGCATGTAGACATCGAAACCCTTCTTGAGCAGGAATTCGATGAAGCTCTGTCCGGGCACCATGTCGAGAATGTAGCCGCGATTGGTCGTCGCCATCACGATCAGGATCGGGATACGATAGATCTCATCCGCCAGCGGCCGGTAGTGGTAGAGATTCATCGTGCCTTTGGAATGGATGATGTCCTTCGGCGTCGACCCGAGCGCCGGTCCCGACGACGCGAAATACTCCACGCCCTTGATGCTACGCTGGATCGCACGCTGGACTTCGGTCTGGATACGTTCGCCGACCTGCGCGATATCCGGTATCGCGCTCGCATTGGTCTGTACATTCATGGGGTGCCTCCTCCGGTCGCGGATGGCGGCTGTTTGGTGCGCGGAGGCTTCGGCGTAGCCAGCCCGTTGCTGCCCTGCGACGCGGCGTCGGCATGCACGCGATTGAGCAGCGCCCTGATCTCGTTCAACTGACTTTCGATCGATTGCAGACGTTCGCCCATGCTGACCATCTGCGCACGGCTGGGCAGGTTCATGCTGACCAGGTAGCGCTCCATCAGATCGCCGACGGTCTTTTGCGCACCGACCGAAGCGCCGGTGAGCTGGTGCGTGACCCGGCTGAACTGTTCCGAACCCATGACCTGATTGGCCATGGCGTTGAAACCCTTCTCCATCTCGGCAAGCATGGTATGCCACACCTGCACCGGGTCATTCGGCTTGTCGGACATCTGGCACCCCTCCCGAAGCGTTAACAAGGCCTCGTTGGACCTGCCTTTTTCGGCCATTCCATACCGTTGCGGGACCGAGGTCAACATTGGCCCACGGGTTAAGTGCGCCCGGCTTCTGTACGGCGCAAAAAGCGTGCGATAGGGTTTATCCCTATTCATTTCGAGGATGGACACGTGAACGCACACCAGCCCCCGCAGATGGCGAAGGCCAACGGAATCGAGCTTTGCTACGAAATCTTCGGCGCGCCAGACGCGGAACCCCTAGTCCTCATCATGGGCCTCGGCGCACAGATGATCCATTGGGACGACGACTTTTGCCGGGATCTGGCCGATCGCGGCTTCCGCGTCATCCGCTTTGACAATCGCGACATCGGCAAATCGACCAGAATGTCCGGCGGCAAGCCCCTGCGTCCGATCGAGTTGCTGAAACTCCGGATCTTCAAGATCGCGCCCGAAGCCCCTTACAAGCTGTGGGACATGGCCCGTGACGTCGTCGGCCTGCTCGATGCGCTCGGCATCCGCAAGGCACATATCGTTGGCGCATCGATGGGCGGCATGATCGCGCAGGAAATCGCGATGCAGTACCCGGAGCGGGTCCTGTCGCTGACCTCGATCATGTCATCAACCGGCAATCCGAAATTGCCGCAGGCAACCCGCGAAGCATCCGCCATCCTGCTCGCGCCCCCGCCGACCACAAAGGCGGAATACATCAAGCGCTTCGGACAGACCTGGAAGGTCCTGCGCGGCGGATCGTTTCCGCTCGACGAGGCAAAGGACCTTGAGCGCGCAGAGCGCACCTACGCGCGCGGCCTCAATCCCCCCGGTGTCGGGCGGCAACTGCGCGCCATTCTCGCTTCAGGCAATCGCAAGGACCGGCTTGGATCGGTCAAGGCGCCAACGCTGGTCATTCACGGCACCATCGATCCGCTGGTGCGGGTGGAGGCCGGCAAGGACACGGCGGCATCCATTCCCGGCGCCAAGCTGCTGCTGGTCGAGGGCATGGGACACGCGCTGCCGATTCCGATGTGGCCGACCATCATCGGTGCGATCGCCGAGCATGCACGTGCGGCAACGGGCAAGAGGTAAGTCGCCGCTGCTACAATCCCGATCGTCATTCCGGGGCGTGCGTCTTCGCACGAACCCGGAATCCATTTTTTGGTCGTGGCCATGTCCCCGAAACATTTCGTGATGGGGATACCCAGCCCCGCGCTCTGAACCGCGCTTAAGTTCGCCGTGTCCTGTTCGTGAGGGGCGCTTTCTAGAGGCGTCAGAGAGCGGAGCAGGATGCGGCGCCCGCGCGCGTGTCTCGCACACATGCCGTCCGGGAGGCTGGGGTCACCGTCCGGGCCAACTACGTGGCTCTGCCGTTCGCGGCTGGACGCGGACAGGATGAAGGCCGGCGAAAGCCAGCCGGATCGAGGCGCGTGTCGCGTCTGTCCTGTCCCGGAAGCACGGTCCCCTCGCCCAAAATCGCCGCCGTGGAGCGCCGTGAGGCGATGCGCTTCCTGATCGCAAAGGAAGCGAGACAACACATTTGCGCCTCGCGGCGCTCCATGCCCCTCAGATTGAGGGCGCGAACGAGGCAGGCCTCGCGCGCGCATTGAGGGGCGCGACTAAAAGCTCACCTCGCGCAATGATGCGCGAGAGCGATCATGCTTGGCTGTTTGAAAGTGGCTCTTTGAAAATTGAATCGGAAAACGCATCATTGGCTGCCGAAGGCATCTACATATCCAATGTCATGGCCGGGCTTGTCCCGGCCCATCTCGATAACGAAGGCACCGTGCTCACCTAGTCGGGATCACCGGGACAAGCCCGGTGATGACAACCAGTAGATATCAAGTCGAGAAAGCCTACACCACGCTGCATCGTATACCTTGTCAGCGCGCGCTAGCTTCCTGCCCAGACGTCGAGAACGTAACGGTTCTGCGTGCCCATGGCGTCGATCCATTGCAACGCGGCCGCCTCATCGGCTCCGGTCCGCTCGCGATAGATCGTCGTGAGCACGCGCTTGACGTCCGGCTCCATCTTGCCGCCGTCGCCGCACACATAAATGATCGCGCCGGCTTCGATCAATTTCCAGACCTTGTCCTTCTGGGCCGCGATCAAATCCTGGACATAGCTCTTGGGCGTGTCCGCCCGCGAGAACGCGACGTGCAGTTCGGTGAGGCCCTGATCCGCGAAGCCTTTTAGTTCGCCGGCGTAGAGAAAGTCCTGCTCGGGGTGGCGGCATCCGAAGAACAGCATCGAGGGGCCGAGCGACTGGCCCTTGGCCTTCATCGCGGCACGCTCCTGCAAAAAGCCGCGGAACGGCGCGAGACCAGTGCCGGGGCCGATCATGATGATTGGCGTCGACGCTTTCTCCGGCAGGCGGAAGCCCGCTTTGGTTTCACGAACGACAGCATAAACCACATCACCAGGACGGCGGCTGGAGAGATAATTCGAGCAGACGCCTTTGTAGATGCCTCGCCCTGAAACAGCCGGAGCATCGACAACGCCGACAGTCACGCTGCATTTCGATGCTCCCGCCACCGCAGGCGACGATGAAATCGAATAGTAGCGCGGCGACAGCAGCGACAGCATTTCCAGATAGGTGTGGAACGGCAATTCGCACGCCGGATATTCTTCCATCAGATTGTAGACCGACTTCCGCTTGGCAAGAATCTCCGAGCGATAGAGTTCTGTCGAGGCAGGATCGTCGCCGATCAATGCCTCGAGCTTCGGCTTGGTCATCGGGCAGCGGGTATGCTCCGACATGATCTGGATCTGCTTGCGGGTCGCGACCTGCTGCAACTCGACGAATTCGCCAAGCAGCCGCCCGACCGACACAGCATTATCGACCGGAAGCTGCGCGCGGCGGCCTGTCGCCACCTGCAACCGCACCTGATCGGTTGGAAGGAAGCCGAAGCGCCGCGCAACGGCGTCCACCAGCGCTGGCGCATTGCGTGGCACCACGCTGAGATGATCGCCGACGCGGTAGCTGACGCCTTCCGGCAGTTCCACTTCGATATGCCGCGTCGAGCGCGTGGACGGATTGGCGCCGGACTTGTTCTGCAACTCGTCGTTGACCAGAAGTTTGACCGGCACCGCGCCGCCGGAGGCGGCGATATTGTTGACTGCGCTGTGCGCCACCGGCTCGATCTTGTAGAGCGGCTCGTCATTGGCTTCACGCGTAAAGCCAGTGTCGATGGCGAACTCCTTCACCGCGATTTCGCGGACGGATTTGAACCACTTCTCGAACTGTCCATCGAGATCATCGCGGGCATCACCCTCGCCCCGCGCCACGGCCGGCGTTGCACCGTGCGCGGCAAGACGCTCGTCGATCATGCGGGGAATCGACTGATAGGTCGCAAGCCAGTCGCTGTTGCCGCAACCGAATACGGCGTAGCGGACACCCTTGAAGGCATCCTTGGGCAGATCGCTGCTCAGCCATTTGACAAACTGCGTGGCATTGTCCGGCGGCGCGCCGTTATAGGATGCGCAGAAGATAATGACGCCGCCCTGGTCGCTCAGGTTGCCGACATAGTCGTCGAGCGGCGCGAGCTTGGTCGCAAAGCCGTTGACCTCCGCAAGATCCGCAACGCGATGCGCGAGGTCTTCCGCGGTGCCGAGATTCGAGCCGTACAGAATGAGCAGCGGCGTATTGTGACCGGGACGAACCCGCGCCGGCGCAGCGGTCCCGGACGTATCAGCGACCGCGGTGCCGGGACGATTGGCGACAATGGTGCGATCCTTGTCCGAACGCGCCCGCACCTTGATCTTGAAGCCGTCGGGCTTGATCGTCAGCGTTTCCTTCAGATGCATCTGATAGCGCGTGTGATCGAGCAGTTTGAAGCGCTGAAGGATCATGCCGAGCGCCAATGCGGCCTCGTGCATCGCAAAGCCGCGGCCGATACAAGCGCGCTGGCCGTTGCCGAACGGCTTCCATGCGTTAGGCGGACGTTTGGCCTCGGCCTCACGGCTGAAGTTCTCCGGATCGAATACATCCGGGTTCGGCCCCCACACCGACGGATCACGGTGCAGCGCCATCACCAGGATCGTAACGAAGGTGCCTTTCCGCAGCTTGTACTTGCCGCCGATGGTTTCATCCTTGAGCGGAGAGACGCCGTAAGCGGGCGCCGGCGGCCACATCCGCAGCGATTCTTTCAGAATTTGCGAAATGTAGTGAAGCTGCGTGACCTGCTGGAAGGTCGGCTTGGCGTCGATGTCGGCCCCGAGAACGCGGTCGACTTCCTCATAAGCCTTCTTCAGCACCTCCGGGTGCTTGAGCATGGCGTAGATCGCGCAGGACAACAGGCCGCTCGTGGTCTCATGGCCGGCGATCAGGAACGTGTTGATCTGGTAACGGATGTTGACGTCGTCGAGCTGCTCGCCGGTCACCTTGTCGACGCCGGTCATCATCGCGCCGAGCATGTCCTTCTTGGCGGCAGCGGCTTCGGCGTTCTTGCGGCGTTCGGCGACGATTTCGTCGACCATATTGTTCATGAACGCAACGTCCGCCGCCATGTCAGTGCGGCGCGCGCGCATGAACAGCCCTTCCAGCGGAAGGCCGCGCGTCATCATGATGGTTTCAAGCGAGCGCACCAGCGCGCCGACGAACGGGTGATAGTCCTCGCGATAAAATGAATTGAACCGATAATCGAAGCCGCACAGCCCGATGGTGTCGAGCGTCAGCGCGGTCATGTCGTGAACGACATCGATTTCGTCGTCGGCGTTGAGGCGCTCCCATTTCTTGACGAGCTGTTCGGCGATATCAACCATCATCGGATGATAGGACTGCATCGCCCGGCCACCGAACGGCGAGAGCAGGATGTTATGCGCCTTGTTCCAGTTCGGCTCGGTGGTGTCGGCCGTGAACAGGCCATCGCCGCCGATCGCCCGCACACGGCGCAGCGCTCCGCGCACCGCCTTGTCGAACCGCTTCTCATCGCTCAATTCGTTGACGAGTTCGAACCCTGAGACGATCACCAGCGGCTGGCCCATCATGTCGAGCCAGAAGATCGGTCCAAGCTCCTTGGTCTTGCGTACCAGATCCTGCACAGGCGCTGATGAGTCCAGCGACAGCATGTTGCCGACAACCGGCTTCTTCGGCGGATGCGGAATCGGATTCAGCTTGTTCTGGGACGACATCGCTCGGGTATCTCCTGCCCACGTGATTGATGTCCGGCTGGCCCGGAGCTTTTCTCCGAAGCTACTGTTCCGGCGCATCTTTTGCAAAGGCTTCCAACGCGGCGCGAAAGGGACGCACGGTGGCATCCCACCGACGCAACGCCGGCCTCAGCCGAAACGCCGCCTGCGCCATTCGAGGATTTTGGCACTGACCTCGTCGGGCTTCTCCTGCTGGGTCCAGTGGCCGCTGTCCTTGATCAGGTGTTTTTCAAGATCCGGAACAATACTCTCCATCCCGTCGCAGGAAGACGGCGGAAGCACCGCATCATTCTCGGCCATGATCATGAGCGAGGGCACGCGCACCGTGTGGTCGATGTGCGCCGAACGCTCCCAGTTTCGGGGCATGTTGCGATACCAGTTGACCCCGCCGGTGAACCCCGAGACCTTGAACGCATCCACGAACACCTGCATTTCCTCTGGCGTCAGGATTTTCTCACGCGGATCCAGCTTGCCGTCGTAGCCCGCGACCATTTGCGGGAACGCCATATTCAGCTTCGGCGACGCGCCGAGACCAGCCGCTGGCGGGCCCTCGCCGGCTTCCGGCGGCTTCCGCTGCGGCATCGGCTTGCGCATGAAGAAGTCGAAGGTCTCCTCCACGCGTCCATCGAATATCTTGTCGGCGCGGCGTTCAGGGTCCTGAAACTGCGCGATGTAGAGATGATCGCCGTAACGCTTGCGCAGCAGTCCGATCGGATCGGATGCAGTGCGCGGGGTATGCGGCGTGTTGACGCCAATCACGCCTGCGACACGCGACGGATGCCGCAGCGGCATCTGCCAGACGATAAACCCGCCCCAGTCGTGACCGACAAAGATCGCCTTGTCGATGTTCAGGTGGTCGAGCAGGCCAACCAGATCGGCGGTGAGGTTTTCAATATCGTAGGCCTCGACCTGGTCCGGACGATCCGTCGCGCCGTATCCGCGCTGATCGGGCGCGATGACCCGAACGCCCGCCTCGCTCAGTGCCTTGATCTGGTGCCGCCAGGAAAAAGCGATCTCCGGCCATCCATGGCACAACACCAGCGGCGGCTTGTCTGTCTTAGGACCGGCCTCATAGAAGCCCATGCGGATGCCGTTAACCTCGGCATACTGAAGCGGCGGCATTTCCATCATTGCAGGCGCCACGTCTCAGCTTGCCGCACTTGCACGATTGCCGGGCGGCGCGACGGCCGCGGCAAGAAGCTCGAATTCCTTCGGCAGCATATTAGCCAGCACTTCAACATGCGGAATGATGTTCGCGCCCGCAATGAATCCGAAATCGAGCTGATCACGATAGCTTTGAACGGTGATGTTCAATGCAAGACCATGGGTGGAGATCGAAACCGGGAAGATATGGAGCAGTTCCGCGCCCACAGCATAAAGCGTCTGCCGCGGACCCGGCACGTTCGAGATCGTGACGTTCGCGCTCGGCGGCAGCACATCGGACAGGTTCGAGCGGCTGTAGAGCAGTGCCAGCACCTGAATCAGGATCGGCGCGCCCAGCATCGAGATGTTGGACATCGATGGCATCAGCGCACGCAGCGGATGTGACATTTCCTTGGACTTGGCCGATTGAGCGATGATGGCCTCAAGCCGCTCCTTCGGGTCCTCGATATTGCTCGCCAGCGAGCAGATCATCCCGAACACCTGATTGTTGGCTTCTGTGTTGCCTTCCTCGCGCAGTGAAATCGGCACCGCCGCCGTCAGCGACCGGCTGGGCAAGCCGCCATGCTCAAGCAGATACCTGCGCAGCACGCCGCTCGACAGCGCCATCACGACGTCATTGAGCTTGCCGCCGGCCTGCTTCGCGATCGCCTTGGCTTCCGGCAGCGAGACCGAGACGCCTGCGAAGCTGCGCTCCGACGAGATTGTCTTGTTCAGCATGGTCGATGGCGAAACCATGCTCGCCAGACTGTCCCGTGATTTCGGGTCAGATATCTTCGCAACCATGTCGCGGATGCTCTTGACGGTTTCCGGCACCCCGCCGAGCATCCTGATGCCGCTCTCGATCTGGAACATCGCGTTATCGAAAAGGACGGACCCGAGGTCGCTCTTGCCGCTGCGCGGCAGATCGAAGCTCTTGGCCTTTGACGCATCGAGTGGCTGACGCCAGAGCTGCGTATAGGAATCGAGCATATTGGCCGCGATGTCACGCGGCTCGTTGGCGGGCTTGCTCGGAACGACCTTCGGAAATTCACGCGGCACCGGCGTGATGTCATAGATCATGTTGGTGAGCGCAGCACCTGCGCCACCATCGATGCAGGCATGGTGCATCTTGGAATAAAGCCCGATCTCGTTGTTCTCCATGCCCTCGAACACATAGAACTCCCAGAGCGGACGCGCCCTGTTGAGCAGCTTGGCGTGAATCCAGCCCACCGTGCGTTCAAGCATCGCGCGGTCATGCGGCGCCGGCAGGCTGCCGCGGAAGATGTGGCGGTTGATGTCGAACTGATCGTCCTCGACCCAGCTCGGGTTATCGATGTCGAGCGGAGCCTTCTCAAGCCGCGCCTTGAGGATCGGGGCAACATGAATCCGGTCCGCGATCATCTTCTTGAAGTCTTCGAAGAAATCGCCCTGATAACCGTCCTTCAGCTTGAAGATTGCCATGCTTCCGACATGCATCGGCATCTCGGGCGTCTCGAGATAAAGAAACGACGCGTCCATCGAGGACAGCTTCTTGGCGTGACTCATAGTACCCTCCCGTTTCAGGCGAGATCACGATGTCCCGGAAATTCGTTTTCCGTTCTCCTGCACCGTGCTCCGACAGCCGCTGTCGCCTTCAGGCGATCTCGTCCGGCAGTATTCTTTTTACGCGCCGACTTTCTCCGGACGCGCATAGGCCAGCGCGAACGGCCCTGATCGATCGAACGGATGAAACTCGCCTTCCCGTTGCGCGAGACGATCGGCGACGGCCCACAGTGCGGCAGCGTTCACGCCGATACCGATATGGCTTGCGAGCGTAATCTCGATGTTTTCCGCGATATCGGATTCCCGGACGAGACATGTCCGCCAGTTCACGATGCCGTCGGTGCGGGTATAAAGCGACGACGTTGGCACCGGCAAGTCACCGGACAACGCCTGAATGTCCTTGATGTCCGTGTCTTCGATGGTTTCGCCCGACACCATTTCATACACGCGCTTGGCGTTTGTCGCGGTGATGTCGCCCGCGAACGGGCTGCCCAGCGTCACGACATAACGAACCATCTCTGGCATTCGTAACGCCAGGTCGCGTGCATAAACGCCGCCAAGACTCCAGCCGACCAGGCTGACCTTGCGGCCTGTGGCGCTGTGAACGCTGGCCAGCAGCTTGCCGAGTTTGTCGCGCATGCTGTAGACGCCGCCGGTGTTCCGGCCGAAGCCCCAAGGATGGGTCGAGAATCCGAGCAGATCGAGATAGCGTCGCAGGATGAGGGTCGAGACATCGCTCGCCAGCAGACCCGGCAGGACCAGCACGGGATGACCGTCGCCGCGCGGAGCCGTCAAAAGCGCAGGCGCCATCAACAAAGTGGCGTTCAGTTCGAACACCCCTCGCCCCTCAGCAAGAAACAGACCGAGATTTGGCGGCCGTAATCGGCCCTTTGTGGCGAGGTGGCTCTCGTTAACTGTCATTGCGACCTGCCCGGGCAAACAGCTTCATCACACGACGCTCTTACTGCTCCGCACTGAGGCAGTCCGCACAGTCTAGAAGCATGTCGGGCCTCATGCCAATCGGCTTTCGGCCAAAAGGATGGTGTGGTGAATTTTATTGCTCTGCACCATGTTCCGTAACAAGGTGGACGAAGCGGCCGCCTGAGGAATCGCGGCATGCGACCTCATGCCCTTGGACCGGCCCCGACGCATTTGCCGCCCAATTGCGATAGCTTGTGACCGACGATGGCCCGAGACCTACCATGAGCACGTACCGCCTCGACCACCTGTTTTCGCCGCGCTCGATCGCAATCGTCGGCGGAAGTTCGAGGCCCGCGTCCGTGGGGGGCGCAACGTTGCGCAACCTGCTCGCCGGCGGTTTCAGCGGACCGATTTACATCGTCAACCGCAAGCATTCCGAAATCGAAGGCATCAAGACGTTTCGCGACATCCGGGACATTCCCGAAATTCCCGATCTCACGATCATCTCAACGCCGCCCTCCGCCATTCAGGATATCGTGAAAGCCGCGGGCGCCCGCGGATTCCCGGCTGCTATGGTGCTCTCCGCCGGTCTCGGCGTCGGCACCGGATCTTACACAGAGGCGATCGCGCAAGCGGCGCGAAAGACCGGCTTGCGCCTGATCGGACCATCGCTCGGCGTTCTGGTGCCGCGCGTGAAACTGAATGCCAGTTTTGGATCACGCTTGCCGCAAGATGGCGACCTTGCGCTGATCTCGCAGTCCGGTGCGATCTCGACCGCACTGGTCGAATGGGCGGCGAACCGCAACGTCGGATTCTCGGCCATCGTCTCGACGAGTGAAAATCTCGATGTCGATTTCGGCGACCTGCTTGACTATTTCGCACTCGATTCAGACACGCGCGCCATCCTGCTTTACGTGGAATCGATCAGCGACGTGCGAAAGTTCATGTCGGCGGCGCGGGCCGCCGCGCGCGTCAAACCTGTGGTGGCCATCAAGTCGGGCCGTCATTCGCAAGGCGCGCGCGCCGCTGCCACGCATACCGGCGCGCTGGCGGGATCGGATGCGGTCTACGATGCCGCGTTCCGCCGCGCCGGCCTGTTGCGTGTGCTCGACCTCGACGAACTGTTCTCCGCCGCTGAAACACTGGGGCACCTGCAATCGTCCCATGGCCATCGGCTTGCGATCGTCACCAATGGCGGAGGGCTTGGCGTGCTTGCGGTGGATCGGCTGATCGACCTCGGCGGCGAACTGGCGGGCTTGTCCGAAGACGTCAAGAAAAGCCTCGACAAGGTGCTGCCGGAGCGATGGTCCGGCGCCAATCCCGTCGACATTCTGGGCGACGCGGACGGCGAACGCTATGCGAAGGCCTGCGAACTCGTGCTGGGCGACACCGCGAACAATGCGGTCCTGATCATGAATTCGCCCAACACGCTGGCGTCACCGCTTGATTGCGCCAAGGCCGTGGTCGCCGCAGTGAAAAAATTCCGCGCCGAGACTTACTCCCGCAAGCCGGTATTCGCAGCCTGGGTCGGCGACAATGGAGCCGCCTCCGCCGTGTTCGGCGAAGCGGGAATTCCGCATTTTCCAAGCGAAGCCGACGCCGTGCGCGGCTTCATGCACATCGTGCGCTATCGCGAAGGTCTGGACGTCGCGATGCAGACGCCGCCCAGCCTGCCGGAAGATTTCGCGCCGGATGTGGCGGCGGGGCGAGCGATCATCCAGAACGCGTTGCAGGACCGCCGCAGTTGGCTCAATCCGATCGAAATCAACGACCTTTTCGCGGCCTATTCGATTCCCATCGCATCTGCTGTGCTGGCGCAGGACCCAGATCAGGCGGCACGCGCGGCGACACCCATTCTGGCGGAAGGGAATACGGTGGTCGTCAAGATCAGTTCGCCGGATATTCTAAACAAGTCCGACGTCGGAGGCGTGCGCCTGAACCTGACCAGCGAGCGCGCGGTCCATGATGCGACCGACGATATCCTGCAACGGGCCCGCAAGATGCGGCCAAAAGCCCGCATCAACGGCGTGACGATCCATCCGATGATCTTGCGCCCGCGTGCGCGCGAACTCATCGCAGGTCTCGCTGACGACCCGACTTTCGGTCCCGTGGTGGTGTTCGGACGCGGCGGCACGGCGGTCGAGGTCATCAACGACAAGGCGCTTGCGCTTCCGCCGCTCGACCTCAATCTGGCGAAGGGCCTGATTGCACGCACTCGTGTCTCGCGCATTCTCAAGAGCTACCGCGATGTTCCCGCGGCGGACGAAGGCGCGGTCGCGCTGATACTCGTCAAGATCGCGCAAATGGCGGCGGACCTGCCGGAGATTCGCGAACTCGACATCAATCCACTGCTGGCGGACAAGGACGGCGTCATCGCGGTGGATGCGCAGGTCTCGATTGCGCCGCTGAGCGAAGCGCTACGAGGCTCGGGTCATTATCGATTCGCGATCCGGCCATATCCGAAAGAATGGGAACGGCACACCACCCTCAAGGACGGCCGCCAGATTTTCGTGCGCCCGGTGCGGCCCGAGGATGAACATCTTTATCCGGAATTCTTTTCACATGTCAGCCAGGAAGACATCCGGCTGCGGTTCTTCTCGGCGATGAAAGAACTGACGCATCCGTTCATCGCGCGTCTGACGCAGCTCGACTACGCGCGCGCGATGGCCTTTATCGCCATCGAGGAAACCACCGGCAAGATGCTCGGCGTGGTGCGCCTTCACACCGAGGCTGACTTTTCGAGCGCCGAATTCGCCGTGCTGGTCCGGTCCGACCTCAAGGGCGTGGGGCTCGGCCTGCTGTTCATGAAAATGATCATCGAATACGGGAACGCGGAGGGCGTGCGCGCCATCCGCGGCCAGGTCCTGAGCCGGAATACCAGGATGCTCGATATGTGCCAGCGGCTCGGATTTCAGATCGGGCCTGATCCGCAAAACTCGGACATCTCGCTTGTCGTTCTGCCGCTTGCGAAACCGACCAAATGAATTGCGTCAGGGAACGAGCACCGCACGGCCGACAAGCTTGCCCTTCTTCAGATCGTTGAGCGCGGAATCGACCTGCTTCAGCGGCACCTTGGTCACCGGAATCGGTGCGATCCTCTTCTCGCGCACCAGATCGATCAATTCCTGCGTCTCACGCAGGTTGCCGACGTAGCTGCCTTGAATCGTGATCGCCTTGATCGGAATCAGCGGCAAGGCCCAGGGCGCGCCGCCGCCGAACAGCCCGACCATGACCAGCTTGCCGCCCTTGCTGAGACAGTCGAAACCAAGCTGCGCCGTCGCCGCGTTGCCGACCAGATCGATCGCGCCAAGAACGGGCCTGCCCGCCTTCGCTGCGATCTGCTGCAAGGCATCCGGTGCGGCGCCGTTGACGAATCCAAGCGCGCCGGCCTCCTCGGCAGGCTTGCGCTTGCTCTCATCGATATCGACAACGATGGCGCCCTTACCGCCCATGGCCTTGAGGATCGACAGCGCCATCAGTCCCAGTCCGCCAGCACCGAAAATCACGATCGGCTGATCCAGAACCGATTCGAGTTTCTTGATCGCGCTGTATGTCGTGACGCCAGAGCATGCATAAGGTGCCGCAGTCACCGGATCGAGACCCTTGAGGTCGAGCAGATAGCGCGGATGGCGCACCGTGATGTGATCGGCATAACCGCCGTCGCAATACACGCCGATGGAATTCGGCTTCACAATGCACATGTTTTCATCACCTGCCTTGCAGGTTGCGCATTCACCGCAGCCGAGCCACGGATACACCAGTCGCACATCGCCGACGGCTACACCCTTCGCGTCGGGCCCGAACGCAACGACTTCGCCGACCGTCTCGTGTCCCATGGTAAGCGGCAGCGACACCCCTCGGTCCTTCAGAGACAGCGGCTTGCGGCCATGCCCTAGATCATAGCCGCCCTCCCAGATATGCAGATCGCTGTGACAGACGCCGGCGGCTTTTACCTTCAGCAAAACCTGCGTGCCCTCAGGCTTCGGGGTCGCGATGTCCACTTCCGTCAACGGTGCGTTGAATTCAGTGACCTTGAAACTCTTCATCGCGTCTCTCCTTTTTCTTATGCAGCCGTCTGGTGGCGCGGATGCTGTTCGGTCGCGAGTAGAGGCGAGCCGAGGTAACCCTGTCAATATGGCGCGGCACCCGCCCCGTCTTGGCTATCAGATGAACCTTGGCCGAAGGCTCCTTATGGATTACCCAAGACCGGCCGGCACAATGTTCCAAGTTTCGCCGGCGATGACTGAGAGCAACTGCGATGACCGACCAGTTTGACTGGAATCTTGTTCGATCGTTTCTGGCCATCACGCGCACCGGCAGCATGACGGCGGCGGCGAAGCGGCTGAAGATCGATTATTCGACACTCAGTCGGCGTATCGCCGCGCTGGAAACATCGCTTGGCTCCCAATTGTTCGACCGCCGCACCAGCGGCTCCTCGCTCACCGAGGCCGGTGAGCGGCTGCTCGAGATGGCGGAGCAGATGGATCAACTCGCGACCTCGGCAGCACAATCGATCGGCGACTCGAAGGCGCAGGCCACCGGCGCGGTACGCATCGGCACGCCTGACGGTTTTGGAACAAAATTCCTGGCGCCACGGCTCGGCACCCTCAGCGATCGCCACCCGGATCTCACCATCGAACTCGTGGCGATGCCGCGCGAATTCAACCTCTCCCGCCGCGAAGCCGACATCGCCGTGAGTCTGACGCAACCGACTGAAGGACGGCTGCATGGGCGCAAGCTGACCGATTACGAACTCGGTCTCTACGCATCGCGCGAGTATCTGACCAACAACCCCGCCGTCGAGACTGCGGCAGATGTGCCCTCTCATCGATTCATTTCATACATCGACGATCTGATCTTCTCGCCCGAACTCGAATACGCGCATTTCGTATCGCCGGATTTGCGCCCGGCGATCAAGAGCTCGAACCTCATCGCGCAACTCAATTCCACTCTCGCCGGCGCGGGTCTTTGCGTACTTCCGTGCTTCATCGCGCAAACCGAGCCGGAACTGGTGCGGGTGCTGCCGAGCTTTCGTCTGATCAGAACATTCTGGCTGTTGCTGCACAGCGATCTGCGCAACATCGCGCGTGTGCGGGTCACGGCGGATTTTATTGCCGAACAGGCCAGCCAGGCTCAAGCGCTGTTTCTGCCGCGGGGATCATAATTTCCCGTCGCCAGTGGTTACGCTGTTGCAGTCGCGGCCGCCGAACCTCAATCGTTGCTGCAATTTCCGCAGCCCGGATTTGTATTTGGCGGCGGCTGATTGACCTGATTGGTCTGGTTCGACTGCGACTTGTTCTTCGCGATGGAGTTGCCGCCATCGAAGATCGAGAAGTAGCCGAGCGGATCGGTGCCCGGCGGCTTCGCCGGATCGGTGACGATGGTCTTGCCGAAGCCGAGCCGCGCGGCCATCTGGTCGGTCGGCAGATCGGACACACCGCCGGTCTGTCCGGTCCCACTGCTTAGCGCGGCCATGATCTTCTGCAGCAGGAAGTCTGGAATCGGGAACGGCTCCGGGATCGGATCGTTCGGACCGGACACCCACGTCATGTACCCGGGACGAACGATTACCGAGCCGACATTGTTCTTGATGACCACCGAGCCGACATGGCCGATGACGATCTCGCCTTGCGCCTGCGCCAGCTTCGGATCGGAACCGGTAAAGCCCGGCGGGATCGGATAAACCACCGTTGCTACGCCGCCGCGGATGCCGAGCGTCGCCACCGGCGTCTTCACGGTGACGCCTGCGGTGTGGCTGATCTGCCCGCCGACAAAGCGCATCACGCCCTTGGAGACCGTCGCCACCATCTTGCCGGTCCCGGCAGCCGGATCGTAGACGTACTCGTCGATGACGATATTGCTGTTGCGGCCGACATTCAGCGTCGAGGTGTCGGGAAACATGATCTGCGTCGATCCCTGCGCCGACGTCTGCACCCGCTCTTTGTAGATGACATTGGTGCCGATGGTGAGCGTGCGCGTGGCCGCGCCCGGCGGCGTGCCGGTCGCATCGAGATTGACGGCGCCGACACGACCGGAGTTCTGGGCGGCCGCGTGCGAGGACAATCCAGCCGCGGCCAACGATGCGAGCAACGCAGCGAGAACCAAGTGATTGCGTGAGATCATGTGCTGTTCCCTCAGAATCGTGCCGTCGGGCCGAACATCACGGAGAAGTTGTCGAGGCGATAGTTTGGCAGCGAGGAATTGGTCTTGTCGTACTGAACCGCAGCCGAAATGCCGAAATTCTTCGTCACAGGCGCATTGAACAGCGCACCCACCGACCACTGGTGATCGGCGCGTGCAACCAGCGGATCAATGAACGGATTTGCCGCATCGAACCGCGTGTCGATCCACCGGGCGAACGGCGCGATGCTCCAGTTGCGCGACATCCAGACAAACGGTGGTGCAAACTCAAGCGTCAAGGCAGCTTCGATCGCCCACTGGTCGAATGACTGGTACCCCAATGTCGAGTCGCCTCGCCGATAGAGGCCGCGCGCATCGAACTTGATCTGTTGCGCGATATTCCAGTTTGCCGAAAGACTGGTCGTATACCAGTCACCGGAACTGAAACCCGCGACAGGATCGATGGTCCTGAAATCCGCGCGGCGCCATTCGAAATCAGGACCGAATGTAAACCTGTCGTTCACCGGAATTTTCACGCCGACGCCGGCGCCGGCCGTCGAAAAGTACGACGATCCGCCGACCCAGGTATTCCCGCCAACCACATAGGGTTTGATGGTGACGCCCGGCAGAAGCCCCGGTGCGAGCGCGAGCCGTGGACCGAAGCTGACATCGACGAAGCCGACATTCAGATCCTTCAGGCGCGATTGCTCGGTGAGATATCCAACGGCGCGGGTTTCAAGAATGTCGCCGCGCTGGTTCTGCAAATCATAGTCATGACTTAGCCCGACCAATCCGAACCAGTTGATGTCAGCCTTCCGCTGCGCGGTCGGCAGCAGCGCAAGATCCTGACCGCCGAGACGCAGGACACCGCCGCCAGGCGCAAAACTAGCATTGCTCTGCGAGCGGATACCGGTCTGCGCGAAACCGGAGAACCGGCTTGGCTGAAGCTGTTTCTCGGTGTCGGGCAAATAGGTTTCGACGCGCTCCTTGGTGATCGCATCGATATCCGGGCTCGCGAGAGCTTCCTTGAAATAGCGCTTCGCCATCTCGTAGGAGCCGAGCCGGAAATACAGCGCACCGAGTTCGTATTTCACGCGCGTCAACTTGGGATTATAGAACAGTAGCCGCTCAAGCGCGCCGATCGCGGCTTCGTAATCTCCGCGCTCGGTCGCAACCTTGACGTAAGCGAACGTCACTTCATGGTTTGCCGGATTGCGGACCATCTGTTGAAACAGTTGATTCTGCTCCGCTGCGCTTTGCGAACGCGCGGCACTTGTCGGCGCAATGAGGATGGTTGCGCACGCGATCAGCAATGCAGAAGAGCGAAACAAGTTTGCTCCTCCGAACGCGCGCGATCGTTGCATGAAATTCCACATCAGCAATACGTCTCGATAAAAATCTTAATGACTCCAAAAATCATAAAAGCCCCGCCCATTCAACGCCGTAAAGGCAGATTCCGTGGCCGATTTGCTACAGGTCCCCACAAAGAAAAACGGTGTCTCGAAAAGGAGCAACGCATCTCTGAAGGTTCCGCGCG
The DNA here is from genome assembly GCA_017474385.1 of Afipia sp. Taxonomy (GTDB): domain Bacteria; phylum Pseudomonadota; class Alphaproteobacteria; order Rhizobiales; family Xanthobacteraceae; genus Afipia. The sequence goes on along the minus strand of JAFVHU010000100.1, from coordinate 48,794 downwards.
GAACGGTGCAATCGAACCTTCGGCATTGGTCGCCTCGAACCATCCGCAGGTTCAATTCTCGCGCCGGCCGACGATGTCTTAAACCTCAAAAACCGCGCGGCCGCAGATGCTCTATCGCGCAGTGGCCGGGCGAAAAAGCCAATTCCCTTGCAGTTTTGATGGGATTGTCCCGCTAGCTAGCGAACGCGATGCGAATGCGGCCATCGGTCGCGCGGCGTGCCAACGAATGTGTTGTGCTCGGAGCGCGCATGGCTCTGCGTCCGGCGTCGCTTGCCTGCGGCTGGGATTATCGGCATAAAGTTAATCGACCAATTAACAAAAGCCAACGATCAGGGAGAGACTGCAGATGGCTGCACCTTCGCGCGCCTTGCCGGTGCCAACGCCCGAAACCCAGCACTTTTGGGACGGCACACAGTCAGGGGAACTTCGCCTCCAGCGCTGCGACGATTGCTCGAACGTCTATTTTCCGCCCCGCCCGTTCTGCCCGTCCTGTGCCTCGCGCAAGGTCAGCGTGTTCAAGGCCAGCGGCAAGGGCAAGCTCTACAGCTACGTGATCAACCACCGGCCCGCAGCGCCCGGCTTCACACCACCTTATGCCATCGCAGTCGTCGAACTCGACGAAGGCCCGCGGATGATGAGCAATATTCTCGATTGTCCGCAGACGCCCGAAGCGCTCGTGCTCGACATGAAACTCGAAGTCGCATTCGAGAAAGTCAGCGACAAGATCACCCTTCCCCAGTTTCGCCCGGCGAAGGGTTAAAACCATGCGCAGAAATCAGGTTGCCGTCGTCGGTGCGGCTGAAACCACCAAGCTCGGCGTCATTCCCGACATGTCGCAGATCCAGCTGCATGCAGATGCCGCGCTGAACGCGCTGTCGGATGCAGGACTGAAGCTGTCGGACATCGATGGCATCGCCACCGCGGTCGAGACGCCGCAACAGCTCGCACACTACCTCGGCATCACGCCGACGTGGGTTGACGGCACGTCCGTCGGCGGCTGCTCGTTCATGCTGCACGTTCGCCACGCCGCGGCCGCGATCGAAGCCGGCCTGTGCAAGACAGTCCTCATTACGCATGCCGAGAGCGGCAAGTCGATGATCGGCAAATTGCCGCGCTCGATTCCGGCGGACGGCCTGCAGGGCCAGTTCGAAGCGCCGTTCGGCGTTTACGGCCCGCCCAGCATGTTCCCGATTCCCGTGCTGCGTTACATGAAGACCTACGGCATCACCCACGAGCAGATTGCAATGGTGTCGGTGGTTCAGCGCGAATGGGCGGCGAAAAACCCGCGCGCCATGATGAAAGATCCGATCACGGTCGAGGACGTGCTCAACTCGCGGATGATCGCCTATCCTTTCCGCATCCTTCAGTGCTGTCTGGTCACCGACGGCGGCGGCGCGCTGATCCTGACCAGCGCGGACCGCGCCAAGGATTTCCCGCAGAAACCTGTTTACATCCTCGGCACCGGCGAGAGCGTCGAGACGCCGATGGTCAGCCAGATGGAAACCTTCAACTCATCGCGCGCCTTCAAGGTGGCGGGTCCGACCGCGTTCCGCGAGGCCGGCATCGCCCACAAGGATGTCGATCACCTGATGATCTACGACGCCTTCGCGCATCTGCCGCTGTTCGGCCTCGGCGATCTCGGCTTCATGCCGCATGAGGAAACCGGCAAGTTCATCGCCGACCGCAACACCGCCATTGGCGGCAAGCTGCCGATGAACACCAACGGCGGCGGCCTCAGCTACATGCATTCCGGCATGTACGGAATGTACGCATTGCAGGAAAGCGTGCGGCAAATGCGCGGCATCGCGCCAGCGCAGGTACCGGGCGCGAAGATTTCAGTCTGCCATGGCGTCGGCGGCATGTTCGCCGCCAGCGGCACCATCATTTTCACCAACGAACGCTGACAGCTAAAACAGGAGTTAAAGTCATGTCGAACAAGAAATCGCTGGACGGCAAGGTCATCGTCGTCACCGGTGCGGGCCGTGGCATCGGCCGTGAGATCGCGCTGCTCACAGCCGCCGAGGGCGCCAAGGTCGTGGTCAACGATCCTGGCGTCGCTTCTGACGGATCGGGCACCAACGCCGCGCCCGCTGAAGAGGTGGTCGAGGAAATCAAGAAGCGCGGCGGCACGGCTGTCGCCAACTTCGAGTCGGTTGCCGAAGCCCTCCCCGCCAGCAAGATCATCAAGCAAGCCGTCGACACCTACGGCAAGCTGGACGGCGTGGTAAACAACGCCGGTATTCTGCGCGACGCAATTTTCCATCGCATGAGCGTCGAGGCTTTCGAGTCGGTTATCAAGGTTCACCTGCTCGGCTCGTTTTACACGTCGCACGCCGCAGCCCGCATCTTCCGCGAGCAGGAAAGCGGCGCGTTCGTGCATTTCACCTCGACCTCGGGGTTGATCGGCAATTTCGGCCAGGCGAACTACGCTGCCGCCAAGCTCGGCATCGTTGGGCTCTCGAAATCGATCGCGCTCGATATGGAGCGCTTCAACGTGCGCTCGAACTGCGTGTCGCCGTTCGCATGGAGCCGCCTGATCGGCACCATTCCGACCGAGACCGAGGAAGAGAAGGCCCGCGTGGCGCGCATGCAGCAGATGGGGCCGGAGAAGATCGCGCCGCTGTCGGTGTTCCTGCTCAGCGACGCGGCCAAGGACGTCACTGGACAGATTTTCGCGGTCCGTATGAACGAAATCTTCCTGATGGGTCAGTCGCGCCCGCTGCGCTCGATCCACCGCGACGGCGGCTGGACGCCGCAGACCATCGCCGAACACGGCATGCCCGCGCTGAAGTCCTCGTTCTACAAGCTTGATCGTTCCGCCGACATTTTCTCGTGGGACGCGATCTGATACGCAACCCCATCCATCGTCATTGCGAGGAGCGCTTGCGACGAAGCAATCCAGTTCTTGCTTGCGGCTCTGGATTGCTTCGCTTCGCTCGCAATGACGATAATCTAATCTTTACTTGAACGACCCGTGCCGCCCCTGTCCGCTCGCGAAACGTGTCGCACCTTCGAGCGTCTCGCCGGACGCGATGACATCGAGTCCGCCTTGCATTTCATCAATAATGGCGGACGTCTCGTCGAGATCCCATTGACGCAGGGCCGAGCGCTTGTCGTTACGCAGGCAGGCTTGCGGAAATTTCGCCAGATCCTGTGCCAGCGCGACGGCATGCGCCCGCGCCTCGCCCTTCGGCACAAGGCGATTGGCGATCCCGATGTCGAACGCCTCCTTGGCGTCGACCGGCCGCCCTGTGAGGATCAGATCCATCGCGCGCGAATGACCGATAAGCCGCGGCAGCCGGATCGTGCCGAGATCAATCAGTGGCACGCCGAAGCGGCGGCAGAATATCCCGAAGGTCGCGCCCTCGCCGACCACGCGCATGTCCGCCCACAGCGCCAGTTCCATTCCGCCCGCGACCGCATGACCTTCGACCGCCGCGATCACCGGCTTACTCAGGCGCAGACGGCTTGGTCCCATCGGCGCAATGCTGTCGTGCCCGCCAAGCTCGCGCTTCTTCTCGCGATCACCGATTGCAACGGCTTTCAGGTCGGCGCCCGCGCAAAATGCGCCGCCGGTGCCCGTGAACACTGCGACTGACGAATCCGGATCGGCATCGAAGGCGCGGAAGGCATCGAACAGGCGGCGCGCCGTTGCGCCATCGACGGCATTCTTGCGCTCCGGCCGGTTGATTGAAACGATGGTAACGGGACCTTCGTGCTCCACAAGAATGGTGTCAGTCTCGGTCATCGATACCTCCCGTTGTTTTTGATTTTAGCCGCTGTTGCGCAGCCCCGCGGAAATTCCGTTGATGGTGAGCTGAATACCGCGCAACACCTGTTCGTCGGTGCTTTGCGACCGGTGCGCCTGAAGCAGTTCGACCTGCACGTGGTTGAGCGGATCGAGATAGGGAAAGCGATTGCGAATCGAGCGTTCGAGCAAGTAATTTCCCTGCAACAACCGGTCATGCCCCATGATCGTCAGCAGCGTCTCGATCGAGTCATGCCACTCCGCGCGAATACGGCCGAAGATGGTGCTGCGCAGCTTTTCGTCCGGCACAAGGTCCGCATAGCGCGACGCGATGGCGATGCTGCTCTTTGAGAGCACCATATCCATGTTGGACAGCAGCGTCTGGAAGAACGGCCACTCGCGGTACAGCTCCTGAAGGAACGCGATACCCTTGTCGGGATGCTGCTTGACCCACGCATCGACCGCGCCGCCGAAGCCGTACCAGCCCGGTAGCATCAGCCGGCATTGCGCCCAGCTGAACACCCAGGGGATCGCGCGCAAGTCTTCGATCTTGCGGGTCTTGGTGCGCGAGGCCGGACGGCTGCCGATGTTGAGCGTCGAAATTTCCGAGATCACCGTGGACGCCCAGAAGTAATCCTCAAAACCTTCCGTTTCATAGACGAGATTGCGATAGGCCGCATAAGCGAGGTTGGAAAGCTCCTCCATCGCGGCGATGTATTCGTCACGCGGCGCGGAATGCTTCGGCTGCAAGAGACTCGCTTCCAGCGTCGCCGCGGCGAGAATTTCGAGATTGTGGCGGCCAACATCGGCGTTGGAATACTTGCTGGAGATGATTTCGCCCTGCTCGGTGATGCGGATCTGTCCGTTCACCGCTCCGCCGGGCTGCGCCAGGATCGCGTCATAGCTCGGCCCGCCACCGCGGCCGACCGACCCGCCACGCCCGTGAAACAGCCGCAGCCGCACGCCATGGCGCTCGAACACTTCCACGAGGCTGATCTCGGCCTTGTAAAGCTCCCAGCCCGAGGTGACGAAGCCGCCGTCCTTGTTGCTGTCGGAATAGCCGAGCATAACCTCCTGAAGGCCACCGCGGCTATCGACAAGGCGGCGATACTCCGGCAGCGAGAACAGACTGTCCATGATCTGCGCGCACTGCCGCAGATCGTCGATGGTCTCGAACAGCGGCACGATGTTGAGACGGCTGGTGGCGTCGGGCGCGACCAGTCCCGCTTCCTTCAGGAGAACGGCAACCTCGAGCAGATCCGACACGCCCTCCGTCATCGAGATGATGCATTGAGGAATGACAGCGCCGCCGAACGTCGCGTGCGCTTCCGCCGCCGCACGCAGCACGGCCAGTTCCTTGATTGTCTCCTCGCCGTAAGCGACGAACGGCGAAGCCAGCGGACGTGCGGTGTTCAGTTCGCGCGACAGCAGCGCGATGCGCGCTTCTTCCGGCATTTCCCGATAGTTGGTGCCGGGTGACGCCGCCTCAAACAGTTCGGCGATGGTCCGCTCGTGCACGGCGGAGTTCTGCCGCATGTCGAGCGCCGCAAGGTGAAAGCCGAAACAGTCCACCGCCCGGCGCAGATGCCGCAGCCGCCCTCGCGCGATCACCAGCGAATTGTTGGCGACCAGCGACGCATGCAGCACGTCGAGATCGCGCGCGAGTTCATCCGGACCGGCATAGGCCATCGCAGCGCCGACCGGCGGACGGCTGGTTTCGATCTTCAGCTTCAGCGCGGTTGCCGCGAGCCGCGCGTAGATGCCGGAGACTGCAAGCCGATAAGGCTCACCGCTGCGATGAGGCGACGGGTCCGGGGATTGCCCCGCCAGCGCACGCAATTCGGGCGACACATCTGCAAGATGGGCTGCGAGCGACAGTTCCGCGCCGAGCTCATGCAATTCTGCAAGATAGAAGCGAAGAATACGCGTGGCGTGCAGGTTAAGGGCGCCGCGCATCACCTCTGCCGTCACGAACGGATTGCCGTCCCGGTCGCCGCCGATCCAGCTTCCCATTTTCAGGAAAGTTGCCAGCTCCGGGACATCGTGCGCATCGACGGCCGTGCCGCCCTCTTCGGCCAGCCGGTCCTCCAGCGAACAGTGCAGCCGGGGCACCTCGCGCAGGAATGTGTAGTCGTAGAACGACAGGCCGTTCGATACTTCGTCCAGCACCGTCAGCTTGGTCCGCCTCAAAAGATTAGTCTGCCAAAGCGTCACGACGGCGCGGCGCAACTGCTCGTCGCTCGCCGCGATCTCATCCGCAGTCATCTGGGTGCGATCGCGGATGTTGAGGACGGATGCGATCTCCATTTCGCGGTCGATCGTGCTCTTGCGGCGGACTTCGGTCGGATGCGCGGTAAGAACCGGGCTGACCTGCGCCTTGGCAAAGAATGCGCGCAACGCATCGGCATCGATACCCGCGTCTTGCGCGCGCATCAACGCCCGCGTCAGGGTGCCGGGGCGCGAAGCGGTGCCCGCCATATCCTGGGCGCGGCGCTGGCGAATGTTGTTCTGGTCTTCGGCGATGTTGGCCAGATGCGAGAAATAGCTGAACGCACGAACGATGCGGACGGTGTCGGCGATCGACATCCCGTCCAAAATGGCCTCAAGCTCGCGGCGTGCCGGCTTGTCGTCGTCGCGATGGAAGCGGATCGAGGTCTGCCGGATGCGCTCGACCAGATCGAAAACATCCGCCCCTTCCTGATCTCGGACAGTGTCGCCGAGAATACGCCCCAGCCGCCGGATATCGGCGCGCAGCAGCGCGTCGTCGTCGGAAGCCGCTGGATCACTGCCGCGAAACTTTGCGTCCCGGATATCGGACTGTTTCGCTTCGTATGACATGACGCCATCCCGTGAGAGGTGTTCCAGTCCTTCTCAAGTCGCAATTTTTCTTCACGGGCGCAAGCGCCGGAATGCTCATGTCGGGTGCTTTCCGCGCAACGATTTTGCGCCGGGCTTATGATTTTGTCGTGTTTTCTTCACCCGAACCAGGCGCCGCCTGAAAAGGCCTAGATCTTGCGCCCGGCCCGCTCCCAATACGGATCGCGAAGCCGCCGCTTGAATATCTTGCCGGAATCCTCGCGCGGCAGACTGGCCTGGATTTCGATGTGCTTGGGCACCTTGTAACCCGCCAGCGAAACCTTGAGCTGCTCGCGGATCGCGGCCACGTCGAGAGCGGCGCCCGGCTGCGGCTCGACCACCGCCATCAGCGCCTCGCCGAATTCCTCATCGGGAATGCCGAACACGGCGCAATCGTGAACGCCGGAAATTCCATGCAGCACCGCTTCGATTTCCGCCGGATAGATATTGACGCCGCCGGAGATCACCATGTCGCGCTTGCGGTCGCAGATGAAAACATAGCCGTCGGCATCGATATAGCCGACATCGCCGCTGGTGATGAAACCGTCGCGGTCGATTTCGGATCGCTTCTCCGGTCGGTTGTGATAGGTGAAGTCCGGGTTCGCAGCGATGCGCGAGTAAATCTCGCCGATCTCACCTTGCGGCAGAATCCGGCCATCGTCGCCGATGAAACGCAGTTCCGCGCCGGGGGAAATCTTGCCCACCGTTCCCGGCTTCTTCAGCGCGTCCGCCGAACTAGCGAACGTCACCGCGCCGGATTCGGTACTGCCGTAGAATTCGTAGATCACCGGGCCGAACCATTCGATCATCGCGCGTTTGACGTCGGCCGGGCATGGCGCTGCGGCATGGATGACGTGACGCAGCGACGAGACGTCGTAGGATTTGCGGACCTGCTCCGGCAGTTTCAGAAGCCGGGTGAACATCGTCGGCACCATGAAGACGTTGTCGATCTTCTGCTCGTCGATGATCCGCAGAAATTCCTCGGCCTCGAAGCGCGGCATCAGGATCGTCACATCGCCGAGCCGCCCGGCGCGCAGGCCGAATGCATTCGGCGCCGAGTGATACAGCGGCCCAGGCAGCAACGCGCGCACGCCCGGCTTCAAGCCGTAGATCAACGCGCGCATCGCTTCCATCGATGCGCTTTGTTCCGGCGTCGGCGCGTAACGCTTGACGCCCTTGGGGTGTCCGGTGGTGCCGGATGTGTAGATCATGTTCTGCGGCTGTGGCAGCGCAGGGCCATCGTAAGCCGTTTGACTCGCGAGCCAGGCGTCGAAATCGAGCGCTCCGCGTGCCGCTCCGCACAAGGCGGGATCGATCCGATAGGTCGCAACGATTTCCGGCGGCGGCGACAGGCTGAGCATCGTGACGCCTGCGGGAACGACGCCATCGAGTCCGTGCAACAAGTCGGCGTGGCCGATCAGAACGCGCGCTCCAGAGTCGCTCATGACATAAGCGATCTCGTCCGGCTTGAAGTGCCAGTTGATCGGCACGGCATAGGCCCCGAGCGTCATCACCGCATAGGCCGTCTCAAGGAACGCGATATCGTTGCGCATCAGGATGCCGACGCTGTCGGCCTGCCTGATGCCGAGCCGTTCAAGCCCGCCCGCGATCAGCCGGGCACGCTCATTGACCTCGTCACGGGACTTGCGGCGATCGCCGCTGACGATGCCTGTCGCTAACGCCGCCGCTGACATGTCGCGGCCGTTCAGTTCGAGCCATCGGCAAACTTCGGCGCGCGCTTCTCGACATTGGCGCGCACCGCCTCTGTCTGGTTGGGCGTTCCCATCACCTTCATCTGCTCGACGGATTCGGCCAGCAGTGCCGGACCGGGATTGGGTGTCGACAGATTGTTCAGCATCCGCTTGATGGCGCGAATGGCGTCGGGACTCTTGCCGGCGATTTCGTGCGCGGCCTCCAGCGCGGATGCGCGCGGATCGTCACAAAGCCGCGTTGCGAGGCCATAGCTCATCGCTTCCTGCGCGGAGAAAATCCGGCCAGTGAACGTGAGATCACGCAGGATGTCGTCGCGCACCAGACTGGCGAGAATCGGCGTTCCCGCCATGTCGGGCACCAGTCCCCATTTGATTTCCATGATCGACATGCGCGCGTCCGGCGCGAGGAAGCGCATGTCGGCACCCAGAGCGAGCTGGAAGCCGCCGCCGAATGCAACGCCGTGCACGGCAGCGATCACCGGCACCGGCAACTGCCGCCAGCCCCACACTGCCTGCTGCGAGTGATTTGTGAGTCCGTGCGTGCGCTTAGCGAGATCGCGCAGATCACTGGCGCCGTCGCCCATTGCGGCAAAACGCCCCATATCGAGACCGGCGCAGAACGCGCGTCCCTCGCCGGACAGCACCACTGCGCGCAGACCTTTCTCGGTCTTGAGTTTGGCCGCAGTATCCACCAGCGCATCGAACATCGCCGCATCGAGCGCATTCATCTTGTCCCCACGGACCAGACGGACGTCAGCGACGCCCTCCGACATCGAAACCGTGATGCGATCGTTCGCGGCAGTCATGGCGTTTCTCCCTGAGTTTTTGATCTCTTCTCTTTACAGGGTTAGCCCACCCTGTTTTAATTAATCAACTAACTAAAGAAGAAAAATTCGTATTGGGAGGGTTGCGCCATGTTCACAGATCGACTTCTCGCGGGCCGCAAGATTTTGGTGACCGGTGGCGGCACCGGCCTCGGCAAAGCCATGGCTGCCAAGTTCCTCAGCCTTGGCGCCGAAATCCACATTTGCGGACGCCGCAAGGGCGTTTGCGAGGAAACCGCCGCCGAACTGATGAAGCTCCATGGCGGCAAGGTCACCGCTCACGGTGTGGACATCCGCGACGCCTCCGCCGTCGATGCGATGGTTGAGTCCGCGTTCAAGGACGGCCCCCTCACCGACCTGATCAACAATGCGGCCGGCAATTTCATTTCGCGCACGCAGGATCTCACACCGCGCGGCTTCGACGCCGTCGCCAACATCGTGATGCACGGAACGTTCTATGTCACCCATGCGGTCGGCAAGCGCTGGATCGCGGGCGGCGATCGCGGCAACGTCGTATCGATCACGGTGACGTGGGTACGCAACGGCAGCCCCTATGTGGTCCCCTCGGCCATGAGCAAATCCGCGATTCACGCCATGACCATGTCGCTCGCCGCCGAATGGGGGCGCTACGGCATTCGTCTCAACACCATCGCACCGGGCGAAATCCCGACCGAGGGCATGAGCAAGCGCATCAAGCCCGGCGATGAAGCCGGCGCGCGCACGATCGCCATGAATCCGATGGGCCGCGTCGGCTCCATGGAAGAACTGCAAAACCTCGCAACATTCCTGATTTCCGGCGGCTGCGACTGGATCAGCGGCGAAACCATTGCGATGGACGGCGCACAGGCGCTGGCGATGGGCGGCAATTTCTACCAATTGCGCGACTGGAAGGATTCCGACTGGAGCGCAGCACGCGACGCCATCATGGCGCAAAACGAAAAGGACAAGGCAAAGCGCGCGTAGCTTCGCCGCGACCACAAATAAAAATCAAAACAGGGAGAAACCGAATGCGTTTGACGAAACCGCTGTGCGCTGTTGTTACCGCAGGATTTCTGGTCGCTGCGACTGGAAGCGCCATGGCCCAGAAAAAGTACGATACCGGGGCAACCGATACCGAGATCAAGATCGGCAATATCATTCCCTATAGCGGCCCCGCCTCGGCCTATGGCGTCGTCGGCAAGGCGATGGAAGGCTACTTCAAGAAGGTCAACGACGACGGCGGCATCAACGGCCGCAAGATCAATTTCATCTCATATGACGACGCCTACAGCCCGCCGAAAGCGGTCGAGCAGACCCGCAAGCTGGTCGAGAGCGACGAGGTACTGCTGGTGTTCGGCGCGCTCGGCACGCCGTCGAATTCGGCGATCCAGAAATACATGAATGCAAAGAAGACGCCGCAACTGTTCCTCGCGACCGGCGCGACCAAGTGGAACGATCCAAAGGCGTTTCCATGGACCATGGGCTGGCTGCCGAGCTATCAGAGCGAAGGCCGCATCTATGCCAAGTATCTGCTCAAGGAAAAGCCAGGCGCCAAGATTGCCGTGCTTTATCAGAATGACGATTTCGGCAAGGACTATCTGAAAGGCCTGCAGGACGGCCTCGGCGACAAGAAGTCCAACATCGTTGCGGAGGAAAGCTATGAGCTTTCCGAACCCACCGTTGACTCTCATATCGTCAAGCTGAAATCGCTCAACGCGGATGTGCTCGTGATCTTCACGACACCGAAATTCGGCGCACAGACCATCAAGAAGGTCGGCGAACTCGGCTGGAAGCCCACCATGATCATCGCCAACGTCAGTGCTTCGACGGCAACGGTGATGAAACCTGCAGGTTTCGATAACGCCCAGGGCGTCATTTCCGCAGCCTACGCCAAGGACAGCACCGATCCGCAATGGAACGACGATCCGGGCATGAAAGAATTCAAGGCGTTTCTCGCCAAGTATGTGCCCGAAGCCAACGTGGCGGACAGCTCCGCCCTCACCGGCTACAACATGGCGCAGACCATGGCCGCGGTGCTGAAGCAATGCGGCGACGATCTGACCCGCGCCAATGTGATGAAGCAGGCAGCCAGCATCAAGGATCTTCAGCAAGGCGGCCTGCTGCCCGGCATCAGGATCAACACCAGCCCGACGGACTTCTCGCCCATCGAGCAATTGCAACTGATGCGATTCAAGGGCGAGCGCTGGGAGCTGTTCGGCGGCGTCGTTGATGGCGAAGCCGGCGGCGAGCGGTAAGCATGCGCGCCGCGCTGACGTGACCTGAGTTGAGCGAGGCGGAGATCGTCCAATTTCGCCTCGCCATTACGATGCCTCCCGTTATATTGGCCGCCCAAGAAGCCGAATAAACGGGAGGCGAATTCGTGGCATCAAGTGAACTCGTGCGGGCAACGGCCTGCGACATTGTCGACCGGTTGCGACACGGCGACATCACACCGCACGATCTGCTGGATGCCCTGGAAGCCCGGATTGCCGAAGTCGACGGCCAGGTCAACGCGCTGCCGACGCTTTGTTTCGACCGCGCCCGCAGCCATGCCGACCAACTAATGAAGAAGCCGGTCGGCGAGCGCGGTCTGCTCGCCGGACTACCCGTTCCGATCAAGGATCTGACCGACGTCGCCGGCGTGCTGACCACGCAAGGCTCGCCGATCTTCAAGGACAGCATCGCCACCAAATCCAACATCGTCGTCGAAAATCTCGAGACCAATGGCGCGGTGATCTACGCCAAATCCAACACACCGGAGTTCGGCGCCGGCGCGCAGACCTTCAACGAGGTGTTCGGCGCGACGCTCAATCCATGGAATCTGTCCCGCTCCGCCTCGGGATCTTCGGGCGGTGCGGCCGCTGCGCTAGCAAGCGGCACAGCATGGCTGGCGCACGGCACGGACGTCGGCGGCTCGCTGCGCAATCCCGCCAGCTTCTGCGGTGTGGTCGGCATGCGCCCCAGCATCGGCCGCGTCGCGCACTCGCAAGCCGCCAAAGTCGACCGCACGCTGAACGCCGACGGACCGATGGCCCGCAACGTCGAAGACCTTGCGCTGATGCTGGACGCCATGTCCGGCGAGCATCCGGGCGACGCGTTGTCGCTGCCGGTCTTGCCGACATCGTTTCTCGCCGCCGCCCGCTCCGGCAAAAAGCCGAAGCGCATCGCCTATTCCGCCACCCTCGGCATTTCCCCGGTCGATCCGGAAGTTGCCGAGATCACCCGCAACGCCGCGCAGCGCTTTGCAGAGGCTGGAGTCATTGTCGAGGAAGCCCATCCGGACTTCAGCGAGGCGGTCGCATGCGCCCATGTGCTGCGCGCCTACGACTATGTGCTGACCAAGGGCAAATTGCTCAAGTCGCACCGCGACCAGTTGAAGCCGGAAGTGATCTGGAACATCGAGGAAGGTCTCAAGCTGACGCTGGCGGATATCGAACGTGCCGAAGCCCAGCGCGTCACGCTGATGAACCGCGCCCTCGCCTTCTTCGAGACCTATGACCTGCTGCTGTGCCCGACGACCATCGTCGCGCCGTTCCCGGTCGAGCAGCGTTATCTCGCCGAATGCAACGGCGTGAAATTCGACAACTATGTCGGCTGGCTCGCCATCGTTTCCGCCATCACCATTGCCTGCTGCCCAGGGCTATCGATCCCCTGCGGGTTCACCCGCGAGAACCTTCCGGTGGGATTGCAGATCGTCGCGCCGCCGCGCGGCGAGGCCCGCGCACTTGCGGGCGGCAAGATTCTGGAAAATATCCTCGGATTGGGCGCCATCACCCCGATCGATCCGCGGCCCGGCAAGTAAGCTTGCAATCAACGGCTCTGCGTGAAAGATACGGCACCCGGCAACCAGAGAAGATAAATGGCAGCGCCAAAACCTCCTGCGTTCGAAACGCTCAGCCTGCATGCGGGCCAGCATCCTGATCCCGTCACCGGCTCGCGCGCCGTGCCGATCTACCAGACGACTTCCTATGTGTTTCAGGATGCCGATCACGCGGCTGCACTGTTCAATCTCGAACGCGCGGGCCACATCTATACCCGCATCTCCAACCCCACCATCGCGGTGCTGGAGGAACGGCTCGCAGCGCTTGAGAACGGCGTCGGCGCGGTCTGCACCGCCAGCGGGATGGCGGCGCTGCATCTGGCGATTGCGACGCTTCTCAATGCCGGCGATCACATCGTGGCGTCCGCCTCGCTCTATGGCGGAACGATCAATCTTCTCACGCATACGCTGCCGCGCTTCGGCATCACCACGACCTTCGTCAAGCCGCGCGATCTTGACGGCATCCGCGCCGCGATCAAGCCAAACACCAAGCTCGTGATCGGCGAGACCATCGGCAATCCCGGTCTTGAAGTGCTCGACATTCCCGCTGTCGCGAAGGTCGCGCACGACGCCGGCATTCCGCTGCTGATCGACAACACATTTGCGACGCCTTACCTCTCCCGCCCGATCGAGCTTGGCGCGGACATCGTGATGAACTCGATCACCAAGTGGATCGGCGGCCACGGCATCGCCATCGGCGGCGTCCTCGTCGACGGCGGCCATTTCGACTGGGAGAAATCCGGCAAATTCCCGACGCTGACGACACCCTATGCCGGTTATCACGGCATCGTCTTCAGCGAGGAGTTCGGCCCCTCCGCCTTCATCATGCGCGCCCGCGCCGAAGGTCTGCGCGATTTTGGAGCGTGCCTTTCGCCGACCAACGCATTCCAGATTTTGCAGGGCGTCGAAACGCTCCACGTCCGCATGCAGCGTCATGTGGAGAACGCCCTCGCCGTTCTGGAATTCCTGAAATCGAACAAGGCCGTCGAGTGGGTGCTGCATCCCGCGCTCGACAATCACCCCGATCATGAGCTCGCGAAGAAGCTGTTGCCGCGCGGCGCGGGCTCGATCATCACGTTCGGCATCAAGGGCGGGCGCGATGCTGGCCGCAAGTTCATCGAGGCCCTGAAACTCGCCAGTCACCTCGCAAATGTCGGCGACGCCAAGACACTGGTCATCCACCCCGGCAGCACAACGCATCAGCAGATGAACGCCGAGCAGTTGAAGATAGCGGGCATCGGCGAGGAACTGATCCGCCTGTCCATCGGCATCGAAGCCGCCGAGGATATCATCGGCGACCTCGGCCAGGCGCTTCGCTTTTCGCAGAAAGCTTGAGACATGATTCTGGCTGTGGACGGCGCCAAGGTTTTCGCAACGACAGGCGGCAAACCTTTCAATCCGGAGCTGCCGCTGGTGGTTTTCCTGCATGGCGCCGGTTTCGATCATTCGATGTGGGCGCTGTTCAGCCGGTGGTTTTCCCATCACGGCTACAGCGTGCTGGCGCCGGATCTGCCGGGGCATGGACGCTCCGAGGGGCAGCTCATCACATCGATTCCGGGCATGGCGGACTGGACAATCCGTCTGATCGAGGCTGCCGGTGCGAAGAAGGCCGGTCTCGTCGGCCATTCGATGGGCTCGCTGATCGCGCTCGACGCCGCGGCGCGTCATCCGGATAAGGTCTCTTCTCTCTCGCTGATCGGCGTGGGCGGCGCGATGCCGGTGTCCCCTGATCTGCTCAATGCAGCAAAGGACAACAATCACGACGCCATCGACATGGTGTCGATCTGGGGTTTCGGATTCGCAGCCGGTCTCGGCGGCTCGCAGGCCCCAGGCCTGTGGATGATGGGCGGCGGCCAGCGCGTGCTCGAGCGCGATGCGCCGGGCGTGCTGTTCAACGATCTTTCAGCCTGCAACGACTACAAAGCCGCACTGGAATCCGCGGTGAAAGTAACCGCACCGACCACGCTCATTCTCGGCGAACGGGACATGATGACGCCGCTCAAGTCAGGCAAGCAGCTCGCCACTGCAATCGCGGGGTCAACGCCTGTCGTGCTGTCGGGTGCAGGTCACATGCTGACGGCGGAACGGCCGGACGCAGTTCTGAAGGCGCTGATCGCGTCACATGCCTAGATAGATGCGCCGCACTTCCGGATTGGACTTGATGTCGGCGGCCGGTCCGCTCATCACCACTTTGCCGGTTTGCAGCACATAGGCCCGGTCGGATATCTCAAGGCTTTCCGACAGCCGTTGCTCGACCAGTAGGACGGTCACGCCATTATTGCGGATCTGCTGCACCGCCTGAAAAATCTCATCGACAAGTTTCGGCATGATGCCCTGCGATGGTTCGTCCAGCATCAAGAGGCGCGGCCGCGTCATCAATGCGCGGGCGATTGCCAGCATCTGCTGCTCGCCGCCGGATAGCGTCGCTGCACGCTGCGACAGGCGCTCTTCGAGACGCGGAAACAGCTTGAACACGAATTCAAGCGGGCTGTCGCGATCCGGGCTGCCGCGATGAAGATAGCTGCCGAGCCGAAGATTGTCCGCGACGCTGAGTCGTGGAAACAGCCGCTTGTTCTCCGGCACGAAGGCCAGCCCCCGCGCGGTGATCAGATGCGCCGGAATGGTATCGATCCGTTCGCCGACAAAATTGACCGAACCGGATTTCGGCTTCTCCATCCCGGCTATGGATTTCAGCAATGTCGATTTGCCCGCGCCATTCGCCCCCGCGACGGTGACGATCTCGCCGGAATCGACGTTGATCGAGATATCCGAGATCGCGATCAGGCCGCGATAGGCCGTGGTGAGGTTCGCGACATCAAGCAACACGGTGACGATCCCCCAGATAGGCCGCGATCACCTTCTCGTCGCGCACGACTTCCTTCGGAAGACCTTCCGCCAGCACCTTGCCGAGATGAAGTACCACGGCGCGGTCCACCAGCGGCATCACCACCTCCATGACGTGTTCGACCATCACGACGGTGACACCGGTCTCCCTCACCTTGCGGATCAGATCGACGCCCGCCGCCGCTTCGCTCGGCGTGAGACCCGTCAGCACTTCATCGAGCAGCAAGAGCTTCGGTTCGGTCGCCAGCGCGCGCGCCACTTCAAGCCGGCGCTTCTGCGGCGGCGTGAGGTCCGCTGCGGACGCATCGGCATGAGCCGCAAGGCCGACATAGTCGAGCACGTCGAGCGCCTTGGCGCGCGCCTGCAGGACACCCGGATAACGCACGAACGCCCCGACGGTGACGTTCTCGACCACCGACATGGAATCGAACGAACGAGGCACCTGATAGGTCCGCGCGATACCGAGATCGCAGCGATCTGCGGCGGGCAGCGGCGTGATATCCCGGCCGTCGAATTCGATCACGCCGAACGATACCGGAAATGCGCCCGCGATCAGGTTGAACAGCGTCGACTTGCCCGCGCCGTTCGGACCGATCAGTCCGAGGATTTCGCCGCGTTTGACGTCGAGATCAATCGAGTCGTTTGCAACGAGCCCGTCGAAACGGCGCGTCACGCTGCGGCAGGTGACCAGCGGAGCCTCGGTCATGTCGCCGCTCCACGCGCAGCCGGTGGCTTGATGATGCTGAGAATGCCTTCCGGCCGTGTCAGCGAGACGATCATGACCAATCCGCCGTAGATCACGAGGTCAAGGCCGGACCCTGAGCCGCCGAGATAGGAGCGTGTCAGTTCCGCCAGCGGAATCAGGATCAGCGCGCCGATCGCCGGACCCCACAGCGAGCCGACACCGCCGAGCACCGCAGGCAGCGCCATCAGCAGCGAGAAGCGGAAATGCATCACGCTGTCGGGATCAATGTAGGAGACGAACGCTGCGTAGAAGCCGCCGCCGACGGCAGTAAAGAACGCCGAGATCGCGGCGGCCGCCATCTTGGAATGGAATATCGTGACGCCGAGGCTTTCCGCCGCCTCCGCGTTGTCTTTCACAGCCCGCCACCAATAGCCCCACTTCGATTCGACGATGGCGAACGTCACCAGCCAGGTGACTGCGAACAGCGCGAGCGCGAAATAGAAGTAAGGCGCCTTGTCGCGGGCAAACTGCAAGGTCCACCACGAGTCCGGCGTAAACGGCCACTGGATGCCGAGCGCCGCGCCCGCATAATCCCAGTTATGGAACAGCAGCAGACCTATTTCGGCGATCACGATGGTCGCGATCGAGAAATAATGCCCCTTGAGCCGGAAGCACGGATAGCCAAGCGCCAGCGCAATCAGCGCGGCGATGATCCCGCCTGCAAGAAGCCCGCCCCAAGGCGTGATGCCGAATTTCACATAGAGGATGCTGGTCGCGTAAGCGCCGATCCCGAAATACAGCGCGTGCCCGAGCGATACCTGGCCGCAATAACCGCCGAGCAGATTCCAGCTCTGCGACAGCGCTGCGAACAGAAGCGTCAGGATCAGCACGTTCATCATATAGACGTCGGTGACAAGACGCGGAACGAACGCGATGATTGCAAACACGGCAACCGCCGTCAGAAGCTGCCGCCGCCGGCTTCCGACGAACGAGGACATCGAGGATGTGGTGACGGAGTTCTGGGTCATCACAGTCTCCCGAACAGGCCGCTCGGCCTGACGAACAGAACCAGCAGATAGAGTGAATAGACGCCGACCGATTTCAGCGACGCAGGAAGAATGAGTGTAGTCAGCGCCTCGACCAGGCCGACGATCACGCCCGCCACCAATGCGCCGAAGATGCTGCCGAAGCCGCCGAGCGCGACCGTGACGTAGGCGATCAGCGCGAACGTGCCGCCAACCTGCGGATGGATATAGTAGAAGATTGCCAGCACAGCGCCCGCGATTCCGACCAGCGCGGCGCCAAGCCCCCAGCCAAGTGCGAACACACGGTTGCGGTCGATGCCGACCAGCGCAACTGCACCCTGATCCTCGCGCGTCGCTTCCAGCGCCTTGCCGAAGTCGGTGCGGGTGATCAGCCAGTAGAGTCCGGCGAACACCGCTAATGAGACCGCCCCGCCGAATATCTGCGGCCAGGGCAGAAACACACCGCCGAGATTGAGAGTCTTGCCGCCGAGCCAGGTGTTGGCGATGTTGCGATAGTCCGGTGTGAAGAAATACTGAGCAAGGCCCTGGATCAGCAGCGCGAGGCCGAAGGTCGCGAAAATCTGCACCATGCCGGGATTGGCCTTGGCGCGCATCGCGTAGCGAATGATGCCGGCATAGACCGACACACCCAGCACGAACATCAGCGCCACCACCAGCGGCGCCAGCACCACGGGATCGAGCGCGGTCATGAACACCAGCCCGAAGGTCGCGTACATCGCGAGCATCAGGAATTCGCCGTGGGCGAAGTTGACCACGTCCATCAGACCGAAGATCAGCGACAGGCCGACCGCGATCAACGCGTAGATCAGCCCCATCAAAAGGCCGCTCGCGATCACTTGAAGAAAGGCCTGTGTTGTCACCGGAAGCAATCCATCATGGGAAAAGGTGCAAGGCGGCCCCGCCGCCGGGAACTACGGTCGCAGCATTCATGAAAAAGGCGCTGGCATGAAGCCAGCGCCTTGTCGCACCTTAGCCGTTCATCGGCCATTTCGGCTCGGCGATCGCAGCCTGTTCCGGGAACACGGTGACGAACTTGCCGCCGAGATATTGCAGCAGCACCGGATCGGCATCGTCATTCTGGCCTTCGGCGGTGAACTTGATGCGCTTCCACGGCATGATCGTCTTCTCGCCGGGCGTGTCGGTGGCAGCCAGTGCCGCGCGGATCTTTTCGCCGTCGGTGGATTTCGCGCGATCGATGGCGTCCGCCAGGACGAGAATCGCCGTCAACTGCCGTGAGGTGTTGTCGTTGAGGTCGCGGTTGGCGCGCGCCTTGAACATGTCGTTGACCTTGCCGACCGACGGACGCTTGGCGGCGAGATCGAGCGAGAAGCTGGCGCGCGAGATCATGCCGTTAAGCTTGTCACCCACCGCGTCGAACGTTGCCTTGTCCGAGAAACCCGCCGCCTGCGCGAGGATGTTGTTCGGCTTGTAACCGAGTTCATCCATGGTCTTCATCAGAAGGATCGTGTCGGTGGTGTAGCTCGACGGCAAAAGAACGTCGGGATTGGCGCTCTTGATCTGCTGAACTTCGGCGGTGAGCGACGGCGAAGAAGCGCGATACTTGATGTCCACGGCGACTTTATAGCCGCGGTCGGCGGCGAGCTTGCGCTGCACGTTCGACGAGTCGGTTCCGAAGATCGTATCCTCGTAGAACAGCCCGACGCTGTCGATCTTCTTGCCCTTTTTCTTCAGCGCATCCATGAACTGGAACATCGCGAGCGAGAACATCTCGTCATGCGCGGCAGCCCGGAAGAAGAACTTGAGGCCGCGGCGATGCAGGCTCGGCGACGACGAGTCGGCCGCCAGATACGGAATGCCATAGCGTTCGCACGATGCGCTGACCGTCGCCGAGACCGACGAATGGAACGCGCCGCAGATGGCGACCACCTTGTCCTGCGTGATCAGGCGCTCGGCTTCGGCGCGGCCCTTCTGCGGATCGCCCTGATGATCGGCGAACACCAGCTTGATCTTGGCGTTGCCGAGGCCGGCAAGGCCTGCATTCTTCGCCGTCGGCAGATCGAGATCGTGCGATCCGTTGACAATGTCCACCGCGGTTTCCAGCGCGTGGCGCGCATCGGCGCCGATCTGGGCGGTCGGCCCCGTTAGCGGCCAGATGCAGCCGATCAGGATTTCACCGCCGGCTTGCGCGAAGGCGCGCGTTCCGACGGTACCGGCCAGAGACAGGGCAACACCGGACAACAATACTTCGCGACGATTCATCAACAGTACTCCTGTGTGTGACGAAGCCTTATGTCAGGCAAAGGCTTTGCGGCTGGTTGAGCAAATTTCACTGAATCGAAAATTCCGAATTGCGAGCGTCGGTCACCAGCATATGGCCCGGCGCGTGAGTGATCGCGAAATCAGGCCGCGATTGCAGAATGACCGATTGTGGTGTCACTCCGCACGCCCAAAATACCGGCACTTCATCGGGCTGAATGCTCACTGCGTCGCCATAGTCAGGCTTGGAAATATCCTTGATGCCGATCATCTCCGGCTTATCGAAATGCACCGGCGCACCGTGCACAGCCGGAAAACGTGTGGTGATCTGAATGGCGCGAATCGCTTCCGCCGGCCTGAACGGCCGCATCGAGACAACCAGCGGTCCCGCAAACGGACCCGCGGACGCGCACGGAATATTGGTGCGGTACATCGGGACGTTACGTTTCTCCTCGATGTGGCGAATTTTCAGACCATCAGCGATCAGCGCCTCCTCGAATGAAAACGAGCAGCCGAGAACGAAAGCGACGAGATCGTCGCGCCAGTGCGCCATGATGTCGGTCGGCTCTTCAACCAGCTTCCCGTCGCGCCAGATCCGGTAGCGCGGCAGATCGGTGCGCAGATCGAGATCGATGCCGAGCGCCGGAATGCGCGGGTCGCCAACTTCGGACATGCCGATGATCGGGCACGGCTTGGGATTGAGCTGGCAGAACCGGTGAAACGACGAAGCGAGTTTTTCCGGAAGGATAGCGAGGTTGCCCTGAACAAAGCCCGGCGCGACGCCGGCCGTCACCCCCACCTTGCCGGACCGGTAGGCCAGCCGCGCGTCCCGGCTCGGGAGATCAGCGCCAGAGCGCTGACCGGTTGGAGATGCCTGTTGGGCTGCCGAAAGCATAAGACCACTCCGTTTCTCGCCGAAAAGAGTGGATCATTGCTATTCGATAAAGTCTAGTCGTGTTTTCTTATAAGAAACGATAAGCTGGACTAATAGGTAGCGAGATAAACAGGCATGATCGATTTCAAGTCAATCGAGACATTTCTCTGGGTGGTGACGCTTGGAAGCTTTGGCGGCGCCGCGCGAAAGCTCAACACGACCCAACCCGCAATCTCGCAGCGCATCGCCCAGCTTGAAAGCGAGATCGGCGTGAAGCTTCTGCAACGCGACAGCCGCACCGTCATGCCAACGCCAAGCGGACGACAGATGATGCAGTATGCCGAGAAGCTGATCGCGCTGCGCTCCGAAATGCTGGCCGCGGTGATGGATCGTTCTGCGATGCGCGGCATCCTGCGTCTCGGCGTCTCCGAGACAATCGTTCACACCTGGCTGCCGCAACTCATCGAACGCGTCGCAAGCACACATCCTAATCTGTCGCTCGAAGTCGAAGTCGACATCACGCCCAATCTTCGCGCGCGGCTGCTGGCGCAGGAGATCGATCTCGCCTTTTGTCTCGGGCCTTTGTCGTTTCCGAACGTGCGCAATCGCGTGCTATGCGATTATCCGATTTCGTTTGTTGCCAGCCCTTCGCTCGGTCTCGGCAACCGTGTGTTGACGGTGCATGATCTGGCGAAATTCGCGATCATCACATTCGCACGCAAGACACAGCCATATGAGATTGTGCGGTCTTTATTCAATCGGCCCGACCTGCCGCACACAAGGCTGCACGCCAGCGCATCACTGGGAACGGTGATCCGGATGGCGACCGACGGTCTGGGAGTCGCGGTGATCCCGACGGCGATCGTCGAACGCGAACTGGCGGAAGGCCAGCTCATTCTCCTGTCCACCGATCTGCATGTGCCGACGCTGACATTCGCCGCAAGCTGGCTGGCATCACCGGACACGCTGGCCGCTGAACTGGTCGCCGATCTTGCCGCCAAGCTGGCGCAGGGCGAGGACGATCCCGCGATGTCTCCGCGCGGCGTCAGTGCCGTGACTGCGGCTCGTCCGGAATCTCAAGCGCCTCGGTGAACGGAAACTCGAGCACGATCTCGCCGGCCTCGTCCGTGACTTCGAGCGACGCCGATAGCAGGCTCGGCTCCTTGCCTTCGTCCTGGAGGATTTGCCGGATGGTCGCACGCGCCACCCGCCATGCGTGATCCGGGTCGCGCAACTCCTCGCCCTCGGGGTCTGGAATAAGCGTCTCGCCAATGCGGGTGTTGAAGAAGTAGCGCGGCATCGCCGAAATGTATTGTCGCCCCGGCAAACCCACAAGGGGCGGCCTGCATTTCTGCGCGGCGATAGCAGTTGATCTGGATGGGTCTTTTGAGGCCTAAGTGAAGGTATCTGACGGAATCACGACGTGCATACCATCATCACCGAACCGTTGTTCTATTTTGTGGCGGTTCCGGCGGTGATCCTGCTGGGACTGGCCAAAGGCGGCTTTTCGGGCCTCGGCATCGCATCGACGCCGCTGCTGGCGCTTTATCTTCCGCCGCTGGAAGCCGCCGCGCTGATCCTGCCGATTTTAATCACGCAGGACGTGATCTCGATCTATGTCTACCGGCGCGACTGGGATGCATGGAATCTGAAAGTCATGCTGCCCGGCGCGATTGCCGGCATGGCGCTTGGCTGGCTGCTGGCGTCGCATTTGTCCGACGCCTTTGTCCGCATCATCATCGGCTTCATCGGGCTCGCCTTCGTCGCCAATACCTGGCTGCGCCGCGGCCGGATCGAGCCGCATCCGGCGACTGCGGTCAGCGGCATATTCTGGGGCGGAGTTTCAGGATTCACCTCATTCATGACGCAGGGTGGCGGCCCGCCGTTTCAGGTGCACGTTCTGCCGCAGCGGCTGCCAAAGCTGACGCTGGTCGGCACCACCACGATCTTTTTCGCGGTCGTGAACGTCCTGAAGATCGGCCCCTATTTCATGCTCGACCAGTTCACCACAAAGAATTTCGCGACGTCGCTGTTGCTGCTGCCGATTGCGGTGCTCGCGAACTTCGCAGGCATTTGGCTGGTCCGCAAAACGCCGACCGGGCTGTTCTACAACATCGCCTATGTGCTGCTGTTCATCATTTCGCTGCTGCTGCTCTGGCAGGGCGTCGCGGCTGTCGTCTAGAGCATCGGCAGGCTGCGCGGCTCACGGCCGAGCGGAAACGCCTTGTCGAGCGCCGCAATATCGGTCTCCGTCAAAGCGATGTTTCCCGCGCCGGCATTTTCCGCCGCATGGCTTGATGACGATGCCTTGGGAATCGCGAACACCGAAGGCCATCGCGTCAGGAAACTGAGCGCCACCTGGCGCGGCGTTGCGTTATGCTTTGCTGCGACCTGCTGCAAGAGCTTACCGCCTGCCGACTGCGCGTCCGGAAAATCATCGTGGCCGAACGGCGAATACGCCACCACTGCGACGCCATGCGCCTCGCACCACGGGATCACCGAATGTTCGATGGCGCGTTCATTCAGATGATAGAGCACCTGATTGCAGGCGATACGCCCCTCGCCCGCGACATCGACCAGCTCCGCAAGATCGCCCGCGTCGAAATTGCTGACACCCCATGAGCGGATCTTTCCCGCGCTCACCAGTTCTTCAAGCGCAGCGACTGTATCTTCCAGCGGATATGATCCGCGCCAATGCAACAGGTAGCAATCCAGACGGTCGGTTTTGAGCCGTTTCAGCGAGCGGTCGCAGGCCTGAATCGTCCCCTTCCGCGAGGCGTTGCTCGGCAACACTTTTGAGACCAGAAATACCTCGTCGCGCCGGCCGTTGATTGCTTCGGCGACCACAAGCTCCGCGTCGTCGTACATTTCGGCGGTGTCGATATGGGTCATGCCAAGGTCGAGGCCGCAGCGCAGCGCCGTCACCGCTGATTTGCGGTCGCCGCGATCGATGTACCAGGTGCCTTGCCCGATGACCGAGGTCTGCTGATCCGTCTCGGCGAATGGCTTCTGCTTCATTCTGTGTTCTTTCTCAGTAACCCGTCATTTCAAGATAGCCGACGCCCGTATGGCTGCCTTTGAAACTGATCGGGCCTTCCCAATAGGCGAACCGCGTTCCCATCCAGCTTTTAGCGTTCAGCGGCACGCTGTCGATCATCAATCCGCGATCCGCGATCGCAACGATCCATGATGTCGGCAGCTTGCGGTTCTCGATGGTGGTGGACGCGGTCGGTGTCATGATGATCGACTCCGGTGCGAGCGGCACCGACCGTCCATCGCGCTCAATCCAGTTGCCGGCGAAATAGTTCCGTCCGTCTTTCTGGCGCAGGCGAAACAGCATGACCTTTTCGCCTGAATCGAGATGCAGCGAAAACCAGTCCCAGCCGGTCTGGTCGGATGCTAGCGGCTGGCTGCTCCATTCGCGGTCCATCCACGCGCCGCCGGTGACGGCAATTTGCTTGTCACCCAGCGTGATCGTACCTGTGGCCTTGAAATACGGCTGGCTGAAATAGTACGACGCCTGCCCGCGTTCCGATTTCTTGCTGTAGCCACCCTCGCCTTGCAGCACCAGCGGACGATCGGCAGCGAGATTCAGGACATAACCGAAATCCGCACCCGACGCCGAGACTGCGAGCGGCGCAACGTTCTGCGCGTTGAAACCGTCAAGCCCGCGCATCTCCCATGAATCGATCCATGCACGAAACGGCGACGCTTGCGCGCTCGCCTGCCCGACGCCGCCGCGCGCAAATTTCTCGGCATAGCGATGGACCTCCGCGCTGGTGATCGCCGCGTGTCCCATCCAGATCTGCTGATTGGCCCAGCCATCCTGCTGCGCGCCCGGCGCCGTCGCCTGCCGGAACAGCGTCCATTGCGCGCCCCATTGCGCGCCATTGGTGTCCTTCAGATTCGCCGTGAGATACCACCACTCGATCCGGTAATCTGGATGCGGGCCGTGGTCGCGCGGAAATTCCAGCACCTTGCCGGACACTACAGTTGCAAAGCCCTCGCTCTCGCCGCCCAGTCCCGCAAAGCCCTGCGCGCGCGCAAGCGTGCCACCAAAGGTGGCGAGCAGGCTGCCCCCAAGGAACGCACGGCGGCTGGTGCGGAGATCAGCGCTCATTGGCGAATATCTTCGCAAGGGTTGCAGGTTGCAGGCGCATCAAGCGCAGGATCGGTAGACACGTCGCGAGCAGCGCCGCCAGCATGGCGATGATGAGCAGTTGCGCCAGTTGCGCCGGGAAGACATGGAACGGCAATCGCCATCCGAAGGCCTTTACGTTCACCACCGCGACCAGACACCACGCCACCAGCAAACCAAGCGGCAGTGCCAGCAGCGCCGTGATGAATGCGACTGACATGGTTTTCAGGAGTTCGATCCCCGCAAGCCGCCGCCGCGTCAGCCCGAGCGCCCACAACGGCGCCAGTTGTGGAAGCCGGCTGTTGCTCAGCGTCAGCAAGCTCGTCAGCAGCGCCACTCCGGCGACGCCGAGGGTGAACGCGTTCAGCGCAGTCGTGACCGAGAAGGTACGATTGAAGATGCGCGTCGACTCGGCCTTGAGCGTGGCCTGATCCAGCAGCCGGCTAGAATCGAGACCGAATTTTTCGCGCAATGCCGCGACCAGTTCAGACACTTTCGCTGGCGCCACGCGCAGGCCGAACCGCGTCCGCGCGATGTCGGGCCAATGCGCCGCCAGCGCATCGATGTCGATACCGATTTGCCCTTTGGGATTGCCGTAGTCGGGATAAATCCCCGCGACCATGACAGACCATGGCCCCGTCACCGCCGGAAGGACGACATGATTGCCGAGACCGGCTTTCAGCCGACGCGCAAGCTGCTCGCTGACCAGCGCGCCCTTGCCTGCCCGCACTTTGTCCCAAACATCCGGCATCGATTCCAGCAGCGGCCAGCGCTCGCGATAGGTCTCGTGATCGGCGAAGCCAAGAACCTCAACCGGCAGCGTATCCAGCGTCACGTCAGTACGCCAGGCCGGCAGGATCGCCTCGACCTCGGGCCGCTGGCGCAGCCATGTCACGATCTCCGCAGCCTGCGCATCGCTGTTTGCATTCAGATAGACCTCCGCCGCGAGCCGGTCATCGAGCCAGTTGGTGAAGGTCCGCGAGAAGCTCTGCACCATGGTCCCGACACCGACATTTACCGCGAGCGCGAGCAGCAAAGCCATCAGCGCCAGCGACAGTCCGGGCAGTTGCTGCCGGCTGTCGGCCCAGAACCATTTCACGACAGGCCGAACGGTGCCGCGCTGACCGAAGCTTAACACCGCGCCAAGCAACACCGGCAACGCCAGCGCCGCTGCGAGCAGCATCCCCGCTAGCACCAGAAATCCCGACGTGAGCGAATCTCCGAAATAAAGACACGCCGCCGCGACAACCGCGACCGCGGCGGCCATAGCCCCCTGCCTCATCAGCCATCGGCGCTGCGCCTGTTGCCAGGCGTAGGGCTGAGCCGCGGCGAGAACCGGCAAACGATAAACACGATAGAGCCCAGCCGCGGCCGCAAGCAGCGCACCGAGCACGCTCATGCCGAGGCCCGACAGCCACCAGCTTGGCCGCAGCGACAGATGTCCGGGAATTTGCGCGCCATACAGTCCGCGCAGACTGACTGCGACGTCCGGCAGCAGAAACGCTGCGACAACATAACCGCAGATCAATCCGATGACGCCGGACAGCAGCGAGAGCGACACCAGTTCGGCGACCAGAACGACTGTGAGCGCCCTCGCCGAGACGCCGCAGGCACGCATCGTGCGCAGCATCGGCAGCCGCTGCTCGAACGCGAGCCCGATCGCGGAATGAACGATGAAAAGACCGACCACGAACGACAACAGGCCAAACGCTGTCAGATTGAGATGGAAGCTGCTGGTGAGGCGTTCGAGATCGCTCGGCGCGCCTGCTTCCACCAGCAACAGTTTGTTGCCGGTAACCTGCTCAAGCGGGGGACGTTCGCCGCTACGCATGTCGCCGACCAGAAGCCGCGAGATCTGGTCCGGCATCTTGAGACTACGCTGTGCGATGCCGATGTCGACCACCGGCACACCCGGCGCGAGGTTGTCCTGCACCGCGAGCGGCGGCAGCGACACGCCGCCCATCTGCGGCGATGCACCCTCAGACAGTTTCAGATCCGCCAGCGTCTCCGGCGCGACCAGTGTCTGGCCGGGAGGCGCGATAAATCGCTGCAAATCCGCCTGTCCGATATCGGGCGCCGAGCCCGCACCCGGCGGCAGCGAGAGAGGCTCGATACCGAGCAGCCGGAACGAGCGTCCGCCGATCAGCACGCGGCCCTCGACCACAGGCGATACCGGCCAGTTGGCGCGGCGCAGATCGACAAAGAGCTGCTGCTGGAAAGTGGGGCTGTCGCGCCCGACCAGCATCGCGGTGTTGCCGCCGCCGAATGTCGCCGCCGCACGGTCGTAGCTGTTGCGCGCCTGCTGATTGAGCGCCTGCACCCCGCTCCACAGCGCGGTCGCCGAAATCAGCCCGACCAGCAAGGTCGCCAGCTGCATCCGGTGCCGTTTCCAGTGGCTCAGAAGACCCACGAGAATCCAGAACGGACGCGTCATGTGATCCGTCCCGCGCTGAGATGCACCCGGCGGTCGAGCGTCGCCGCGAGCCGCTCGCTGTGCGTCACCATCAGGAAGCCGCAGCCGGTGCGCGCGACCAGATCGCGTGCCAGCGCCAGCACGTCGTCAGCGGTGGCCTCATCAAGATTTCCGGTCGGCTCGTCGGCCAGCAGCACCAGCGGCTTGATCGCCAGCGCGCGCCCGATCGCGACGCGCTGTTGCTGGCCGCCGGACAATTGCTCGGGATAGCGATCGAGCAGCGTGCGCAGGCCCAGCCGCTGCACCAGTTCGTCCTGCCATACGGGATCGTGCCGGCCCGCAATGCGCGCCTGAAACGCGAGGTTGTCGCCGATCTGAAGGCTCGGAATAAGATTGAATTGCTGGAACACGAGGCCCAGCCGGTCACGCCGCATGGCGGCGCGGTCACTATCGGACAGATCGGACACCAGCGCGCCGTCGAGCCAGACCTCGCCGCTGTCCGCCTTGTCGAGGCCTGCGATCAGATGAAGAAGGGTGCTCTTGCCGCTGCCGGATTCGCCGGTGAGCGCTACGCTCTCGCCTGCGGCCAGCGCAAGATCGACGCCGCGCAAAACCGCAAGCTGCTCCTCCGACGTCCGATAGGATTTGGTGAGGTTGCGAACGGTCAACATGGTTGCGGCGATCATACACTCCCGCGAAGGGAGCGTACAATCGCCGCGGCATTCATATCAGCGTGTCAGGTCAGGCTGAGTTCGTACTTCTCGATGTCCTTGGCGCGCTCGGAGTCCGCCGCCGCCCGGTGGTCGGTCGCCAGCACAGTATAAACCGCCGGCAAAACGAACAGCGTGAACAGCGTGCCGATCGACAAGCCGGCGACAACCACGAGGCCAATGGAGAAGCGGCTCGCCGCGCCGGCGCCGCTCGCCATAAGCAGCGGCAGCAGACCAGCAACCATCGCCGCTGTCGTCATCAGGATCGGCCGCAGGCGGACGCGCGCCGAGTGCTCGATGGCAGTGCGCCGGTCCACACCTTCGTTAACCTGCATCTCGTTGGCGAACTCCACCATCAGGATGCCGTGCTTGCTGATCAGGCCGACCAGCGTCACCAGTCCCACCTGCGTATAGATGTTCATCGTCGCAAGGCCGAAGAACAGCGGGATCAATGCCCCCGAGATTGCCATCGGCACCGAGATCAGGATCACCAGCGGATCGCGCAGACTTTCGAACTGCGCTGCCAGCACGAGATAGATAATAATCAGAGCAAAGAACAGCACTACGATGAGCTGATTGCCTTCCTGCACATACTGACGCGAGTCCGCGAGATAGTCGCGCGTGAAACCTGCTGGCAGTTGCTTCGCCTGCTGCTCAAGGAACTCTACCGCCTTGCCCATCGTCACTCCCGGCATGGCCACGGCCTGGAACGTCGCCGAGTTGAGCTGGTTGAAATGGGTCAGTGCGTTCGGGTTGGTCATCGTCTCAATGGTAACAACGGTCGAGAGCGGCACTTGCCGGCCGGTATTCGTCGCAACGTAATAATTTCCAATCGATTCCGGCGTCAGGCGAAGGTCACGCGGCACCTGCGGGATTACCTGATACGATCGGCCTTCCAGATTAAACCGGTTCACGTAGTTGCCGCCGAGCAGCGTCGACAGCGTATTGCCGAGGGCAGCCATGTTGATGCCGAGATCGTTCGCCTTGGAACGATCGACCGTGACTCGGACCACCGGTTGATTGAATGCGAGGTCGCTGTCGGCCACGATGAAGAGTCCGCTCGCGCGCGCAGCCTTCTTCAGGTTTTCCATCTGCTCGAAGACAGCCTGGAAGCCGCTCGTGCTGCTGATGACCATCTGGATCGGCAGACCGCCCGGCCCGCCCGGCAGCGCGGGCAGATTGAAGGCAAACGCATTCACGCCTTCGACCTTGCTCAGCTCATTCTGCACCAGAGGCTTCAGCGCCAGCGACGATCGCTTACGCTCATCCCACGGCTTCAGAATCATGCCGGCAATGCCGTTGGCAGGGCCATTGATGCCGTTGATGATAAAGCGCAGATCGGTCTCGGGAAAACTCGCAAAGACGTTGTCGAGCTTCTTGCCGTAGAAGTTGCTGTAGTCGATGTTGGCGTATTGCGGCGCCTTGGTCACCGAGAACAGGATGCCCTGGTCTTCCTCGGGTGCAAGTTCCTTGTTGGTGTTGACGAACATAAAGCCGACAAGAAACAAAATCGTGAGGGCGAAAAGACCCGTGATGGGCCGATAATCCAGCGAGCGATCCAGCTTGCGGCCGTACCAGTCGGTCACCCGGGTAAACACGCGATCGACGAGCTTGGCGAAACGGCCGTGGTCGCTGCCGCTCTTGAGCAGCATCGAACACATCATCGGTGACAGAGTCAGAGCGACGACACCTGAGACGATCACCGAGCCCGCAAGCGTGAACGCGAATTCGCGGAACAGAGCACCCGTCAGGCCGCCGAGGAAGCCGATTGGCGCATACACCGCAGCCAGCGTGATCGTCATGGAGATGACGGGGCCGACGATTTCGCGCGCGCCTACCAGCGATGCCTCAACGGGCGATTTGCCCTCCTCCAGATGCCGGTGGATGTTTTCGACCACAACAATAGCATCGTCGACCACAAGGCCGATGGCGAGCACCATCGCCAGCAGCGTCAGCAGGTTGAGCGTGAAGCCCATCGCCAGCATCAGGATGCAGGCACCGACCAGCGACAGCGGAATGGTGACGACAGGAATGATCACCGAGCGGAATGACGCAAGGAACAGGAAGATCACCACGACGACGATCAAGACTGCTTCGATCAGGGTGTCGCGCACCTCGTCGATCGACGACTGGATGAACTTGGTCGAATCGTAAGCCACGCGCATCTTCAGCGATGGCGGCAGATTACGCTCGATTTCCGGGAACAGCCCGCGCACACCCTTGACGATGTTGAGCGGGTTGCCTTGCGGCGTCGATTGAACGCCGATGAAGATGGCCTGCTGGCCGCTCATCGCAACGCTCGCGTCCGTGCTCTGAGCACCGAGTTCGACCGTCGCGACGTCTTCCAGTCTGACGAAGCCGCCATCCTGCGCCTTCACAGTCATCCGCTTGAATTGCTCGATGCTGGTCAGGTCGGTATTGGTCGTCACGTTGGATACGGTGAAGTATCCTTTCGACTGACCGGCGGCGGCCTGGAAGTTGTTCGCCCTGATCGCCGCGGCGACGTTGTCGGGCGACACGTTGCGGCCGGCCATCCGCACCGGATCAAGCCAGATGCGCGTGGCGAGCGTTTGCGCGCCAAGAATGTCAGCCGATGCGACGCCGTCCACTGTCGAAAGGATCGGCTGCACCACGCGAGAAAGGTAATCGGAAATCTGCGGCCCGCTCAGTTCGTCGCTGGCGAAGCCGAGGTACATTACGGCCGTGGTCTGGCCGGTCGACTTGGTAATGACCGGGTCGTTCGATTCCCTCGGGATCAGATACCTGACCGAACTGACCTTCGAACTGACTTCGGTCAGCGCCGAATTCGGATCGACGTTGAGCTTGATATAGACCGAGATCGTGCTGAGACCCTGCACCGACGACGACGTGATGTAATCGACGCCTTCCGCCGACGCCACCGCCTGCTCGATCGGCTGCGTGATAAAGCCTTGCATCAGGTCGGGCGATGCGCCGGGATACGACGTCGTGACGGTGACGACAGTGTTCGACAGCTTGGGATACTGACGAATTCCCAGATGCGTCGCCGCCTGGAATCCGATCAGCAGGATCAGCAGGCTGACGACAAGCGACAACACGGGGCGCTTGATGAAGATATCGGTGAAGGCCATGAGCGGCGCTCCGTTCAAAAATCAGTAGCGCGGCGGCTGCGCGGGAATCTGCGGTGGCTGATCGGGCGAAATCGTGACGGCCGAGCCGGATTGCAGCTTGAGCTGTCCGACGGCGACCACGCGATCCCCCGGCTTTACGCCGCTGGCGATGACGACACGGCCGTTGATGCGCTGTCCGGTCTTCACGAAGGTCCGGTCAGTTTTCAGCGAGTCCTTGCCGTCAGCGCCCTTGGTCTCGGTGATGAGCCAGACGGAATCCCCGTAGAGGGTGTAGTCCACGGCAGTCTCCGGCACGGTAATCACTGCAGGCTTCGGCGGCAGCTCGACGGTGGTCGATGCGAACATGCCCGGCTGCAGGATACGGTTCGGATTATCCAGCGTCGCCTGAACCCGGACGTTTCGGGTGTCGGCGCTGATCTGCGGCTCGATGGTCGTGATCTTGCCTTCGAAGGTACGGCCTGGATAGGCGTCGACCTTGATACGGACGGTCTGGCCGACGTTCAGAACAGCCCGGTCCTTTTCGGTCACCGTGAAGTTCAGATAGAGACGCGACAGGTCGGTCAGCGAGACGATTTGCGTTCCTGCGCTGAGATACTGGCCGAGCTGGACCAGGCGCACGCCGAGCACGCCGCTGAACGGTGCGGTGATCCGCTTCTGTGAAATGATCGCTTCGGTCTTCGCGACCGCGGCGGCGCCTTGATCGTAAGCCGCCTGCGCCTGATCGACCGTTGCTTGCGGACCGAACGATCTGGCGAGCAGCGCCTTGGCGCGATCGAGCGCGAGCTGCGCCGCCAGCGTCTGAGCCTTGAAGCTGGCGAGATCGCTCTGGTCGGGCGCATCGAAAATCTGGATCAACGGATCGCCAACCTTCACTTCCGCGCCGGGCTGGAAAAGTATCTCCGTAACGCGGCCGTTAACGTCGGTGGTGACGTTGACCTGATTGATCGCGGCGAGATCGCCGACGGCCGACAGGAGATTCGGCAACACTTCCGACTTGGCTTCGGCCACCGCGACGTTGGTCGGCGGCGGCTACATGCTGGCGAAGTAATTCTTGATGCCCTCGCTGCGCAGGTGGTTGAAGCCGACGATCACGACGACCAGCAGCGCGAGGGCGCCGCCGATGATGATCAGCCAGCGTCGCATGCGAACCGGCTTATGTGGCGACTTCTCGGCCGGCGAAGGGGTGTGGTGAGAAGGTGTGCTCTTGGCGTCCATTTTATGCACTTTCCACAATCCGGACCGCCGCTTCTGATAGCGATGGAACGGTATCCAAATAAGAAGAGATAGCCCGGCCGTTCATTCCGATTCCCCGAAGAATGAACTGGCAAATCTGCCGTTCGAAGTCCGGCGCGTTTGGATAGTCCAGCGACGGAGTCGCGGGAAGCCTTGTCAGGGCGATCATGTGAACAACTTGATGCGCGAACCAGAAAAGATTGAGCGGTTCACCTTCCACTCGCTCCGCGTCACCGGCTGCGATGGCGCTTTCAAGCGAGGCGCTGAAGATGGGACCGATCAGGTCTCCGATTTTGTCATAGAGCACCCTTGCGAATTCACCGTCGTTCAACTGGCTTGAAATCAACAGCCTGATCCGCTGCGCATCTTCCTGATCCGGTTCGTCCGGAGCGCGCATGAAATGCACGACCATCTCGCGGATCAGAATGACCAGCGTCTCCGTCGATGGCTTCAGTTCGCGCAGCCGAAGCAATTCCGGATCAGCCTCGCAGGCTTCCGCGAGTATTTCTGCATAGAGTGCGGCTTTAGTAGGGAAATGCTTGAACAGCAGTCCCTCCGAGATACCCGCGGCACGCGCGACACTTCGCGTCGTCGTCCCTGCAAAACCGTACAGGGCGAAACAACCTTTAGCCGCCTCCAGGATCTGCTCCCGGCGGAGATCGCCTGTGAGTCTGAGGGTGCTCATGCGGCGTGAGTAAGCACTCACTTAGGCCAAAGTCAACTGGAATTGCTGCAACGCAGTGCGCATTTCAGCCACAATCGCGGCATCTGGCGCCTCCCAGCCGGCCGAGGTCAAGACCATGCCACGCCCATTACCAAGGTGGCGGATGCAAGCCGGCCGTGCGGATCGCATCATCGCGTCCAATGACGCGAATGGTTCCGCCCGCTTGTGTCATCCACGCGCCTGAGGTGGCGTTTACTTCGGTTGTTGATCTCTCGTCCTCCTCCTAACGAAGTCTTGCCTAAATCGGGCAAACCCGCCTCAATGCGCGGCAATGAATGGCCCCCGCCTCAGCGGGAAAGCCGCTAAGGCCCGGAATGAATCAGGGTCAGGGGGACACAGCATGACGACGGTAAATACACCGCCGGGCAATGATCCGACGGTCATTTCCGACGAGGCTCTGCGCAAAGCCGAGGAATTCATCGAAGCGGATGAAGGCGCGACCAACAGGCTCGGCGGGCTGGCGGGCCAGGCCGTCACCTACATCGCCATCGCGATGAGCCTGTTTCATCTCTATGCCGCCTACGCCATCGTCCCGACGCAGGAGCTTCGCTACACCCACGTCGCGTTCACGCTGGTACTCAGTTTCCTGTTGTTTCCGCTGGCCGCGCGTTTTCGCAACCGCGTGCGCTGGTGGGACATAATCCCCGGCATTCTTGCTGTCGCGACCATCGTCTACGCGCTGTGGGGCGGCGACGATTTCACTGACCGCGCCACCACGCCCGACCGCTGGGACGTGATCGTCGGCATCATCTTTATCGTCCTTGTACTAGAGGCGACCCGCCGCACCACGGGCGCGATCATGCCAGTGGTCGCCGTCTTTTTTATTGCCTATGCGATGCTCGGTCCGCACCTCCCTGCTCCCTGGACCCACCGGGGCTATGACCTGTCACGGCTTGTCGGGCATCTGTTCATCACGCTGGAAGGCATCTTCGGCGTCGCCGTGGATGTGTCGGCAACGCTGATCATCCTGTTCACGATCTTCGGCGCGTTTCTTCAGCAGTCGGGCGCCGGAAAATTCTTCATCGACTTCTCGCTGGCGCTGATGGGCGGCAAGCCGAACAGTGCCGGACGCACCGTGGTGCTGTCGTCGTTCCTGCTCGGCGGACCGTCAGGATCGGGCGTCGCCACGACCGTGATGATCGGCACCGTCGCCTATCCGATGATGAAGAAGGCGGGCTTCGAGAAGAACGCGGCCGGCGGCCTTCTCGCCGCGGGCGGCCTCGGCGCCATCCTGTCGCCGCCGGTGCTGGGCGCCGCGGCGTTCCTGATCGCGGAATTTCTCAAGATCAGCTATCTCGACGTGATCTGGATGGCCACCATCCCGACCTGTCTTTACTATCTCTCGTTGCTGATCATGGTCGAACTCGACGCCAAGCGCTTCCATGCGCGCGACGTCAACTTCACGCCGGAGATGTCGCTCGGCGCGATGACCAAGCGCTATGGCTTCCACTTCATCTCTCTGATCGCTGTCGTCGTCTTCATGGTGATCGGCTATTCACCGGCATTGTCGGTGTTCTATGCGATCATCACGACGTTCCTGCTCAGCTTCCTGCGCAAGGATACCGCGCTGATGCCGCCGAAGCTGAAGCGCGCGCTGGCCGACGGCTCGATCGGTGCATTGAATGCCGCGACCACTTGCGCGTGCGCCGGCATCGTCGTCGGCATCGTGACGCTCACCGGCCTTGGCCTGAAGTTCTCGTCGATCGTGATTTCCTACGCCGGCGGCAGCCTGCTGCTGACGGCGATCTACACGTCATTGATCGTCTGGATCATCGGTCTCGCCGTACCCGTCACCGCGTCCTACATCATCTGCGCGGTGATCGCGGCCCCTGCCCTGATCAAGCTCGGCGTGCCGGATTACGCCGCGCACATGTTTATCTTCTATTACGCGGTGCTCTCGGAAGTCTCGCCGCCGACCGCGCTCTCGCCGTTCGCGGCAGCGGCCATCACCGGCGGCGATCCTTACAAGACCACGCTGCAATCGTGGAAATACACGCTGCCCGCCTTCCTCGTGCCGTTCGTGTTCGTGCTCGATCCGCAGGGCGTCGGCTTGCTGCTCAATATCCCGAAGGGCGGTTCGTGGGTCGATGTCTTCGAAATCACGCTCAAGACCACGCTCGGGCTGATGGCGCTGGCGGCGGCTGCGCAAGGCTGGGCGCTGCGGCACACCACGCTGATCGAGCGCGGACTGTTGGTGCTGTCTGGTCTCCTGCTGGTGTTTCCAAGTCTGATCGAGGCGCTGATCGAAGCGGCGATTGGTCGCGACATTTCTTATACTTATGTACCCGGCGTCCTGATCGGATTGGGGGTATTGTTATGGCAGGCAAAAGGACCGGCGCTTCAAAGACCGGCCTGATGATTCAAATGGGAGATGATTGATAATGAAGAGAACGACAAAAATGGCTGCGGTGCTGGCCTTCGCGCTGTCCGCCGGCTTGATAGCCGCCCACGCCCAGCAGAAGACAATGGCGATCGGAACGGGCGGCACCGGCGGCGTGTATTATCCGCTCGGCGGCGCCATCGCGAATGTGCTGTCGAAGAACCTGCCCAACGTGCAGGCCACGGCTGAAGTCACCGGCGGTTCGGTCGACAATCTTAAGCTGATCGGCACAGGCCAGAGCGAGATGGGCTTTACCATGGCCGACGCCGCGCTCGATGCCTACAAGGGCGAAGACAAATTCAAGAGCGGCAAGATTCCGCTGCAAGCGCTGCTCGTGGTCTATCCGAACCGCATGCATATCGTGACCGTCGAGAGCACTGGCATCAAGACGATGGCCGATCTCAAGGGCAAGCGCGTCTCCACCGGCTCACCGGGCGGTGCAACCGAAGTCATGGCCTTCCGCGTCATCGAGGCTGCCGGTCTCGACAAGGACAAGGACATGAAGCGCGAACGCCTCGGCGTCGCCGAGTCCGTCAATGCCATCAAGGACGGCAAGATCGACGCGTTCTTCTGGGTCGGCGGCATTCCGACCGCATCGGTCACCGACCTCGCCGCCACACCGGGCGTCAAGCTCAGGTTGGTCGACCACGCCGATCTCGCTGAGAAAATGAACGCCAAATACGGCAAGCTCTACAGCGCAGGCGTCATCAAGGGCGGAACCTATCCGGGCTACGACGCCGACAACAAGAATACCGAAGTCTGGAACATCATCGTCACCGGCAGCAAGATGAGCGACGACGATGCCTACAACATCGTCAAGACGCTGGTGGAGAAGAAGGCCGACATCGTCGCTGTGCACAAGGAAGCGGAGAGCTTCTCGCTGGACAACCAGGTGCAGGACCGCTCCCCGGTGCCGTTCCATCCCGGCGCGATGAAGTACTTCAAGGAAAAGGGCAAGGGCGGCTAGGCCCAAGCCGGATTGCCTCGATGAACCCCGGCCTCGCGCCGGGGTTTTTCGTTTCGGTTATGGAGTTGCCTTCGGCGGATCGCGATCGATCGCGAAATCGTTGAACCACGACTGATGATTGCCGGCAATCGACGCCGCGATGATCCGCGACGCGAGATAGCTGTAGGTGATGCCGTTGCCGCCGTAACCGTAAGCGGCGTGAATGCGCGAATGACCGGGCACGCGCCCGATCAGCGGCAGACCGTCGGTCGTCGTTCCGAACGCGCCCGACCAGACAAACTCCGCGACCGGCTCGGCATGCGACCACAGCCCGTTGAGCCGGTGCAGCAGAGCCTCCGACTTCGCCGGCATCAGCCGGTCGCGCGCTTCGGGTTCGATCACCTGATCGTCGTCCTCGCCGCCCATGATGATCCGGTTATCGTTCGTCGTGCGCGCGTAGCTGTAATTCTCCGAGGCTTCCCAGATCAGCGCGCCGTCGCGCCACAATCCGCTTGCCGGCTGCGGAGGCGTCGCAATGGCCCAGCTCGATGAAATCTTGTGAAGGCTGGAGCTGACAAAATCCGGCATCACATAACCGGTGGCGAGAACGATCTGCTTCGCCTCGATGATGTGGCCGTTGTCGAGTTCGGCAATCACCGCCTGCCCGCTGTTGTCGTAATTCTCGGCGCTTGCATCGAAGATCCTGACGCCCTGCATTGCCGCCGCAGCCAGCAACGCCTGACACAGCAACAACGGGTCAGCGTCCGCCGAGCCGATCGAATGGAGCGCCGCTTCGCGATAAAGACCGAACTCCTCAAGCAATGTCAGGTGATCCAGATAGTTGCCGGGCAGCCCGGCCCGCATACGGAGATCATGCTCTGCCTTCAATTCACGCGCGCCGACTTTTCCCGCAGCGAGATACAGCGAGCGCTTGTGGCGCATGCCGCATGCCAGCCCTCGCGTGTTCACAAGCTCAGCCAGTCCGCTAACCGCACCGAAGCTGCGGCGATAGATGTTCGCGGCCCGCTCGAATCCGTACATCGCCGTGAGATCGTTCAGGGAGCGGTCGATCTCCCACAACAGCATCGCGGTGCTCGCCGTCGTGCTGCCGAGGCCGGGCCGCTGCCGGTCAATGACGCAAACCTCATGGCCCTCGGCGGCGAGATGTTCGGCCGCCAGCGAACCTGTGACGCCCGCACCGACGACCAGAATCTCGCAGCGGAAATCCTGATTGACCGACGGCCGTCCCGGCTGCACGAGCCGCTGGCTCCACGGCGACGTGCCTCCGCGCAAGTCGTTTTGCCGGACTCTCTCAGGATCGAACATCATTGGCTTCAATCATGGCTGGAAACGGGCCCCGTACCGCAACCATGATGACGCCGGAACGTGGCAAAAGTTCCCTCAGGCGCCCTCGTCCAGCGCGACCAGTTCGCGCTTCTTGCGCAGCGACGGCAACAGCGGCCCGATCAGCAGGATCGCCGCGATCACGAGACAGACCGCGGAGATCGGGCGCTGCACGAAGGTCATCAGGTCGCCTTGCGACAGGATCAGCGACTTGCGCAGATTGTTCTCGAGCAGCGGCCCGAGCACGAAGGCGAGGACCAGCGGCGCCGGCTCGTATCCGAACTTGCGCATCAGGTAGCCGATCACGCCGAACCCGACCATGACGTAGACGTCGAAGACGTTGTTGCTGCTGCAATAGACGCCGACGATGGTGAACAGCAGGATCAGCGGGAACAGCACATTGTAAGGCAGCTTCAGCAACTGCACCCACATCCCGATCAGCGGCAGGTTCAGAATCAGCAGCATGATGTTGCCGATATACATGCTGGCGATGATGCCCCAGAACAATCCGGGATTCTGCGTGATCATCAGCGGCCCCGGTTGAAGACCGTGAATGACAAACGCGCCGAGCAGCAGCGCCATCACCACATTCGGCGGAATGCCGAGCGTCATCAGCGGAATGAATGCGCCGCCTGCGGCGGCATTGTTGGCCGCTTCTGGCCCGGCGACGCCTTCGATGGCGCCCTTGCCGAAACGCTCCGGCGTCTTCGACAGCCGCTTCTCCAGTGCATAGGACGCAAAGGACGCGACCACCGCGCCGCCGCCCGGCAGAATGCCGAGAAAGAATCCGAGCAGCGTCCCGCGCCCGACCGGTCCGGCACTGGCTTTCCAGTCTTCCTTATTGGGCAAAAGCTGCGTGATCTTGGCTTCGATCACATCGCGCTTGATCACCTGTTCGATATTGATGAGCACCTCGGCGACACCGAACAGGCCCATCACCACCGGCACCAGACCAATACCGTCGATCAGTTCGAGGCGGCCGAACGTCAGCCGCGGCTGCGCGGTGATGCTGTCGAGACCAATCAACCCGAGCACCACGCCGATGCATGCCATCAGCAATGCCTTCGCCATCGAGCCCTGCGTCAGGAACGTCAGCACCACGAGGCCGAGCACCATCAGGCTGAAATATTCCGCCGGTCCGAACGCGACCGCCACGTTCGCCAGCGACGGCGCGATCAGCATCAGCGCGATCAGCGAGAAGGTGCCCGCAATGAACGAGCCGAGCGCGGAGATGCCGAGCGCCGGTCCCGCCCGTCCCTGCTTCGCCATCTGGTGCCCGTCGAGACATGTCACCACCGACGCGGCCTCGCCCGGAATGTTGACAAGGATCGACGTGGTCGAGCCGCCATACATCGAGCCGTAGTAGATGCCCGCCATCATGATGATGCCGGACTCCGGCGTGCCTGACAGCGTCACCGGCAGCAGCAGCGACATCGCCGAGATCGGGCCGATGCCCGGCAGCACGCCGACCAGCGTGCCGATGAAGACGCCGATGAAACAGTACAGCAGGTTAACCGGCTGAAGAGCGACACCGAGACCATGCGAGACGTTGACGAGAACATCCATGAGCTTGCCCGATCAGCCGATGTTGAAAATGCCCGTAGGCAACTGGATCAGCAACGCACGTTTCAGCACCCACCAGACGCCGATGGGCGCCAGCACCGCGAGCGGGATGGCCAGCGTCCAGCGTACCGGGTCGATCACCCGCAGCAGCAACAGCAGCAGCGGAACCGACGCCAGCAGAAAGCCGAGCGGTTGAAACAGGAAGGAAAATGCCGCGAGGCACGCAATGACGACGAGCGGCTTGGTCCAGCGCGTTCCGGCCCACAGCGACGCAACGCTCGGGCCGCCTTCGGTGATCGCCGCGATGATGATCGTGCCTGCGAACAGGCACATCAGGATGCCGGTGTAGAAGAGCACGAAGCCTGAACCCGGATCGTTGATGCTTCCGATCTTGAGCTTCTGTCCGGCCCAGATCACGAAGATGCCGAGCGCAAGGCCGACGAGCCCGCCCCACAGTTCGGAACTGCCCAGCAAACCTCGACGCGCTTCCTGACGATCCATGATCGCAAGTCCTCCCCTCCTGGACACGAACGCGCGTGATCTTCCGCCACATCGCGATGCACGCTTTTGCGTGCCTTAATTTTTCTTCTTGCCGAGGCCAAGCGCCTCGACTGCTTTGGTTTCGGAGGCAATCGTCTCCGCGACGAACTTCCGATAGTCCTCGGTGTTCCTATAGTTCACCACCATGTCGTATTTCGCAAGCAAGGCAATCACGCTGGGCGTGTCGATGGCTTTCTTGAAGGCATCGTGCAATCGGGCCACGATCTTCGGGTCCATGCCCTTGGGACCCGCAAGCCCCCAAGGAGAATCGATGACTAAAGGATAGCCAAGCTCTTTCAGGGTGGGCACGTCCGGGAAACTGGGCGCGCGCTGATCTGTCCAAACCATTAGCAACCGCAGCTTGCCGGCCTCAACCAGCGGCTTCCAGCCCGATGCATCCACCTGCAGCACGGTATGGTTGCCCAGCACCGCCGCATTGCTCTCGGCGGTCCCCTTGAAAGGGACCTGCGTGAGCTTGATTCCGGCCATGGTTGCGATCTGCTCCATACCGATATGGAGCGACGTGCCAGAACCGGGCGTCCCGTAAGTCACCTTGCCTGGGTTTGCCTTGGCGAATTCAACAACATCTTTCCAGGTCTTGAACTGGGACTCGGCATTCGTGGTCACGCCAAACGTGTAACCGGTCAGGTTCAGGATATAGGTAAAGTCCTTGCTGGCGTCCCATGACATGTCCTGCATCAAGGGAAGGCGCAATACCGGAATGGCGATCTGCGAAATTGTATAACCGTCGGGCTTCGCTGATGCAGCCATCGTCGCAGGGCCAACAATGCCGCCGCCTCCAGCCTTGTTATCAACGATAATGGGCTGACCGAGATCTTTGGAGGCCACTTCTGCCATCACCCGCAGAACAATGTCGGTCGATCCTCCCGCGGGCCACGGCACGATCAACGTAATCGGCTTCGTTGGATAGTCCTGCGCCACGGCGACCCCGCTCAGCACGGCGAAGACAACGGACGCAAACACGACATTCAGCGCAGATCTGTAAATCACGATGATCCTCCCTATTGCTCGCGATGAGCCGAAACCGTTTTATTTTGGCGAAGCCGATCTTCGCGATCGTTCCAGGGAAAAGTTAGCGATGCAGCAGTTCACTGCACCGCGTTATGCAGCGAGTTTGAGTATGCTCACCACGTCATCAGGATTACGGATCGGCTGCGGATTCGATTTGGTGAAAATCGAGAACATGGCATTCTCGCCAATGAGAGCGAATTGCTTTTCCGTCACACCAACATCTGCAAGACGACGGGGAAGACCAAGCTTCGCGATGAAGTTCGCGAAACCATCGCTCGCTTCCAGCTCTGGAGCCCTCAGAGCTTCCGCCAGCAGCTTCTGGGCTTCGCCGGTGGCCGGCTTGTTGTAACGCAACACGCTCGGCATCATCACAGCAGTGCAGAAATAATGAGGAACGCCGCACGTTCCGCCCAGCACATGACCGATAGCGTGGCTTGCGCCCATTGGCACCCGCGCCTGAAGTCCGAACGCGGACAACCACGAGCCGTACTGGCACAGCGTACGCGCTTCGTCGTCTTCGGGATTTTCCTTCGAGCGCAGAAGGCCGTCGTGCAAGAATCTGATCCCGCGCAGGCAAACGCTTTCGACCAGCGGATTGCCGCGCGGAGAGCAAATCGCTTCTATACCGTGATCCATCGCCCGCGTTCCGGAGCCGAGCCACAGCTTCTCGGGTGTGTATTTGGTGATAGCCGGATCCAGAATGATGGATCGCGGCATCATTAGCGGATGATTGAATATCTGCTTGAGCTTGCGCCGCGTATCCGTAACGAGGCTTCCCGAATTGTACTCGCCACCGGACAGCGTGGTCGGCACGGCGATCATGCGGACCTTCGGCTCACGAAATGCCGCAAAGCGCCTGTCGGGCGTTGTTTCAAAACCATCGAGCCCTGCCGGATCAACAATTCCGTGCTCCATGCACATCAGTACGATCTTCGCAGCGTCCACGACGGAACCGCCACCGACAGCGACAACGAGATCTGCCTGGGCTTCGAGCGCTAGAGCCGCAGCCTTGACGACGACATCGCGCGTCGTGTGCTGAGGCACGCCGTCAAATGTTCCGGCGTAACGGTTACCCAGGGCGCTCCGGATTTTCTCGATTTCGTCGGTGGTCGTGTTGAGCGTGCGGCTGACGATCAGATAGACGCGCTGGGCGCCGAGGCGCTCCGCCTCCTCACGGATCGCCGTTGCGGACGGCTTTCCGTAAATGACGAAATCCATCGGTGGATATTGATAACTTCCGGCGGCCTGCATGGAATCCTCTGGGATAATTGTGATTTATTCTCATGTCTAAACTCCGATTTTTTGCCAAGCGAACGAATAGTTTTGACCCTGCCTGTGAGATTAACTAACATCTTCACATGAGCGTTTTGCCCTCCTTCGAGGCCCTCCGCGTGTTCGAGGTCGCCGCGCGCCACGGCAGCTTTTCGCGCGCCGCAGAAGAACTTCACGTCACGCACGGCGCCGTGAGCCATCGGATCAAGTCGCTGGAGGATCAGTTGCAAGTGCGCCTGTTCGAGCGGCGCGGCAACAGCATGCACCTCACCACGGAAGGCCGGCAGCTTCTGGCAAGCGTCGATGTTGCAGTCGGTGAGATTACGCGCGGCATCGAACGTCTACGCGGCACAGGGAAAGTCAGCCGCCTGACTGTGAGCCTGTTGCCGGTGATGGCCGCGCGATGGCTCATTCCGAGGCTATCGAGATTTCATGAACGTTTCCCGGATATCGAAATCAACATCAGAACCAGTCTCACACTGACCAACTTCAAGTCCGACGGCGTCGATCTCGCGATACGCTATGGAGCGGGCCAATGGCCGGGGTTGAAAGCCGAGAAATTCGCCGATGAGGATCTGTTTCCGGTTTGCAGCCCGAACTTCAACGGGGGACGTCTGCCGCGCGAACCTTCTGAGCTTCTGCAATTACCCCTGTTGCATGATGCAAACCTGCCCTGGAAATACTGGCTCCGCCGGGCTGGCGTGAAAGCGGACGAAAGCGTTCGCGGGACATCTTTCAGTGATGGCAATCTGCTGCTGGCGGCTGCAACGTCCGGACAAGGCGTCGCACTGGCGCGTAGCTCAATCGTAGCAGATGAAATTGCCGCGGGCACGCTCGTCAAACTGTTCGACTACAGCTACCGAACGACCTACTCACATTTCATTGTCTATCCGGAACGGTCCGACAGAATCCGGAAGGTTGCGGCCTTTCGCGACTGGCTGCTAGAGGAACGAGCGCGGCCGCTGGCGTCGTGATGCGCCAGGCTACCGAAGAACCCGCGGCCAATGAGCTGCGGGTCTCCAATGAACGTCAGTTGGTCTTCTTCGCGAGCCCCAGCGTATCGATCACCTTGCGTTCGGACTCGGTGACCTCAGCGACGAACTTCTTGTAGTCCTCGGTATTCTTGTAGTTCGCCACCATGTCGAACTTCGCCAGCGTCGCAATCACAGCCGGATCCTCGATCGCCTTCTTGAATGCGTCGTGCAGTTTGGCGACGATCTTCGGGTCCATGCCCTTCGGCCCGGCAATGCCGAACGGCGAGTCATACACCATCGAGTAGCCGAGTTCGTTGAGGGTCGGTGCGTCGGGGAAGTTCGGCGAACGCTTCGAGGTCCAGACCATCAGCAGACGCAGCTTGCCGGCATCGACCAGCGGCCGCCATCCGGTGGAGTCAGCCTGAAGCATGGTGTGGTTGCCGAGCACGGCGGCATTGGTTTCCGCGCCGCCCTTGAACGGCACCTGCGTCAGCTTGATGCCGGCCTTGCCCGCGATCTGCTCCATGCCGATGTGCAGCGAGGTGCCAGCGCCGGGCGTGGCGTAGGTCACCTTGCCGGGATTGGCCTTGGCGAAATCGACCACATCCTTCCACGTCTTGAATTGCGACTCCGCGTTGGTGGTCACGCCGAAGGTGTAGCCGGTCAGATGGACGATGTAGGTGAAATCCTTGTCGGCATTCCACGACACGTCCTGCATCAGCGGCAGACGAAACACCGTGATCGGCATCTGCGAAATGGTGTAGCCGTCGGGCTTGGCCGTCGCCGCCATGGTTGCCGGTCCGACCGTACCGCC
Organism: Afipia sp.; assembly: GCA_017474385.1. GTDB lineage: Bacteria > Pseudomonadota > Alphaproteobacteria > Rhizobiales > Xanthobacteraceae > Afipia. The sequence continues at coordinate 4,996 of JAFVHU010000100.1, read as the reverse complement.
GCCGCCCGCCTTGTTGTCGACCACTATCGGCTGGCCGAGAACCTTCGACGCGCTTTCGGCGATCGCGCGCATCGAGATATCGGTCGAGCCGCCTGCGGGCCACGGCACGATCAGCGTGATCGGTTTGGCCGGGTAGTCCTGCGCCACCGCAAAGCTGGACAGCACGGCCAGCGTGGCCGCAGCCAAAATGGTTTTGAATCCGGATCGGTAAGCCATTGAACATCTCTCCCCTTGGCGGTTCGTGACGATGTCCGAACCTGTCTTGTTCTATTTTTATGACACGATGATCCCCGAAATCGGCGCGAAAGAAAAGCAAGGAGACGCATGCTGGATGCAGTTATTGCGACGCATCAGCCCGATGCGTCATTAGGTCTCAAAAATATGGGGTTCTCTGCGCTCTTGCGTTCGCCCTGCGAAACGGCGAGTTGTAAGCGAGCAAGCCCTGACCATAACCCTCGCGAAACCTGCCTGTTTTGAACGCATCAAATCAGCCAACAGACCGGACGGATCGGTTATGCTCAGGGAACCATCAGCCGCGGCCGGAACGGAGCCTCTCAATGCAGCGCGTGACCATTACCCTTGATGACGATCTCATGGCCGAACTGGATCGCATGATCGAGGAGCACGGCTACCAGAACCGCTCCGAGGCGATCCGGGATTTTGCCCGCGCCGGAATGCAGCAGGCGGCGCAGGATGCCGGAAAGAGCGGCGGCGATTGCGTCGCCGCGCTGGTCTATGTCTACGACCATGCCGCGCGCGATCTCTCCAGCCGCCTGGTCAACAATTTCCATGACCATCACGATCTGTCGCTGGCGACGCTGCACGTGCATCTCGACAACGACAACTGCATGGAGATCACCGCGCTGAAGGGCCGGACCGCCGACGTGCAGCATCTGGCGGATCACGTCATAGCCGAGCGCGGCGTCCGCTATGGCCGCGTGGTGATGATCCCCACCGAAGCCGGCGCCAAGCCTCCGGGCGCCCGCAAAAAGCACGTCCATCGGCACACCTGATCCTCCATTTCCGGAGATGTGTCCGGCGCAAACCTGCGGTATCGATCCATCATGACAAAAGCCAGATCCAATCTTCAGATTGATTCCGCACGCCTCTGGGGCGACATTCACGAAACCGCAAAGTTCGGTGCAACGCCAAAGGGCGGCGTCAAGCGGCTCACGCTCGGCACCGAAGACAAACAGGTCCGCGACTGGTTCCGCGTGGCCTGCGAGGCCGCCGGCTGCGAGGTCAGTGTCGATGCGCTGGGCACCATGTTCGCGATCCGGCCCGGCCGCGACATGTCAAAGCCGCCAATCGGCATCGGCTCGCATCTGGACACCCAGCCGACCGGTGGCAAATACGACGGTATCCTCGGCACCCTCGCCGCGCTGGAAGTCGTCCGCGCCATGAACGACGCCGGGATCCAAACCGAGTTTCCCATCTGCGTCTGCAACTGGACCAATGAAGAAGGCTCGCGCTACGCACCGGCGATGATGGCGTCTGCGGCCTATGCGGGCGATTACACCACCGACGACATTCTGGGCCGCAAGGACGCCGACGGCATCACCGTCGCCGAAGCACTCGACACTATCGGCTATCGCGGCGCCGATGCTGTGGGTAAGCAGAAGTTCAGCGCATTCGTCGAACTGCACATCGAACAGGGGCCTCTGTTAGAGGCCGAGAACAAGACCATCGGCGTTGTCGATCGCGGCCAGGGCATCATGTGGTACAACGGCTCGATTGCCGGTTTCGCCAGCCATGCCGGGACCACGCCGATGCCGCTGCGCAAGGATGCGCTTGCGGCTTTCTCCGAAGTCGTGCTTGCGGTTGAAAAGATCGCGCGCGATCTCGGGCCGAATGCGGTCGGCACCATCGGCGAAATCAAGATCGACAATCCCTCGCGCAACGTCATCCCCGGCGACCTTGCTTTCACCGTGGACATTCGCAGCTCAGAGTCCGCCACGCTGGACAAATTGCACGATGCACTGCAACGCGCGGTCGCCGAGATCATCGCGCGCCGCAACGTCAAGATCACGGTCGAGCAGATTTGGCGCAAAGAGCCGACTGTGTTCGATAAGAAGCTGGTGGATGCCGTCGAGGCCGCAACCGAGGAGATGGGTTACAGCCATCGCCGCATCACATCCGGCGCAGGACATGACGCCTGCAACCTCGCAGGCGTGGTGCCGGCAGCGATGATCTTCGTGCCCTGCAAGGACGGCGTCAGCCACAACGAACTGGAAGACGCTACGCAGGCCGACTGCACCGCGGGCGCAAACGTGCTGCTGCATACGGTGCTCTCGCTGGCAGGCGTTGCGACGGAATCAAAGGCTGGCAGCTAGAATTTCGCCGCGTTAAAATGCACATTAAGCGCCGTCCCGGCGAAGGCCGGGACCCATAACCCCTAGCCTCTCAACAAGACACGTCATACATCCCGCACAATATTTCCGCGACAGGGAGTATGGGTCCCGGCCTTCGCCGGGACGACCGTGAAGTTTATTCGCCGTTTGAAAGTTCTGCAGTCATGAATCCCAAAGCGCCTCCCGTCGCGCCGCGCCGCCCTCACAGCTTCACGCATCACGGCATCACCGTGACCGACGACTATGCGTGGCTGAAGGACGACAACTGGCAGGAGGTGTTGCGCGAACCGTCGGTGCTCAAGCCGGACATCCGCGCCTATCTCGAAGCTGAGAATGCCTACGCCGACACCGTACTGGGCCACACCGAACCGTTGCAGAAGAAGCTTGTCGCGGAAATGCGCGGCCGCATCAAGGAGGACGATTCCAGCGTCCCCTCGCCCGACGGGCCGTTCGCCTACTTCCAAAAATACCGTGAAGGCGGCCAGCACGAGCAGATCGGACGAACAGCCCGCGACGGCGGCGAAGCCCGTTTCATCATCGACGGCGATGAACTTGCAAAGCAGAGCGAATACTTCCGGTTCGGCGGCGCGCGTCACTCGCCCGACCATATGCTCGAGGCATGGAGCGCGGACGTTCGAGGTTCGGAATATTTCACCATCCGCGTGCGCGACTGGGAAACGGCCACGGACTCCGCCGACATCGTCGAGGAAACCGACGGCGGCATGGTCTGGGCGGCGGATTCGAAATCGTTCTTCTACGTCAAGCTGGACGACAACCACCGGCCGATGCAGGTCTATCGCCATGTGCTGGGTACGCATCAGTCAGACGACACTCTGGTCTACGAGGAGAAGGACTCCGGCTGGTTCACGCATATCCATGAAAGCGCCAGCGGGCGCTTCTGCGTCATCGCCGGTGGCGATCACGAAACGTCGGAGCAGCGGCTGATCGATCTGAGCGCGCCAGAGGCCCAGCCGCGCCTGATCGCAAAGCGCGAGGAAGGCGTGCAGTATTCGATTGCCGACCGCGGCGATCAGCTTTTCATCCTGACCAATGCGGATGAGGCCATCGACTTCAAGATCGTCACCGCGCCGCTGGCGTCGCCCGCGCGCAAGAACTGGCGCGATCTGATCCCGCATCGTCCCGGCACCTACATTATCGATGTCGAGCTTTATTCCGGTCATCTCGTGCGGATGGAGCGCACCAATGCGCTGCCCTCCATCGTCATCCGCGATCTCGCGACCTTGCAGGAACACGCCATCGCCTTCGACGAGGCGGCCTATTCGCTCGGCACCGTCGGCGGCTACGAGTTCGACACCACGCAGATCCGGTTTTCCTATTCGTCGATGACCACGCCGTCGGAAGTGTTCGACTACGACATGGTCAGCCGCGAGCGCATTCTGCGCAAACGCCAGGAAATCCCTTCCGGCCACAACCCCGCCGACTACGTCACCACGCGTATCATGGCGACGTCATATGATGGCGCACAGGTTCCGGTATCGATCGTCCATCGCAAGAACCTCAAGCGCGACGGCAGCGCGCCGCTGCTGCTGTACGGCTACGGCTCCTACGGCAGCTCGATGCCGGCCTCATTCTCCGCCAACCGGCTGTCACTGGTCGACCGCGGTTTCGTTTACGCCATCGCGCATATTCGCGGCGGTGCGGACAAGGGCTGGGGCTGGTATCTCGACGGCAAGCGCGAGAAGAAGACCAATACCTTCGATGATTTCGCCGCCGCTGGCCGCGCGCTGATCGAGGAGAAATACACCTCGGCGAAAAAGATCGTCGGTCATGGCGGCAGCGCGGGCGGGATGCTGATGGGCGCGGTCGCGAACCGTTCGGGTGAACTGTTCGCCGGCATCGTCGCCGAAGTCCCGTTCGTCGATGTGCTGAACACCATGCTCGATGACACGCTGCCGCTGACGCCGCCGGAATGGCCCGAATGGGGCAACCCGATCGAAAGCGCGACCGACTTCAAGACCATCCTGTCGTATTCGCCGTATGACAACGTCGCGGCGAAAGACTATCCCGCGATTCTGGCGATGGGCGGACTCGCCGATCCGCGCGTGACGTATTGGGAGCCGGCGAAATGGATCGCCCGGCTGCGCCCCGTGATGACCGGCGGCGGGCCGGTGTTGTTGCGCACCAACATGGGCGCAGGCCATGGCGGCGCGTCGGGCCGCTTCAACCGGCTGGACGAAATCGCGATTGTTTACGCGTTTGCGCTGTGGGCCGTCGGACTGGCGGACGGTGAAAGCTGAAGCAAGCAAATAGAGTGTCATGGCCGGGCTTGCCCCGGCCATCCATCTTCCTTTTTCAAATTTATTCGAAGATGATGGATCACCGGGTCAAGCCCGGTGATGACAACCATATGTGTCTATACATCTTACCTTAGAGGTAATTTCATCGCAGCCGTCAGCCGCGCATGATGCAATTTGATTCCGTTGCAGCGCGTCATGACGCGCCGCTGTTCTCCGACCATACTCCGATGCCTCTGACTCGCCTTGTGCCCGGAAGTCCCGCATGCGCCGCCTGCCCTTCTATTACGGCTGGATCATTGTCGCCGTAACCTTCATCACCATGGGCATCGGCGTGAATGCCCGCACCTCGTTCTCGCTGTTCTTCTCGCCGATCGTCGATGAGTTCGG
>JAFVHU010000099.1 GCA_017474385.1 Afipia sp. | reverse complement strand
TGCGCTGCCGAGACCCCGCGCTCCCTCACCAACTTGACTGCCTCAACCTTGAACTCGCGACTGAACTTTCGTCTCTGCATGGCTACCTCCGGCTTCATGAAACACCCAATCTCGGTGTCCATCAAACCGGCAGCAGCTCATTCCGTCCTAACACTCGCGCACGATGGATGACTTCAGCGTTAGCGCGTGCAGGAGTTCTGGCAAATTCAGAGACACTTCTTTACGGCATCGCGGGTTGGAGTTTGGCTGGTTTCGATTATCAGACGCTTTCCACCAATAACTTCTATGAGCATTCCAATAAGTTCTTGGCGAACGGTCCAACGGTCGGCGCAGGCATTGAACGGAAAATCGGTGAGAATTGGAGTATTCGCTCTGAATATCGCTACACGCATTTCTTGCCAGTGAATGTTAGTAGCGAGGTCGTGTTCTCATCGTCGCAGCCCTCAACTCAGACAAGCACCGTCGCGGGTCGATTTGAGAATAGTATGCACGTTGGAAGAATTGGCATTGCTTATGAAATGCCCGTTACCCGATAGCGGTGGCCGGAGCCCAACGGCCTATCGCGCTGCACAATCGCGCTCGCTAAAGTCGTACTTGATTACGAATTCTAGCTAAAGGACAATCCCCATGGGTCTGGGGAGATACTACTATGCGTATTATTGCGTTGGCAGCCGTAGCGGCTGCCCTGGGCGGCTGTGCATCTAAGTCGTCTGACATTACAGCGGCCTACGTGTCGCCGGTCATGTACCAGAATCACACTTGCCAACAGTTGGCATTGGAAGCGCAAGGCGTATCGTCGCGTGCCGCACAAGTCTCCGGCGCTCAAGACGCCAAGCGAAGCAATGACGCGGTCGCGACTGGCGTGGCTGTGGTGGTGTTCTGGCCTGCCGCCTTCTTAGTCGGTGGCGATGGTCCAACGGCTGCCGAACTTGGTCAGCTTAAAGGGCAGATGGTTGCGATAGAGCAGGCGTCTATCGTGAAGAAGTGCGGCATTCAGTTTCAGAAGCCGCCGGCCACTTGATGAGCATCCATCAGCATTTTCGTGATCGGGAAGAAGGTCAGCGTTGGCACATACATGCGGAAGAGAAATTTGCAAATCAAACGGCTTGATGGTGCGTTGACCTTCACCGACCTTCTAGACAATCACATCATCTCCGTGAAATTAGCGATCAACGAATCAATCGAAGCGGCCGCCAAGATGCGCTGGTCTGGCACGATCAAGTTTAACCAGTTCGTTGATGGCCATCAGCGCCTCAAGAATGCGCAACAAGACGGTCTGAAAGTTGAATTTGTCGCGCGCAAGATTCTCTTTGCGGATGGAAGTGTCAAAGAAAATTAGTGCGTCGCATTCAAACAGATGCCTCTTGGATTTCAAACGGACACATCAACGATATGGCCCATTTGGAATGCCAGTGATCATTAGAAAAATTGTCGTCAGAAATGTTGGAGTGCTCAAAGCATTTGATACGCCCGGTTCGCCGCGTCTAATCGCCCATTTTGTGGACGCGTAAAGTTCTGCCCCCGCCGGTCGGAGGGCCAAAAGCCCAAAGATCGACTACCCTTATGCCATGACGCATATTACGCGTTAACGAGGTTGCGATGCAGATAAGCCAGAGCCTATTGAATTCGGTTTGCAATTTTCTCAAGGATAAGCCAGCAGGAGAGAAATCTTATATCTGGAAGGTCCATAAGACTACGTGGGAGCGGTTGGGCGATGGGTTCGATCCGCATCAATATGCAACGGGCGAGGAGCAGAATGTTGCCCTCAAGGCATTCCTTTCCCGTCGGTGGCTGGATGCAAAGCCGACCGAAAAAAGGAAGATTGCGGAATGGATGATCCGGGACTGGGGTGGCATCCGGCGCAATTCAGACAGCCGGATAAAATCTTACGTTCTTCTCGCGGATGAGGCTGAACCAGAAACACCGCTTGAGGGCGTTTCAAGTTATAGCAAGGTGCTGTCGATTAGAAACCCGGAGAAGTATGCGATATACGACTCGCGTGTCGCGGCCAGCTTGAACGCATTGCAACTGCTGGACCAGCAGTCTTTGGAGGCCGTGGCATTCTCTTGTCCCGCCAGTCAAAACAAGAAAATTAAGGAATTCAGCAAGCAATTTAGTCGCAGATCACTTATCCATGTCTATGGATTCAAGCCAATTCACAGGAGCGAGACGTATCGTTACTTCACAACGTTACTGTCAGAATTGAAGCAGATGACAGGTGCATCGGTTCTCGAAATTGAAATGCGTCTCTTTGCGGACGCAGAATGGCTCTGTGAAGCTGCACGAAACCGGGTTGCACCCATGACTGGAGGCTGAGACGACGGCATTGCTGCCGGTGCCAGGTTCTACGAAGAGCTTTCGGAAAAGATTAGCGATGTCGCGCGTATTCTGGGAGGACGAGGTTGGTTACCACCGCTGCATTGGCGTCTGATCAAGCGTGCGCCTACTTCCCGTCGACAATGTTGACGCCGATCCGGTCGGCGAGGATCAGGAGGTCCGTGTAGACCGGGATATCTGCCAGCACACTGTGTGGACTTCCAGTTAGTACGAGGTCGGCTGCGGCGAGGCGATCGCCGAAGAGCACGATGGCTAGGGCGCGGTCGTCCTGCCGCGACACCCAGGAAAGCCCCTCGGCATCGGAACGCGCGGCGTGGATGGCTTCGGCCCATTTCCGTGTGTCGGGGTATTTGTCCGCCTCGGTATGGTATCGATGAGCTCATTGCGCTGGACGCCGAGCTTTCTGAGTGCCGTTGTACTAAGATCGACGAGATTGAGATCGCGTCTCGGCGTCACTTGCGAGTAAGCCTGATCGATTAGCTTCTGATTGTCGACGTCTTCAATCCCGCGGCGAACGGCACATCGTGGAAGGCAGTCTCCATCGCTGCGCAATCGAATGTCGTGCCGCCACGGGGCGTGGAATGCTCGCGCCATCCGCAGCCTTGATCAGGCCGAACCTCGCGTTGCCTTTGAACTCGCTGCTTCCGCAGATGTTCAGGTGAACGCGATGAATAACCCGGTCTTTCGGCCAGGTCATAGTTCACCTACTTGGCAAGATCGCTGGGCCGTGCGGGCACATCCGCCGCGTCTGCCGATGAAGAAGGCGGCGCGCGCCTGAGCCTATCCAAGTCTTCACTAGTGTTCCATCTCAGATTGTAATACATTGTATTACAATGAAGGGGCGCTTAATGAGCAAGAACCCATTGTCCGAGCCTCTGACGCTTCGACTTCCACTCGATGTCCTGGAAGATATCGAGACGATCGCGGCCGCGTCTGATCGCACGAGGAGCTGGGTGATCGTGCGGGCGTTGAAGACCTATCTCGCAGGTGAAGGTGCCGACATCCTCGCGATCGTCAAAGGCCGCGAACAGATCGCCACCGGCGATTCCCATGACATGGACGATGTGACCAGCGTAATCGAAGCCATCGTGAACTCGAAGGCGGCTTGATGAAGGTCAGGCTGTCCGGAGCCGGCGCGCGCATATGTTCTGAATGGCGGCCTATTTCTAGAAATCTCCGTTACGGCCGCACACGCCGTTCATCGTAGTGCATAAGCCCACGCACCTCTGGCTGCGGTGGGACGCGCGCCCCTCGAATCCTACAAAATGAAGTCTTGTCGTCCTCAGGTAGGGGGTGGGCTGCGAAATGGCCGCAGCCGATGCTTGCGGGCGCACAGATCCCTGCGGTTGGCCCCTCCTACGCCGGGAAAGCTATCGGCAGGGTTGTCAGGTAGTTCTGGAGCATAGACGTCGTGCCGAGGCAGATAGCTTCTGGCTGACTATGCCTGGGCAGCCATGTTGCGGGACCATGCAACATTGCCTGCTTAAGGCTGTCAGCTTAGGAAACGTGATGAAGATTCAGGGGCACTCAAAGCCACGATTATCGTGCTTGGGCCTAGGTTGTCGAGCAGGCTGCTCTCACCATCGTTCTAGGTTGACTTCCGTCGAAGACTTGAATCCCTCGGATCTTGTATTCCGACTTGAGCCAAAGAAAACCGCCGCCGGCGAGGCGGGGTTTTTGTTTGCAGGCTCAACTGTCACCGTGCGCAGGGCTCCGAAGCCGACTACGTCATCGTAGCGCTGCCACCAAGCCGGCTGCTCGATCCGTCCTGGCTCTACACCGCGGTCGCGCTCGACATCAGGTCATCATTGTCGGGCAGCTTGAGACCATTCAGGAAGCCTTGCAGCGTCCGTATGCAGATGAGCTGAGAACGGTGGGGTACACTTGGAGGTCGTCCGGAAACCCCGAAGCTCTACTATAATCTGGATTAGTATAATCCAGATTATAGTAATCGTTCGCAACTGGGCGAACCTATACCGGCGTTCACCGGCGCGCGCAGCATGCAAGGGCGAAGAGCGAAGCGTTCCTTGCAGGCGAGCACGACGGTGCCAAGAGCCGAAGACGAAAGGCACGCTCGGAGGCAGACGTTCTGCGGTGGCCGCGCACGCCGATCTGGCGTCCTAGGGAAGCTGCCGCAAGGCCGCGGTGAGGCGTTCGCGTGCCCATGCGACAGCTTTCGTCTTGGCGTCCTCTTCGTCGTCCGCGACGCCCTGCGCCACTACGTCGTCGCTGGCGCTTGTAACGCACCATCGCCAAGCGTCCTGATAGTGAAACGTATCGAGACGCAGCACGTCGGCGTCGAAGGTATGGCCGGACGCGCTCTTTCTCCATTCCGCTGACATCTGCGACCTGTCCCAAAATAGGCTATTCGGATTATCGTGTTGAACTACCACGGCAGGTGCATCATTCACCTGTGAATAGACCGCCTAGCGACGGCGCGTCGGGGAACATAGCCGTTTTGCCTAGCGCGACCCACGAACTATATATTCGCTTATGTTGATTTTGTTGAGGATCCCATGTCGGAAATCGTAACGGTATCGGAGAGGAAAGCACGAGAGGCCGCGCGTCGCCGTGCCGCTGCGCTCGACGTCATGACTGAGGCCCGAGAGTTCGCACGAACTCGCGGTGGGCGGTTCTACGTGTTCGGTTCTGTCGCTGCAGGCCGGATTAAGTACGATAGCGACTTTGATGTCGTCGTCGATTTCCCGTTCGGAATTGAAACTGAAGCAGCCGATTTTGTGGAAGAGGCCTGCCAGCGGCGCCGTCTGCCCTCGGACGTCCATTTGAAATCGAGAGCCAGTAAGCGATTTCTCGATCGCATACGCGATCAAATGGTGTCGTTGCCATGAGCGACAGTAGATGGTCAGACGTCGAGGCTGATGTCGAACAGGCACTCATGCATTTCGGAATGGCAATTCAGATCTTTCAGGCCGGAGGTTTCGACGATCCCGGTATCGAAGGCTACAAGTCGACATCAGCGTTCAAGCAGGGAATGGATGCCGGTTACACCGCCGTCGAGCGAGCGATCGAGGGTATCCTCGGGATTCTTGGGGAGGAGCTTCCCACCGGACGCGACTTTCACAAGGTACTGCTTGATCGGGTGACTAGGCCGCTCACCGGCGATCATGCGAGGCCAGCGATATTCGATGAGCGTCTGAAAAAGGATCTACTTGAAGCCTTGAGAATGCGCCATCGCGTTCGCTATAGCTCTTACGACGAGTTCATACCACACTTGGCTGAGCCATCCGTTGATGCTGCACGAGATATCGTCGCTCGTATCCGAAACGCGATCAACGAGTTCAAAAGGAAGATCGATCCTGAACGCGCAGACGACAATGACGGAGACGACGGCGCGGGCGGCGGAGCTTCAGGCGGCCCGGCGCGCGGCAGGGGTTCATCTTCGTCAGTTTAGCTAGAGCGACGCCTTGCCGTAAACCAGATCGAGTTCTGTTCGCGCACTCACACTCTCCGGCAAGGGCTCAGCCGGACTCCTTGTGCTCCAGACTTCCTGAAGTCGAAGCCCGGCATCGTCAGTCTGATCCCCCGGAGCCGCCGTCGCAGGCGTCCCGCAGGCATCGGCGCGCGCAGTATGCAAGGACGAAGAGCGAAGCGTCCCTTGCAGGCGAGCACGGCGGTGCCAAGGAAGAGCCGAAGAGGCGCTCGGGGATCAGACGTCCTGATCCCCGGTGCGCCCGAGCAACTTTGATTGGCAGCGATATTCCAACTTATGAAGTCGGAATGCTGTGGCAAAATATGCCGAATCCTAAGGCGCTCTACATACACACGATTTTTTCTGACCAATAATATAATTGTGGGACGCGCGTTGGCGGCTTGGCTTGCGCGCTCCCTGTAGGAGCGGCTGCCGTGATACCGTCGCTCCACAATCACTTTCCGGCTCCTCTGGCTTTTGCGGTGCAGTGCCGGGTGGATAGGACGTAGACGTTGGGTCGACCGTCCCGCGCGGCCGAAGATTTCACGATCCCTTGCGCGTCGGCCAGCCATTGGCGGTACGGTTCCGCTGCGATCGGCTCCGGCAGCGCCAGCACCACGTCATCGAACAACCACGCCACGCCCAATGCACGTAGCAGGGTCTCATGCCGCCGTTTCGCGTAAAGCCGTGGATCGGTAAAGGGACCGACTGTCAGGACCGCAACTCGTCTCGGAGGGGCCCCAGCACGCTCGAGCCGGAGCTCCATATCGATGGGACGTCTACCCAATATCGCGGGCGGAAGTCTCGGCTTTGATGTCACTCGTCCGCCCAGGAGTTCGCCGATTGCGTCTAGGAATAGCTTGCTCGGCACCAGTCTCTTGTTTCGGACTGGCCCCTTGTTAGCTCGACGGGCAGCCTCCAAAGCGGACCGCAGAGACCTCACGGAGTATTCGCCGGCCAGTACCTTGTGCGCAGTCTTCATCGCTGACTTCGGATCCATTTCCGCCCACCGAGCCAAGATTTGGAGCAGGGAAAATGGCACCGTATTCAGGGCTTGGGCCAGCTGTGGGGAACTTGCCGTCAGTGAATCCAAGAATTCCAACACGGCGATTGTTCGTCGGATCGTGTTTATGTCTTTATCCTGGGCGAGGCGGTTGATACTTCGCTCGCGTTCACCGTACTTGGTGTTCCGGCGAACCTCTCGGGCCGCACTTGCTAAAGTCTTCCAGTCCTTCATGACGAGACCCCCAGGGTCTCGCGAGCCGCGGCCGGACATTCCGGTCTGCCGGCCAAGAGGCCGGAAGAACGAAGACTTTGGTAAGTTATGCATGGAATTCCGATACAGCCGGAGAGCGTTGCGGAATTCCATGCATGTGGCGCCAAAGAGGAATCTTTCGGCGCGAAAAAGCCCGCCTTTTCGGCGGGCTTTTAATCGATTAGCGCTAGATCCCTATGCCGCTCTCGCGGATAGTCCAACGGATGCAAGTCGTTGTATGACCTGTTGCCGCCTGCGCTCGTTGCAGGTTAAATGACGTTCCGTTGCTTCTTTCTTCATGCATCTCGTGGAATCGAGGCTGAGTGTTATTCCTCTCGCCACCTCGACATCGTTTTTCGTCAGATGTCGCTCCGCAATATCCAGAATTCCGTAATAGTTCAGGATCCGAGCGGCCGCCCAGACCTGGCGCACCGGTCCGAACGAATCTTTCAGGTTGGCAATTCCGACTCTCGACTGCTTGCTGGCAATGACGGCCTCGATGACCCGCTTGATCGGGATGGGATCGTCGAATGCGGGGATCCAGATCGGATCGTCCGGAAGCTTGTTCGCGATCCTTGCCCAATCGGAATCTGGAATGTCGTACGCTCCTCGGCTCGACTTGAGATTAGCCGAGCGAATCTTGTTATTGCATGTGGTTACGGGCGTATAGCTGAGCGAGACCGAGGATGATCCGCTGTTTCCGACGTGCGCGATAGGTCCAGTTATTTCGATGTGAACCTCTCCGGTCTCGTTCGTTCTGATCGAGATTCTGTCGACGAGGCGTTGGAATGTAGCCACGGTCTGAGCCAATTCTGCTCCGCAGCCGCGGTAATTGCGGCCAGGCACCAGCTGCTCGAGGAAAGAGCTTGCGTCTACAGGGGTCGCGAACAACGGCGTCTTCGAAACGGTCACCGCCGGTATCGAAGCGAGCTTCTCGTCTATGGCGTCGATGCGGGCGCAATAGCCCGCGCGCTGTTCCGCCAAGACCGAATTCGTATGGCCTTGGTTGAATGCTTGATCGTATGTGGCATCAAGACGCTTGTGGAACTTTGCCTTTTCCTTTTGAAGGCGGGCGCGCTCCAGATTGGAGACCTTTGCCTCCTTGGCAACCTTTGCCTCATATCCGTCCTGCATTGCCTTCTCCGCGGTCGGATGATTGAGCTTTCCGCAAACGAAACGTATCAACTCGTCCTCCATCGGGAGAAGCCGAACTGCTGGAGCCTTGCATGCTTGCAGGCGTAGTCTCGAGATCTTGATCTTATTATCGGTGGAGCAGCGCAGCATCGAGTGCTGCTGTCGCCCGCCGCCGATGTGCATTCTCTTGCCGCAAGCGGCGCAACAAACTTTTTTGGAGAGAAGATAGATCGATCGTGGCCCAACGTTGGGCGCTTCCGTATCCATCGCGTGCGCCTGCCGCCAGACTTCAGGCGTGATGATCTCCCAATCTTTACGTTCGGCGTACTGCCATTCCACGGCAGGCCGGGTCCTCTTGGTAGTCTCGATCGTGTTGTCGTCTTTCTGCTTGGTCTTATGACTCGTCCGAAAAAAAATCAGCACGCCCAAATACAGTGGGTTGAAAAGAATATGTCTGACGGTCGAACCCAACCACTTTCCGTAGGGCGTCGGGGCTCCTTCCCTCTCAAGTTGGTCCGCAATCTGATAGTATCCGAGACCAGCGATCCGGAGCTCGAAAATGCGGCAAACGCTGGCCGCATATTTGAGAGATATCCTCATATTTCCCGGCTCATTCGGAATTTTTTCGAATCCGATCGGCGCGACGCCGGGCCATAGACCGCGATTGAGAATTTTAATGATTCCGGAGCGTAGCAACTCGTAAATTCTGGCCCTCTGTTCTTCGCTCATCATCCCGACGAATGCTGCATGCATGAGGCTCCACTTTCCAAGGCGCGCGGAATGCAGTTCGACATTGGAATCGGCCAGTTTGCTGAACGTTTCGGTCGTGATGTGAAGGCGCCGAGCCAGCCGATCTCCATCCTCCACGATCAGTAGGTCGAACTTTTCCTGGCGGGCGGCCTCGATCATTGCCTTATATGCAGGCCTGTTCGCGGTATAGGCCCCGGAAGTCGCGGGGTCGCCAAAGATCTCGACGACGTCCACATCGATCCGACTGGCATACTCCTCGACGACTTTCTTCTGTCGCGAGAAGCTGTAAGGATCCTGATTGTCCGTGCTGAATCGCATGTAGACGCCGGCGCGCCGCCGTCTATTCTGCGTGGATGAAAGTTCGGTCGGGACCTTCTTATCCTTCATCCACGTAGGAGAAAGTGTCTCCAGGATCTTTTCCCGGGTCTCGGCGCTGGCGTTGAATTTTGCGTTCTGAAGCATCGTAACGCTCATGCTTTGCGCCTCCTGCGCTGAAATTTGCGTTGATAATCCTGATGAAAGCCGAAGAGAAGAAAGGGCTCAGTTCGGCGGCGAATTCCACGTGCATCGCCGACCATTTGAGGCCGTTGGTCGAATAGAGTTCGATGCCATGCGGATCGAGATGACCGAATCTGGTCGAACAGAATATCTCTCGCATGGGCAATATGCAGTCGAGGTCCTGCAGGATGACGATGCCAGGTCTGCGCCGAGATGTGCGGCGCGGGGCACCTCGACTTGCGCATCCGAGCGTAGGGCTGAGAGATCCTCGCGCTCGGATGCGGTCTCGCGGTCGAGAACCCACCCACGCTCATCCGCATATTGCTTGCTGCGTAGCATCTGCTCTCCGAGCGACGCCTCATTGGGTTCGTGCAAATAACGACGGTACAGGACGGTGCGGGGCGCCGGCGGCTTGACCTGTCCGTTCGTCACCCTCCCGACGATCGCCCCCAATCGTAAAAGCCCGAGTTCGATGGTCTTCAGAATGTGCATCAGTCCTCTCCTAGGCGCGATAGGACAATACTGTAATTGGAATCCTATCACATAGTCAACATTGTTTTTTAACGACTTTTCGATATAAATAAATCCACCCTTTGCGGTAGCAATCCGATCGCGCGGCGTGCGATGGTCCGACACGAAGGGCCTTATCATGGACGACTGGAAGCAACGGGCGCGTCAGGCGCAGGTAAATCTGAAGTCGGCCAGGCATGGAGACCGCGAAGCCGCCTTGCAGGACGCCGCCGGCGATTTGGACGTGAATACCGTCCGCAGATGGGTGGCGGCGGTCAGTTTTCTCGACCGTCTGGAGATCAGCGCGCCGGACGTCCGCAAAAGTCTGGAGACGGCCTCGTTCTCGGAAGTGGAAGTGCTGGCGCGTTGGTCGCTGTTCGATGGGAAGGGCGCCTTGGATGCTGCGCAACGCGTCGCACGCGGCGCCTACAGCGCGCGGACCCTCACGGCGGCCATGCACAAGGCACGACGGGAGAAAGGATCCGCCGCCCGGAGCGAATCCTACGAAGCCGAGTATCGCGCAAGCATTCAATCGGCGGCCGGAAGGGTGATCAGCGACCTCCTCGGTGGCGACCTCTCCGTGCCGGAAGTCCTTTACAAGGATTCGGGAGATCCGCCGGTGGATTTCCGTTACGTCAGGATCGTCGCTGACGAGCGGCCTCGGACCGTGGCGGCCATCGTCGTCGGTCCGTATCGGATCGCCAACATGTACACCAAGCGTCGTTTCGAATGGCTCTTTCGAGCCTGCGCGCTCGCGTGGGCTTATGACGATGTCGTCGTTCTTCTGCCCGAGGCGGAAGTCATGGACACCTACAGGGAATGGATCTTGGGTATGCGTCGACGTGCTTTCGAGGCGGCCGCCCGGCATGTCCATGGGTCGCAATCGGCCGTGCACCGTCTTCCGAATGTGCATGTCGTATGTCCGGTTCCTGGAAGGCCCGCGAAGCAGCGAAGTCCAGAGCGCGCCGGTCCGAAGAAGAAAATGTGAAATGAAGCCGGTTCGACCAGGTGCCTCACGCTTGCTTCAGGCTTAGCCTGAAGAGTTCGATATCGGCCGCAGCTCGTTGCTCTCCGAGCGCCCTCGCAAGTTCGAGCAGCAGTGCGGCTCCTCGTAACTCGTCTTCGAAGATCTGCACGGAGGTCGGTCTTGGAGCGAGGGACAGATCTTGACCACCCAGATCTAGAGACAACTGTTCGCCTTCCCTCGGCGCGTGCCGGGATCCATCGCCGATCACCGAAAAATCTCTAGCGTTTCTGCTCAATTTTGCATCTTTCCCTTCCTGTGACACCGGCCGCCCGTGCGCGGCGGAGGCGGCCGTCCCAGCGCATCAGCGTCAGCTCCTGCGCCTCGCCAACGCTGCGCACGACGGGGCTAGACAATCCGGAAAGACGCCGGGCATTGGCGGCAAATCGGTTCATGCGGCGGAAGAGTGCGGCGATGAGAAACCGGTATCGACGTATCTCATCTGTACTATCGCATCCGCATCCTTGCCTTTTGCGTAACATGCAAAGATCGAAGGCAATCTGAGCAATGGACTGTCTTCATTTTCGTCATTCATCCTGCTTCGTTTGGCGGTGGGCGCCGATAATGACGGCGCCAGTCACGCCGTCGATCCGACTGGCCCGCAGCAGCATCGTGGCGATCTCGTCGAGAGCGGCCCGGTCGCTTA
The DNA here is from genome assembly GCA_017474385.1 of Afipia sp. GTDB lineage: Bacteria > Pseudomonadota > Alphaproteobacteria > Rhizobiales > Xanthobacteraceae > Afipia. Next base: position 3,090 of record JAFVHU010000099.1, on the reverse strand, counting down.
GCAGCGCAGAACGACAGGCCGCCGCGGCCTTCACCAACTCGACGTACGCCGTCGTGCGGACGTCGGCGTAGGAGAGTAATTCGTCCGTGTCCTAAAGGGGAGCCAGGCAAAGCAGATGGTTCGGTCCAGCGAGCCCGAGCGAGGTCCGCTACGGGATTCGCGCCTTCCGCGGCCTCCACTAAGTGGTTCGACCGATCGGCCAGACTGTGACGTTAGTTATGGTCATCGATGCCGATGGGTCACTGTAAGGGTTCGAAGCCACCTAGAACGATGTCCACAATGACAGGTAGCATCTCATACTCCCGGATCTGAACTGTCATGGTTCAAAGGCTAAGCATTACGTTGCCATGCCCGTGGATGCCAGCGAGTGTGTTGATAACAACTTCTCGATCGGATGCTCGTGCAACAGGCGATCAATGGCGGCTAGTCCAGATATTCACTTCGCTCAAGTGTTGCCGGGCCGGCCTTGTCAGGACGATAATGTTCGTTGATGATTGGCGTAATCCTCCCTGGATCGAAAGCTCATGAGTCAACATCGATCGTAAGCAAGATTCGGCTACGGTCCGTCGCAATGAGGACGGGCCCGATTGAGCAGCCATTCACGCTGTGCGCTGCTCGGCAATGCGATGACGACGATGTTGGATATTTTAGCGGTAAAGCGACATCTCTCGCGCTCACGATTGCTGTCACCAAAAATACGAATGTAAGTTTTAACTTACACAAAAGTGCGTCAAAGCTATGGCGGCGTGCTTGGAAAATTTGCGGCGTCTTCGCCGGAACGTGGAGACGGATTGCCTCGCTTAGTCAGGCGAGTTTCTCATCGGGGTTGGTCAAAGAGTTCGGCTGGGTTGACGCCCAGCGCCATTGCGATGCTTACGATCGTGTCGAGCGTCGGGTTTGCTTCTCCTCGCTCGATCTTGTTGATCAGGGCCCGACGGGTTTCGGCTTCGTTGGCCAAATCCGCCTGGGACATTTTCGAGGAAAGCCTCAATTCCTCGACCTTCCGGCCCAGATTTTCTTGATAATATTGCGAGCGCTTTTTCGCATTGAAGGACTCAGTTTTCGTAGCGGCTCCTCAGGGAATCCTTGGCCCGTCTTCTCGGAAGATGGTGTGATGGAGCCAAAGCACTTCGCGAAGAATAACTCAGGTTACAGAGTTCAGCTCCGTGGGGCCAACTGCGCCAAAAAAGTATCGCGAAAATAGTGCCGTTCCGTTCAGTAGGCATTGACGTCATACAGTCTCGCGCTTGCCGGTACAGAAAGGCCGAAATCATCGTCAAGCGCCGGCGCAACACTACAACACCATTGGACCGCACAGCTCGCTCTGACTATCGGCCGCTGGCACCCGTAACCATCTTGCTTCGTCCCACTGGTCTGCCCTACGCTTCAATCCGGTCGGCCCAGCAGGGCAATCGTAACCGTCGGGCTCTAACTTGATCAGCGGACCACATCGGGGGGTAGATCAGCGCCGATCTAGTCCAAGCTAACGGCAAACGCCGCCGATAGAGCGGTATCCAGGAGGGAAGACAATGAAGAACACGATTTCGGCACTTATGCTGAGCACCGCGCTGGTGGTCGGCACCGCAACCGGTGCCCTTGCGCAGGACAAGACCATCAAGATCGGAAACCTGACCGATATGTCGGGTCTCTACGCCGACGTGGGCGGGCCGGGCTCGACCCTTGCCGCGCAGATGGCTGTCGAGGATTCCGGCCTCACCAAAAAGGGCTGGAAGATCGACGTGATCGCCGCCGACCATCAGAACAAGCCTGACGTCGGCACCACGACGACCCGGCAATGGATTGATGTCGAGAAGGTCGACGTCGTCGTCGACGTGTTGAACTCGGGCGTCGCGCTCGCGGTCAAGAACGTCGTCACCGAAAAGAACGCCATCATGATCAACTCCGGCGCTGCGTCGTCGGATCTGACCAACGCGCAGTGCTCGCCGAACGTCGTGCACTGGGTCTACGACACCTACATGCTGGCCAACAGCACCGGCTCCGCGCTGGTGAAGGCTGGCGGAGATAGCTGGTACTTTCTCACCGCCGACTATGCATTCGGTGCGGCGCTTGAGCGCGACACCACCGCGGCCGTCACGAAGGCGGGCGGTAAAATTCTCGGCAGCGTCAAGCATCCGTTGAACTCGTCCGACTTCTCGTCGTTCCTGCTGCAGGCGCAGGCCTCGAAGGCGAAGATCGTCGGCCTGGCCAACGCAGGCGGCGACACCACGAACTCGATCAAGCAGGCGGCTGAGTTCGGCATCGTCAAGGGCGGCCAGCGGCTGGCCGGCCTCCTGATGTTCATCAGCGACGTCAACTCGCTCGGTCTGAACGTTGCGCAGGGCCTGAACTTCACCGAGACGTTCTACTGGGATCTGAACGACCAGACCCGCGCATTCTCCAAGCGCTTTTCCGAGCGCATGAAGAACAAGCAGATGCCCACCATGGTGCAGGCCGGCGTTTACTCCGGCCTCATGCATTACTTCAAGACGCTCGAAGCCATGGGCGGCAACTCGCACGACGGCGCCAAGATCGTCGCCAAGATGAAGGAAACGAAAACGGATGATCCGTTGTTCGGTAAGGGTGAAATTCAGCCGAACGGACGCAAGATCCATCCGGCTTATCTCTTCGAAGTGAAGAAGCCTTCCGAGTCCAAGGGACCGTGGGACTATTACAAGCTGGTTGGCACCACGCCTGCCGAGCAGGTCTTCCGGCCGCTGTCGGAAAGCGTTTGTCCGCTGGTGAAGAAGTAACAACCAATCGCCCGGCGGCTTGACCGCCGCCGGGCATTCTCTCAAGACCTGTGTGTACTAAACACGAACAATTTGGTGATGCAGCCCGCTCAGAATGGCACGCGAACAAATGACAGGTGTGTACCGAAAGCCTTATCCGAGTTGATGACGTGATGGAATCGCCTAAGCTGGCGGAATGATCAGGCTGTCCGTCGTCAGGTAATTTGAGACTGATCAGGCATTTCGAGAACGGAGGCTCTGGCTCATCAGGGGTTAGAGTTTAAGCGGCCTGCAGTCGGTGCTGCAAGCGGCGGTTTGCGATGGTGGCCCGCTTGATGCGATGTCGTTCGGCGAGGATTGT
>JAFVHU010000098.1 GCA_017474385.1 Afipia sp. | reverse complement strand
GGGCTCCGCGCCGCACATGACGATCAATGAACTCAACAAGCAGTATGGTCTCAACATCGAACCGGTCCACTACCGGGGCGAAGCGCCGATGTGGACGGGGCTGCTGGAAGGCACGCTCGATGTCGCGATGGGCAGCTACACCGCTGCGCAACCCGTCCTGCAAAGCGATCGCGGCACTGTATTTGCTGTGCATTCGAAGAAGGTCGACGCGCTCCCGAACGTCAAGACCCTGCCTGAACAGGGCGCGACATCGAAGTTCTTCACCGTGAGCGGCTTCACCGGCTGGGCGCTGCCGAAGGCCACGCCGCAGCCGATCGTCGACCGGCTGGCGCAGCTCTGCGTGGCGGCGAACAGCGATCCGAAAGTGAAGGAAGTTCTCGCGACCTTCGTGCTGGAACCGGCGCTGGGCTTTAAGGAAACCAATGCGTTGTATCAGCAAGAATTGCCGATCTGGATGGAGAGCGCCAAGGCGCTGGGACTGGAGCCGGTTTAGTCTATCAAGACCACTGGCTGCGGCGATCGACCATCACTCTGGACTTGGCGTCGATTTCTCGCTTGTCGCGAGAATGTTTGTGAGTCATCCTCAAGTGTCGAAACGAGGGCAAGCCGATGATATCGCAATGCCTATTGAAGCCGACTCCGGAAGAGATCGCCGGCACCCATGTCCTCTTCCTGGCGCGTCATGCCCTTGACTCCAGCCCTGAACGCAGAGCCAAGTTTGGCTATCACGTTGTCTATCACGCCATCTTGCTCAATGCGCTCCGGAGTCTCGGCTTCAGGGTCACGCCGGCGAGCGAACATGCGGTGCTGTTCGGGCCTCTCGATTTCGATTTCCTGTACGCCATTCACTCCCACGCCATCTTCGATGGCCACGAACTGTTGACGCCGGCGATTGCCGCCTATCGTGGCGTGCCCTGCCTCGGAGCGTCCGCGCCAACCCGCGCGATCTCGGAGGACAAGGTGCTGGCCAAGCAGGTGGCCGTGAGCGCGGGGCTTGATGTCGCTGGTCACCAAATCATCAACCCTGGTGATGTCGATCGCAACGGGTTTCGCCTCGCCGGCTCCTGGATTCTCAAGCCGCGTGGGGGAATCGCTTCCGACGCGGTGATCAAGGTCGACAGCGAGGCCGACTGGCCCGGCGCGCTAACAGCCATTTCAGATCCGCGTCACGAAGGCCGTGACTTCATCGCTGAAGAATTCGTGCCGGGCCTCAATCTGACGGTTCCGGTGGTGGAGGGATTTCCTCCGGGTTCGCTCGCCGTATTCCAGGAAACTGGCCGCCCCGGCGACAACGTTCTGACGAATGAAGGAAAGCGCGGGCTTAACAACACCTATACATCGGCTCCGTATGAGGGCCCCGGAGCCAAGGAAGCGCTGAAGGCAACCGCGGACATGGCCGCGCAGGTCTCGCCATTCGACTATGCCCGGTTTGACTTCCGGTATGATCCCACTACTCGGCGAACCGTATTCATAGAGGTCAACATCGCCTGCAACATGGCCCCGGCGTCGGCCGTCTATCGCGCGGCCGCCATGCATGGGATCAAATACGAGGAACTGGTGGCGCATGTCCTGACGTACAGTTTCAGGCGCCAGAGAAAGGGGCCGAAAGCCTCGCCTAAGCCTACTTCCACTCCATCGAAAGCCCATGCGGATCGCACACCGCGAGCGTTATGACCCTCCGCTCTCCGTTGAAATACCTGCTGACCTTGAGCGGGTTGAACGTCTCTGTCGGATTGGCATGTGCGACCTCGCCTTCGACAGTGATCCGCCAGACAGGCTTCGTCTTGCTCGCTGCGAACAACGTGTTGTTGATGCTGGTATGCTGATCGCCGTTGAGCTGATAGCCCATGATCGTATGATAGACGCACGGCGCTTGATTTGATGGAATTTCAGCCAGCGCGCTGGCCAGGTTTGCCACCGCGTCGCCGCCTCTGATCCGCGGCGGATGCGCGACGATAACCTTCAGCGCGCCATCAAGCTTTGCAAGCCGATCGAGGCGCTCAGGCCAAACGAGAGCCTTGAGCCACCGCTGTTCGTTCGCGTCCCTGCCATCCGTTGGATAAAGCTCAAGGCCGACACGCGATCCAACCGGCGGTGGAAACTGCCTCAAAGGGGGGATGGCAGATCCTTCCAGTACGCATGAAAGGACAAGCTGCGCATCTGTCCATCTTTCGAGTTTCGGCGTGCCTTTCTTGTCCGTGTATCGATACCCGTACCGGTCAAAGTTCAGATTGAGCCCAGCGCTCGAGCCGATCTCGACGAGTCCGAGAGGGGCGCCGGTTTCGCGCGCGAGCAGATCGAACGCCGGCAGCAGCAAGGCGCTGCGTCCGACTTCATTGGTGTTGGTGGCGCGTTTCGAAATGATCTCGGCAAGCTCGGCTTCGTGGGCTTTGCAAAAAGCAGAGAACAGATCGAAGGCCCTGTCGTCCGCGGCTCGCTTGCCACCGAGGCTCGGATAGTAATCCTTCAGTGGATCATCAATGTCCCCAAGCAGGAGATACTGAACCGCCCCGAAAATCAGGTTGGCCGCTGGCTGACCTCTTTTCCGGCCCGCCGCCAAATGTTGCAGCTCCGGGCTCTCAGCAATTCCCAACGAGAGCTTTTCGTAGAGAGGAGAACCGCCCCGGCGTGACTCATTCGCAAAAAAGCGGTAATAGTGAGCGCTTGTTTCAAAGACAACCATAATACGAACCCGTCAAAAATTGGCGTGGTTATGGATAGTATTAGGGATTGCTCTAACGCAGGCCGCCAAGTCGATGGACGAGACGAGCCGGCCGGAAACTCTTGCGACCATAAGTTCTTGCGACCACAAATTCTTGCGCGTCTGACGAACGGAGTCAAACCTTGAATCCGGCTCGCGCATACAGCGTGACAGACGGCGTCCTTCATGATCGAGCGCGTGGACGCGCGGTGCCTTACCGCAGCTACGCTCCTGCCCCGCTCGATGGTGTTTACCCCTTGATCCTTGTTTCCCACGGGATCGGCGGAACGCGCGAGACGATGCCGTATCTCGGGCGAAGCCTGGCCGAAAGCGGATATGTCGCCCTGCATCTCCAGCATCCAGCGACGGACAACTCGGTCTGGCAACACGCGACGTCTCTTCCGGACGTCTATCAGGCCCTTCGTAAGGCGATGTGGGATGCCGATGCCGCGCGCGCGCGCTTTCAGGACGTGCCTTTCGTTCTGCGCGAGCTTGCAAGGCTGAACCGTGAGGGGCCGCTGGCGAGGCACCTGGATCCGGAGTGCGTCGGAATGGCCGGCCATTCCTATGGCGGCGTATCGACGATGGTCGCCGCCGGCCAAAGGATGGGCCCAGGCGGACAATGGTTCTTCAAGGAGCCTCGCGTCAGGGCAGGCCTGGTGATGAGCCCGAATATGCCCATTCAGGGTGGCGACCTGACCGCGCTCTATCGCGACATCGACATCCCGCTCTTCCACATCACAGGCACGGAGGATGGCAATGCCGTACCGGGCAACGAGGAGTTTGATCCGATACAACGGACCATACCCTATGAAGTGCTGACGATCCCCCATCAATATCTGCTCGTTCTGGACGGCGCCGGCCACAACGCGTTCTCCGGTCTGGAGCACGGACCGCACGCTCACGGGGCGGAAGTGGAGACTCGTTATACGAGCGCCGTGGTGGCCGGGGCGCTATTGTTCTTCGACGGCTATCTCAAGGGGGATTCAGCCGCTGTTAAAGCCCTTCGCCATGGTTTTAAGTCCGGGCTGAAGCCAACGGATCGATTTGAATGGAAATAGCTGATGACGCTTCGCTCCAGCGAAACGTCACGTTGATTTCGATCTGGTCGTGCCCGTCTTGCCGACACGCTCGTAGGCTTCGACCAGATGACGGCGCATCAGTTCGGCGGCCGCGTCGCCGTCGCCGCGGATCATTTCTTCGAGAATGCGGCCGTGTTCTTTCCAGACGCTGATCGACATGCCCGGATGGCGCAGCACTTCGCCCATCGCGCGGCGCAGGTGCCGCCAGTGCAGCCGCATCGTCTCGGCGATCAGGGGATTGCCGGAGAGATCGTAGATGAATGAGTGGAAGTCCATGTCGGCCTGAAGACTGGCGCGGCTGTCTCCTGCTGCGACCAGTTTGCGGCCGTTTTCAACTAGGGCGCGCCCGCGCGCGATCGATTCCTTGGTCAGGCGCGGCGTCGCCAGCTTGACCGCGAGCGGTTCGACCGCCGAGCGGATCTGGTAGATCGCCTCGAAGAAATCCGGATCGACCGCAGTGACGGTCAGTCCCTGACGTCCCTGCGCAAGAAAGCCCTGCGCCTTCAACACCGCCAGCGCGTGGGTCACCGGTTGCCGCGAGACATTCAGACGCGCGGCGATGCTCTCCTGGGTGAGGCGCTCGCCCGGCTTGAACGTGCCGTCGCACAGGGCATCGAGAATCACCTCATAGACCTGATCGACCAGACTTTTCGGCGGGGCCAGAGACTCCAGCACTTCTCCTCCAACGGAATCATCGCTGCGCGGCAGCATGGTTGCTGCTTGACAGGGTGGGGTGCAAGCCGCATCCTGAGTTTAGAATACTGAATTCAGAATGCAATATCGGTGTACCATAAGAAACTGGGCCGCCGACCACGACTGAGGGCGCAAAAGCGCCCCTGAAAACAAGCAACCGGGAAGCAAACCTAGGAGGACCATCATGAAATTGACCCCCGAGCAGCTCGAGCAATTCCGCACTGAAGGCTGGCTGTTCCTGCCTGAACTCTTCAATGCCGAGGAAGTCGATGTCCTGCGGCGCGAAGCCGTGTCGATCTATGACGAGCAGCGCCCCGAGGTCTGGCGCGAGAAGAGCGGCGCGCCGCGCACCGCCTTTGCCGCGCACCTTTATAATGAGGCGTTTCGCCTGCTCGGCGCGCATCCGCGCATGATCGAGCCGGTCGAGCAGGTCTTCGGCGAGAAGGTCTACATGCATCAGTACAAGATCAACGCGAAGTCCGCCTTCACCGGCGACGTCTGGCAATGGCATCAGGACTACGGCACCTGGAAGCGTGACGACGGCATGCCGCAGCCGCTCGCAATGAACATCGCGGTGTTTCTCGATGAGGTGATGCCGATCAACGGTCCTTTGATGCTGGTGCCGAAAAGCCAGAACGCCGGCGACCTCAAGGCGTCGCACGATCTTGCGACCACGTCTTATCCGCTCTGGACGCTGGATGAGGAGACCGTGACGCGCCTCGTCAAGCAGGGCGGCATTGTCGCACCGACCGGCAAGCCGGGTGGCATGCTGATGTTCCACGGCAATCTGGTGCACGGCTCGTCGGGCAACATCACGCCGTATCCGCGCAAGATTGTGTACCTGACGCTGAACTCGGTTTCGAACTACATCCGCACGCCGACGCGGCCGGAATTCATCGCGCACCGCGACTTCACGCCGATCCAGACCGTGGATGATGATGCGCTGGTTCGCTACGCGCGCAGCCATCGTCAAGCGGCGGAATAGGATATATCTATCTCGCCTTTGATGAGCGAGACGGCGCGATACTTCCTTATCCCTCCCCCTTGCGGGGAGGGTGGCACGTTGAGAGCGAAGCGAACAACGGGCCGGGTGGGGGTATAGTCGACACCTCGCATTTGCCCCCACCCCGGCCTCCGCTTCGCTCGGCCGACCCTCCCCACAAAGGGGGAGGGATCACAGGACACTCATAATGAATCTGCATCACCTTCTTGAAAAGCGCCGCGCGGCGGGAAAGCCCGTGCGTGTGGCGCTGATCGGCGCCGGGAAATTCGGCTCGATGTTCCTCTCTCAGGTACCGCACACGCCGGGCCTTGAAGTGCCGGTGATTGTTGATCTCGACCCCGAGCGTGCGCGCGATGCCTGCCGCACAGTGGGCTGGGACGATGCGCAGATCGCCGCCACCACTTTCACCAAGGATGGGGCCGCTGCGACCGGCGGCAATGTCGAGGTGATCGTCGAGGCCACCGGCAATCCCTCTGTCGGCATTCGTCATGCGCGCGCGGCGATTGCGGCAGGCAAGCACATCGTGATGGTCAATGTCGAAGCCGATGTGCTGGCCGGTCCATTGCTGGCCGACGAGGCGCGCAAGGCGGGTGTGGTCTATTCGCTCGCCTATGGCGATCAGCCTGCGCTGACCGCCGAAATGGTGGACTGGGCCCGCGCCACTGGATTCAAGGTCGTCGCCGCAGGCAAGGGCACCAAGTATCTGCCAATTTACCACGACGTGACGCCCGCCGGGGTCTGGGGTCATTATGGTCTGACCGCCGCAGAGGCACAGTCCGCCGGCATGAACCCGCAGATGTTCAACTCGTTTCTGGACGGCACCAAGTCCGCCATCGAGATGGCGGCCATCGCCAACGCCACCGGCCTCGATGTGCCGTCGACCGGCCTGTTGTTTCCGCCCTGCGGTGTCGACGATCTGCCGCATGTGATGCGGCCGCGCGACAAAGGCGGCGTGCTGGAAAAATCCGGTGTGGTGGAAGTCGTCTCGTCGCTGGAGCGCGACGGCCGTCCGGTGTTTCGCGATTTGCGCTGGGGCGTCTATGTCGTGCTGGAAGCGCCGAACGATTACGCGGCGGATTGCTTCCGCCAGTACGGACTGAAGACGGATTCCTCCGGCCGGTATGCGGCGATGTACAAGCCGTATCATCTGATCGGGCTTGAACTGAATATCTCGGTGCTCTCGGCAGCGCTGCGCAATGAGCCGACCGGACAGCCGCAGGGCTTCCGTGGCGACGTCGCGGCTGTGGCCAAGAAAGATCTGCGCGCGGGCGAAATGCTCGACGGCGAGGGCGGCTATACGGTGTGGGGCAAGCTGATGCCGGCGGCTGAAAGCCTCAAGACCGGGGCGCTGCCGATCGGCCTCGCGCATCGCGTCAAGCTGATCAATGACGTGGCGCATGGCGACGTCGTCCGGTGGGCCGACGTGGAGATCGACGCCAAGGACGATGCCGTCGCCTTCCGCCGCGCGATGGAAGCGAAATTCTCGCGCTAGCCGCTTAGCGTGTCACGTGCGCCGAGACGGCCAGCCACTGGCCGTCAATCCTGGCCCAGACGTCGGTGTAACGCCCGCCGCCTGCGCTGCCGTCCGGCATCAGGTAGCTGGTGCGCGCGTGAATGATGGCGACGTCGCCGATGATGCGGATCAACACATCTTCGGCCTTAAGGTCCCTGATCGCGATTGGCTTGGCAGTCTGCTGCAAGAACCCGGCGCGATCGACCAGCGAACGGTCGGGATTCGAGCAGTAGAAATCCGGCGCAAGGATTTCATCGAAGCGTTTGATGTCACAGTTCTGCACCGAGTTGATGTAGTCGCGGTTGAGGCCGGTGAGGATGTCGTGATCGGTCACTTTCTGGTCCATGTCCGGCTTCCGATGCGGTTTGCGCATTGACGCGAACAATATCTCCGCTGCTGCGTCCGACAAGCGGAATGCGTGACGTTCTGCCCTGCGTAACGCGCGGGGATGCGCTGCGCTGCAAAACGGCCTGCCGTTCTCCTTTGATCAATCCGCCGGGGTCACGTATGTCTCGGTGCCGTCATGTCATTCAGGGATCGATCTCGATGGACTTCGGACTGAACCCGCAACAGGACTCCATTCGCGATGCGATCCTGAAAATCTGCGCCCGCTTCGACGACACCTACTGGCTGGAGAAGGATCGTGCCGGCGGCTTCCCGCATGAGTTCTACGACGCGATGGCGCATGCGGGCTGGCTCGGCATCTGCATCCCCGAGGAATTCGGCGGCTCCGGTCTTGGCATCATGGAAGCCGCGATCATGATGCGCGCGATATCGGAATCGGGTGCGGGCATGTCGGGCGCCTCCGCGATTCATATGAATGTGTTCGGGCTCAATCCGGTGGTGGTGTTCGGCGACGATGCGCAGCGCGCGCGCATGCTGCCCGGCATCGTCGAGGGCCGCGAGAAAGCCTGCTTCGGGGTGACCGAGCCGAACACCGGTCTCAACACCACACAACTCAAAACCCGCGCGGTGCGCAAGGGCGACAAGTATATCGTTAACGGTCAGAAGGTCTGGATCTCCACCGCGCAGGTCGCGCACAAGATTTTATTGTTGGCGCGCACGACGCCGCTGGAGGAAGTCAAGAATCCGACCCATGGGCTCAGTTTATTTTACGCGGATTTCAACCGCGATCAGATCGCGGTGCACGAGATCGAAAAGATGGGCCGCAAGGCCATCGACTCCAATGAACTCTTCATCAGCGACTTCGAGATTCCGGTGGAGGACCGCATCGGCGAGGAAGGCCGCGGGTTCGAATACATCCTGCATGGCATGAATCCCGAGCGCGTGCTGATCGCGGCGGAAGCGGTCGGCCTCGGCAAGCTCGCGCTCGATCGCGCTGCGGCTTATGCGAAGCAGCGCATCGTGTTCAACCGGCCGATCGGGCAGAACCAGGCGATCCAGCATCCGCTGGCGAAGAACTGGATCGATCTCGAAGCCGCGTGGCTGATGACAATGTCGGCGGCGTGGCAATACGATCAGGGATTGCCATGCGGGCCTGCCGCGAATGCCGCGAAGTATCTCGCCGGCGAGGCGGGCTTTGACGCCTGTCAGCAGGCGGTGATGACCCATGGCGGTTTCGGCTACGCCAAGGAATATCACGTCGAGCGTTATCTGCGTGAAGTGATGATCCCGCGCATCGCGCCGATCAGCCCGCAGCTTATTCTCAGCTTCATCGGCGAAAAGGTGCTGGGATTGCCGAAGTCGTATTGAGCGTGCGCCATGCGCGGCGCGCGTCTTGGCATGACACGCCGATACATTGACGACCACTGACATATCTGGTGACGTGCCCGCAACGTCGCGCGTCAGCGCTCACAATATAAAGACCAGAGGAAAACCATGTCCGGATCGCACGATCATCATCACCACGATCATTCCCACGCGCACGACGAAGAGCGCTGGAAGCATGACGGTGTGCGCGTCATTCCCGGCAATCAGCTCGATCCGAATGTGCCGTCCACCGCCGGCATGGACCGCAAGGCCGCGATCAACTTCGCGCGGGTCGGCGCGCAGAAGCTGTGGGCCGGGACTGTGACGATCAGGCCGGATGCGAAGACCGGCGCGCATCATCACGGTCATCTGGAAAGCATCATCTACGTCGTGCGCGGCAAGGCGCGCATGCGCTGGGGCGAGCACCTCCAGTTCACCGCCGAGGCGGGTCCGGGCGATTTCATTTTCGTGCCGCCTTACGTGCCGCATCAGGAGATCAATGCGAGCCCGGACGAAGTGCTCGAATGCGTGCTGGTGCGCAGCGACGGCGAAGCGGTTGCGATCAACCTCGACATCGAGCCGGTCGAAAAGCCGGAGACGGTGCTTTGGGTCGATCCGATTCACCGCGATCCGGCGGAGAAGGCCTGAGGCGCAGCGTCACAAGCGAGCAAGGACACAACTTGTCGTGGTTCGGAGACGATTTAGGCCAAATAGTTGCGGTGCGTCATTCTGATTACTGACGAATATTGACATTCGTCAGTCGTTATAGCAAGCTCCCGGCGCAATCCGAGGGAGCTTCCGATGCGCCGTATCATCAAATTCGCCAGTCGACCCAACGGCTTGGCTGTTCTCGCCCTGATCATTCCTGCCCTGGCGCTCGGCGCTTGCAGCAAGGAGCAGGCCCAGGAAGGCGAAAAGGGCCGCCCGGTTCTGGTGACGACGATCCACTATCAGTCGCAGTCGCCGGAGCGCAGCTTCGTCGGCACCATCCGCCCCCGCATCGAAACCGACATGGGTTTCCGCGTTCCCGGCAAGGTCGCCAAGCGCCTTGTTGAAGTCGGGCAGATTGTCGATGTCGGCCAGCCACTGGCGACGCTCGACGAAGTTGATCTCAAATTGCAGGCCGAACAGGCCGAGGCTGAATTCCGCGCCGCGACCGGCGTGCTGGCGCAGGCAAGCGCCGCCGAGGGCCGCGCCAAGGAACTGCGCACGAAGGGCTGGTCCACCGAAGCGCAGCTCGATCAGGTTAAGGCGGCCGGTGATGAGGCGCGGGCGCGTCTGAACCGTGCCGAGCGTTCGGTCGAACTCACCAAGAACAGCCTGTCCTACGCCCATCTGGTCGCCGACACGCGCGGCGTCGTCACCGCGACGCTGATCGAGCCGGGACAGGTGGTGGCTTCAGGGCAGACTGCGATCCGCGTGGCGCGGTCCGCCGAGAAGGAAGCCGTCGTCGCGATTCCGGAAACCATGGTCAGCTTTGCCAAGACAGGCGAAGCCAGCGTGACGCTGTGGTCGGAGCCGAACAAGAAATATGCCGCCAAGCTGCGCGAGATCGCGCCTGCCGCCGATCCTGCGACGCGCACTTATCTGGCGAAGTTTTCTCTGCCGGGCGCTGACGACGCGGTGTCGCTCGGCATGACGTCGACCCTGACGCTGGCCGATCCCGCCACCGAGCGCGTGGCGCGGCTGCCGCTGTCGTCGCTGTTCAGTCAGGGCGACGGGCCGTCACTCTATGTCGCCGACGCCAAGACCGGAGCCGTCTCGCTGAAGCCGGTGGTGGTGAAGGCCTATGAGACCCAGGATGTGATCATCACGAGCGGCGTCGAGGAAGGCGCCAAGGTCGTGGTGCTCGGCGTGCAAAAGCTCGATCCGGCCCAGAAGGTCCGTGTCGTCTCGTCGCTTTCGTTCTAACGCGCATCTCCGCAGACATACGAGGGTCCGATGAAGCGATTCAATCTCTCCGCCTGGGCCGTGGCGCACCCGACGCTGATCCTGTTCTTCATCGTGATGCTCGGCATCGCGGGGTTCTTCTCGTATGAGCGGCTCGGCCGCGCGGAAGATCCGTCGTTCACCATCAAGGTGGTCATCATCAATGCGATGTGGCCCGGTGCGACGGCAAAGGAAATGCAGGAACAGGTTGCAGATCCGATCGAGAAGAAGCTTCAGGAATTGCCCTATTTCGAAAAGGTGCAGACCTACACCAAGCCGTCGTTCACCGCGATGACGCTGACCTTCAAGGACTACACGCCCGCGAAGGATGTGCCGCAATTGTTCTATCAGCTGCGCAAGAAGCTCGGCGACATTCGCGGCGACTTGCCGGCGAACCTGATCGGTCCGAACATCAACGACGAATACGGTGACGTCGATTCGGTTCTCTACATGCTGACCGGCGAGGGCGCCGATTACGCGCAGCTCAAGAAGGTGGCCGAAGGCCTGCGCCAGCGGCTTCTGAAGACGGAGAATGTCACCAAGGTCAATCTGTACGGTACGCAGGACGAGCGCGTATTCGTCGAGTTCTCGCACGCCAAGCTGGCGACACTGGGCATCACGACGCAGGCGCTGTTCGATTCGCTCGCCAAGCAGAACGCAGTGGTTCCTGCGGGCACGGTTGAAACCTCGTCGCAGCGCGTGCCGCTGCGCGTCACCGGCGCCTATGACAGCGTTAAGGCGGTGGCCGAAACTCCCGTCGAAGGCAATGGCCGCGTGTTCCGTCTTGGCGACATCGCCATGGTCACGCACGGTTTCGTCGATCCGCCGAGCTATCAGGTACGCCAGGAGGGCAAAACGGCGATCGGCGTCGGCGTGGTGATGGCGAAGGGCGCCAACATTCTCGAGCTTGGCGAGAACATCAAGAAAGCGACCGCGGAATTCATGGCCGCGGTGCCGCAGGGCATCGAGATCGAGCAGATCGCCGATCAGCCGAAGGTGGTCGAACACGCCGTCAGCGAGTTCGTGCATTCGTTCGTCGAGGCGCTGGCGATCGTGCTGTTCGTCAGCTTCCTCGCGCTCGGATGGCGCACCGGCATCGTGGTGGCATTGTCCGTGCCGTTGGTGCTGGCGATCGTCTTCATCGTGATGAATGCGATGGGCATGGACCTGCACCGCATCACTCTCGGCGCGCTGATCATTGCGCTCGGCCTTCTGGTCGACGACGCCATTATCGCGGTCGAGATGATGGTGGTGAAAATGGAGCAGGGCTGGGATCGGGTGAAAGCGGCGTCGTTCGCATGGGAATCCACCGCGTTCCCGATGCTGACCGGAACGCTGGTCACCGCCGTCGGCTTCCTGCCCATCGGCTTTGCGAATTCGTCGGTCGGCGAATATGCCGGCGGCATCTTCTGGGTGGTGGCGATCGCGCTGGTCGCATCTTGGTTCGTTGCGGTGATCTTCACGCCCTATATCGGCGTCAAGCTGCTGCCGAACCTCAACCACGGCAAGCATAATCACGATCCGCATGCGATCTACGAGACGCGGATGTATCGCGGCCTGCGCCGGGTGATTGAATGGTGCGTGCGCCGCCGCGGCACCGTGGTGCTGGCGACCATCGGCGTGTTCGTGCTGTCGATTGTCGGCTTCGGTCACGTGCAGCAGCAGTTCTTCCCGCTGTCGGAGCGCCCTGAGCTGTTCCTGCAGTTGCGGCTGCCGGAAGGCACCGCGTTCAACGTCACCAAGGAAAGCGTGAAGAAGGCGGAAGCGCTGCTCAAGGACGACAAAGACATCGCCACCTACACGACCTATGTCGGTCAGGGTTCGCCGCGTTTCTGGCTCGGCCTCAATCCGCAGCTTCCGAACG
>JAFVHU010000008.1 GCA_017474385.1 Afipia sp. | reverse complement strand
TTTCCAGTGCCGCGAGTAGGCGGCCGGCCTGACGCCCGGAGCGGCGACTATAGGGGACTGGCATGCGCGTATTGCTGATAGAAGATGACAGCGCCACTGCGCAGTCGATCGAGCTGATGCTCAAATCCGAGAGCTTCAACGTCTACACGACGGATCTCGGAGAAGAGGGCGTCGACCTCGGAAAACTTTACGATTACGACATCATCCTGCTCGACCTGAACCTTCCGGACATGTCCGGCTATGATGTTCTCAAGCAGTTGCGTGTCTCGAAGATCAAGACACCCATTCTGATCCTCTCCGGCCTTGCCGGCATCGAGGACAAGGTCAAAGGTCTCGGCGTCGGCGCCGACGACTACATGACCAAGCCCTTCCACAAGGACGAACTGGTCGCCCGCATTCATGCGATCGTCCGCCGTTCCAAGGGACACGCCCAGTCGGTCATCCAGACCGGCGATCTGGTGGTCAATCTCGACACCAAGACCGTCGAAGTCGGCGGCCAGCGCGTCCATCTGACGGGCAAGGAATACCAGATGCTGGAGCTGCTTTCGCTCCGCAAGGGCACCACCCTCACCAAGGAGATGTTCCTCAATCATCTCTACGGCGGCATGGACGAGCCCGAACTGAAGATCATCGACGTGTTCATCTGCAAGCTGCGCAAGAAGCTTGCGAATGCATCGGAAGGCCGCAACTTCATCGAAACCGTCTGGGGCCGCGGCTACGTGCTGCGCGAACCGCACGAAGAGGAAGTTCGCATTCCTGCCTGACACGGGTTGTACCGAGAGCCTGTGCGGCTCTCACCTCCCAGACTGAACCCCGCCGCAAATGGCGGGGTTTTTGTTTGTCCGGTGTGAACCTCGCGTCGTCTTGCACTGACTAACGTTTGATGAGTGAATGCCGTCACATTGCAGGAAGTCTTGATTCAGGGGCAATAGGATGATTTTGCAATCGCTCGCTGGTTTGCCGGCGTTTATCGTCTATTTTTGCACGGGTCTTGTCGCCGTTACTCTTTTTCTTTTCGTCTACACCCGCATCACGCCCCATGACGAGTTCAAGCTGATCCGGGAGAATGTTCCGGGAGCGGCGATCTCACTCGGGTTCAGCTTGCTCGGCTTCGTGCTGCCGGTCATCAGCGCCATCACCCATGCATCCAATGTCTTCGACTGCATGATCTGGAGCGTGGTCGCCCTGATCGTTCAGGTCATCGTCTATTTCGTGGTCCGGATTCCAGTCCCCGACCTGTCGAACAGGATCGCCAAGGGAGAGCTTGCGCCAGCCATATGGCTTGGCGCCGCATCGCTTGCCGCAGGCGCTCTCAACGCCGCCTCGATGACCTACTGAGAGCATCCGTCATGAAACGCTCCAGTCAGGTTGCGCTGCTGCTGATGGGCACCACCGCGATCGGCGGCACCGCCTATACGATGATGCCGGGCGAGAACTGTTCGGCCGACCGCCCCGCTATATCGTCGCCGGGCTCGCCGCAGGCCAACGATTGTGCCCGCCGCAGCGGGTCATCCTCCTCATCGGGCGGTGGCGGACATCGCTCGTCCGGTGGATCATCGTCGTCATCCAGTCAGGGTCTGTTCGGAAACAATTCGTCGTCCAGCAATCCCACCGTGGCGCACGACAGCAACCACGTCACCCGCGGCGGCTTCGGCTCGTTTGCTCATTCCTTCACCTCGCATTTCTCCGGCGGCGGCTGAGTCCGGCCATGCGGCGCATTACATGCCCCGAACGCAGTGACTGGCAGGCGACCGCCGCGGCGATGGGTTTCACCTTCCACACGCTGGCTGGAGAGCGCTACTGGGACGAGAGTGCCTATTACGCGCTCTCGCTCGACGAGATCGAGCGGAGTATCGAGGGGCCCACGGCTGAAATCGAGGCGATGTGCCGCGAACTCGTCGGCCGCGTGATCGCCGACGACCGCTACCTGCGGCTGCTCAAAATCCCGGAGCAATTCTGGACCTATATCGCGGCAAGCTGGAAGCGCGGCGATCCGAGCCTTTATGGCAGGATGGATTTCGCCTTTACCGGCAAGGGCCCCGCCAAGCTGCTCGAGTACAACGCCGATACACCAACATCACTGTTCGAAGCGGCGGTCTTCCAGTGGACCTGGCTCGAACAGGCGATCGAACGACAGATCATTCCCTCGCGGTCTGACCAGTATAATTCGCTGCACGAAAATCTGATCGGAGCTTGGGCGAAGGTTGCAAAGGGTCGTCACCTGCACCTCGCAGCCGTGATGGCCAGCGAGGAAGATGCCGGAACGGTGTGTTATCTCGAAGATGTCGCCCGCCAGGCCGGCCTGACAACGACAATGATTGACATCGAGCAGATTGGATCGCGAGGCGACGGCAGCTTTGTCGATATGGACGACCGCAACATCGATCTCGCGTTCAAGCTTTATCCATGGGAATGGATGATGCGCGAAGCGTTTGGCGGCAATCTGAAAGGAGCCTCGACGCGATGGATCGAGCCGCCATGGAAGGCGATCCTGTCGAACAAGGGAATTCTGCCGCTACTCTGGTCAATGTTTCCGCGGCACCCGAATTTGCTTGCAGCGTACTTCGACGACGATCCAGCGGCGTCCGAGTTGGGATCAACTTACGTTCGGAAGCCGCTCTATTCTCGGGAAGGCGCGAACGTCGCCATTGTAACGTCCGGCGAAGTGCTCGAGGAGCAGCCCGGGCCTTACGGCACCGACGGATATATCCGCCAGCAACTGGCGTCACTCGGCAATTTTTCGGAGCAGTATCCCGTGCTCGGAAGCTGGATCGTCGACGGCAATCCGTCCGGCCTGTCCATTCGTGAGGATCAGACCCCGATTACCGGCAACAGTTCACGCTTCCTGCCGCACGCGATCATCTAGCGCGGCGTCAGCTTGCCGCGAACGCCTTCTGGCTGCGCATGACCATGCCCGGCGCCAGGGATGGCGATGACACTCGCGCAGGGTTCGGGGCATACACGCCGCGAAGGTCCGGGCAGGCCCGGTACGCGTCGGTCAATCCGATCACGGTTTCCGCCGCCCCCAGGAACAGGAAGCCGTCCGGTTCATTCACCTTCTGCATCCGTCCGAACACGTCGATCTTGGTCGGCTGATCGAAATAGATCAGCACGTTGCGGCAGAAGATGATGTCGAAGATTCCGAAATGGGAGAAATCCTGCAGCAGGTTGGCCTGCTGGTAGCGGACCATGGCGCGGATATCGGGATTAAGCTGCCAGACATCGCCGACCTGCTTGAAATGCTTCACCAGCAACTGGATCGGCAGTCCACGCTGGACTTCGAACTGGCTGTAGATTCCGGCCTTCGCCTTTTCGAGAACCTCCAGCGACAGATCGGTCGCAACGATCTCGGCCCGCCAGTCCGGCGGCAAGGCTTCCTTCAGGAGCATGGCGAGCGAATAAGGCTCCTGCCCGGTCGACGCTGCCGCGCACCAGATGCTCAGGCTGCGGCGGTTGGCGCGCGCTTTCAGCAAATTGGGAAGCACCGTATCGCGGACATTCTCGAACGGCACCTTGTCGCGGAAGAAGAACGTCTCGTTGGTCGTCATCGCCTCGACGACATCGACGGTCAGCGCCTCCGCACCGGACTTGATTTTCTGCACAAGTTCGCTGATGCCCGAAATTCCCGCCTTGCGGGCAAGCGGCAGCAGACGGCTTTCGATCAGATACTGCTTGTCGGACGACAACAGCAGGCCGGAGCGATCCTTCAGAAGCTTGCGCAGATATTCGTAATCCAGTGGTGTCACCCGCGAACTCCTGAAAATACCCGAACAACCTTGGGAGCGATCTGGTCGAGCGGCAGAATGGCCGCACAGACGCCGGCATGGGCCACAGCGCCCGGCATGCCCCACACAACGCTGGTGGCTTCGTCCTGCGCGATGACGTTGCCGCCGGCGGCGACGATGGTCTTGGCGCCTTGCGCGCCGTCCGACCCCATCCCCGTCAGCACCACAGCGAGGATGCCGGCCTGCCAAACCTCGGCCGCCGACGCAAATAGCGGATCTACGGCCGGCTTGCAGAAGTTGATCTGCGGTCCGTCATCAAGAGCGATCACCGTGTTCGCACCCGAGCGCGCAACACGCATGTGGCGGCCGCCGGGCGCGAGATAGATCTGTCCAGCCTTGACCAGTTCGCCGTCGATCGCCTCATGAGCAGGTCGCCCGCTCGCACGCGCCAGATGTTCCGCGAGAATGGTGGTGAAGGTCGGCGGCATGTGCTGGGTGATGAGGACCGGATACTGGTCAATCACCGGCCCGATGCCGGCAACCAGATTCATCAGCGCTTGTGGACCGCCCGTGGAAGAACCGACCAGAAGGACGCGCGGCGCATTCGCGCTGAACGGCCGTACTATGAGTTTGGTCTGTGCGACCGGCGGCATCGTGCCGGGGGACGTCCGGGGCAATAGCGCCCGCACTGGCTGCGCAGCCGGCGACAGCGAAGGACTAGGAACGATCGCCGGACGGCGCAGGCGAGCACCAAGGTGACGTATCTTTTCGATCAGGTCGCGCTTGAAGATGTCCGCAGCGGACATCTCACGCGTGCTCTCAGGCTTGGGGATATAGTCCGACGCACCGAGCGACAGCGCCCTGAAGCTGATCTCCGCATTCCGGCGGGTCAGCGTCGACGCCATGATGATGACGAGATTGCGCTTCTTCTCAAGCAGCAGCGGCAGCGCTGAAATGCCATCCAGATCCGGCATTTCGATATCGAGCACGATAACGTCAGGATCGACCCGGACGACCTGGTTGACCGCATCGCGCCCGGTGCGGATCGACGCGACGACCGTCAGGTCCGACTCCGCCTCGATCCAGCGGGAGATCAGCCCGCGAATGACCGCAGAATCGTCGACGACCATGACGCGCAGCGGCTCGTGCCGTTGTGCGGACGAGCCGGGTGGGGTCAAAACTGCAACGCTCATGAAAAACCAACTCTACGCAACCGAACGGCGACAACACTACGTGACTTCAACAGACGATCCGGATACAGCGCCGGGTGGCAGCCGTTCCAGCGCAGAGCTTCAGATCAAACCGACTTCATGAAATTTTGCCGTCACGATTTCCTTGTCGAACGGTTTCATGATGTATTCATTGGCGCCTGCATGAAGCGCACGGGCGATGTGAGCGACATCGTTCTCGGTGGTGCAGAACACCACCTTCGGCCTGTCGCCGCCCGGCATCAGACGCAGGTTGCGGAGGAATTCGTAGCCATCCATGACCGGCATGTTCCAGTCGAGCAGGATGGCGTCCGGCATTCCGCGCTTGCAGACTTCCATGGCCTTCTCGCCATCCTCGGCCTCTACGATCTGGAAATCCAACCCTTCCAGAATGCGCCGCGCGACTTTCCGGATGACGCTTGAATCGTCAACGATCAGACATGTTTTCATCTTAGCCTCTTTTTTCCTCAGTTCCCGTGTGGGCCGCTGTCACGGGGCTTTGCGTTACTTCCCAAGATTGCTTTTAAGCAGCGAGCATGTCCGGATTGATTTCCAGAACGCGGTCGACGTCGAGAACAACCATCAATTGTCCTTCGAGCCGGTGCACGCCGCCTGCCATTTTCGCCATGCGCGGATCGAGATTGACCGGGTTCACCTCGCGGCTATCGTCCGCAAGCTTGAGAACCTCGCCGATGCTGTCGATCAGCAGGCCGTAGGATTCACCGCGCAGGTCCACACCGACCGCCATCGGCGGACGGCCGTCTTCGATTTTCGACAGACCGAGACGTGCGCGCATATCGATCGCAGTGACGATCCTGCCGCGAAGGTTGAGAACCCCCGCGACGTCAGCGGACGCCAGAGGGACTCGCGTCAGCCGCTCCGGCATGAACACATCCTGAACCCGAGAAATCGGCAGCCCGAACAATTGCCCGCCAATCATCGCGGTGACATATTCAGTGATCCCGCGGTCAGCGCCGTCGACATTTGTATCCATTGTCATGTTCCTTACGCCGCCTGCTTGACGTCAGCGGTCTGTTCTTTCAGGGCGGCGATCAATCCGGGCCGGTCGAATTTCGCGACATAGTCGTGGAAGCCTGCCTGGCGGCCGCGTTCGATGGCCGCAGGTGAAACCACGGACGACAGCGCGATGATCGGCACCGCTTCCATGCGGCGGTCGGCGCGGATCGCTTCGGCGAACTCGAAGCCGTTCATGTCCGGCATCTCGATATCGGTCAGAACGACGTCGAACTGATTGCCGGAGCGCAGCACGGCAAGTCCCTCGTGTCCGTTCTGCGCGACCGTGACTCGATAACCTGCCGCCTTCAGGACAGGCGCCAGCATGTTGCGGAAGAAGGCGGAGTCGTCGACCAGCAGAACGGTTTGCGCGGTGGCGGACAAACGCATTTCCTTGCGGCTGAACCAGTCCGCGAACGCCATCGGCAGGAAGTGTCCGACGTCGATCACTTCGGTGGCCTGACCCTTTACGACGGCCGAGCCCAGCACGCCTTCGCGTGTGCTCGCCACTTCAATGCTCAACTGCTCCTCGACGATATCGATGATTTCATCGACCACGAGGCCCATCGAGCGTCCGTCGTCGGCGAACACCAGGATCGGCTGCACGCCGCTCTCGCGGATCGAAACGCCTTCGATCTCGACCAATGGCATCAGTTGTTCGCGATACTGGACCATGTGACGGCCGTTCGAGACTTCGATCTTCTCGACCGCGATCTCTTCAAGCCGGGTCACCAGCGCCAGCGGTACGGCCTTAGGCTGCGACGATCCCGCGCGGAACACCAGCAGAGAGGTGAGCTGAGCGTCAGAGTTCGAGCGCGTCGCAGCATTGTCGTCGCCGATTTCGCTCTGCGAAGCCGCCGCCGTGCCGAGCGACTGCGCGATGCCGTTCGGATCGATGATCATGATGACAGCGCCGTCGCCGAGAATCGTGTTGCCCGAGAACATCCCGATATGGCGAAGCTTGGTGGACATCGGCTTGACCACGATTTCCTCGGTATGGAAAACGCCGTCGACCACGATGCCGAAGGTCTGGCTGCCGACCTGCGTGACCACGATGAAGCCGTTCTCCGGATCGATAGACGCACCGTCGTCGATCTTGAGCAGCTTCTTCAGATGCATCAGCGGCAACAGCTTGTTGCGCAGCCGTAGAACCGGTGTGTCCTTGATCCGCTCGATGCGATGATCGGAATTGGAGCGCGCACGCACCAGTTCGACCACCGACAATTGCGGGATCGCGAAGCGATCACCAGCGGCTTCCACGATCAGCGCGGACACGATCGCCAGCGTCAGCGGAATCTTGATGGTGAAGCTCGACCCCTCGCCCGGCACCGACTTCACGTCGATGGTGCCGCCGATCTGATCGATATTGGTGCGCACCACGTCCATGCCGACGCCGCGGCCCGACACGCTGGTAACCGCCGCAGCAGTCGAGAACCCCGGTGCGAAAATGAACTTGTGGATCTGCGCCTCGGTCATCTTCTCGACGTCGGCTTCGGTGACAAGACCGTTCTGCACGGCCTTCTGCTTGATACGCTCGGTGTTCAGGCCGCGCCCGTTATCGGCGATGCAGATGATGATGTGGCCGCCTTCATGATAGGCGGAAACGCGGATCGTGCCCTGCTCCGGCTTGCCGGCAGCGACACGGTCGGCCGTCGTCTCAAGCCCATGATCGGCGGAGTTGCGGACCATATGCGTCAGCGGATCCTTGATCAGGTCGAGCACCTGGCGATCAAGCTCGGTGTCGGCGCCGTGCATTTCCAGTTCGATCTGCTTGCCGAGTTCGCTCGACAGATCGCGCACGATGCGCGGCAGCTTCTGCCAGGCATTTCCGATCGGCTGCATCCGCATCTTCATGACGCCTTCCTGCAACTCGGCAGTCACGTTGGAGAGCCGCTGCAGCGGCACCTTGAATTCGGAATCCTCGTTGCGGCGGCTGATCTCGAGCAACTGGTTACGCGTCAGCACCAGTTCCGACACCATGGTCATCAGATGTTCGAGGGTGTCGACATTGACGCGAATGGACTGGTTCGCGATCTTGTCGCTCTCCGTCGTCTCGTTCTCGATGACGGCCTTTTTCGGCTTTGCCGCTGCCGGCTTCGGAGCTTCGGCCTTCGGAGCCTCAGCCTTGGGAGCCGATGGCTGAACCGGAGCAATCGACGGCGATGCGACTTCGATTTCCGTTTCGCGGAAAGCCCGCTCAAGCTCGTCGAGCGACACTTCGCCAGGACGCAGTTCGCGCTCCAGCGTCTGATCAACCATCATGCCGACGGTGACCGGCTTTGCTGCAACTGGCGCAGGTGCAGCAGGCGCCGCAGCCATCGCGGCCATCCCCTGCTCGACCATATGATGAAGCGCGTCGATCAGATCGACATCGGCGCCTTCCGGCTCCGCTTCTGTCGCCTCGAGCTGGCCGAGAATTTCCTTGATGCGGTCGATGGTGCTCAGGATCAACGTCACGGCTTCGCCGGTCACCGGCATGCCGTCGCGGAATTTCCCCATCAGCGTCTCGGCTGCGTGAGCGAGCGCTTCCAGCCGCGGCAATCCGAGAAAGCCGCAAGTGCCTTTGATCGTATGAACGAGCCGGAAGATATTATCGAGAATCTTCGCGTTATTGGGATCCTGCTCGAAACGAACCAGCTGGTTGTCGACAGTATCGAGACTTTCGTTGGTCTCGGTCAGAAACTCACGCAACAGATCGTCCATGAATCAAGCCTTCGCGCAAACGGGCACGCAACACACGCCTCCCGGAATGCGGTCAGTTTCGACGCAAAGCGTTTAATATTGGTTGAGCATTTGGAAAAGAACGCGCTGAACAAGACGCTAAGACGCCGACCCCGGCGCTGGATGCCTCGGGGAGCCGCCGTTCATTAAGAGTGTATGAAGATGCCGCTAGTGGAGTGGATTTGGCATTCGCGCCCCACCCCGCGGCACATTCGCGACGCTAATGTCAAATCCCAAACTCCACTAGAGCCTTATATTTACTAGTGGTCCTCAATTCTGACATTCGCAAATCGCTCCACCGAAACGGGGGGCGAATGTCAGAATTGGACCACTAGGCCGCGGTCACGACCACAGCGTCTGCTTCAGCGGCGAGCGATACCTTGAGCCCGCTGGCCTGCGCCAGTAGCGCGGTGTAGTAGGGCTGTACCGCGTGCGCGGAAACCGATCCGGCGTTGTCGAGATTCAATTGCGCCGCGACGTTCTGCGGCTCACGCGCGTTTGTGCCTGCGGCGCGAATGCGAAATCCCATCGAATCCCCCTCGCCGACCGGATCGACGATAAGTTCACCGCCGCGAGGAATGGCCTGCTGCGCGATGACGAGCATGTTGAGCAGCAGCTTGACCCGGTTCTTCGCCATCAGCATGTGCGGCAGGTTCCAGGTGATCTTCGTTTTCTCGTCCTCCAGATGATTGCGCGTCATCTTCTGCGCTTCGCCAAGATCGATCTGGGAGCCGGCCGATCCTGCGGCGCCATAGGCGATACGGCAGAACTGCAACCGCGCGGAGGTGGATTTTGCGCTCTTGCGGATCAAATCGAGCGCAAACTCCTTGTCGTCCTCCTTGTTGCTGCTGTCGAACACCTCAAGACCGTTGACGATGGCGCCCACCGGGTTGATGAGATCGTGGCAGACGCGCGAACACATCAACGCGGCGAGTTCGAGTGCGTCGGGTGTGGGACCAGGAGTTGACGTGCCAGACATGAATTTCCTCGGATTTTCCAGGGACTTTTCAGCGATTTCCTGCGATCACGCGATGAAGATGGCGGCAAGGTGCTGACGCGGCGAATCATGCGTGCTTTATGGTTTGATACACTGCGGCTGGCCCTGCGGCCACCGAGGCGCGACACGAACCACAGCGGATTGAAGGCCGATCTATGACCGAAATCTCCAGTCCAGCGATCGATCGCGATGCCGCAGCCGCTCTGATGGAGCCTTTAACGGACATCGTCGTGCAGGCTGGCGCGGCGATCCTCGCCGTCAGCCGTTCCACCATGCAGGTCGAGGGAAAATCCGACGGTTCTCCCGTCACAGAAGCAGACATGGCCGCAGACCGCATCATCGCGGAAGGCTTGAAGACACTCGCGCCTAATATTCCGGCACTGTCGGAGGAACGCACCAGCCTTGCCGCCCGCCCCTACAAGAACAGCTTTTTTCTGGTCGATCCGCTGGACGGCACCAAGGAGTTCGTTGCCGGGCGTGACGAGTTTACCGTCAACGTCGCGCTCATTACCCACGGCACGCCGGTGCTTGGAATTATCGCCGCACCCGCCCTAGGGCTGGTCTGGCGAGGGGTTGTCGGCCGGGGCGCGGAGCGTCTGCTGATGACCAAGGATGGCAAGGCCCGCTCGGCCCAGCCGATCCACACCCGCCCCCATCCTGGTCCTCGCACGGCCTGGATCGTGGCCGTGAGCAGGTCGCATGGCGACAAACGGACCGAAGCGTTCATCGCGGCCCGGCCCGGAGCGATCCGGCAAGCCCTGGGCTCCGCGGTCAAGTTTGGCCGTATCGCCGAGGGCGGCGCCGACATCTACCCCCGGCTGGCCCCGACATCCGAATGGGATGTGGCGGCAGGGCATGCGGTGGTGACCGCGGCGGGCGGAAGGATCACGGACAGCAAGGGCGCAGCCTTGTGCTTCGGGGAAGCCCGCGAAGATTTTCTGGTGCCCGAGTTCATTGCGTGGGGCGATCCCGCCGCAGCGGATCAGTAAGCGGACAGCGTTTCGACCAGCGCCGGCCATTTGCCGCCGGCCTGTTTGAGGACGGCATCCGGATTGGCTGCAAAGGCGTTGAGGTTGTCTTCGCGGCTGAAAAGGTACAGCCGTTCGCCGGAAACCAGCCACAGCTGCGCCTGCCCTGCAACCGTCCTGCCGCGCGCCACATCGACCGGGTCGTAGCCGCCGAACCGAGGTCCGTAGATATCCGGATGAGCGAGGAAAACGGCGCGGTTGGCTTCGTTCCGGAAACGCCAGACGGTGCCACCCGCGGAGGCCTCAACGTCAGGCTGTCCCCTGGCGGCCTCGGCGTCGGTGAAATAGGCGACAGGGTCATACCCGTCGATGGCAAGGCCGCTATGGCGGTTCACGACCACCCGTTCGGTGACCGCCGATGCGCTGGTATACGGTCCGGCCAGCCCGGCAAGGACCGCAAGACAGGCGATTCCAAGGCGTTGCCCTTTGTTTTCTTGCCGCCGTGCCGTCATAGTTGATGCCGATAAACAATCGAGTCGGGGACGTGGGACCGCAGCTTATGCCTATGCACGTCAGCAAGGCGTTAAGCGATGGACATGAAACTCGGCCATCTGGTGGTCCAAGGGGTTCTTTCATGACCTTTGCTTTGCGCATCGCGGCGCTGGTTTTTGCAGCGACGATTTCCCTGGCCGTGCCGGCCTCGGCCCAGCAACGCGCCCCCAATACCTATGGCCCGGACGAACTAGTCGGCGCGGGCCACCGGTTCTTCGGCAATGTGTCACGCGGGCTGGCGTCCGTGATCGAGCGAGCGGTGAGCCAGTGGGGCCTGCCCAACGGCTACGTGCTCGGCGAGGAAGGCAGCGGCGCTTTCGTCGCGGGACTGCGCTACGGCGAAGGCACGCTCTACACCAAGAATGCCGGCGACCTGCGGGTGTACTGGCAGGGACCGTCGGTCGGCTTCGACTGGGGCGGCGACGGCGCGCGGACCATGGTGCTGGTCTACAACCTGCCCGCGACCGACGCGATCTATCAGCGCTTCGCCGGCATCGACGGCTCGGCCTACATTATCGGCGGCTTCGGCATGACTGCGCTGACGGCGAACGGCATCGTGCTGGTCCCGATCCGGTCGGGCGTCGGTCTGCGGCTCGGCGCCAATATCGGCTATCTGAAGTTCACGCCCCGCGCGACCTGGAACCCTTTCTGACAGTTTCCTGACAGGATGATCGGGACATCGCCCGCCGACCTTCAGGGAGGCGGGCGGATTCACGTTAACGCACTGTCCCGCTAGCTTTTTCCCTGCTCGCCATGCCATGGTAAAAAGCGAATTAATCTAGCGCAGGGGTCTCACATATGGTCGAACCGATCATGTATTTGGCGATCGGTTTTCTGGTCTCGATGCTGTTCGGTCTGATGATCGTGCCGCTGGTCCATAACCGTGCAGTACGGCTGACGACGAAGCGCCTCGAAGCAGCGACCCCGCTCTCGATGGCCGAGATTCAGGCGGACAAGGACCAGTTGCGGGCCGAGTTCGCGATGTCTGCGCGCCGGCTCGAAATGAGCGTCGAGCAACTCAAGAACAAGACCTCGAGCCAGCTTGCCGAACTCGGCAAGAAATCGGATGCGATCAACCGCCTCAAGATCGAACTCGGCGAGAAGAACGCCGCGGTTTTCTCGCTGGAAGCGCGCGAGAAGGCGCTGAAGGATCAACTGCGGGCGACGGAAGAAGAGTTCAGCGTCAAGACGCAGTCGCTGCGCGGCGCAGAACAACAACTGGCCGATAAGCAGACGGACTTCGCCAAACTTAACAGCGAACTCTCCCAGCGCTCGATGGCGGCGGAAAGCCGTCAGGTCGAATTGCTCGCGGTCCGCAGCCAGATCGAGGCCCTGCAAAACCGCGTCAATGAAGCCGAGAAGGAAGTTTCCAGCAGCCAGCAGCGCCTGACCGACCATCGCAACGAATCCGAGATCGCGACGCGCGAACTCGGCGACGCGCGCGGAAAGGTCGAGAATCTGAGCGGACGGGTCAGCGATCTCGACCGCCAGCTTGCGGTGCAGACCAAAGAAACCGAATTGCTGTCGACGCGGGTCATAGACCTCGAGAATCGTCTCGCCTTGCAGGGCAAGATTCTCGCCGAGCGCGAATACGAGAACACCCTGCTCCGCCAGCAGGCCGAGGCCGCAAAACAGACCGAGCAGAAGCTGCGCGAGGACATGGCGTCCGGCACCGGCAATTCATCGGCGATGGAAAAGCTTCGCGCGGAGAAGGCCGCGCTGGAAGAGCAACTCACCGTCGCCCGCGACGAACGCGCCAAGGTTCAGCGCGACATCAATCTCATTCAGCAGCAGGCGGAAAGCTCGTGGTCTACCGAGCGCATGGAAAACGCGTTGCTGCGCGAGCGCATCAATGACATCGCAGCCGAGGTTGCAAAACTTGCGGTGACGCTGGAAGGCCCGGACTCGCCGATCGAGGCGATCCTGGCATCCGAGGAGCAAAAGCCGGCCATCAGCGCCATCGTCAAGGCGACGACGGCGAACGGTGCTGCCCCCAACGGAGCCGCGCCCGCCGGCGCCGCGACAGAGGCGCGCGGCACGCTGGCCGAACGGATTCGGGCTTTGCAGGCCCACGCCTCGCGGGCTCGTCAGCCGGGGTAGTCTGATCATCGAGCGGATACGGCGGGATTTGAGCCGAATTCTGAAGTACACGGGCCGACCGCGCTTGACACCCCTGCCCCTGCTTCCGTAAATCGCCGCTCCGAAAGATATCCGGTGGTTCCGGGCGCATAGCTCAGCGGGAGAGCGTTCCCTTCACACGGGAGAGGTCCAAGGTTCGATCCCTTGTGCGCCCACCATTTCAAAAAGACATTTCACAAGACATTTTTTAGATCGCGCTGACGTAGCGGCTGGAGAGTGGCAATGACGGCACTCGACGCTTCGCTGCAAGACGCGCTCGGTCGCGCGGCTGTGTCCCATCGCAAACTGATCATTGCCAGCTTTGAGCCGCTCGACCAATCCAGCCACTGGCTGAATGAGCTGGTGTCCTTCAAGACCGAGGGAAGCGCGCTGGAGATGTCTGTCGCAATTCTTGCGCTCCGTTCAACTGACGCGGATGTCGCCGCATCTCTTTCCGCCCAGGCCGTTCTCAGCCCCCTGCCCGCATTGGACGTCACCGCCGATAATTACGTCACCGAGCTTGTTGCCTTCAGCGACACGGCACACATCCTTGAGCCCCTGTGGGCCAGGTTCGATGCGGAAGAACTCACCGCGCAAGACCTGATCTATTTCCCGCGCGGGCACCCGATCCTTATTCGCGGCATCGGCGCGTGGCTTGCCCGGCGTCCGCAAACGCTGCGCCCGAGCGTGTTCTTCCGCATCATCGGCGACGAACTGACCGATCTCGACACCGGACGTTACAGAGCCAGAGCCGCCCTTTACCGGCTCGCATGTTCCGATCTCGGCACGCGCCCCGGACAAGAGCGTGTGTTTTTTCTGGTCAATTCGAAAGCAAAGGCGCGAACCGTCTCGCGCGTCTGCCGCCGGCGGCCATTCATGATGCAGCACCATTTCGGCCGGACCTTCAACGGCGAGCAGGACGAAACACCAGCGACCCCGACGATCTACGTGCATTTGAACAACAGGTCCGGCGCGCTCGCCGAAAATCTTGGCGAGATTGTTCAGCGCGTTGCCCGCGCCGAGCCATCGGTCAGGTTTCTGGTCAAGGCTCCTGCCAAATTCGCGGACTCAATCGCGAGGGTGAAGCGGAAGGCCGCATCATACGTCGAGATCATTTCTCACGAGCAGAGCGTCGAAGACTACTTCACCAATCTGACGCGCTCATCGCTGGTGTGGCTGGCCTATGAGGCACAGCCGTACAAGGCATTGACGTCAGGGGCGTTCACGGAAGCTGCAAGCCTCGGCAAACCCGTCATCGTGCCGCAGGGCACATGGATGGCCGAGAAGATCGCCGAGGGCTACGGCGTCGGGGTGATGTTCAGCGACACCGCTGTGCGAACTGTCGCCGATGCGCTTCTGGGCGCGGTGCGCAATTCGGATCAACTCGGTGCCGCCGCCCGCGCGATCGCTCCGCGTCTCGGCATAGAGACTGGTTGCCGCCGGTTCATCGAAGGCATGATTGCGCTGGCCAGAACCACGCCGGATATGGAGCCGAGCTATCAGATCGGCGACGAAATCGATTTCGGCAGTGCTCTCGACTCGCGCTGTTTCATGCGGAATGGCTGGGGAGTGACCGAGCCGTGGGGCGTCTGGACCGTGGAGCGCCGCGCCGAACTCGCGTTGCCGGTTCAAGCAAAAGCGGGAGACCGGCTTGTCCTGAACGCGTTTGCCCACGCATTTCTGGGCAAACAACGCGACCCCGTTCGCGTTCGCGTGTGCGCCGCAGATCGGCAAATCGCGGAATGGGTGTTTGAGGCTGGAAGATTGAATCAGCCCCGGTGGCTGACGGCGTCGCTTCCGCCTCGAACAAACGAATCTTCCGGCAGCACCTTAAAAATTTCGTTCGAGATCGATACGCCGCGATCGCCATTGTCCGAGGGAATGTCGGCCGATCCGCGAACTCTCGGATTGGGATTATCGCGATTGTCTTTAACTGCGGCCACGTAGTGACCGGAGTGAAAGGCAGATTTTGCTCTGGAATTGCGCCGGCGGATATGCGCCGGTCTTCAGGTCAATCGAATGCAGCCTTGACCGTGGCGTACTTGCCCCCGAGCGTGGTGCCCAGGCCATTGACAGCGGCGACGATCGCGACCGCGATGCCTGTCGCAATCAGGGCATACTCGATCGACGTCGCAGCCTTCTCGTCGCGAATAAAATCAATCGCCGTCTTCATCGGATCAACCTCACTGCATTTCTTGCACATGACGGCTTCGCGATACGAGCGCTAGTGGAGTGGATTTGACATTCGCGCCGCACTTGGCCGCAAATCCGTAACGCGAATGTCAAATCCAAAACTCCACTAGAATCATATTCTCTAGTGGTCCTTTAATTCCAACATTCGCAAAAAGCCTGCCGAAACGGGGTGCGAATGTTGGAATAGGACCACTAGGTAAAGCCACGGCTAATCTAGCGGCAAGAAGCTGCCGAAGACTTAACTAAACCTTTCCATGATACCGCCGGCGGCGTCGGCAATTGGCTGCGGCAGGTACAAGTCTCAGTCGTGCCGGACCGATTTCAGCGCCAGCAACGCCAGAAGCTTCATGCGCTCCGGGTCGCGCTCGCCTTGTGACGCAAGCTCGACGATATTTTTCGCCAGCGCCTGAACCCGCGCCGAGCCCACCGGAAACGGCAAGGTCTCGACCGCCTCCTCAAAGGCTTGCGTCATGACCGCAATGGTGTCGGGGCTGAAGGACGAGCCCTGAAAGACGTTCATCTCAGGAACCCCCGCGAGAATGCTTGCACGTGTTCAACGCAAAAGCCTCGCGCGAGGTTCCTTCAGCTCAATCGGGCCGATCTTGCTATTTCCAGCATGATCTTTTCCGAAAACCGGTGCCACCCTCGGGTCGAGCCCGAGGGCATGCTTTTCGGGATCATGCCATGACCACTTCGATCAGCCGCGGACCCTTTTCGCGCACCGAGTTGGTCAGCGCGTTTGAAAAATCCTCGGCGGTGGTGACCGACTGAGCGGGCACGCCCATGCCTTTCGCCAGCGACACCCAGTCGAGTGCGGGATTGTCGATGTTCAGCATGTCGAGCGCCTTGCGGCCGGGTTCGCCGGCATCGACGCCTGCGAATTCGCCCTTCAGGATTTGATACGTGCGGTTGGCGAAGACGATGGTGGTGACGTCGAGACCTTCGCGCGCCTGCGTCCACAGCGACTGAAGCGTGTACATCGCGCTGCCGTCGCCGACCATGCAGATCACCTTGCGATCCGGGCAGGCAACCGCGGCGCCGGTCGCGACCGGCGTCGAGAAACCGATCGAGCCGCCCATGTTCTGAAGCCAGTCGTGCGGAGGCGCTGCCGCCGTCGGCGGAAAGAAGCCACGTCCGGTGGTGATCGATTCATCGACCACGATGGCGTTCTCCGGGATAGCCATCGCGATGGCCTGCGCGATGGATGCATACGTCAGCGCGCCGGTTGGCTTGGCCAATTCGACAAGCTGCTGCGGTTTCGCGTCGCTCGCCTTGGCGCCGAGCGCATCGGCCAGCGCATGCAAGGCCGCCACGGAGTTCTCGCCGGACTCGCACATGCGATGAACCTCGCAGCCTTCCGGCTTCAGCAAGCTCGGCTTGTTCGGATAGGCGAAGAACGCCACCGGGTCGTTTGTCTCGATCAGAACGATGTGGCGGAAATCCTTCAGGATTGGCAGTGCCTGCTCGATCACATAGGGGATGCGGTCGATGGAAAAACGGCCGCGGCCACGAGCCATACGCGGATTGTAGGTCTGGCCCATGACCTTGCATCCGGTCTTGCCGGCGATGCGCGCGGCGAGTGCAAGTCCTTCTTCCGTGAGAGCCTTGCCGGTCAGCAGCAGCAGCGTCTGCTCTCCGCTGCGCAGAACGCGCGCGGCCTCGTCCACCGCCTGCGGCGAATAACTGGCGCGCTGCGAATCCGCGGGCACCTGCGCGATGCCGTCGGCTTCATTCCACGCGGTGTCCGCCGGGAGAATAAGCGTCGCGATCTGGCCCGGATGGCTTCTCGCCGCGGCAATGGCGGCAGCGCCGTCGCGCGCGATGGATTTCGAATCCGGCGAGGTGCGGACCCAGGCCGACATCGGCCGCGCGAGACCTTCGATGTCCGACGTCAGCGGTGCATTGTATTCGATGTGATAGGTCGCATGCTGCCCGACGATGTTGACGATGCCGGAATGCGCCTTCTTCGCGTTGTGCAGATTGGCGAGGCCGTTGGCGAGACCGGGTCCGAGATGCAGCAGTGTCGATGCCGGCTTCCCGGCCATCCGGTAATACCCGTCGGCGGCGCCGGTGACGACACCTTCGAACAGTCCGAGCACGCATCGCATGCCGTCGACCCGATCCAGCGCGGCGACAAAATGCATCTCCGATGTTCCCGGATTGGTGAAGCAGACATTCACATCGCCCGCGACCAATGTTCGCACCAGACTTTCCGCGCCGTTCATCATTTCACTCCCGTTCGAGGCTTTTTGTTGTGATGACGTTCGATGAACCATCCTTATGACAGTTCGTCAAAGCCTGCGATAGATTGGAACGGCCGCATGACCGTGCAGATGGGGCATGTCTCGCAGAAGTCACGCCTCAGGCACATAATGGGCTACCTCGAAGCCTTTCACGCGTCCGTGGGTTGCGAAAACAGGCAAATTGTGGCCTTTCTCGCAGAGTTCGTGGCACCTGTGATCTTGGTTCGCCAACATTTTCGCCCAGTCTGACGATCTCTTATGAGGATTCTAATGACGCGCCTTTTGACCGTAATTCTTACCGCAGCGACCTTGCTCGGCGGCAGCGGCTTCGCGATGGCCGATGCGGAATACAACCCGCTCTTCCCGTTTTTCGGCGGTGGTGGAATGAGTGGCGGGTCCGGCCCGATTCCGCGCACCACGGTCGGCTTCCAGGGCAACTACGCACCGGGCACGATCATCATCGATACCAGGGAACGCCGGCTGTATCTGGTTCAGGAAGGCGGCCGGGCCCTGCGTTATGGCATTGGCGTCGGCCGCGATGGCTTCCGCTGGGGTGGTGTCCATCGCATCACAGCGAAGAAGGAATGGCCGAGCTGGACGCCGCCGGCACAGATGCTGCGCCGCCGCCCGGATCTGCCGCGCCACATGGTCGGCGGCCCCGACAATCCGCTCGGCGCACGCGCGATGTATCTCGGCTCGACGCTTTATCGCATTCACGGCTCCAACGAGCCTGAGACGATCGGCCAGGCCGTCTCGTCGGGCTGTTTCCGCATGGTCAATGACGACGTCATCGACCTGTATGACCGGGTGCGGGTTGGCGCGACGGTCATCGTCAAGAACTGAGATTCGGATGGGACGCGGCATCGGCCTGGGCCCTGCCGCAACGATCTTCAAGGCCGGCCGTCGTGGCCGGCCTTCTTCGTTTTGTCGTCAGCCGGTCGCCTGTTCCCTTGCATGCGGGCGGCGTGACGGGTAGCTCAGGTTGTCATGGAAGCATC
Organism: Afipia sp.; assembly: GCA_017474385.1. Lineage (GTDB taxonomy): Bacteria > Pseudomonadota > Alphaproteobacteria > Rhizobiales > Xanthobacteraceae > Afipia. The sequence goes on along the minus strand of JAFVHU010000008.1, from coordinate 18,788 downwards.
CTCGACAATACGGCGGCTGATACCGGGCATCGTGCTGCTGAGCAGCCTGACGCTCAGCACGACACTTTGGTCGCCAACCCTTGCGGAAGGGACCAACATCAGCGCACGCCAGCGCAACGAAAAGAAGACCTTCACCGACAGCCAGATCATCGACGGCTTCATGAAGACGGCGTTTGGTGCGGAATATCACCTTGCCGGACGCGTCGACCGTATCCGCAAATACCACATGCCGGTCCGTGTCTTTGTCGATGGCGCCGCTCGCGCCGACCGGAAAAAGCAGATCGGAAAGGTTGTCGGTGATATCGCAAAGCGCGTGCAGCATCTCGACATCGCGATCACGACCAACCGCGACGATGCCAACACCATTATCACGCTGGTTCACGACCGTGATCTTCAGAAAACCATCACGTCGTTCTACGGCGCGGAGAAGGCGAAGGAAATTCAAGACTCGCTGGACCCGCAATGCCTCTCCGGGTTTCGCAAGAACGACAACTACGAGATCCAGCGTTCGGACGTGATCCTGACCGTCGATAACAGCGACTTTGTGTTTCTCGATTGCGCCTACGAGGAACTGCTGCAATCCCTCGGGCCGATCAACGACACCGACTCGGTGCCATGGACGATGTTCAACGACGACGTCTCGATGGGTTTCTTCGATGTCTATGACCAGTACATCATGAACATTCTTTATGACCCGCGCATCAAGGCGGGCATGACCGTCGATGAAGTGCGTGAAGTGCTGCCGGCAGTTCTGCCGGACGTGCGGGCGTGGGTCGCCAAGGTCAACAACCTGCCACGATAGAGCTCCAGCCGTCATTCCGGACGGACCGCGCAGCGGGCTGATCCGGAATCTCGACAAGTTCATCGGAAAGTAACTGCTGGATTCCGGGTTCGCTCGCAAGCGCTCGCGCCCCGGAATGACATCAAACTAGCTAACCGTCACGCCGTCTTTTCGAACAGCTCGCGGCCGATCAGCATGCGGCGGATTTCGCTGGTGCCGGCGCCGATTTCGTAGAGCTTGGCGTCGCGCAGAAGCCGCCCGGTCGGATAATCGTTGATGTAACCGTTACCGCCAAGCAACTGGATCGCGTCCAGCGCACACTGGGTTGCGCGCTCCGCCGCGTAAAGGATCGCACCTGCCGCGTCCTCGCGTGTAGTCTCGCCGCGATCGCAGGCCTTCGCGACCGCGTAGACGTAAGCGCGGGACGCATTCATCGCGACATACATGTCGGCGACTTTTCCCTGCACGAGCTGGAAGCTGCCGATCGGCTCGCCGAACTGCTTGCGCTCGTGGATGTAGGGCATCACCACATCGAGACAGGCCTGCATGATGCCGAGCGGTCCGGCCGCCAGCACGGCGCGCTCATAGTCGAGGCCGGACATCAGCACGTTGACGCCGCGTCCGACATTGCCGAGCACGTTCTCCTCCGGCACCTCGCAATCCTCGAACACCAGTTCGCAGGTGTCGGAGCCGCGCATGCCGAACTTGTCGAGCTTCTGCGCTGTCGAAAATCCCTTCATGCCTTTTTCGATCAGAAACGCCGTCATGCCGCGCGGCCCGGCCGCCGGATCGGTCTTGGCGTAGACCACCAGCGTCTCCGCAGTCGGCCCGTTGGTGATCCACATCTTGTTGCCGTTGATGACGTAGCGATCGCCCTTCTTGTCTGCGCGCGTCTTCATCGACACCACGTCCGATCCCGCTCCAGGCTCTGACATCGCCAGCGCGCCGACGTGCTCGCCCGAGATCAGCTTCGGAAGATACTTTCTTTTCTGGGCAGCGTTGCCGTTACGGCGGATCTGGTTGACGCACAGGTTGGAGTGCGCACCGTACGACAGCCCCACCGATGCCGAGGCACGGGAGATTTCCTCCATCGCGATACAGTGTTCGAGGTAGCCGAGCCCGGAGCCGCCAAAATCTTCCTCGACGGTCATGCCAAGCAGACCCAGAGCGCCCATCTTGGGCCAGAGGTCGCGCGGGAACTGGTTGCTCTTGTCGATCTCCTCGGCACGGGGCGCGATCTCGTTCGCCGAGAAATCGCGGACGGTTTCGCGGATCGCATCCGCGGTCTCGCCGAGATCGAAGTTGAACATACTATGCGCGTTCGGAATCATCAGGTTCTCTCCCCAGAGCGGCTTTTTTGACGAAGGCCAGCCCTTGTTTGGCAGACCATGCCACGGGCCGGTTGCGGGGAGAAGAGCCGGAAGCGCCGGAACATGCTGACGCCTCCGTTGCGGCGATTCTGCCCCCGGACGCCGGGAAGAAGGCCACAAAGCGAGACGCCGAAATGTCTTGTTCCTGACATTTCGGCGGGCAATTTCGCAGGCGTAACCTTACGCCAGTGCGCGCGAGGCCTCTCGCACCTTGCGGGTCGATGCATCGACCGAACGCGTCGCTTCGGCGATATCGGTCATGTTGGAATTGATATCGGTTACGCCCTTTGCCGCGACCTGCATGTTGGACGAGATGCTCTGCGTCACCGAGGCCTGCTCCTCGACCGAAGCCGCGATAGCCGACGAAATTTCGTTGATGCGGGAGATCGTCTGCGTAATGGCCTCGATGACATTGACCGCGCTGGTCGTGGTCCCCTGGACCTCGGCGATCTGCGCACTGATTTCGTCAGTCGCCTTCGCGGTCTGGGTCGCGAGGCTTTTCACTTCCGACGCCACGACGGCGAAGCCCCGGCCCGCCTCGCCCGCACGCGCCGCCTCGATGGTGGCGTTGAGCGCCAGCAGGTTGGTCTGTTCCGCGATGTTGTTGATGAGCTTGACCACGTCGCCGATCTTCTGGGCGGCGATGGCGAGACCCGAAACGATAGAGCTTGTCTCGTTGGCCTGCTGCACCGCCTGAAGCGAGATGGAGAGCGCGTCCGACGCCTGACGGCTGATTTCAGCGACCGACGCCGCGAGTTCCTCTGCGCCTGACGCAACGGCCTGCATATTGGAGGATGTCTGTGTCGACGCGCTCACCGCCGACGTCACCCGTTCGGACGTCGAGGTCACAGCCTCGGTGATCTGCCCAAGGTCGATGTCGATGGATTTCTGCAACTCGCCGCGGCGGATGCGATCTTCAACCTGCGCCGTGGTGTCGGTGGCGAATTTCACCACCTTGACGAACTTGCCGTCCGCGCCCCGGATCGGATTGTACGACGCCTGAATCCAGATCGCCTTGCCGCCTTTGCCGACGCGCTTGTATTCGGCGGCCTGATACTCACCCCGGCGCAGTGAATCCCAGAAGTCGCGATAGGCGGCGCTGTCGCGATATTGCGGCTCGACAAACATGCCGTGATGCTTGCCCTGGATTTCATCCAGCCGGTAGCCGAGCGTCTTCAGAAAATTCTCGTTGGCGGTGATGATCGTGCCGTCGAGGTTGAACTCGATTACCGCCTGCGATTTCTGAATGGCCGCGATCTGGCCTTCGTAATCGGCGCTCTTCAGCTTCTGTTCGGTGATGTCGGTGGCGAACTTGACCACCTTGTACGGCTTGCCGCCGCGGCCCAGCAGCGGGTTATACGACGCCTGGATCCAGATCGGGCGCCCGCCCTTGGCGATGCGGGGAAACTCACGCGACTGGTACTCTCCCCGGCGCAGCGCGTCCCAGAATTCGCGATACTCGGGCCGCTCGCGCTGTTCAGGATCGACGAACATGCTGTGGTGTTTGCCCACGATCTCATCCAGCCGATATCCCATGGCGTTCAGAAAGTTGGGATTCGCGGTCACGATTGTGCCATCGAGGTTAAATTCGATGATCGCCTGGGACTCGCCGAGCGCATCGATTTTGGCAGCAAGCTCCTGAGAAGACTTAAATAACTGCATTTCACCGCGTCCCTTTCTGGACCAGAGGCGCCAAAGTTACCGGTAAATCCGTTAACCAAGCTTTATCAACGTGCAGAAGTACGTATTTTCGTCCTGAAGTTGTATATTTCTACCTCACTCACGTACCGCGATCGCAGCAGACGCATGCGTCCCGCTTGCCTGATCGGCGGCGAGCGGATGTAATTCTCGAAACACAAGCCTCCGGGAACAATCCACGGAAGCACCTCACAGGGAGACGCGCGATGCACGGAACGCCCGACCTTGCGCGGAATTCCGAACTGAAGGCGGCGCGGGACAAGGCCTATTCGACGCCGCTGGCGGACTTCAATCCCGGTGATCCCGATCCTTTCCGCAACGATACGTTCTGGCCGTACTTCGAGCGGCTGCGCAAAGAAGACCCGGTCCACTACTGCAAGGACAGCCAGTTCGGCGCGTACTGGTCCGTCATGAAGTACAACGACATCATGCATGTCGAGACCAACCACCAGATCTATTCGTCGGAGGCGAGCCTCGGCGGGATCACCATCCGCGATGCGCCGCCAGAATTTCGCCGGCCGATGTTCATCGCGATGGACCAGCCTAAGCACAGCGCCCAGCGCAAGACCGTCGCTCCGATGTTCACGCCGACCCATCTCGACGAACTGGCCGGAACCATCCGTCAGCGTGCCGCGCAATGCCTGGATTCGCTGCCCCGCAACGCGACCTTCGACTGGGTCGATCGGGTCTCGATCGAACTGACCACCCAGATGCTCGCGACCCTGTTCGATTTTCCATGGGAGGACCGCCGCAAGCTCACGCGATGGTCCGACGTCGCGACCGCCCTTCCCGGCAACACGGACATCATTGCATCTGAGGATGCCCGGCAGGCGGAGTTGCAGGAATGCGCCGCATATTTCTCACGGCTCTGGAACGAGCGGATCAACGCCCCGCCGAAAGGCGACCTGCTCTCGATGATGGCGCATGCCGAAGCGACGCGGGACATGGACCCCAAGACATTTTTGGGAAACCTCATTCTCCTGATCGTCGGCGGCAACGACACCACCCGCAACTCGCTCTCCGGCGGCCTTTACGCGCTGAACGAAAATCCGCACGAGTATCAAAAGCTGCGCAACAACCACGCGCTGGTCGACAGCATGGTGCCCGAAATCATCCGCTGGCAGACGCCGCTCGCGCATATGCGCCGCACCGCGCTGGAAGATACCGAACTGCGCGGCAAACAAATCAAGAAGGGCGACAAGGTCGTGATGTGGTACGTCTCGGGCAACCGCGACGACGAAGTGATCGAAAATCCCGACAGCTTCATCATCGACCGTGCCCGGCCCCGTCAGCATCTGTCGTTCGGCTTCGGCATTCACCGCTGCGTTGGAATTCGCCTAGCGGAATTACAATTGAGGATCGTCTGGGAGGAAATTCTCAAGCGCTTCGACAACATCGAAGTGGTCGAGCAGCCCCATCGGGTGTATTCCAGTTTCGTCAAAGGTTACGAGACCATGCCGGCCCGGCTGGCGTCATAGCAAAGCCGGCATCCGGCAATAATAATTCGGGCGTCAAACACGCTCATCAAGTCCTGGGGCACAAGGAAGCGAACGATGCACGGAACGATCAACATGGCCCGCGACGAGCGCCAGAAGGCTGCGCGCGAAAAGGCTTATTCCACGCCGCTGTCGGAATTCCACCCCGGCGCGCCCGAACTGTTCCGCAGCGACACGCTGTGGCCCTACTTCGAGCGGCTCCGCAAGGAAGAGCCGGTGCACTACTGCACGACCTGCCCGGTCGGCGATTACTGGTCGGTCACCAAGTACAACGACATCATGCATGTCGACACCAATGCTGCGATCTTCTCGTCTGATATCAAATATGGCGGCATCAATCTCCGCGACATGGGCGAAGACTATCAGTGGCCCAGCTTCATCGCGATGGACGAGCCGAAGCACGGTCCGCAGCGCAAGACCGTGTCGCCGATGTTCACGCCGACACATCTCGACCGGCTCGCCATTCTCATTCGCGAACGCTCGGCGGAGATTCTGGATAACCTGCCGCGCAACGAGACCTTCAACTGGGTCGATCGGGTGTCGATCGAACTCACCACGCAGATGCTTGCGACGCTGTTCGATTTTCCGTGGGAGGATCGCCGCATGCTGACGCGCTGGTCCGATCTCTCGACAGCTCTGCCGAAGAGCGGGATCTATGACAGCGAAGAGCAGCGGCTGCGGGAACTCGGCGAATGCGCCGACTATTTCATCCGGCTGTGGAACGAGCGCGTCAAGAATCCCGGCAACGACCTGATTTCGATGATGGCGCACAGCGACGCGATGCGTCACATGAACCGCGACGAACTGCTCGGCAATCTGATCCTGCTGATCGTAGGCGGCAACGACACCACCCGCAATTCGATGACCGGTTCGGTGCTGGCGCTGAACGAAAATCCCGACCAGTACGACAAGCTCCGCGACAACCATGCATTGATCGACAGCTTCGTGCCCGAGGTGATCCGCTGGCAGACGCCGCTGGCGCATATGCGCCGCACGGCGCTTCAGGACACCGAGATCGGCGGCAAGAAAATCAAAAAGGGCGACCGCGTCGTGATGTGGTACGTGTCCGGCAACCGCGACGGCGACGCAATCGAAAACCCGGACAGCTTCATCATCGATCGCGCCCGGCCGCGCACCCATATGTCGTTCGGCTTCGGCATTCACCGCTGCGTCGGCATGCGGCTGGCGGATTTGCAGCTCAAGATCATCTGGGAAGAGATCCTCAAGCGGTTCGACAACATCGAAGTCGTCGGCGAGCCCAAGCGGATCTACTCGAGCTTCGTGAAGGGCTATGAGGAGCTGCCGGTCCGCATCAACGCCTAAACCGCGTCTGATGCCATCTTTCGTGGCGAGCCTCTTGCGGCCACTGGCTATGGCTGCGTATTCGGAATGTGGCTGCGCATTCCGGCCGCTGGAACATTAGCCTGCAATCTGCCAAACACATTGACATGACACATCACGAGCAAGATTTTTCCGATATCCGCGAATCCGTTGCCAAGCTCTGCGCCCAGTTCCCCGGCGAGTACTGGCGCAAGCTGGACCGCGAAATGGCCTATCCGAAGGAATTCGTTCAGGCCCTGATCGACGCCGGTTACCTGTCGGTGCTGATCCCGGAAGAGTACGGCGGCTCGGGTCTCAAGCTGTCGGCGGCGGCGGCAATCCTCGAAGAAATCCAGCGCTCCGGCTGCAACGGCGGCGCCACCCACGCCCAGATGTACACCATGGGCACGCTGCTACGGCACGGCAGCGAGGAACAGAAATCCAAGTGGCTGCCACGCATTGCCAGCGGCGAACTGCGCCTGCAGGCGTTCGGCGTGACTGAGCCGACCAGCGGCACCGATACCTCGTCGCTCAAGACATTTGCGAAGCGCGAAGGCAACGACCACTACGTGGTCAAGGGCCAGAAGATCTGGACCAGCCGCGCCGAATATTCCGACCTGATGATCCTGCTGGCGCGCACGACGCCAAAGGAACAGGCCGCCAAACGCACCGACGGTCTCTCCGTGTTCATCGTCGACATGCAGGAAGCGAAGAAGGCCGGCGGGCTGACGATCCGGCCGATCCGCACCATGATGAACCACGCCACCACGGAAGTGTTCTTCGACAACATGAAGGTGCCTGCCGAAAATCTCATCGGCGAGGAAGGCAAGGGCTTCCGCTACATCCTGTCCGGAATGAACGCGGAGCGCATCCTGATTGCGTCGGAATGCGTCGGTGACGCCAAGTGGTTCATCAAGAAGGCCAGCGACTACGCCAAGGAGCGTACGGTGTTCGGCCGTCCCATTGGCCAGAATCAGGGCATCCAGTTTCCGATCGCGAAATCCTACGCCAACATGCGCGCCGCCGAACTGATGGTGAAGGAAGCTACCCGGCTTTATGAAGCCGGCAAGGACTGCGGCGCGGAGGCCAACATGGCCAAGATGCTCGCTGCCGATGCGTCGTTCGAGGCGGCAAATGCCTGCATCCAGACCCACGGCGGCTTCGGCTTCGCCGAGGAATACGACATCGAGCGCAAATTCCGCGAGACGCGGCTTTACTCGGTCGCCCCGATCTCCACCAACCTGATCCTGTCGCATCTGTCCGAGCATGTGCTCGGCATGCCGCGCTCCTATTGAGTGTCACCGATGCTGCCGCTTGAAGGACTGACCGTCATCGCCGTCGAGCAGGCGGTTGCCGCGCCGTTCTGCACCTCGCGGCTGGCGGATGCCGGCGCGACCGTGTTCAAGGTCGAGCGGCCGGAAGGCGACTTCGCCCGCGGCTATGACGCCGCAGCCAAAGGCCAGAGCAGCTACTTCGTCTGGCTCAATCGCGGCAAGAAATCCGTCGTGATCGACCTTGCCACCGACGAAGGCCGCAAGACCCTCGAGAGCCTGATCGCCGGCGCGGATGTGCTGGTGCAGAACCTTAAGCCCGGTTCGATGGACAAGCTGGGCTTCACGCGCGAGCGCCTGCGCAAGGATTATCCGGCGCTGGTGATCTGCACCATTTCCGGCTACGGCGACGATGGCCCCTATGCCGACCGCAAGGCCTACGACCTGCTGATTCAGGCCGAGAGCGGCCTCGCCTCGATCACCGGTGGACCGGATGCACCCGCCCGCGTCGGCCTGTCCATCGTCGACATCGCGACCGGCGCGACGGCGCATGCGGCAATCCTCGAAGCCTTGATCGGCCGATCGCGCAGCGGGCAAGGCGCCGACATCCGCATTTCGATGTTCGATGTGATGGCCGACTGGCTCGCCGTGCCGCTGCTCAACGCAGAAGCGGGTACGCCGCCGAAGCGCATCGGCCTCGCCCACACCTCGATTGCGCCCTATGGCGTGTTCACCTCGAAGGATGACCGGGATATCCTGATCTCGATCCAGAGCGAGCGCGAGTGGAAGAAACTCTGCGCCGAGGTCATGGCGATGCCGGAGCTGCCGAGCGATCCGCGTTTCAGCAACATGGTGGAGCGCGTCCGCAATCGGAAACTGACCGACGACACCGTGGGTGGTGTGTTTAGAACCATGACGCGCGACGACCTGCTCAAGCGGCTGACGGATGCCGACATCGCCTTTGCCGAAGTCAACACCATGGACGATCTGTCGGCGCATCCGCATCTGCGCCGGATCGAGGTCGCGACGCCGAATGGCGTGGTCGCATATCCCGCGCCTGCCTCTATCGTCATCGGCGAAGAACGGCACTACGGCGCCGTGCCTGCTGTCGGCGACTCGACCGGCGAACTTCCGCGAGGCAAGACATCATGACCGCGAAACCCGACATCGATCATCTGCGCCAGTGGATCGGCCGCACCCAGGAAGCCTCGGACGTCGTCACCGGGCAACTGGTGAAGGGCCTGCGCGCGACGCTGTTCCTCGACATCGGAAATCCCGCTGACGGTGATGCCGCGCCGCTCACAACGCACTGGTGCCTCGCGCAGCCGGTCGTGCCGATGAGCGAAATTGGCGCAGACGGACACCCTGCCCGCGGCGGATTTCTGCCGCCCGTGCCGCTTCCGCGCCGGATGTGGGCCGGCGGACAGATCGAATTCATCGAGCCGCTGCGTGTCGGCGACAAGGTCACGCGCTCGTCGCGCATTTCCGACGTGACGATGAAGACCGGCAGCACCGGCACGTTGTGCTTCGTCTCGGTCGAGCACACCATCACCACGCCGCGCGGCGTCGCCATCCGTGAACGCCACGATATCGTCTATCGCGATATGCCCGCGGCAGGCGATCAGAAGCCGGCCGCATCGCCCGCACCTGCCCCGGCGGGAAAGATACGCGAGACCCATATGGCCGATCCGGTGCTGCTGTTTCGATATTCGGCGCTGACCTTCAACGGCCATCGTATTCACTACGATCGCGACTACGTCACCAAGGTCGAGGGCTATCCCGGCCTGATCGTGCATGGACCGTTGCAGGCATCGCTGCTGATCGAGTTCGCCGCACGCCAGCGCGGCGGCAAGGCGCCGGCGAAGTTCGTCTATCGCGGCGTCAATCCGCTGTTCGATGGCGCGGAATTCAGCGTCAACGGCAACGAGAAGGACGGCGGGCTGGAAGTCTGGACGGCGAACGCAGCAGGCGCGCCGACCATGAAGGGCACCGCGAGTTGGTAACGGCGCGCTACTTCTTGCCGAACGTCTCGCGCATGCCGGCCTGGATTTTGCCCATGCCGCCGATCCAGCGATCGTAGTTCTCGGTCTTCGCGCGCATGTAGGTCAGCACCTGCGGATGCGGCAGGATCAGGAACGTCTCGCGATCGATGCCTTCCAGCGCGCTTTGCGCGACCTCTTCCGGCGTGAGATTGCCGTCGTGGGACTGCGGGCCCTTCGGCATTCCCCTGATCATGTTGGTTTCCACGCCCTGCGGGCAGAGGATCGAGACACGGATGTTGTGCGCCTTGTGCGAGATTGCCAGATTCTCCGCGAACCCGACGGCGGCATGTTTGGTGGTCGAGTAGGCACTGCTGCCAACCTGCGACAGCAGACCGGCCGCTGAAATGGTGTTGAGGAAGTATCCGCCGCCACGCGCCCTCATGCGCGGGACCAGATGCCGCGCCGCATAGATGTGCGACATCACATTGACGGCCCAGCTCTTTGCCCACGGCTCGTCCGACGATCCGCCGGCATTCTCTGACATCGGATCGAATTCGCCAATAATACCGGCGTTCGAGCAGAACAGGTCGATCGGGCCGAACTGCTTTTCGGTTTCGTCGATGACGCGGAGAATGTCGCTCTCCTTGCCGACGTCGCAGGCGAACGATGCGCCACCGATGGCATCGGCCACCGTCTTTGCCCATGCGCCGTCGAGATCGGCGACCACGACCTTGGCCGCGCCCTCGCGATGGAAGATTTCAGCGAGCGCCTGACCGATGCCATTCGCGCCGCCGGTGACAACGACAACTTTCCCGGAAACTTTCATGACAAGATTCTAGAAGGGAAATGCAGCCGGATCAATCGTTCCTGACGTCCGGTCAGCAATGCGCCGTTTTAAACGGGATGTTCAGGCTGCGACCAGAACCACGTCGAGCACTGCTGTATAGTGCAGCGCGGCAGCGAGCAGCACGAAGGAATGCCAGATCGCATTCTGAAACCGCAGCCGCTCCCAGGCATGGAAGACCACACCGAGTGAGTAGATCAGCCCGCCTGCCGCGATCAGCCACAGCGTCGAGTTCGGCAGCGAAGCCACCAGGCTGTCGTAAGCAATGACACCGCTCCAGCCCATCGCGAGGTAGAGCCCGACCGACAGACGATCGAACCGGCCGGGCAGGAATATCTTGAGCGCGATGCCGGCCGCTGCGACCGACCACACGCCGATCAGCAGCACGGTCGCCATGAAGCGATCGTTCATCTGCGCGAGAAATGGCGTGTAGGTGGCGGCAATCAGAATGTAGATCGCGGAATGATCGAAGCGGCGCAGCAGCCATTTGGCGGGCGAGACCGGCCACAGATTGTAGATCGCGGACAGCCCCAGCATGGCGAGCAGTCCGGCGACGTAAACCGAGACCGACACGATTTCCTTGGTCGAGGCATACAGCGCAGCGAGAACGACAAGGGCTATTGCGGCGATCGATCCGAACGCGATGCCGAGCACATGAACGACGCCGTCCGCGATCAGCTCGGCGCGGTCGTAGTCCCAGCGCACCACGCCGCCGCCCGCGACGCGGGCGTGGGAGCTGAGCTGCTTCAATCGGAAGATCGTCATGTGGCACTGTCCGACAAGCGTGTGGTCCAATCTAGCATGACAACGGTCAACGAACTCTGAAAAACCATCAAATCAAGATTCATATCAGTACTGAAACTTGATATTGGTTCGATAAATCGCCAGCTTCATAAAACTGTCGCACGTTGTTTCTTTCATTGATCCCTCAGTCCGACAAAGTCTTGATCGAATTATGGCACCCAGCTTTTCGGACATTGTCGAAGACACCCGCCTTTCCATCCGGTCTCTGATCGATTACGGCGAAAGCCTGTTCAATCCCACCGTGCGGCTTGGCGTCACAGGCCTGTCACGCGCCGGCAAGACCGTCTTCATCACCGCGCTCGTTCATGGCCTGCTGCGCGGCGGGCGCTTTCCGGTGTTCGAGTCGCTTGCGACGGGGCGCATCGCCCGCGCCCGGCTTGAGCCGCAACCGGACGACGCCGTGCCGCGCTTTGCTTATGAGGGACACGTTCGCACCCTGATCAACGAGCGGCGCTGGCCGCACTCGACCACGGACATCAGCGAACTGCGTCTTGTGATCGAGTACCAGCGGCAGAACGCGGCGACGCGCACGCTGACACTCGACCTCGTGGACTATCCCGGCGAGTGGCTGCTCGACCTGCCATTGCTGACCAAGAGCTACGAGCAATGGTCGGCGGAAAGTCTCGCACTGTCGCGCCGCGAACCTCGCGTGCGGCTGGCCAAGCAATGGCATGCGCATCTCGCCAACCTCGAGCCAAAAGAGCGCGAGGACGAACAGGCGACACTCACCGCCGCCAAACTGTTCACCGATTATCTGCGCGCCTGCCGCGATGAACGCTTCGCCATGAGCCTGCTGCCGCCCGGGCGCTTCCTGATGCCCGGCAATCTCGCTGGATCGCCTGCGCTGACCTTTGCGCCGCTGGACGTGCCGCATGATGGCACCGCGCCGGACGGCTCGCTGTGGGCGATGATGCGGCGGCGCTATGAGGCCTACAAGGACGTGGTGGTGCGGCCGTTCTTCCGCGACCACTTCACGCGGCTCGACCGCCAGATCGTGCTGGTCGATGCGCTCGCTGCGTTCAACGCCGGCCCCGAGGCGCTGAAAGATCTCGAAGGCACGCTGTCCGGCATTCTCGACTGCTTCAATATCGGCCGCAGTACGTTCGTCAGTTCGCTGTTCCGGCCGCGCATCGACAAGATCCTGTTCGCGGCCACCAAGGCCGATCACCTGCACCACACCAGTCACGACCGCCTCGAAGCAATCCTGAAACGCATGGTCGAACGCGCCGCGTCGCGCGCCGAGTATGCCGGCGCGTCCGTGGACGTGGTCGCGCTCGCCGCCGTGCGCGCAACACGCGAAGCCATGGTGCAGCAGGGCCGCGAGAAACTGCCCTCGATCCTCGGCACGCCTGAGGAAGGCGAGATGTCCGGCGACGAAGTTTTCGACGGCGAGACGGAAGTGGCGACCTTCCCCGGCGATCTTCCAGCCAGGCTCGACGACCTGTTCAGCGGCGATGGCACGTTCCGTGGCCTGTCCAACACAGCAGCCAACCAGACGGACTTCCGGTTTCTGCGATTTCGTCCGCCTTTGCTGGTCCGCGAGGGTGGCGAAGAGCCTGCGCTGCCCCATATCCGTCTCGACCGTGCGCTTCAGTTTCTGATCGGAGACAAGCTGCAATGAGCGACAAGCCGCATCACCGCAAGCCGGCAGCGTTCAAGCTCGACGATCCCCGCGTCATCCTGATGGATGCGGAGGACGATCCCTCGCGTCCTGCGCGCGGCAAGGTCCACATCACGCCGGAAGCCGATCCCGCCCTGCTTCCGGTCCCCATCGACGAGCCGGTTGTCCCCGCCCGCAAGGGCTTCGGCTGGGCAGGCGTGTTCTGGACCGCGCTCGCCGGTCTGGTCGTGCTCGGGCTCGGGCTTGGCATCTCCAATCTCGTCGAGGACCTGTTCAACCGCAGCACCAGCCTTGGCTACATCGGACTTGTGTTCGCGATCCTCGCCGTCGTGGCGCTAGTGGTCATCATCGCGCGCGAGGCTTTTAGTCTGGCGCGGCTGGAAACCATCGAGAAGCTGCACGCGCGCGCCAACGCAGTGCTTCTGAGCGACGACCGCAAGGAAAGCGATGCGATCGTCCGCGACCTGCTCAAGATCGCCCATGACAATCCGCGGCTGGCCCGCGCCCGCGCCGCGCTGGAAGAACATGGCCGAGACATCATCGACGGCGCCGACATGATGCGGCTTGCCGAACGCGAACTGATGACGCCGCTCGATCAGGAAGCGCGGCGGCTGGTCTCGAGCGCCGCACAACGCGTCTCGCTCGTCACGGCTGTCAGCCCCGGCGCCGTGATCGACATGCTGTTCGTGTTCGCCGCGGCGCTGCGTCTGGTGCGGCAACTGGCGCGGCTCTATGGCGGGCGGCCTGGCACGCTCGGCATGATCCGCCTGATGCGTCATGTGATTGCGCATCTGGCGCTGACCGGCGGCATGGCCGCCAGCGACAGCCTGATCCAGCAGATGCTGGGCCATGGCATTACCGCGAAGCTGTCGGCGAAGCTCGGCGAAGGCCTGCTCAACGGATTGCTCACGGCGCGGCTTGGCCTCGCCGCCATCGATGTGACACGGCCGCTGCCGTTCGAGGCGCTGCCTCGTCCGGTGCTGTCAGATCTCGCCAAGGACCTGCTGCGCCGTGCCGGTGGGGACGATCAGAAATCCTGAGCCGTCCGAAAAATCTCTCGCAAAAATCCAAGCGTTTTCAACGCCGAAGGTATGGATGAACCTGTTCTCCGGGCGGTGCGACCAATCTGCAAGGGGTGGATTTCGGTAACCCGCGCAGATCGCGCACCTCAGGAGAACGACCATGTTTCGCAAACTCACTCTCGCAGTTGCTGCCACTGCCGCTCTCGGCGCAGCCGCCCTCGCTCCCACCGCAGCCTCCGCTGGCGGCGGGCACGGCCATCACGGGGGTCACGGCTGGGGTCATGGCGGGGGCCACGGCATTGGCTTCGGTTTCAGCCCGGTGATCGTGAGCGGCGGCTATGCCGACGACACTGGCTGCTATGTGCAGCGCCGCGTTCGCACGCCTCACGGCATCCGCTGGCGGACCGTGAACGTCTGCTACTGATTCCGGGCCGCACCTGAATCGAAAATCCCGGTCGCATCGCGCGGCCGGGATTTTTCGTCAGTTGAGCAATCGCCATCGGTAGAACGGCGAGTCCGGAGGCGGTGACAGCTCGGGCGTCCATCCGGTAATCGTCTTGAACGCGAACGGCTCGATCACAACGCCGCGCCACGTCCGATCTGCCTGCCCGACCAGTTTCAAGGTCGCGGGCGTTTTGGTCTCGATCACATTGCCGTCGTTGGGTGCGCTGTCGACGTACAGTCCGATACCGGACTTCATGGCCGCGCTTGCGGAATCCCTGAAGCCGATGAAGCGGCTGCGCTCGTTGACCTGCACCACCGGAATGCTGTCCTTCAGATGCCAGCGCAGTTCCGCATATATCCGATAATCGAGCGTCGCGATCCATGTCGCGCCCACCTTATCCGCGACGGCTTTTGCCCGCGCGGCGATCTCGCCATAGCCCGCTTCCTTTGCGACCGGGTCCTGTTTAGCCGCGACCGCGAAATTGCTGACGCTGTAGTAATAGAAAATCACGATGTTCAGCACAACGCCGAGAACGATCGCGGCCCTCGCCCATGGTTCAGCGGTGCGGAAGATCCAGCCTGAGCGCGGCTCCTTGCCGATCTCGACAAGATTGATGGCTGCCGCGGCAAAAGCGAACGGCCAGATCAGCATCGGCCAGGTGTCGCCGATCCGCAGCGAGAACGATTTCCAGAGGAAGTAACCAAACGGCACCAGCGCACAGGTCGAGATCAGAATGAATGCCGGATTCTGCTGCCGATACCCGCGCCATGCCAGCATCACCGATCCCGCGAGCGCGACCGGAAACAGGATCGGCCCGACCAGCGCAAGTTGAAGTCCGAGAAAATCGCCGACGGTCCGCGCCGAAATGCCGTGATCCGCACCGGCGCGGATGAACTGGAATTTGAACGACGCCCAGTCGTGTTGCCAATTCCAGATCAGCACCGGCGAAAACACCAGCAGCGCGATAATCACCGCGCTCCACGGATACGGACTGCGCAGCCATCGCATCCGCCATGGCGGCGCCAGCAGAAACACCAGTATTGCCGGGGCAAAGAAGATCGCAGTGTACTTCGACAGCAGCGCCAGTCCGCCGAATAATCCGGCGGCGAGCCACCAGCGGCCGTCATCGCTTTGCGTCAGCCGCACCAGCGACCAGACCATCGCGAGCGAGAACGGAATTAGCGCAACATCGGGCAGAATGCGCGACGCGAACAGGCCATACTCCGGCGCCGCGAGCGGCATCAGCACGGCGAGGACGACCGCGCCGCGATCTCGCGTCAAACGCCAGACGATATCTCCAAGGATCGCAACGGCTATCCACATCGCCAGCAACCCGCCGAAGCGCGCGCCGAAATTAGTATCCCCAAAAATCGCCGTTCCCAGCCGCACCACCCAGGCGATCATCGGCGGATGATCCAGATACGACAGCACGCTTTCCTTGGAGAAGGTCCAGTAATAGGCCTCGTCGGTGCGCAGATCGGCCGTTACAGCGTAGACCACCTGCAATGTCACAAGAACAGCAATCGCAGCGGCCGCGACAAGCATCGCGCGCGGTGTCAGATGCCCCGGTTCTGTCGTTCCGGCAGTGTTTACCTTCCCCATGCGGTTAGCTTTTCCGCGACCGCGACGGTGAAGTCAAACCGCCACTGCCGATAAAGGGAGCGCGCAAGCGCGCGGTCGCCCATGGCGCAGAACCCAAGTCTCCGTTAGGATTCCGCCGCCTCCGGACGATCCGGGCGCGGTATAAATTCAGTTGTTACTCACCGGCTTCGGACCCTTTTCAGCATGGCAGAGACCGCCGTATCACCCCTTCGCCGGTTCATTCGCGGCATCGGAATTCGACAGGTGCGGCTGATCACTGGCCTTGTCCTGTTTGCGTATGTCATCAGCCATTTTGCCAACCATGCGCTCGGCAACGTCTCGCTCGGTGCGATGGACGATGGCCTCTACTATCATGCGGTGTTCTGGAAGAGCTGGCCGATGACCATCGTGCTCTACGGCTCCGTCCTGACACATCTGGGCCTGGGAATCTGGGCGCTCTATGCGCGGCGGCACTTTCGCTGGACCGGCATGGAATTGACGCAACTCGTGCTCGGCCTCAGCATCCCGGTTTTCATCATCAGCCATGTGATCGGCGTCCGCCTGGCTGCATCCTTGCTTGGCCATGAAAAGGATTACCCGCAGGTCTTCTTTGCCTACTGGGTGTATCGCCCGGAGATGCAATGGTCGATGTACGCCGTGCTGCTGGTGTCGTGGGTCCATGGCTGTATCGGAATTTATTTCTGGCTCCGGACGAAGCCTTACTTCAGGAAAATATCGTCCCTGCTGCTCGCGCTCGCGGTCATTCTCCCAACACTGTCCATGCTCGGGCTCTATCAGGGCGGCCGCGCAGTCCAGTTCGCGAGCACCGCACCCGAATGGCGTGCGGAAAACCTGTCGCGTGACAAGGTCGGAACCGGCGCCGAACAGGCCGCGCTCGAACAGATCAGCTCCTTTACGCTCTATGGGTATTTCGGCCTGATGGGCCTCGCCCTTGTCGCCCGCGGGGTCCGGGCGCTGATGGAGCGCCGCCGGGGTCTCGTCAAGCTGTCCTATGGCAACGGCAAGACGGTTCGCGTCCCGGTCGGCCTGAGCGTTCTGGAGGCCAGCACCCGCTTCAACATTCCCCATTCCAGTGTCTGCGGCGGACGGGCGCGCTGCTCGACCTGCCGCATCCGTGTCATCGGCGATTGCAGCGCGCTGCCCGAACCATCGAACCGCGAAACCTTCGTGCTCGAAAGGGTCGGCGCCGGCGGCGATCCCGCCATTCGCCTCGCCTGCCAGCTACGCCCCCGGACCGATGTCGCGTTCTTCCAGATCTTTCCCGCGCATACGACTGCCTCGTCGGCGGCAACCATCAAGCCGGCGCTTCCCGGCCGGGAGCGTTACGTCGTCAGCATGTTCGTGGACATGCGCGGATCGACCAAGCTCGCCGAGCAGCTTCTGCCGTTCGATACCGTTTTCATCATCAACCGCTTCCTGACGGCTGTCTCGCAGGCCGTGGTCGAATGCGGCGGACAGCCAAACCAGTTCGTCGGCGACGGACAACTGGCCCTGTTCGGCCTCTCCACCAATCCGCAAACGGCCTGCCGGCAGGCGATCGATGCCGCATCGCGGATCGCGATCCACGTCGATGCACTGAATGAATTTCTCGGCGACGACGTGCCGGAACCGCTGCGGTTCGGGGTCGGCATTCATGGCGGCGAGGTCATCATCGGCGACATCGGTTCTGAGGAACACACCGTCTTCACCGCCCTCGGCGATTCCGTGAATGTCGCCGCGCGCCTGCAGGACATGACCAAGGGCCTGTCCTGCGAGGTCGTGATCTCCGAGGATGTCCTGAAAACGGCGAACCTCCCTGCGACCAATTTGCCGCAGATCGAGGTCCCCATTCGCGGCCGGGTCGAGCCGCTGCACGTTTATACGGTCGAAAAAGCCGAAATGCTGTCGGATTTGGTCGCCGATTTCGCAGTTGCAGCAGCATAAATTCGACAGATTCGAGCAAAGTTTGAGCGAATGCGGCTGTCGCAAACGCCATTTTCGCTATCAAGGCTCACACTTACCGCGTATCGTGCGCGCCGTTGGACACGCCCATCCGCGGGGTTCGACGTTTTGTTATCGGTCTTACCCTCTTGGAGACGACGGAATGGCTAAAGGTACTGTGAAGTGGTTCAACCCCACCAAGGGCTATGGATTCATTCAGCCCAGCAACGGCGGCAAGGACGTGTTCGTTCACATCTCGGCAGTTGAGAAGGCAGGTCTTTCTTCCCTTAACGAAGGACAGTCGGTCGAATACGAAGAAGTGGCGAACCGCGGCAAGACGTCGGCGGAAAATCTCAAGGTTTGATAGGAAGGTCCGATTCAGAAGAACTGGATCGGACCTTTGACAACTTGCGACGCGTGATCAGCCCTTCCGTTAGCCCCAAGGGCCACGCGGTCTGCCAGTCGCATTGGCCGGCGCGGTTGCGAAATTCCCGCGCGGCCCGAGTTCGCCAGCAAGGCGCTGCAACTCACGGACACGGTTCTCGGTCGACGGATGGGTCGAGAACAGATTGTCCATGCCCTGACCCGACAACGGATTGATGATGAACATGT
>JAFVHU010000097.1 GCA_017474385.1 Afipia sp. | reverse complement strand
GACCACCGCCGCAACCCAGTCTGCCCGCAGTCCGGCAGGCCATCCTTGATCACCTATCCAGGCCGCCGCCTGCCTGTTGCCCCCAATGCGGTCACCGCCTCCGTGAAGAGACAATCAAACTTCTGCCAAAGTAGTGCTAGCGACTGACCGGCAGCCCTATTTCAGACGTCGCTGGAGACTCGCTCTTATTACAGCTTGTACCAAGCACGGCGTGCTTTTGCGGGATCGCTGCCCTTCTTGCTGCGAAGCCGTTCATCCGCACCGGGCGCCGTCGGTGACGCTATGCTTCCGGTGCGGTGAAAGCTTGTGTGCGCCATCAATAGCTGCGTCTTGCCATGACCATCTTGCGTGGATCCTGGAACAAGAACGAATCTTAGACCGAGGCTGGGCAATGCTCGCTGGCGAACCGATCCGTGCCCATATCTATTTTGCGATCGTGAGGCAGATTGCAGCGCTCCTCGTCAATGGTCCCCGCGCGCCGGCACTCAGGGCGGTGGTCGCCGACAATCTTGGCGGGGATGACACTCCGTTTGAGAAAATCACGCCCCGGCAGCCAATCGAATATCTTGACGTGAAAGAGCGCCATCGACTGTTCCAGATGGTTTATGCACTCGTCCGATCATGGCCCAGTAATTTCGTGATGGCATGCCAAGAGGCAGGAATCCACAGGTCATACGCTATTAAAGATATGCGGGATCCTCCTCACGTCTATGAACAGATGACGCGCAAGTACCTGGATGCGACGCCCTATTACCCCTCGGAACGCGAGGTGGCTGCGGCGGCGGCTTGGCTACGGCGCGTCAAGGGCTACGCAAGCTACTCGGACTTGTGTTCGCTGTGTGGTGAGAGTCGAGCGCTCGTCTATCAGCATATGGACTATCAGCGCATCCCAAGCCGCCCCTCAAAATGGCGAACTCAAGTTCGAAGCAAGCTATCGAACGCTGGATAGGATCGCTTGTTCGACGCGACTTCGTATCAGGTCAGCGTAGGACGAGCCCATTTTCCAAACTTTAGGATGCCGGCGTACTGCGTGTATTGCGAAACCAGCGAGCTTTGTCGCTGCACTGCCCCATCGGATGCCATTGCGCTCCGCATCGCGGATTGTTGCCAAGTCGTATTCAGCAACGGGCCGCGTCATTGTCGGCACTAAAATTCCTAGACTTCGCCGATCCCCAGTCCCCGTTCCGCTATCCAC
This sequence comes from Afipia sp., assembly GCA_017474385.1. Taxonomy (GTDB): domain Bacteria; phylum Pseudomonadota; class Alphaproteobacteria; order Rhizobiales; family Xanthobacteraceae; genus Afipia. Next base: position 2,419 of record JAFVHU010000097.1, on the reverse strand, counting down.
TAGAAGAATATGGCGCCCGCGAACGTTCAGACCTACCAGGATCCCTTCGCGATCGAAATCGAACGCTCCGGCCGTCGCTCCCGGGAGATACAAGCCGCTTTTAGGGTATGGCGTCACTTTCCATCCCATACTCGCTGCGGCGGCTTCGATCGCAGTCATTGTGACGCGAAGAGAATCCGCTCGGTATTGATCCACCCGCGGCCCATTGCCGCCGCTTGAAATGCGCCGGACTTCGACGCGGCCAACCTCGCTGTCGCCGCCGGCGGTTCGGCTGGCTGTCGAGACTTCAGCCTCAGAACTTTTCGCGCCAGCAATTGTGGACGTTGCAGGCCGCGGCGGGCCGCCTTTGCTAAAATAGTCGATCGAAATTGTGTTCGCCCCGACGATGTCGAGGGGCATGGATGTCAGCTCACCTGGCCGCTTGGATGCAGTTGGCGGACGTCCCGTCGTGAGCAACAGAGTTGGCGCACTGACAGCTCGCAAACGGCCCCTCGGGGGTGGCGCCCTATCCGGACGATCTTCCGAACCTGATCCTAGGTGGTGAACTTCGATCCGGCGAAATGGCAGCCCCAGATCGAGCTCAAGAATGCGAGTCACCAAGAACCGCTTGAACCCATCAACACGCTCAAACCATGTGCCTTCAATCTTAAGTCCCACTTCCCCGGCAAATGGCCAGTCGACGACCAAATGCCCAGACCCGCCATTCCGAAAATCTGGCTGGACAATCAGCTGCTGCAACACAGAATCGTGCAGCCTCATGATTTCAGGTTTCGAAATCATCGCCGCAAGGATGAGCGCCTCGTCATCAGTTGGGCGCCTCCAGCAAACCAACCTGATCGTGCCATCTTCCAGAACGGCCGATTTGCTACGGTCAATGAGCCCTCGATCCAATGCAAACGGCTCACGCAGACCATCCAAAAGCTGCAGAAGAAAGCGGCCGCTTACTCCAAACATTGCGCGAACTAACTCAGCATAAGGCAGCAAAACCTTGCGCGGGCCGTTGTATTGCGTCGCTGCTGAACTCTCCCGCTCGAGCAGGAAGCAGGGCGCAAGTCCGGAGGAGCGACTTGGAAGAAAACGCGAGTCTTCACGGCGCTGCTCGCAACCAAGTCCAATCCGTTCTTTGCCAACAGCGCGAAAGCTCCCGCGATGTTCTTCGGCGGTCGCCGTTCCCGTATGGCGCCCCCGCTCCCATCGAGACCCAACTGCAAGCAAGTCAAGCTGGCCGCACCCCACCCACCGTTTATGAAGGTGCACGTCGGGATCGAAAGAAGATTCATCCGTCAAAGATAGCAATTCGACCTCAACTTCAGCCTCGAGCGCAACCCCGGATTGCCGTCGAATCTTTCCAAGCCCGATTATCTCTACCTCGCCAGGAAGATTTCGAAACGGTGCGATTACAAGTGATTTCGCGGCCACAATTCTTCCTAAATTTAGACGCGCTCGGTAGCGCTTACGCCGCGCGGTCGAGTAACTTGCGTTCGTAACCATGGAGAGACGTACTCGTTTCCCCTTCGCTCTTCCGCTGCCGTGCACGCGCCATTTAGAGTCCAATGCTTCGAGATAGGAAGCGAAACGAAGTGCTAGCTTTTTCGGTCCGCTATCATTCTCCTATGCGCGGAAGTTCCTTCACAGGCGACTCCAATTGATACTGCAGAGCCATTCCTGATCGTAGTAATGCTGTTGGAACCATTCCACCTCGCGCTTTGGCCAACTTCTTCCTGTCCCCATGGTGGGTGAGCGCCAGAACGCCCTCCGAGTTTCGATCGGACGCGCGCGTATCTTAGGCCGCGTGGATAAATTGGTGACGGCTGGCTTTCGCGCGCGTGGAGCGTGGCTTGGTGCTCTATTACGCCCGCCTGTCCCCCGCCATATTTGTTGGCCTTCTAGGCCTCTCGCGGGGTGGGAAAGGGCTGCGGCACCGAGCGATGGCAGGCCGAAAGCGTAGGTTAGCTGCCATCGCCGGCTTCGTCGATTAATCTTTGCACCGCGGCGATAGGCGTTTCGTCCTCCAGTTTAATCGTTTCCCCGCATCCCTGACATTCGATCGTCCGGCCAAGTCGCAGGATGCGATAGGCGACTCTCAGTTCTCGGCCACAGACGGGGCAGTCAGTGATGCGTGGATGTCGTCCAGTTCATTCGCCATGACGAGACAATACGCCTTTCAGGACGTCACGCACATCAAAAACCCCGCTAACCGAAGCCAGCGGGGCGAGTCGGATTGCCTTGCGCCCTGTAGAGAAACAGGAGGATGGGGCGCCGTCGGGAAACGCCTGAGTGTTCCCCGTCAGCACCAATGGCACAGATTTGAGGTTGTGATTTAAGGAGGATTTGGGCTTCGTCGTAGTGACGAAGGAACGAAGATGAAGCCCAAATCCTCCAATGCAAAATCGCCGACCAAGGCCCCTGCGGAGCGGGT
>JAFVHU010000096.1 GCA_017474385.1 Afipia sp. | reverse complement strand
TCCGCCGTCATGGAAGCGGGATGCGAGCCTGCTCGCCTGGCTCGACACGCTCTGAAATAATGCGAAGGAATGTGGGCGGGAACGGCGCAAAACCGCACATCCGGCCGCGTTCCTTCACATTACCCACACCTCGCGATTACTGGAGGTGCTGCGCGAGGATAATCGCGCCGTCGTCCGTGCGGCGAGCGCGGCATCGAAGGCCGCCGATTTCCTGCTCGGCTTTCTGCCGCCCGCGATCGATTCCGTGGTTGGGGGCAGCGAGGAAGCTGCATGACGGATCCGCACGCTGTGCCCGTATCTGTCCTCAGTTGATGCTGCGCGTCAGAGAGTGAGAGGCGTGCCGGCTTGTCTGTGACGGGAAGGAGGTCGGGAGAGAGTCTTTCGGCCGCCCGTCATGGAGAATCCGACATGGCATGCGTCGTCCAGAAGATCAAACTCAGTCCCTCCCGCGATATTCCCTTCAACAAGCTGGTGCTGAGCCAGTCCAACGTCCGGCGCGTAGAGGCCGGCGTCTCGATCGAACAACTGGCAGAGAGCATCGCTCAGCGCACGCTGCTACAAAGCCTGAGCGTTCGTGCGGTCGTTGACGCCGACGGCCAGGAGACCGGTATGTTCGAGGTGCCCGCCGGCGGACGCCGTTACCGCGCGCTCGAACTGCTGGTCAAGCAGAAGCGTATGGCGAAGACGCAACCTGTCCCCTGTGTCATCCGGGATGGCGGTATCGCCGAGGACGATTCCCTCGCCGAAAATGACGAGCGGGTCGGACTGCATCCGCTCGATCAGTTCCGCGCGTTCAAGCTGCTACATGACGGCGGCATGAGCGAAGAGGATATCGCCGCGCGGCACTTCGTCTCGCCGGCGATCGTCAAGCAGCGCCTTCGTCTGGCGTCAGTCTCGCCGAAGTTGCACGACGTCTATGCTGACGATGGTATGACACTCGAACAGTTGATGGCATTCTCGGTCACGTCCGACCAGGCGCGTCAGGAGCAGGTCTGGGACAACATCAGCAGATCCGGCAATGACGAGCCATATCAGATCCGGAGGATGCTGACGGAGAACACCGTGCGCGCTTCCGACCGTCGCGCCCAGTTCATCGGACTGGATGCCTACGAGCAGGCCGGCGGCGCCGTGATGCGGGATCTGTTCGCGCACGACGATGGCGGATGGTTGCAGGATGTGCCGTTGCTTGATCGTCTCGTTACCGAAAAACTCAAAGTCGAGGCCGAAACGATCGCCAAGGAGGGCTGGAAATGGATCTCAGTCGCCGTGGACTTTCCCTACGGCCATGCTAGCGGCATGCGTGAGCTAGAGGGCAAACCTGTCGATCTCTCACCTGAGGAGCAGGCCACCATCGACGCCCTCAACGCCGAGCAGGCGAAGCTTGAATCCGACTACCAGGATGCCGACGAATTGCCCGAGGAGGTCGATCAGCGTCTCGGCGAAATCGAGCAGGCTTTGATGGCATTCGAAGACCGGCCGGTGCTCTACGATCCGACAGAGATCGCCCGAGCTGGTGTCTTCATCAGCATCGATTCCGAGGGACGCCTTTCCGTGGACCGGGGTTACGTCCGGCCAGAGGACGACGTGCCGGCAACTGATGCTGATATCGAGCAGAGCGCCGATCCGTCGTCGACCGGAGGGCAGGAGGCAGGTGCTTGCATTCGGCGAGCGGTGATCGCGGTTGCAGGCAGCGCTGCTGATGCCGACGAAGATGATGAGGATGCGGCCAAGCCTTTGCCGGATCGGCTCATCACAGAGCTGACGGCGCATCGTACGCTGGCGCTGCGGGACGCGCTGGCAGAAAGTCCTGCGATCGCGTTCCAGGCAGTGTTGCACAACTTTGTGCTGACTGCCTTTTACCGGTTCGCATCATCAGGAAGCTGCCTTGAGATCGGGCTTCACACGCCGACCTTTCCCGCCCAAGCCCCTGGCTTAAGGGAAAGCGCGTCCGCGAAGGCCGTCGAGGCGCGGCATGAGTCCTGGAAAGCACGGCTGCCGAAGAGCGAGAAAGATCTGTGGGACGCACTCACAGCCCTCGATGGCGGTGCGCAAGCGTCTCTGTTCGCTCACTGTGCGTCATTTGCGGTCAACGCCCTCTATGAGCCGGCCAACCGCTACAATCAGGGTCGCGTCTCCGCTCACGCCGTCCGCACGCGGCTCGACCAGGCCGACGTGCTGGCCCGCGCGGTGGGCCTCGACATGGTCCAGGCTGGCTGGAGACCCACTGTCGACAATTATCTCGGCCGGGTCACCAAGCCTCGCATTTTGGAGGCGGTGCGGGAGGCAAGGGGCGAGTCTTCCGCGCAGCTGATCGACCACCTGAAGAAGGCCGACATGGCCAAGGAGGCCGAGCGCCTTCTCGATGGTTCGGGCTGGTTACCGGAGCCGCTGCGTCTCGTCGACCCCGCCGCGTCGCCAGCGGAAGAGGAGGGTGAAGCGGGTCCGCTGCCCGATTTCCTCGCCGACGAGGAGGAAGGGGAGAACGCCGGCGACGATGATCCGCAACAGCTCGATGCGGCTGAGTGACATCACAGAGCGGGATGGCTCCGGCTGTCCCGCAGTTTTGGGGACCGGTGCAGAGCGCCGGTCCCCTTTTTATTGGCGATGGCTGAGAGGTAGAGGCGGGCCGGGAAGGGTTTTGAGTCGCCGCGGTCTTAAAGGAGAGCGCCGAGCGGTTCAGCCCATTCCTGCTCTCCCGAGAAATCCTCCCATGACCGAATCTCTCGCCGGCGGCGCCGTCGCGCCGCTCTCGATCCGTGCCACCGCAGTTGTCGCCTCGAGTGTCATCAGGGCTGCGCGACAGCTTTTGACCGATCTCGAGCGCAGCCGCCGGATCGATGCCGCTGTCCTGCGCGGCGCCATGGAGGCTGCCTTCGGCGCCTCCGATGCGACCGGGGTCTGGAACTGGAAGACGGCCTACAACGCCTGCGAGGCGGCGACCGTCCTGTTGCTAAGGCGATATGGCGCCGTCATGCGCACCAAGGCGACGTCGCCAGCCGCGATGCTGCCGATGCTGATGAGGATCGCGAGCCTCCTTCCGACTCAGACACGCCGATCTGTGGAGAGTGAATCCCTCCAGCAGTTCTCCACTCCTATCGGGCTGGCGTTTGTAGCCAGCCGAGCGGCCGCGATCACGCCTACTGACGTCGTTCTCGAACCTTCAGCTGGCACCGGCCTTCTCGCCATCCTGGCCGAACTTGACGGCGCCTCCCTGGTCCTTAACGAGTTCGCCGAGAGCCGTGCTGGCATTCTCGCGCAGCTGTTTCCCGGCGCCTCCACGACCCAGTTTGACGCCGCTCACATTAACGACCACCTCGATGCCGGCATCGTGCCTGATGTCGTGCTGATGAACCCGCCGTTCTCGGCTGCGGTCCATGTCGATCGACAGATGCGAGAGGCGGCACTGCGTCACATCGGATCCGCCCTGGCTCGACTTCCCGAAGGCGGACGGCTGGTTACCATCACAGGCGCAAACGTCGCGCCCGACAATCCCGCATGGACCTGTTCCTTCAAGCGGCTGCAAGAACAAGGCCGTGTCGTATTCTCGGCGGCAATTGACGGCGCCGTCTATGCCAAGCACGGCACCAACGTCGACACCCGTCTGACCGTTATCGATCGAGTCCCGGCTGACGACGTCGCCTCGTTCCCAGTATCTCCCGGCATTGCGCCCGATCTGCCGACTTTGCTCGGCTGGGTCCAACAGCACGTGCCGCCGCGTCGTCCAATGGCTGGCACAGCGGCTGGCGTGGTGCCGGCAATTGCCAGCCCTGCAACGCCTCGAACAGTACGTGCCTACGTCGCTCAGCGCCAGTCGGCTGCAGCCGTGCCGGCAATTGCTCCCGTGGCGACCGAAGTCGCCTACGAGCCGGTGGATTGGACGCCCACGGATGGCGGCAGCATCACCGATTCGCTTTATGAGGCTTACACACTGCAGTCGATCCGTATTCCAGGCGCGCAACCGCATCCCACAAAGCTCGTGCAGTCCGCCGCGATGGCTTCCGTCGCACCGCCGGAGCCGTCCTACCGGCCGCACCTGCCGGCTAACGTCATATCGGATGGCATCCTATCCGATGCCCAACTCGAGAGCATCATCTACGCCGGCGAGGCGCATTCCGCGTTTCTCGCAGCGCCTGGACAGTCGATGCGACTTTTGACGTCGTGGCGGCCGCGCGCGACGACGCGGAAAATGCCGTTCGCTTTCGCCGGGGCTGGTTCCTGGGCGATGGCACTGGCGCGGGGAAGGGCCGGCAGGTCGCCGGCATCCTGCTCGACAACTGGCTGAAAGGTCGCCGCCGCGCGGTCTGGATCAGCAAGTCCGACAAGCTCATTGAGGATGCGCAACGCGACTGGTCGGCGCTTGGGATGGAGCGGCTCCTCGTCACGCCGCTTTCCCGTTTCCGGCAGGGCACGCCAATCCGGCTCACGGAAGGCATCCTATTTACCACCTACGCCACGCTGCGGACCGACGAGCGCGGCGAGAAACTTTCGCGCGTGAGGCAGATCGTCGAATGGTTGGGCTCCGATTTTGACGGAGTGATCGTCTTCGACGAGAGCCACGCCATGCAAAATGCGGTTGGTGGCAAGGGCGAACGCGGCGACCAGGCGGCCTCTCAGCAGGGGCGTGCGGGCCTCAGGCTCCAGCACGCCTTGCCGAATGCGCGGGTGGTCTACGTCTCCGCGACTGGCGCCACCACGGTACACAACCTCGCCTATGCCCAGCGTCTCGGCCTATGGGGCGGCGAGGATTTTCCGTTCGCGACCCGGGCCGAGTTCGTCGAGGCGATCGAGGAGGGCGGGGTTGCAGCGATGGAAGTGCTGGCGCGCGACCTCAAGGCGCTTGGACTCTATGCCGCTCGCTCGCTGTCCTATGAGGGTGTCGAATACGAACTGGTCGAGCACCAGCTCACAGCGGAGCAGGTCCGCATCTATGATGCCTATGCCGGTGCATTCAGCATCATCCATAACAACCTCGAGGCGGCGATGCGGGCCGCTAACATCACGGGCGAGACCGGCACGCTGAATGGACAGGCAAAGTCCGCGGCCCGGTCCGCCTTCGAAAGCGCCAAACAGCGCTTCTTCGGCCATCTCTTGACCTCGATGAAGACGCCATCGTTGATCCGCTCGATCGAGCGCGATCTCGACGCCGGCCACGCTGCCGTCATTCAGATCGTCTCGACGGGCGAGGCCCTCATGGAGCGACGGCTCGCCGAGATCCCGACCGAGGAGTGGGGTGACGTCCAGGTTGACATCACCCCTCGCGAATATGTCCTCGACTATCTCGCCCATTCCTTCCCGGTTCAGCTCTACGAGCCTTTCACTGACTCGGAGGGAAACCTCTGCTCCCGGCCCGTCTATCGGGACGGCCAGCCGGTCGAAAGCCGGGAGGCTGTCGTACGCCGCGACAGCCTCATCGAGAAGCTCGCGTCATTGTCGCCGGTGCCCGGCGCGCTCGACCAGATCGTTCAGCGATTTGGGACGGACATGGTGGCCGAGGTCACGGGCCGCTCGCGCCGCGTGATCCGCAAGGGCCAGCGTCTCATCGTTGAGAACCGTGCGGCATCGGCGAATCTCGCCGAGACCACGGCGTTCATGGACGACGTCAAGCGCATCCTCGTGTTCTCCGACGCGGGCGGCACGGGCAGGAGCTACCATGCCGAGTTGTCGGCGCTGAATCGCAGGTTGCGTGTTCATTACCTGCTCGAACCCGGCTGGAAGGCGGATGCCGCCATCCAGGGCCTCGGCCGCACGAACCGGACCAATCAGGCGCAGCCGCCGCTATTTCGGCCGGTCGCGACAGACGTGAAGGCGGAGAAGCGCTTCCTCTCCACGATCGCTCGCCGCCTCGACACATTGGGCGCCATCACCCGGGGTCAGCGCCAGACCGGAGGGCAGGGCCTGTTCCGGCCCGAGGACAACCTCGAAAGCCAGTATGGCCGTGATGCATTGCGCCAGCTCTACATGCTGCTGGCGCGCGGCAAGGTCGAGGGCTGCTCGCTTGAGAGATTCGAAGATGCGACCGGACTGAAGCTTATGGATGCCAACGGGCTCAAAGATGAGCTTCCGCCGATCACGACCTTCCTGAACAGGCTGCTGGCGCTCACTATCCAACTGCAGAATATTCTGTTCACCGCCTTCGAGCAGCTACTGACCGCCCGTATCGAAGGCGCGATCGCATCGGGTACCTACGACATCGGACTGGAAACCCTCCGTGCTGAAAGCTTTGTCGTCACTGATCGGCGAACGATCTATACACATCCGGTGACGGGCGCCGAGACCCGGCTCCTCACGATCACTCAGCGCCAGCGCAATCATCCTGTAAGCCTGGATGATGCCCTCGACCGCCTGTCGGATCAGCGTGCTGTCCCGCTGATCAATGAGCGCTCCGGACGAGCCGCCGTGCAGGTCCCAGCCCCGAGCTTCATGCTCGATGATGGCGAGATCGAACGACGCGTCCGGTTGATCCGGCCAATGGAGCAGCACAGCCTCCCCCTGAAGATGATGGCGGAAAGCCATTGGGTTGAAGCCGATCGCGAACGCTTCGCCGCGGCCTGGCAGGTAGAGCTTGCCGAGGTGGCCGAGTTCACCGAAAGCACGATCCACATCGTGGCGGGCTTGTTGCTGCCGATCTGGAAGCGGCTGCCGAACGAGTCGACGCGGGTCTATCGGCTGCAGACGGATGCTGGCGAACGCGTCATCGGCCGCAAGGTCTCGGCAGCCTGGGTCGCGAATGTCCTTGCCGTTGACGAGCCCAAGCTCGCGACCGACAAGGCCTTTGCCGCGCTGATGGAGGGGAGGACGGTCCTTGAGCTCGCCGAAGGCCTCCAGCTCCGCCGTGTCCGGGTCATGGACGCATATCGCATCGAACTTTCTGGATTCAACGACGCGATGCGCGACCGGCTGCGCGCGTACGGCCTGTTCGGGGAGATCATCACCTGGAAGCTACGCATGTTCGTGCCAACTGACACTGATGGCATCGAAGTCCTGGCGAAGGTGCTCGACCACTACCCAATCGAGCGCATCGCCGAACGGGAGGCTGCGTGATGGCCCGCGACGCCTCCGAACTGGCACACTGCCTCGCGCGCGAAGCCGAAGCGGTGTGCCGTTATTATCTCTCCAACGGCAGGCGCCAGGGGCGGTACTGGCTGGTTGGCGACGTGCACAATACGCCGGGCCGCTCGATGTTCGTGCGGCTCCAGGACTCACCGAAGGGACCCGCTGGCAAATGGACGGATGCCGCAACCGGCGAGCATGGCGATCTCCTCGACATCGTCAGGGAAAGCCTTGGTCTTCCTGACTTCCGCGCCGTCGCCGAGGAGGCAAGACGCTTTCTCAAGCTACCCCGGGCTAAACCGGAAGGTGCCTCAAAACCGGCTCGCCCCATCACCGCGGTTGGCTCACAAGAGGCCGCAAGACGGCTGTTTGCGATCTCAGGTCCGATTGAGGGTACCGTCGTTGAGACTTATTTGCACCGTCGCGGAATAGCCCGCGTGTACCATGGTGGCAGCCTGCGCTTCCATCCGCGCTGCTACTACCGGCCTGACGAGCATTTGCCGACCGAGACCTGGCCGGCAATGATCGCTGCCGTCACCGACCTCGATGGCGGGATCACCGGCGTGCACCGCACCTGGCTCGATCCGGACGGCTTTGATCGCGTTCGGCTCGGCAAGGCACCGGTCGACACGCCACGACGAGCCATGGGCGACCTGCTCGGTAACGCAGTTCGTTTCGGTGTGGCTGACGACGACGTGCTTGTCGCCGGCGAAGGCATCGAGACCATGCTATCGCTACGCTGTGTGCTTCCGACGTTGCCGATGGCCGCTGCGCTTTCAGCCAATCACCTCTCGGCCATGCTGCTGTCGTCGAGTTTGCGCCGGCTCTATATCGCCCGCGACGCCGATGCTGCCGGAGACGCGGTCCGGGCAATCCTGACGCAGCGCGCAGCAGCCGCCGGCATCGAAGCCATCACGTTGTCGCCCCGGCTTGGTGATTTCAACGAGGATCTCTACATCTTCGGCCTCGATGCTCTCCGTACGGCTTTGCGGATGCAACTCGTACCAGAGGACGTCTCCCGCTTCCTGCTCTTGTCGACCGCTGTCGCATAGGCGCGTTTTGTTTCGACGCCGACAGCTCGGTCGAGGCGGTGCCAATGCCGAAGAGGCGCGCGACCTCGGCCTTCTAGAGGGCGATCGGACGGCAAGCGGCCCGGGCCGCCAATGGCTGCGGTGCGGCTATTTTCCGCCGGCCCTGCGGGCCTTTGCATCGCGAAGCAAAATAGCCGCACCTCTGCCATCCTCCGCTGGCGCTTCGGCCCTCCGCTTCGCTTTCGGGTTCTGGCCCGCTCCGCCCGCCGCCTGAGTGATCGCCACGAAGGCCGCGATGGGCGCGGCCGATCCGGCAAAGGACCTCTTCCATGACCGACCATGACGACATCGAACCGCCGCACGCCGCCTCTGCAACCGACCACGTCCTCAGCGAATTGCAGCTCTTCGGCTACCGTCCATTTGACGATGAGCCAGATCCGAGACCGCTACCCGAGGGCAAGATGATCGCCGGCGCAGTCGCCGATATCTTCGACGCCTTGGTTGCCACCTTGAGCGATACGCGGCTCGAGCCGGACCTTAGCGATTTGCTCTGGTCGACCGTCAACCTGTTCCATCGTGCCGCGGACCGAATTGATCGCCATCTCGATGACAACGAACAGGCTCAACGCAAGAGCCAGCGCGAGCAGAATGGTTCGGAAGTACGATCGGTCGAACTCGAGCGCCTGACGGCCGAAGGCATCACACTGATCGAGCGCCGCAACTGCCTGGAGCTGTTCCGCGATCAGGCCATCGAGCACTTTGAGCTCCACACCGGTTCACCCTGGCGCCCCCGCTCGGGTTCGCTTGTCAACCATCGCACGCTCACGGCGGCAATGATCGACTCCCGGGATTTCATCGCAGCCAAGCGCCGCGCAGAGACCGAGGTCTTGTTGCCACCTGGGCCCAAGATCGCACTCACTGGCGGCCTCGACTTCAACGACCACACCTTGATCTGGGATCGTCTCGACAAGGTTCACGCCAAGCATCCGGACATGGTCCTGATCCATGGCGGCTCACCAAAGGGTGCCGAACTGATCGCCTCCAAATGGGCGACCAACCGGAAGGTTCCACAGATCGCCTTCAAGCCGGACTGGACCAAGCACGCCAAGGCGGCGCCATTCAAGCGCAACGACGCCATGCTCGAACTCGTGCCGATCGGCGTCATGCATTTCCCGGGCACGGGAATCCAGGACAACCTGGCCGACAAGGCGAAACGACTCGGCATTCCCGTTTGGAAATTTGGCGGCGCGTGAGCGCCGCCTTGCCACCTTCCGAACCACCAAGGCGGAGTTGCAAGCGCCGCAACTCCGCCTCGTTTCGGTTGCATATCCAGAATCGCGCCGCGGTGGTGGTGGAAGGCGCGACCGTTACTCCTTTGCATACGGAGCCACCACCATGATCGCCCTTGGACTTGTCCTCAACACCGTCGGCATCGGCTTGTTCTGCTGGCTGATCTTGACGCTGGCCGTGTACGCTTTGCCGTTTTTTGTCGCCGTCAGCGCCGGGGTGGCGGCATTTCATAGCGGCGCCGGCATCCTCGGTGCGCCGCTCGTCGGCATTGTCGCCGGCGGCGTGACGCTCGCGATTGGACAGACCGCATTCGCGATCGCGCGGTTTCCGATCTTGCGTGCAGCCATAGCGGCCGCCTTCGCCTTCCCAGCCGCGATTGCTGGCTATCATGTGGTCTTCGCGATGTCGCAACTCGGGATGCCCTCGCTGGCATGGCGTGAGGTCTTCGCGTGCCTCGGCGCGGTCTTTATCGGTGGTACGGCGTGGACACGGTTGGCTGTCCTTGCGGAGCCCCGTCCATTGGAGTCGGGCAGGGTCGTGCCAAGCGCATCTCCGGCGGGTCTTTCTGCCGCTACGCACGACGGATAGTCCCTCTCCACCTGCCTCCTCGATCAGATTCGCGCAGATCGGAGCGTTGAAGGAGGGATCGTCGAACTCGAGCGAACGTAAGCGTTCCTTCGTGCGGAGCCCATAGCGAGCTGCGTCATCTCGGCCCGGCCCATATAGTTGCGATGGTGAGGCCCTTCGGTCGCGGCTATTTGTCGTCTGACAATTCCGCCGTTTCCTGCATGTCGTTTCTTTCTCTACGCCTGGAAATTCCGACTTCTTGCACATTCGAACCGAAATTGGCCAAGTCTTCTCCCCAGGTCGTGGTTCAGCACGCGGACGCACGTGGCCTCTTTGATGGCTTGATCTGGCCGAAGACCGGCTGCGCCTCGATCGTCTGAGCCGCAACGCCGTCGCTCAAGACTTTCTTCCCCTGGGCTACGCCCATTCCTCGCGAGGCAAGAAAGTCTTTACGACGTCGTCCTCCGCTTCGCTCCGGCCCGCAACCGGGTGCGTCGCCGATCGTCCTCGGCCTGTCCATCGCCATCGAGGCCGCGGTGGTCGCGGGCTCGAAACACAACAGGAGAAGTGACATGGCTAACATCGGTTCTTTCAAGAAGGTCGGCAACGATTTAGGTTACGCGCGAGAAGGTGTCCTTTAGCGCGCTGACTGTTGCGAGTTTTGCACGCAGACGTCCGGGTCAAGCGTTCCCGCAGCGAAGCGAGGACAACGCTTGACGCGGCGGCGACACCACAAACTTTTCATTGGGTGC
>JAFVHU010000095.1 GCA_017474385.1 Afipia sp. | reverse complement strand
TGGATGCTTCTTCAGCCAGGCCTCGCACATCTTCTGGATGGCTCGCTCTTCCCGGCGCCAATTCCAGCGAGCGCCGTACGGGCCTGCAGCCGCTTGTGTGGCGGCGAGGACAGTATCGACCACATCGGCAACATCCTGACCGGAGTTCAGGAGGCTGGCAGTGACTGCTAGCTGGGTCTGGTGGATCCCGGCCTCGCCGACGCCCATGTAGAACATCTGCGACAGGCGCTGCTCAACGTCGAGCGGCGGCTTGAATCCGAGACGGGCAGCTGCGGCGAGGAACGGGTTGTCGGCCGCGGGTGCGCCTTCTACCTGCTTTCGCAGAATGACCGGCGACTGCTCGCCAAGCCATTCCTCCAGGTCGTCCAGTTCGTATCGAAGATCGGTCTGGGACGACACTGTGACAGGCGCCCAAGCCCCCCGTTTCGTATCGTGAGTGCCTGGAAGGCGCATCAGGCGGGCGATTTCACAAACAGCCGTGTCGCCGCCAACGACATCGGCGAGCTGGCGCAGGCATTGCTCCACACGATCGATGGTGTCGGCGCGGCCGATTTCATCCAGCCTCAGCGCTTCCTTGAACAGCCAGTACCCGTGCAGGCCATTGCCGGATGAGACAACAGCCGATGGACGGAAACGCAGCTTGTCGAGCTTGGCCAGGATTTCGTCGCGGCTGTCTGGCACTGACTTGAAGTCAATGTCGACGTGCAGGCCGATTATTTCCTGAATCGAATCTTTGCTTCGATCCTTTCCAGGAGCCACCGTCCCCACACAAAAAAACAAACCACGCTTGGGGCGGTCCCACTTCGATATGAAGCGCGCTATGTCGTCGCGGTCGCGGGTCAGAACCTTCCGCATTGGCGGTTCGGTCGGGTCGTCGCGTTCGTTCGCAAGCGAGCAGATATAGACCGGCGCTTCCGAGCCAGTCGCGAATAGAGCCTTGATGAATTCGATCGCGTCTTGCACGCTTGCCTGCCCCGTCTGAATCTCTCCTCGTCGTTACGCAACTTGACGAACTGGAATGGCCCCTTACCGTTGGGACAATCCCCGGGCGGTAGGACGCCCGGGGATTAGGTTGACTTGGTTAGAACCGGGTCTTGCCGGCAGCAGGGGCTTTCGAGCCCTTGCCGCTCGCAGCCTGGGGTGCGGTTTTCTCGGCTTCTGGCTCATCGCCGCCACCCTCGCCAGCATCGTTCTCCAGCGCCAGCTTGAAAGCCTGCTTGTCGGTCCAATCCACGATCTTGAAGATCGGGAACTTGATCCGCCCGTAAGCCTTGTTGCTGTGCTGGTACGAGCCGACGCCAAGTTCGATGACCGGGTATTCGTCGGGGCGCTGACGCATTGCCTTGCCGAACGCCTTGCACAGCTCGCCGATGGCATTCAGTCCGCCGCGGCTTGACGTGGTGAACGTGAACAGGTCGTCGCCTTCCGGCGACTTCATGATCAGGTAGTTCGAGAACTGCCACGGGTCCTTGGGCTGTTCTTTGTCGTCCGTCTCCCAGCGGGACTTGTCGTCATCGCCAAGTTCGTTCCGCTTGGGCGGCTGATAGCCCTCCGCGACCCGACCCATGATCTGTTCGGTTGGCTTGCTGTCCTCCCAGCGGATCCAGCCGACCATCAGTTCGTCCATGTTGGCGACGAACTGCGTGCCCTCTTCGATCTCTTCCTCGTCCTCGCCGCACAGGAAGTCCCCCTTGGAGAACTTGAGGAGCTTGCCGACGATCGAGCGCTGCGAAACCGCGTCGCCGTACGACTGGAAGAAATTGGCATTCGGGTTGGCCAAGGCCGTCGAGCCAGAGGCAGCGGTAGTAAGTTGGTTCATCTGATTTCTGCTTTCTGCTTCAGGTTGCTGTTCAAGCTGCCTCATTGGCAGCCTGGGGTTCTTCCACATCGGTTGACGCGGAAATGGTGACCATCAGGCGATCTGTCGGTTCGCCGACGGTATTGAATGGTGAAAGATCGATGCCGGCCTGCTCGGCCGCTTCACGGATTGCCTTGTTGTCCCAGCCCGACCGACCTTTGACGGCAGACCATGTGACAACGCCTGGAATCTTGCGGACGCCCTTCTGGCGAAGGCGGTTGCGCATTTCGTCCTGTAGTTCGCGCAACCGAGTGTCATTGCCCTTTGCTGCCGCCTCACAGGCCTTGATCGCTTTGGCCAAGCCCGCCATTTCGGCGACGAACTGCGGATCGGGTACGCCTTCTACCGATGGACCCTTGCGGCGCTCGATCCCGCATGCACGCGTGAAGGGGCAATAGTCGCACTCGCGTCCGCCTGCGATCCAACCTTCCGGCTTAAGGTCAGAGGCATGCTTTGCAGTGATAATTTCGGCCGCGCGGCGCTTTGCCGTCTCGAATATCCGCTGATCGAACGGGATGACGAATTCTTTGACCTCGTTCCAGAATGAGGCGTCCGTGTAGGACAGGATGCTGTGGGTCGGCTTCCACGGAGTAAGCTCGCGGATAAGCCCCATCTGCACATGGGTTTGGTAGACGTTCTCGGCCTTCGCTTCGCTCAGGTTTGTCCGCGGATCCGCCGTCTTGCATTCGACCATGCAATCCTCGCCGTCTGGACCGCCGCCGACGATTAGGCCGTCTGGCGTCGCAGATAGGAATCCGCTTGCGAATGTCTGTTGCTCTGAACCGGCAAAAAGAAGCAATTTCCCGTACGCCTGGCGCAGCGCGGGCTCCCAGAAATGGTTCTCGTAGATCGACCCACGCATGCGGGCGCCCCAACCATCCTGGTAGTCCGGATCGCGCGCAGCCGCGTGTTGCGGGTCGTCCTCATTCTTGAGCCAATAGACCTTTCGGGCGCACTGGCCGACTTCCGATGCGCCTACGGTCGACGCGCGATCGGCAAACACCCGGCCCGACGACGCAGCGTAGGCATTCATGGCGGTAGCTATCAGCATGCGCCTACTCCCGTCAGATGCTTGCGGATACGCTCGAATGCTGTCGGCTCCTCGCCTGGGAGACTGTCATCGAATGGCGCGAGACCATGCACCATCCGCAGGCGAACAATCGCGTCATCTACAACGGACAGAATGATATGCCGGGTATCAAGGTCTGAGCCATTCAGCCACTCGCACCGTTGGACGTACGACGCCAACGCGGGCGCGCTTTCGGGCGCAAGGCTACCGACGAGAAGAAGCAGGGCTTTGTACTCCCTGCTAAGCGGCCCTTCCAGCAGCATGTCGCTGCGCTCGCGACGCCATCTCTTCCACTCGCGTAACGTTACCGATTTCTCCTGCTGCGCCTTCTCCTGCGCAGAAGGCACCATCGGCGCATCTGCGTCGGAATTCACAACATGCTTAGCTGCGCGCTTCTCTGCTGCGCGGTGACGGGCTTTTGCGGCGGCAGTGAGCTGGGTATCGGCCAGCGCGAGGAAGGCGTTGTCCATCATGTCGCTGCCTCAGAGTTCCGCAGCACGCCCCAGCCGCGCACGATTGCGATTGCTTCATCTAACGAGCGGGCAACGGCATAGGGATGATCAAGCATTTCGCAGCGATGCTTGAACCCCTGCTGGTAGACAGAAAGCGAGCCAGTGCGCGTCTTGAATTCGAGCCAGCCGACACG
>JAFVHU010000094.1 GCA_017474385.1 Afipia sp. | reverse complement strand
CGATAATGGAAAATAGGGCTCGATCCGGCGCATCTGCGCCTCGGTAAGCAAAAACAGATCATTCATGGCGATGCCTCCCAGCACCGCCATTGAATCAATCACTCAACATATCCGCAAGAATTTAATGGGTCCTGAGCCTAGAAACACATAGGCCCTGAGCGTTGTGGATCACGCGCGAGCTACATCCAGTTCGCGAAAATCTGATCGCCGGGGCCTGCCGCAGATGCGGATATAGCGGGTTTTCAGGCTGTCACCGTGATCATCGAAATCATCTGCGACCAGACTCGATCGAGCTTCGATCGATGATGACATGGCTGCTGAAATTGGCGGATGACAAACCGGTGATGGCCGTGTGCGCAGTGACCGCCGGACCTAAGCACGCGGGCGATTTTGTCGCAGTACCGTTCGATTGGGTATCCGATATTCTTTGGCGCTCGGAGAATCGAATTGGCAATCAGCTTTCGACTTTCGCTCGTCTCAAAGACGGACAACCTGCGCTCTTTTGGCGCGGTGATCTGGTTGATTGTGTATCTGATTGGTGGTGCCTTGCATGGGGCGTGTGGCCTGGCGCTTTATGGTGCGGCTCCCAGCGTTGCCTGCCAGACGTCGGATCGGTCGGAAAGCCCTGATCCCATATTACCAAGTCATCATTGTCACGGTTGTTTTGCTGTTGTGATGCCGGTTCTTGAGGCAAGTGCGATTGCTGCGCCCGTTGGATGCGAGTTGAAGTGGACAGCCATCTCAGCCGATGGACTTGCGCCAACCTTACATACTCCACCCCCAAAGACGCTCGCCTGAACGTTTTTTCGCTGAACGCTGATGCGTTCCTGAAATCGTTTCGAGCTCACTGCCCCTTTCCGATGGCGATCGCTAGCGTCCGTTGGGAAATCACGTCTTGCCAGGGCGAGACGGTGCCGCTTGCGGCAGAGTGGAAGGGCGCATGTAGCTCTCTCGTTAGAGAGGCAATCCATGAGCGACAAGTCCATTATCGGTCTTTCGCGGCTCGTAACTTTGCGTCAGCAGGTCGATACGGTGGCTCGCAACATCGCGAACCAGTCGACGACTGGCTACAAAAGCGAAGGTCTGCGTTTCCGCGAGTATCTCACGGAGGCGAAGGAAGATGATGTCCGATCATCACCGCTACGATCGCTCGTCGCTGCGACCGCCTTCACGGATTTCTCGACCGGACCGCTTCAAGCGACTGGAAACCCCACCGACGTTGCAATGATCGGAGATGGCTTCTTCGTTGTCGCGACGCCGGCGGGAGAGAGATATACGCGGAATGGTGCATTCACGCTCGATGCGAAAGGCCAACTGGTCACGCTCGGAGGTCAACCGGTGATGACCTCGCGCGGCCCGATCAGGGTCTCGCAACAAGACGGACCGGTGATGGTCGGTTCTGACGGCTCAATCTCTACCGCCAAGGGATTCATCGGGCGTCTGCGCATCGTCCGGTTTGCAGACCAGCGACAGCTTACCGCGGGGACTGGCGGGCTTTTTTCTGCTGCCGCTACGCCGTCGGACGTCGCGGCAACCGAAGTGCGTCTCGCCACGGGAGTGCTTGAGGGCTCGAACGTCAAGACGGTGCAGGAGATGAGCAAGCTGATGGCGGCAACGCGCGCGTACGATCAGGTGGCCAACGTCATCCTCCGCGAGAGTGACCCGAACGAACTCAGGAAGCTGGCCGGTGAGGACTGAAGTGAAAAGTAAAACCGACAGGCCCGTCGCCGCCCGCACAAGGACGAAAACATTCGCACGTTCGGACGATCATGGGCATTCTTTGAATACGCGGCGGTGCGCACTCGTGTCGTCGGGATCGTATCGTAAGCGCACATCGGGAGATGAGAGCGCCTGCCATCACATGGTCTGGGATATATCGGCCATCAGCGTCTACACAATGCGCATCGCAGAGCTTTTGGGAAAGCGGATTGGCGTCAGCGGTCCGCAATGGATGATCTTGATTGCGATCGAAGAACTGAGTGAAGGTAGCGGACTATCCGTCAAAGCCGTGGCGGCGCTTCTTCACGTCGACTCATCATTTGTTTCGGTTCAATCCAAGGTGCTCGAAAAGCGAGACCTCATTCGACGCAGTCGATGCATGGAGGATCGAAGAATCATGCTTCTTTCGCTCACGAATAAGGCAATCAGCCGCCTAAAGCCGCTTGTTCCAACTCGATCGCGGCTTCACGAATCTATTCGTGCCGACCTCGACAGAGCTGCCTTCCTACAACTATCAAATATGCTTTCCGATCTGCGGGATCGGATGCGCAAGGAGACGGAGTTAGTCGCTGCGGGTAAGTGATTGAGCGTAGAGTCGACTGGGGGCGTGCAACCGAATTTACTATGCGACTAAGCAGGATCAATTTCGCAGATGCATCGTCCGAATCTATCATCCAAAGTACTTAGTTCGTGCCCTCCGTATACATTCCAGGGGAGGCATCGGTCGCAGACCATTGTCTTGCTCTTGCTGTGTTTGAAGGGCTGCCCCGGTGCTGCGCTGATTTTCCTTGACGACGTCAATCGAGTCACCGGCACGTCAGTGACGGCGAACAGCCGTCGGTGAAATCGTACATGCCCGGAGCCGTTGGCCTTTTTCTAAAAGCGCAACACGGGCTCGGCCGCGCGCATTTCTGCATCCTCGATTTGAATTGTTACATGATCAATGTTGAATTTCTCCTCAATGACGGCCTTTGCGGTCTTGAGAACTGAGCGCGCATCCTTCATATCCGTCACGACGACATGCCCGGTCAATGAATCCGTTCCGGAGGTGATAGTCCAGACGTGCAGATCATGCACTGCTGTAACGCCGGGGATTTCCAACAGCGCCTTTTCGAGCAGGCCAACATCGATCTCTGCCGGCACCCCCTCCATCAAAACATGGACGGCTTGCTTCAGGAGGTTCCATGTGCGGGGGACGATGAACAAGCCGATGCCTGCGCCGATGATCGGATCAGCCAGCGTCCACCCCGTATACATGATGATCAGGGCGGCCGCGATGACGCCCAACGATCCGAGCATGTCGCTGAGAACTTCGAAATAAGCGCCCTGGACATTGAGGCTCTCGGAAGAACCTGCCGAGAGCAACTTCATGCTTATCAGGTTGACAACAAGCCCCACCGCTGCGACCGCCAACATCGGACCGCTCAGGATTTCGGGCGGCGACTGAAATCGTTTGTACGCTTCGTAGAGAATGTAAATTGTGAGCAGCAACAGCACTACGGCATTTGTCAGAGCGGCGAGAATCTCGGTGCGCAGATAGCCGTATGTCTTCTGCGGGGTAGCGTTCTTTTGCGCAAAATGGATGGCGAAGAGAGCGAGTGCTAATCCACCGGCATCGGTCGCCATGTGCGCCGCGTCTGCGATCAGCGCCAAACTGCCAGTCACAATACCGCCGATAATTTCGGCGGCCATGTAGCTGAGGGTCAGAGCCAGCGCTGCGTAAAGCGGCTTTTGATGCCGGCCTGCCGCCGACGGAATCGCCGCTCCGTGAGAATGGCCTTCTCCCATGAAACCTCGCCTCTGAACCCTCGAAACTGGGTCGATTATCCGTTCCCACGACTGCTAAGATAATATTCAGGAGAAATCAAACCTTGAATAAATGAAACGCCAGGCCAGTCATAAATAGCAAGGTAAGCCGGCCTTGCGTATAGCCGCTCTGAATGGTCTCCAACGGCGCGGCAACGCTCAACGGCAAGGGAGTCGTGCTCGGGACGGCCATGCTGCTGATTGGCGAGAACAGCCGCACGGTGGCACAACGCGTTGCAACAAGCTCGACGAAATTGGACGGTCCCTGCCGGACGCACGGGCCATCTACGACAGAACCCACTTGGTCGAAATCGCGGTGGGCGGTAAGGGCGCCGGGCTTGTGTTCGAGGGTGACCGACGCTTCGAGATCGTCGTCCGGCTTCCCAAGCACCTTCGCTCCAACGTCGAGGCCATCAGATCGCTGCCGATACCGCTGCCGCCCATGGAGAATCAAGCCAAAGTCATGCCCGCGTCGTGGGGCAACTCCCCGCTTGTGCAAATCCGATACGCTCCTGCCGGCACTTATGTCCTGCTCCGGTGCGAGAACGGTGAAAGGGACGAACAGCCTCAATCCACATCCAACGGAGTCACGACAAGAAGTACATAGTCATTCTTGTTCTTTCGCTTATCTGGTCGGCGCCTTCGTTCGCGCAGCATGCCCACAGCAGCGAAAAGGGGCCGAACGGCGGTCCAATGGAGGACGTCGCTGGCATCGACGCTGAACTGGTGACCTCCGGCAACACCATCACGATCAATGTGTTCGATGAAAGCAAAAAGCCCGTTGCTACAAAAGATTTCACGGGCGCTGCCCCTATCGGCGCAACAGCCGGCCGCGAGACCAATACGCTGGCTCCATCGGGCGAGAATTTTTTGAAAGGTGAAGCTAAAGGCCCGATTGTGCCGGGTGCAGCAGTTGCGCTGACAATCAAAACGGCAGAGGGTAAATCCGGTCAAGCTAAGTTCAAAAAGTAGAACTGGCACTCATTCTGACGACAATGCGATTGGGGTCACCGGCTGGTGGCCCGCTATCCTTGCGCGAGTTTCGGCGAGTTTGTCGAGCTATTTGAGTGACTGAAAAAAATGGCTTGGTGTGGTTTTCGAACAGATCTGACTCAGGAGGGCGATTTTGGCAGACTGTAGGAGGATGCAATGCTGCACTTTTTCATCGTACTCATGGTATGTCTGACCGCAACCGCAGCAAACGCGCGTGCGTCTGGAATGGCGCAGGGCAGACTCTCCACGCTATCATACGAGCGGCTGCAACGACTGCCGCCGGTTATTCACAAGACGTTCAAAGCGGCGCAACTTGTGTGCATGGACGACGCAATAAATGTTTGAACGGGGTTCCTGCGATACTTGAAAGGGTCGAGGGGCGAAGAGTTTGTCGCAATACACTTCGACCAGTTCGGGTGTCTCAATCGGGATGCTCTTTGTTCGCCGAAGGGTTGTCTTCATCGCGTCTTCGTCTCCAGAGGAGGCGTGCATCGCGAGGTTTGGCGAGGAGATGTATTCGAAATCGATATGCCGATCGACTCAGGTGTGCCGTCAATAGCCGTGGATTGTAGCCGAGGCGGTTCAATTTGCCGCTATCAGATGCAGTGGAATGGCAAGCGGTTTCGTTGAGGTGCCAACGTCCGGTCCATTCGTTCAAGCCATCATATAGCGTCGCATCGATATCCTGTCGGGACGAGGCAACGCGCAAAACCTAGTGGTCGCGGAATTTCGGCGTACAGGCGCATTAGGCGACTATGTTACCCCAAAGCACAGCCGCCGAAATCATCAGGCCGCTGCTAACGATAATCAGCGATGGTGATGGCGCCGCTGATGATGATGTCGTGGCCTGACATGATGATGGGGCCGCCTGACATGATGAGGCCGCGCTCCATGGTGGTGCCGCATACCATGACGGTGCTGCACTTGCTGAACCAAGACGTTCTGCTCCCCAATTGAAGCGGGAGCCAAAGGCGCTGAGCTGCTGGGGGAAATAGCGAGGCACAGCCCAATAGCTGCGACCGCAACCGTGAGTACGGCGGACCGAATGAACATATTTCTGTCCATGCTTTGCTGTTCTAAGAAAAGCGAGCTTGTTACTGCGGTTATGAATGCAGCCTGAACGTTCGCGACTCAAGCTGTAATTCCCGCGCGCTTTTGCCGCACGCAGTTTCGTGCCGTAGAGTCAGTGATGGCCTCCATGGTGACCGTGATGGCCGCCGTGATGGCCGTGATGGTGGGAGAATCCTCCGCCTCCGAAATAAATGCTCGGCCCGCCGTAATAGTAGCCCGGTCCACCGTAATAGTAGCGGGGGCCTGTTTCATAGCACACCCGGACCCAGCGATGACCGTTCCATTTTCGCCGACATACCAAAGCCACCTGCTCGGCCAGTTCGGGCGCAACAGATGCGCCCAGTCCGCCGGCTATGGGCCTCGCATCTGCCCGCGTGCTGACGAGCGATCCTGCGCCTGCGATTGCCGCCACAGCTGTAGCTGCAAAAATCAAACGACGCATTTCTTCCTCCTCTTGGTCCGAAACAGCCACTTGGCTGCAACCATATCCAGAGCGGTAAGTCCAATTTGTGGTGTTCTGCATCCTTGCTTTACGTCGAATTGTCGCAGCGCGCTTATGATCAAAAGGCCAGGAAATCGCGGTGCGCGCCCGACAGTCCGTTGATGGCCCCGCCCAGCCCGATCGTATCGGCCGGCCGTCCCCAGTAACTGCCCTTGATCGAAACGCCGCCGGACACGCTGCGGTCGATATCCGCAAACGAGAGGCTCTCGTTCTGGCCGTCGTTCCAGCTTGCGCGCGCGAAAATGCCGATGTCGGTTGCGACCTGCTGTTCGGCGTTGACGTAGAAGCCGTACTTCGATCGCTCCCGGCGCTCACCCGGCACGATGTCATTGATGTCGAGCCCGGG
>JAFVHU010000093.1 GCA_017474385.1 Afipia sp. | reverse complement strand
CTCAGGCTCGCTTGACTATTTTGTATTGCTCGACGGACCGCCGCTGTCGTCGTGGCGCTGCCGTGAAGAATTTGTCCCATAGTGCCTCCTTCCATCCCAAGGATAAGATTGCACCATCAAATGCCGGGACTAAACACCTAGTCTTCTCAATACGTCTCCAGAAACGGAAATTTTCCTGGAGTACACCCGCATTTGGTGGGCTTTTCTGCAAGGTTGGAAGAGTATTTTCTAGTTTTGGGACTGGTCGGCTGGCGACGCAGTCGTAGTCGTAGTCGGAGTCGTAGTCGTAGTCGCACCAGTCTCTGCTCGAATTCCCTGCCAACAGGGAATTTTACAAAGAATTTTGCGGATTCGGCTCCTGCTGGCCCGTTCTTAGCAAGAAGCCACTGTACCATAGGGACTTCTCGAACAATATCTGGAAAATTAACAGGGAAACACCTTCGATAGATCAGGGAAATTTCGAGCCTTCGCAGGAAGTTTCATCTGCAAACTTCAAGGCAGCGCGCAAACGACTGCAAGCTTGGGAAGCCACGGGCTGCGGTTGCCCTACTCCACGGCAGAGAAACCTATTTCGCGCGATCTACGTCCGGCGAATGTAGAGAGGTCGACTATGACGGAAGCAGCTATTGTCAGCCAGCAGCCGCTATCCGTTTGTCGAATCCGTTGGGGAGTTCGATATCGACCTCCAGCGTCGAAACGCTCCTGCCCCTGTCCATCCGAACGATGACCTTTTCCGGGTCGAGTACAACGTGCCGTGAAACCACGGCAAGGATCTCTTCCCGCAGAATTCCCAGGAGATCGGGCTGGCCGCGCAAGCCGCGTTCATGCGCCAGGAGAATCTGCAGCCGTTCCCGTGCAACCGGCGCGGAAGCAGTACGGCCGCTGAACAGCCGCAACAGATTCATGCTCATGCAGCCCTCCGTCCCAACAATCGGTTCATCAAGCCCTTGCGCTCGACCGGCACTGTCATTGTGACCGATTCACCCATCAGGCGCCGGGCTGCATCCATGTAAGCCCGAGCCGGTGCGCTCGCAGCGTTGTTGAGCGTAACGGGGGAGCCGACGTTCGAAGCCCGCAAGACATCCTGGCTCTCCGGAATGATCCCCAGAAGCGGCGTGGCAAGAATCTCGAGGATATCCTCGATGCTGAGCATCTCTCCGCGTGCTGCGCGCCCGGGATCGTAGCGGGTGATCAGCACATGCTTCTTCACCTGCTCGCCCTTCTCGGCTTTCACCGTCTTTGAATCGAGCATGCCTATGATGCGATCTGAATCACGCACCGACGAGACTTCTGGATTGGTAACGATGACGGCTTCGTCCGCATAGCGCATCGCAAGCGTCGCTCCGCGCTCGATGCCCGCTGGGCTATCGCAGAGAACCCAGTCGAACTTGCTGCGCAGGTCGTCGATGATGCGCCCGACGCCCTCCTCGGTCAGCGCGTCCTTGTCCCTGGTTTGGGACGCAGGAAGCAACCAAAGATTCTCGAGGCGCTTGTCTCGGATAAGTGCCTGGGAGAGCTTTGCTACACCCTGCACGACGTTGATGAGGTCGAACACCACACGGCGTTCCGCTCCCATGACCAGGTCGAGATTGCGCAACCCGACGTCGAAATCGACGACCACGACCTTTTCCCCGCTTTGCGCGAGCGCCGCACCGAGTGCGGCAGTGGAAGTCGTCTTCCCAACACCGCCTTTACCTGACGTCACGACCAAGACTTTGGCCATCCTTACCTCCTTCGCTGGTCAATTCAGCGGTGTAATTCTCATGATATCGCCGTCGAGCCATGCTTGAGCGGGCCGATTGCGAAGGGTTGCGTTGATTTCTTCTGCAGTCTGGTAGTAACCGTCGATGGCAAGAAGTTCGGCTTCGATCTTCTGGCAATAGATCCGCGCAGCCGCATTGCCGTTGACGCCCGCCATCGCACGGCCACGCAGCGTTCCGTAGACATGGATTGAGCCGCCAGCGACAATCTCTGCACCGGACCCGACCGAACCCAGCACCGTGACATCGCCTTCGGTAAAGACGACGGATTGGCCCGAGCGCACCGGGTGCTCCAGCAGGAGAGACGTTGGATGCGGCTTCGCTTCCGGCTTCTTCGTTTCGGTCTGTTCGAGCAAGCAGTGGCGTCCGCCGCTCAACATCGGCGGCATGCTCGTGGTGAGCAGTGACGCATCCACACCCTCGATCCCGAGAACGCGGATATTCCGATCTTCCAGGCTTTTGACGAGATGAGCGATAGCGGATTGGCTAAGGGCCAGCGCTGACAGATCCAGGACAACCGGCTTTCCCACGAAAAATCCGGGCGAACGCGCGAGCGTCGCGTCTATTTCTTCAAGCCAACCAACAACCGGAACGGTTGGGGAAAACACGAACGCGACATACGACCGTCCCCGGAGACGCACCAATTGACGTTGTGGTACCGCTTCTGCGTCCATGACCGCCGACTCACTCTTCGTTATTGAATAGTTAAAGACTGAGCTGCGTTGGTTAACGGCTGGTTAATGAGCGCTTTTTCATTGCGGCAACGAACAGATATCGGTGTGATTGGATCTGCTGCGGCAGCGTTTTTCAGATGCGATTGCGTCGCGCTCTCCGAACACACATCGCATCGGTCAGATGGGATAATTTTCCGCGCAATCGGCGGCTGTAAAAACTAACATCAAAACAACCGAAAATTGTCGGGAACAAATGTTATCTCAGTTCGGCCGAGTTTTTGACTTACTAATGTCCGGTCGCGGTTCCATCAAATGTCGGTGATTTTCCGCCGCTCGTTCAGCAGGCGGAACATTTGCCGAGGGACGGGCGATGAAAGCGTTATGGACGGTGCAGCCTCGAGATATGTCTCAACGGCTGAAGCGGACTACACTGCATAATCCTGATCTGGCATCCGACGCACTGATTCAAGTTTCCCGATCACCAAGCCTCGTGTCTCGTCTTGACCGATCCCACGGCTTTTCCGTGCGACCGGTTTTGACTACTGGAACCTTGTTCATCACACCCACGAAAAACATCTCTGGCCAGATGGCCACAGCACCCCTGAGGTGACTGAGACCCAACGGTTACGCGTTGTGAGGAGTAGCGTATGAGTATCTTGAGCCCGCAGGACCACCTCAATCCCCAAAATCCGTTGTATTATGCGCCGCGCTGGTTGCGTGAAAGATCGGAGCGTCCGTCAGCCTCGCTTTCAGAATCGACATCCGAGTTTTCAGAAACAGGATCCGAGCGTCTCAAGCGGCCCATTTCCACGCGATCTTCGTACGACGCTCTGCTTGAGGGAGCGGTTGCCGATGCTTTGCAGCATCCACTCGACCCCGAGGTCATTCACGAGCCACCGGGCTTCGCGCGTGAGCGTGACCAGCGAACGGCGTTGCTTGGCGTCGCCGGCCGCTTCGCTGCAGCCATCGGCATTTCAGCCATCGTCGCACTGTTCTTCGTGATCATGGTTCCCGCTTCGCAGGACCATGCACGACAGCCAGACGGCGGTGGTTCATCCATCTCCGGGATATTGCATTCGGTAAAAGCCGCTCTTTCTCTGCCAACTCAAGGACGCGAGGATTCCAAACCCGCTCTTTCAGAATTTCAGACCATTCTCACATCAACCCAAACGAGCCAGCCTGCTCCCACGCACGAGCAGTCCGAAACGCTACTGCAGCAATTTATGCAGTGGCAGCAAAAGCCAACTCAGGCGCCTTGATCATGCGGTAGCGCAACCTGGACGCGAAGAACAATTGACGATGCATCACGACCGGTCCAATGTGACTGTGGTCTCGTGGAGTTGGCGATGACCTACCGTTGGATCACTCTGGCACTTGGTGTTTTGCTCGCAGGCTCCGCGGGTGCGGCGCCTGGAGACAAGCTGGACGTTGTCCGAGACCTTGCCGGTCGTGTCGGACCGATTATTGGTGCAGCGTTAGCCTGCCGCGACATCGCCCGGCCCCGCATTCAGGTGATCGTCGACAAGTTTGCAGTAGTGATCAAGGAGGCCTCGGCCGCGGATGCCGAGCGCGCCGACGTTACGCAGCTGCTTGATCGCGCCGTGGCGGACGGCCGTCGCTCAGTCACAACAGGTCAGACCGATTGCGCATCGGCAGACCGTCAGCTCGCCGATCTCGAAAAGTCGATCGCTGGGCCAATCTCGCCCGGCATCGCCGCCCCGACAACCGCCGCGCCGGCGACTTCACCCAGCACTGCAAGCACCGCGGTCCGCGGCATAACCGATCGAGAAATCCGATTCGGGATTTCGGCACCATTCTCCGGCTCCGCAAAGGAGCTTGGACGCCAGATGAAACTCGGGATCGACGCCGCCTTTAATCGAGTTAACGACGCGGGCGGCGTGGAAGGCCGGATGCTTAGACTGATAGCGGCTGATGACGGCTACGAGCCGACGCGAACCGCGGAGACAATGAAGCAGCTTTACGAGAAAGATCGGGTATTCGGCATCATCGGAAATGTTGGGACACCCACCGCCGTCGTCGCGGTCCCGTACGCACTTGAGCGAAAGATGTTGTTCTTCGGCGCCTTTACAGGAGCCAATCTCCTCCGCCGCGACCCTCCCGATCGCTACGTGTTCAACTATCGCGCGAGCTACGCAGAAGAAACCGACGCTGTGGTGCGGTACCTGGTAAAGGTGCGACGGATAACGCCGAAGCAGATCGCCGTTTTTGCCCAGCAGGATCCCTACGGTGATTCAGGCTTTGCCGGTGTCGCCAGGGCTATGCGGGCGCTCGGCGCTGGCGACGGCACGGTTCTGCGGCTTAACTACCAGCGCAACACCGTGGACGTGGACGATGCAATTGCTCAGTTGAAGGCGCATAAGACACCAATCAAAGCGATCGTCATGGTGTCGACTTATCGGGCCGCTGCAAGGTTCATTGAAAAAACGCGCGACCTCTATCCGGCGATGATTTACACCAATGTATCGTTCGTCGGCAGCACCGCCCTTGCCGATGAATTAATGTTGTTGGGAAAACGCTATGCCACTGGCGTCATCGTAACGCAGGTTGTGCCCGCGGTGGCCGGCTATTCGAGTGTGGTTCTTGAATATAAATCGGCCCTGGCCAAATATTTTCCGGGTGAAGCGCCGGACTATGTTTCACTCGAGGGCTATGTTGCGGCAAACGTTCTGGTGCAGGCGCTTAAGCGTGCCGGTCCGCAACTCGATACCGAGAAACTCGTCGACACCCTGGAAAGTATGCGCAACCTGGACATGGGACTTGGAACATCTCTCAATTTCGGACGCGGTGAACACCAGGCCTCTCACAAGGTATGGGGCACGGCGCTGGATGAAACCGGGAAGTACCAGGCAATCGAATTAGACTAGGCTCAGGACCCATTAAATTCTTGCGGATATGTTGAGTGATTGATTCAATGGCGGTGCTGGGAGGCATCGCCATGAATGATCTGTTTTTGCTTACCGAGGCGCAGATGCGCCGGATCGAGCCCTATTTTCCATTATCG